>PAXL01000064.1 GCA_002714465.1 Gemmatimonadota bacterium | reverse complement strand
CCATCGATTGTGTCTGTACCGTCATGGCCGCGGAGACTGTCGTCTCCCGCTCCGCCGTCGATCGAATCATCGCCATCGCCGCCCTGAATGGAATCGTTTCCGTCCTCACCCAGAACCCGATCCTCACCATCGCCGGCATCGATGCTGTCGTCGCCCAGGCCGCCCACGATCGCATCGTCGCCGTCCTCGCCAAGAAGCGTGTCGTCCAGATCGCCGCCGGTCAGCGTGTCGTTTCCGTCGCCGCCCTCAGCCAGCACGGGGATGTCCAGGCTGGCGATGATCGTGTCGTTGCCGTCCCCGCCCTGAACTCGAATGCTCGTCAGATTGAAATAGGTGCCGACAGTGATGGGCAAAAGATCGATGGTGTTGTCGAGCTCGCCGGTCGTAATGAAGAGCGATTCGATCTGCGAAACGAGGACCGAAGGAGCTCCTTCAAAGACCCGGCCATTGATGAGTACTTCGACCTGATCGGGGTTTTCGACGTTCTGCTGAAACGAAACTGACTCATCGGCATCGGTGATAATTCGCAGTTGACTGCCGCCGTCAAGCAGTACGCTCGTCGCAGACAGCAGGGTGCGGACTTCCATCGCCTCCACGAGACTGGAAACGGAATCGTGACCGGATTTCAGATCGAGCGATTGCCTGCGTGATCGTCTCGGTCGAGACAGCTTCTCCCGAAGCTGTTTGATCCACGGCGTCCTTGCCACGGCGGCATCCTCTTTGAGCGGGGATCACTGAACCGTGCGAGGGAATCTCCCACGCCGTTTTGCAGTGAACTCACCGCCGAGTCTGCCGAGAACTGCAGCCGCGTGCTCATCCATGAACACCAGACGCCGAAGCGCCGGCTGCAGAACGTCGGCCGAATCTCCGCCGCCAACCGCGCGACCACTTCCCACCCGGCGAGGTAGAAGCGGCTGAACCTGCAAAAACCCGAAGATCACTGCAAAGCTCACGCGCGGAATGAGCGACAGAATTGTTTCATATAATTCGGCCGGCAGCATCAGGATGTTCAGAGCAACCGCTTTCTCCACGAGACTCGACGCAATCCGAATAACCGAACCCGGCACAGCAGCTACGACGCAAAAAACCGGTGCAAACGTCAGTCTGCACCGCGACTGCCCAATCAGTACAACCGGCAAAATTTGACATCGCGAGGTGCAAAAATGTTCAAACCGAGGCTCAGATGGTCGGCGAGCGATCTTTGCTGTCTTGAAATGAATCTGGCCTCCAAGGTTTGGCGACCGGTTCACATCTGACGAAGTCGAGTCAGCACCGCTGAATAGTCCCCCTGCTCTGCGGCTGTACGAGCGGCTGTCAGACAGGTTACCTGGCGATTCGAAACCGGGAAGACGGCCGCAACTGGAGGGATTTCCGGAACAAGCGCAATGACCAATGCCTCGATCAGGCCATCGATACCAGATTCTGTCGTGGCGCTGACGGGAAGCGCATTCACCCTGGTCGTATCCCAAGCACTGATCAGGTCACTTTTGCTCGCCACCAGAATTGAAGGAGTGCCGGATGCGGCGACCTCTCGCATCAGTTGCTCGTCATCGTCAGTCAGCGGCGAACTGGCATCCAGCAGAAGGCAGATGCAGTCCGCTTTCTCCATCGCCTGCCGGCTTCGTAAAACTCCCTGGCGCTCAATCTCTCCTGTCGCATCGCGAATCCCGGCTGTGTCGAGCAACCGCACAGGCCACCCGTCAAGCGCGGTGTCACTCGAGACAACGTCGCGCGTTGTGCCCGGCTCGTCGTAGACAATGGCCCGGTCGAAACCGGTAAGGACATTCATCAGGGTCGACTTACCGACATTGGGACGCCCGGCAAGCACGATGGACCAGGGCTCGGTCAGGTGCAGACCGAAAGACGTCCATTTAAAACTGGCATCCAGTTCCGCGAGCAGCCTGGCTTTTGCATCGTCGACGTTCTGAGCAGGCTCACTGAGGATCGCCTCTGCCGAGGTCATCAGCTGGCGAATCCCGGCTGGCTGAGTCTCCTGCAGTTCCAGCAGTTTCAACGCAGCTCGACGAGTCGTTGTGCGAGACAGCAGTTCCTGCAGCTCCGCCTCAAGATCTGTTCCTGTGCCGGCCAACTGGTCCTGCCAGGAAACGTCGCCCACCCCGAGCTCTCGAAGGTCACTGAGAATCCGCTCCACAGCAGCCGTCCCGCCGTGGCAGCTGACCTCAACGGTCTTCGCAGCTCGACGAATCACAACGACGTCTTCGGCGGACGAGCCAGCGTCGGCACCGATCCAGTGTCCGAAGCAGACTCTGCCGACGGACAGTTCCTGCACGGGGCGANCNCTGGCCGCTCGAAAGCATTTGTCGATTGCACTTGTAGCGACATCACCCTGGACGGAAATCACGGCAACCGCGCCTCGACCGGACGGAGTCAGGACGGCTGCCGTCGAGCCCGAAACAACATTGGCCTCACCAGACTTCACACGAACCTCGACTATTCCGAGTTCGATTCTGCTGTGCTGAAGGGTTCCGGCTCCGCCTGGATGTGCTGCAGAACTCCGGCAACCACGGCCTGCATGACGGGCTCCGNTTTGGCAACAACATCGACAACTTCCTCACCGGACANAGGTCCGGCGCCGGGCGAGTGAACGTTCGAGACCACGGACGCCGCAAGAACCCGGGCACCGGCATGCTGAGCGGCGAGAACTTCGGGAACGGTCGACATGCCGACGACATCGGCTCCCAGAAACCGGGCCATTCGGTATTCAGCTGACGTCTCGTAATTGGGTCCCACCAGCCCGAAATAGACNCCGGAAGCCGTCGGAAAACCACGTGCCTCTGCCTCATCCGCTCCCGCTTTGCCCAGAGTGGNATCATAAGGAGACGACATGTCGGGAAATCGAGGACCAACACTGTCGTCATTTTCGCCGATCAGCGGATTCTTCCACATCAGATTGATGTGGTTCTTCAGAATGACGACATCTCCAACAGCCAACTCGGGATTAACGGCACCACTTGCGTTGGAGATAACCAACGTCTGCGCACCGAGTTGCATCATCAATCGCACAGGCAATGCGACTTCGTCGGCCGAAAATCCCTCGTAGAAATGTGGCCGACCGTCCACCACGGCCACACNCACGCCATCAAGAGTCCCACAAAGAAATCGGCCACGGTGTCCCATTGCGGCTGCCTTTGGGTAGTGGGGCAGATCTCCAGTCTCAAAAGCGGCCTCGATCTGAATGAATTCGCTGAGACCACCAAGTCCGGACCCCAGAACAATGCCGACAACAGGCCTCCCAGNCCAATTCTCTTTCACAGTCTTGGCACACTGCCGAAGCTTACGGGAAAGGTCGCTCATGAAGTCGGAGGCTTCCGCAGACAACTGAAGATCGCAGAAACAAGAGACGCTTNAGGGCTGGTCTCGGCNAGGAAAACACCGTTTCTTCCGGAAAGCCGTGCCGTGTACCACATCTGCTCCCCACGCTCAACNAGGAGTGGCATTGGATTTAGACATGAGGTTGATGCTCGAATTTAGGTTCTGTTACGATCAGATACATTTTGGTGGCGGTCTAGCTTACCCGACCCGTTTCGTCTTTACAGGACTGCTGCAGATTTGCTGGAATCCGGGCTTTTGACAGTAATTTGCGCTGCCTAGGGATAATCCATGGGCAATCTTTGCTGAATTGATTGACCCTCCCTGTTTCAACAGGATCCAGCCCGCATGATGGAGTTGTTAGTCACGGGCCCTGAGCCAACCCAGCAGTGGCGCCGGGAGATCCCTCCCGAAGCGATCCGCTTGGGGCGCGCACCGCGCGCTGGCTGGGCGATCCCGTGGGACCTCCTCATTTCGCGAGAGCACTGCGAAGTCTCCCTCGANAACAACAAGCTAAAAGTTAAACGGCTGGAATCTGCCCGAAACCCGGTCTACTTTCAGGAAGTCGATACTCGGGAATTCGTCATCGGCGCGGGACAAGGATTTCGCATTGGCCAGACGATTTTTCAGCTTGTCTCTGTCGACCTCTCGGACGGAGTTTCCGGGTCTCANTTCGAAGAACACTCGTTCGGCCCCGATNAGCTGCGGAAGTTCAAATTTCAGAACGCCGAGCAGCGGCTGGAAGTCCTCACCAAGCTGCCCAAGGCGATCTCGAAAGCACACAGTGACGAAGAGCTTGCTCAGGCGGCGGTGAAAGTCCTGCTGGGTGCGCTCAAGCACGCCCGGGCCGTGGCCTGCGTACAATACGCACCGGACGCCACGATTGATGACGGACCACTGATGATGCGGTGGGATAGTCGCAGTGAAGATCTAGGGAGATTTACTCCCAGTCGTCGACTTCTGTTTGCTGCACTGGAACGGGGCGAGGGTGTTCTCCACGTCTGGCAGGACACGGAAGAATCGAATCCCTCTTTTACTGTCAGCGGAAATCTCGACTGGGCTTTCTGCATGCCATTCAANGGCAACGCCTCACGAGGCTGGGTCCTGTACGTCACCGGGCAGTTTGGTGCACCGGGTGCCACGGCTCTGAGTGAAGGAGACCTGAAGGGTGACCTGCGGTTTGCGGAACTGGTTTCGGACTTTGTGAGCTCAATCCGGGAAGTGAACTCCCTTCAACAGCAGCAGGCGGGTTTGGCTCAGTTCTTCTCGCCGGCCGTAGTCGAGGCGATTCGGGAAGGCGATGGCAACAAACTGCTGAAACCTCGCTACACGGACATCACGGTTCTCTTCTGTGACATGCGAGGATTCTCGAAGCACTCTGAGAAAGCCGAAGAAAGCGCTGAGCAACTCCAGAGTCTGCTGGACCGGGTCAGTAGCGCCCTNGGAGTCATGACGGCCGGCATTCAGAAATACGACGGCGTNATCGCCGACTTCCAGGGTGATGCCGCTCTGGGATTCTGGGGCTGGCCAAACGAGCCACCTGAAGGCCCGCTCGCNGCCTGCCAGGCGGCTCTNTACATCCAGCAGGAATTCGCCAAGTCAACCAACGACGAGAACAGCCCGCTTTACCAGTTCCAGGTGGGAATCGGAATCTCACATGGCAAAGCGCTCGCCGGAAAGATTGGTCCGGAAGACCTCATCAAGGTGGGAGCGTTCGGTCCGGTTGTAAATATGGGAGCACGGCTTGAGTCGATGACCAAGCATCTGAGGGCCCCCATTCTGATGGACGAGCTGACAGCTCAATACGTCCAGAAAGTTGCCGAACCTTCCGAAATGAGGTGCCGCAAGTTTGGCCGCATTCAGCCTGCCGGCATGAACAAGATCATGACCGTTTTCGAACTGGCACAGCCGCTTTCCGTGAACCCCCAACTGACTGATATCCAGATCAATCAGTATGAAGCTGCTGTCGATCTGATAACCGCCGGGCAATGGGAAGACGCTCACGCCCAAGTGAATCTGCTTTCCGATGATGACCCAGCAAAAGGATTTCTGATACGAGCTATCGATGGCCAGACCCAGCCACCACAGGGCTGGGATGGGGTCATCGTGATGAAACAGAAATAGAAACGAACTGGCCTCACTCAAGCGTGTTTCAAACCCCACTGTAAAAGACTGGCATCCCGTGAAAATCACACTGTTGGAATCGTCTGTTGGTGCGGGCACTCATCAACAGATACTGGCATCCTACATGGTCAACGACTNTGTCGTGATCGATGCGGGCAGCGTCGGGTTTGTTAGTCCGTTGGAGATTCAGAAAAAGGTCGAGCACGTTTTTCTGTCGCACTCGCACATTGATCACCTCGCCTCGTTGCCGATTTTTGTGGACAACGTTTACGTNCCAGGGCCGGAATGTCCAACAATTTACGCCGGANCTGAGACNCTTGACTGCGTNAAANAACACATCTTTAACGACACGATCTGGCCGGACATGATTCGCCTGTCCGCCGAAGAAACGCCCTTTCTGAAACTGAGTGAACTGTCTGCCGAACAGTCTGTCACGATCGGCAACCTCACGGTCACGCCGGTCGCTCTTAATCATGTTGTGCCGACATTCGGATTCGTCCTCGACGATGGAGAGGCCGCTGTGGCAATCGTGTCGGACACGAATCCGACCGATCGAATCTGGGAAGTGATCAACGCCAACGACCGNATCAAAGCAGTTTTGCTTGAGTCCAGCTTCCCCAACTCGTTTGAGTGGCTNGCCGAAAAAGCGATGCATCTGACCCCGAATCTCTTCAAAGTCGAACTGGACAAACTTANGCACGATGTGCCGATCATTGCGATCCACATCAAGATCGCGTTTGAGCCCACCGTGCGCNAGGAAATCGAATCGCTCGGGCTGCCGAATGTGCAGATCGGTGAGCCTGGCAGGACATACGAATTCCATTGACAAGACCGCTGTTCGTTTTCGCCGGTGGCGGCACNGGCGGCCACCTCTTTCCCGGAATTGCTGTTGCCGGTTCGCTGAAGCAACTGCNTCCGGACGCGAAGTTCCTGTTCGCCGGATCTGGACGCTCGGTCGAGCAGTCGATCCTTGCCGAAGCCGGCTTCGATGCGCTCCCACTCAATGTGCCAGCGGTGGCGAGTATCAAGCGACATCCGCTGAAGTTTCTGCAAGGCCACTTTGCCGACTGGGTGAAGGCACGACAGATGATCCGCGAGCAGAAACCTGTGGCCGTTATCGGGCTGGGAGGACTTGCGAGTTTTGCCGTCAGCGCCGCGGCCGGTCGAGGTCGGGTGCCGGTCATTCTTCTTGAGCAGAATGTGATTCCCGGCCGAGCCACTCGTCGACTGGCTCATTCCTTTCCGCTCTGCACGAGCTTTCCGGAAACGACCAACCATCTTCGCTGTGCGAAGAAGATCGTTTGCACGGGCAATCCGTTGCGGCCCGAAATCGTAAAGACAGAATNCGCGCCCGAAGACATCGCCCATCGAAGAACTCTGCTCATTCTGGGAGGCAGTCAGGGTTCAAAAACTGTCAACGACGCCGTGCTGAAAGCCGCCCAGGCAATCCTTGATTCTGATTCGCAAAGTCCGCTGCGCAGGTGGAACGTCATTCACCAGACGGGGCCAGACGACGAGCGCGCGGCGGCGACTTGGAAGAGCCTCGAGATCGAAGCGAATNTNAAGCCGTTTTTCAGTNATCTCCCGTCTNTCTANCCAAAGGCAGGCNTGGTCATCAGCCGGNCCGGAGCNACAACGCTCGCCGAACTGGCCTGCCTCAAGCTGCCGTCNATACTCCTTCCGTACGAGGACGCACGGGACGATCACCAGACAGCGAACGCTCGTGCGGTTGCGTCTGCTGGAGCTGCGAAGCTGATCGATACACGCGAGGGCGATCTGGAAAAGCGACTTGCAAAGTCGCTNGGCGAGCTGATTGAGGACAGCTCCCAACGGGAGTCCATGTCGAAAAACTGCGAGGCACTCGCGCGGCCGGACGCAGCAGACATGGTCGCCCGATTTGTCTGTGAGCAAGCAGGATTGACTGCTCAATCGTGACGCCAGTCGGTTTTCTCAGCCCAGACCTCGGCGGCTTCGAGCAGGATTTCCACAAACGGATCCTTCCTCCGATAAGACTCTTCTTGGTCAACATTCCGCGCAGACATTTGCCGCTTCATGNCACCGTACGAGGAANCGGCCCTTTCNTTCTCGCGCAGGAANTCTCGAAAGAGAAGAGTCTGCCGCATGTTGGCCGCGCCGTCGCGACGAACGTGAATGTTGAGTCNCCGGGAACNTGGCGGCTCAGTGAAGACCTGCTTCTGCCACTCATTCGGGTCCGCGTTCGGTGGTGGGCTGTCTTTGAGATCCGGATGATGCCGGTAGCCCAGTGACGTCATGAGTGTGACTGATTCTCGCGTTAGACTCGGNACTNCAATCTGGATGTCGAGCACGTCTTTCGCAGCNAGGCCAGGAACAGAGGTCGATCCAATGTGGTCAATTCTCGTGACGTGTCCGGCAAGCTGCGATTGAAGTTGCGCGACGTGTGCCTGGAATTCCTCCTGCCAGGACGAGCGATGCTNAACGACTTCGATTTCGGACACGGTTGCCTACTTCGGAAGTTCGCTCACCAGAATCTTGCGGTAGGTGATTCCGCCAGCGNCGCCGTCCATCGCGACGTAACCCTTCTTCGGCTTGTCGGGCGCGACGGCGACCGCCTCCAGCACCTTCTTGCCATTGATCGTGACGACCAGGTCAGGACCGTGAACTCGAATGTGAAGCGTGTTCCATTCGCCGGCCGGTTTCGCGGCGTTGACGTCCGGAGCGAACTCGGTGAAGAGAGCTCCCGTCGAGAAATTGTCCGGAGCGATCCCGGCATCATTAGCAAGCTGGATTTTAAAGGCGTTTTCGTTCGGGTTCCCCTGACCGGAGTAGCGGAAGTAGACACCGCCNATCGCCACCATCGAGTTCTGCGTTTTCCATTCGAGCGAAATCTCGACGTTTTCGTATTCCTGCTCCGACAGCAGNAGCGCTCCCGGTTTCCGCTCAAGCGTCGCTTCGTACTCGTTCCCGCGAACCGCCCAACCTCGTCCGCCCACCTGTCGCCACTTCAGATACTCGTAAAGCGAGCCTTCCANCTTCGTCAGCTCTTCGGCAATCGGAAGCCCCCTGGCAAGCGGCTCGGCCTGCTTCANAAACGCGACNCCTGCGCCGAATTTCNAGCGTTCCAGTTCTCCTTTGGCCTGGACGAGCAGCCTTCGTACGACGCGTTCTCGAAACAATTCGCCAAGTCGCCCGGCGCCTGCGAGCCGTGTCTGCGCGGAGCGCGGAATTCCATCACGATCGTGGGAAAGAAACACACCCGCACGGTAGTCGCCTTCCTCCTCGGCGGCGATTTCGACTTTGTCGAAGAACTGCGTGAATTCCGCTGCCCGCAGCTCATCGAGTTTCCGCCTCACTGGTGTTCCCGCTCGAGTCGCGTGGATCGTGTCGTCTTTGAACTCAACAAACTCCGCGCGGTTATTCGCAATGCGGATATTCTCTCCCTTCTTGACGTTTTTGACTCCCTCGCGAACGTCCTTCCAGAACTGCTGAACCTGCTGAAGTTCTTCCTCGTCCCAGGCCAGCTGTTCGGCGAACGGCTGCATGGCCGGATCCGATTTCGCCTTCTGAAGCAGCTCAGCCAGTTCGTCGTACTGGCGGTTGGCGATCAGCGTCTTGAAGATTTTCCAGTGAGCCGTGTACGGCAGCGGCAGCGATCGTGGGTCGACGGGCTTTTCGGGAATCTCGGCCGGTTCGTTTTCGGGGTCCTTTGCAGCAACGACAACAACCGGCTTGGGCTCGATCTTTTCGCCCGTTGGTTTCACTCCCCACGCCGGACCATCAGATAATCTTACGATGAAAAGGTCTCCGCCTGTCTTCGGGTCGTCGCAGTAGAAGAGCCACTGTTCGTCATCTGTAACGAAATATTGCCGATGCGATTCGCTCGGCACGTAACCGGAAATCTTGAGAGGCTCGACTGTGATCACTGTTCCGGGATCAAAGGTCTTCGTCACGGCTGCGCGGCGATATCGGGTCACCGTTTTTCCATTGAAGACGTAATGCCGCAGACCGTCCTGAGACAGACACGGATGGCCACCCGGCATCGGGAATTCGTAAAGATTCCTGAACGGACTCAGCCGCGACTGCCGTGTCGACATCAGCGTACGGCTTTTTTCTTCGGTGATTTCATACCAGTAGATTCGAAGACCATTGCCAAGAATCTGTGCCGAGGCCCAGGTTGGGGCGAGGCCTTCGCTGGCTCGGATTGGTTCCTTGTCAAAATCGCCCAGCGGAGTGCTTCGAGTCAACGACCAGAGACGCGCTTTCTGTGGAGCAGCATAAACCACCATGAGAGCATCGTCGGTCATGCTCGGAGTTCCCGGCAGGTCGGCACTTTTGCTGATCTGCTGCGGCTCGCCGAATTCGTGAAATGGCGAGAGTCTTGTTGAGACAAAAACGCCTCGCCCTTCGGAGCGGTCCCCGACAAACCACAGCGAGAGGCCATCAGGAGTTACAAACGGATCGAACTCGGGACGTGCCGAGTTCACTGCATCCAAGGCCACCGGCTTGCCGATCGCCAAGTCTCGCCAAGGAGCTTTCATTGCATCGCTTTTTGTTCCGTCGGGATCCGCCAGCGGTTTAAATTCGACTTCTCCGTCTTCGGAAACGACAACTTCCTGCGATGTGTCGAAGTAGCCNTTCCGAAAGACCTCGATCGTGTGCGAACCCTGTTGAGTCGTAACNGCACACGGAGTCTCGACCGGTTTGCCTTCCTCNTCCTTCACCACATTTCCGTCGAGCAGCACGTGAAAGCCGGNCGTGCCGGTGTAGACTCGCACGACTCCGACCGGGAATGTCGGCGGCGGCAGTGGTTCCGTTTTGCCTTTTCCTTTGCCGTCGGATTCACTCGCCGGATTCTCTTCGCCGCCACCCGCAGTCTGATCGTCTCCCGACGGCAGCAGCATCGGAATCAGCATGGCCAGCAGCGCGAGTACGCCAACTCCGCCACCGATAATGGCGAGTTGTTTCGGCCGGGTCGATTTGAGTTTGTTGAGCGGACCCGTGTCTGAAATCTGTGGGAGTTCTTCCGGAGCGGCCACGGCCGCCGCCGCTGTGGCTGTGGCTTTTTCCTGAGACGNCATNGCNGGCGTCTCGACCGGCTGTGTTTCCGGATCNGGAGCCTCGGCGAATTCGATTTCCTCATNGGTACCCGCTTCGGCAACTCCNGCTNCATTGGATGTTGCCGTTACCGGCGTANTCGCTTTGCTTTTCGGAACGTAGCCGGCAACGGCCAACGAGCCCTCTTCCATCTTGTAACTGCGAACCAGCATCCGCCGATCGTCGAACGGAATACCCTTCTGCTTGAGCCACTTGCGGACAAATCGGCCAACGGAGGGGCGGCACTCTTCGTCCCAGGCTTCGGCTTCGCCGCGAATGGTCAGCGAATTCGAGCACTCCAACTGACGCGAGCTGGACACGAACTTCAGAACGTAAGCGTCCTGGCCAGAGTCCGCCTCGAACCCAGACCCAAGCAGAAACAGGTACGGACACATTCGGCGGGATTTCTTTGCCTTGCTGGAATCGGATTCCNTNGCTGAGGACATNGGAGATCACTCGCAGAANTGGTCAAATCGGGAAGGTGGGTNTAGCCCGCGGGCGATTCTTCTGCCGGTATTCTGTCACAAGATNAGGGCAGCTTGCACCGGAAAGGCTTACGAATTCGTGGCCGGGTCCAGCACAACNGCCGTCGAGGANGGATTGGCACTCACAAGAATCCCCGAGCCCGGCGTGGCGAACTGGCTGCGGACCATGCCGAGCCCGACTGGCTTTCCGCGTCGCCATGACCAGGCCACCGAAGTGAGCTGACCGATTTTCTTTTCCGGTTTGTCTGGATNCAGGAGAGCAGTGCCCACTGGCGGCGGAGTCTCCAAGTCGATCTCAAAGACCCGCAGCTCGCGATTGACGTGCCCCATCGCGTGAATCCTGGCCACCGGTTCCTGTCCCAGGTAGCAGCCCTTCGTAAACGAAATCGCCCTCGCCGTCCTGTTCGCTTCCTGAGCCAGGTTGTCGGCAGACAGGTCGACGCCGAAAACGGGAAACCCGAACTCGATCCGCAGTGACTCGTACGCCTCCCTCGAGCCATGAACGATGCCAGCCTCGGTGAGTGTCGGCAGCAGGTCCCCAAGCGAACTCGATGTAAGCATGAAGAATCCTGGCTCGCCGANCAGATCGAATCGCTGAACCGAGACCTCGCCAGACNCGCCCAATCTGAATCGGCCGTTTTGAAACAATTTCAGCGAAGAGACATCCAAGCCAGACGCACCCAGACGCGCGACCGCATCGGGTCCGGTGAGGTACAGCTCGCCGGTTTCCGCCGAGCGATCGGTCAGCTGAAAATCCTCAAGCAGGTGGTACTTCTCCAGGTGCTCCAGCAGCGGAGCCGCCTGGTCCGGCGCGGTTTCGATCCAGAGACGGTCTTCTTCGGCTGAGACGAGAATGTGACCAAGAATCCGGCCTTTCACATTCAGCAGAAACGCCTCACAGGAAGCCCCTTCCGGCAGCCCGCGGACCTCGTTCGTGCAGAAGTTGTGCAGAAAGCTTCGGCGGTCCGTTCCGGTCATCTCGAGGCGCACGCGCTGCGAGCGGTCAAAAACCGCCGCCCGCAGCAGCGCGTCTTCATATCCAACGGGCATTGCTGGCAAGGTTGAGTCACTCATCGTCGATCTTGTCTCACTTCACCGTTGCAGGTTGTCTGGCCTGCAGGATAGCAACTGGCTCGCAATCTCGAATCGAGAGAAAGGGGTGCGGTTGAGCCCTGTTGGCTGGCGACTTCAAGCACAAAAGCTGCATTGATCGTATTCTAGCATTGCTTACACTCCGCCGCCGCTTCGTTTTCGCCACTCTCAATCAGGATTTCTGTGGCACGTCACCAGCTCAAACCCAACGCTGTCGCCCTGCTGGAATCGGCTCGAGTCATCGCTGCCGAGCGAAAAGCGTCCGCGGTCGTGCTGCTGGCGGAACTCTCCTACAACTTTCAGGAGATCCAGAAGTCCCTCGNTAATCTGCCGCTGATCGTGGCTTCGGACGTTGAGGACGTAATCGAGGCGGCCAGGAAAGACGACGTGAACCACGTCGCTCTGCTGGAGGAGCCGGAAACGCGGCAAATGCAGCTGATTCAGGCACTGCTCGAATCGCTTGCCGATGAGATGCTCAAAACTGGCGACACAATCATCGCTCTGCACGCGGCGTTCGAGCACGAGCAAATTGACACGCTGACCATCATGCCGCTGGCCGAGCACCTGACGCGACTGACTTCGCGCGACCTGCAGCGGCTCGAAACGACGGTCCCGCTTGAGACGCTTCGCATCGTGGTCAACCTGGCCGTCGACATCGGCAAGGAAGGACGCGAGGGCAAACCAGTCGGCTCGCTGTTCGTCGTCGGCAATCACCGGAAGGTGCTCGCCCAGTCGCACGAGCAGGTACATGACCCGTTTAAGGGCTATCCGAAGAAGGAGCGCTCGATTCGGTCGGCTCGCGTTCGCGAGAGCGTCAAGGAGCTGGCACAGCTGGACGGAGCGTTTGTCGTTTCGGCCGATGGCCATTGCGAAGCAGCCTGCCGAATCCTGGATGCTCCGGCCGAGGGCCTGATGATTTCGAAAGGCCTGGGAGCCCGTCACTGGGCAGCGGCTGCGATTTCCAAAACGACCGAAGCGATCGCGATCGCCGTCTCCGAATCAACCGGAACCGTTCGCATCTTTAAGGACGGCATGGTCGTGCTTCGGATCGAGCCGATCGACCGCGCCCTGACCTGGCGAGGCCAGGATCAGGACGGAACGGTCGAAGGCTGAGCCAATTGAAGCCGAACTCAGGCTGACTCGCTTGCGTGTTCACACCGTGGCTGCGCTACTTCGTGTCACGTGCCCTGAACCTGTGGAGACCTCATGTTTATCAATCCGATCAAGAAGAACTTCGAGGCCGGCAAAGTCGTCCTCGGATCGAACGCACCCGACGCCTCGGACTTCGTGGCCAAACTGACCATCAACACGGGCATCGACTTCCTGTGGATCGACCTCGAACACCGACCATACGGACCTCACGAAGTACGCTGGATGCCGATCCTCTGCCGACAGGCGGGATGCTCACCCATGATCCGCGTCCCGGGGCTCGATCCGATGTGGATCAAAAAGGCACTCGACATCGGGGCCAGCACAATTATGGTGCCGCAGGTCAACACGGCCGACGAAGCGAAGCGAGCGGTCGAGTACGCGAAGTACCC
This sequence comes from Gemmatimonadota bacterium, assembly GCA_002714465.1. The sequence continues at coordinate 11,172 of PAXL01000064.1, read as the reverse complement.
GCCGGAAGGATCGCGCGGGATCTCACCGATGTGGACAGTCATGATGGACGTCGCGTGGGAGGATTACCTGCCGGTCGCGAATCAGGAAACGGCCGTCGTCGTGCAGATCGAAACGCCCGAGGGTATGCAGAACCTCGATGAGATCGCAAAGGTCGACGGCGTGGACGTCGTCTTCGCCGGCCCTGCCGATTTGTCCGCCTCGCTGGGAGTCATCGGGCAGTTTCAGCACCCGAAACTGCAGGAGTACCTCGCCGAGTTTCCCAAGCGAGTCGCCGAACATGGCAAGCCGGCGGGCATCACCTTCATGGCCCTCGACCCGTGCCTCAAGGCGTACGAGCAGGGTTACCGCTTCATCAATGTCGGCTCGGCCGTTCACCTAGGCATCGATGGTCTGTCCGCCGGACTGAAGCAAATTCGCGACATGGACAGCAAATAACTTTCACCACACCACCGCCGTTCAACCGCGAATCAAAGCGAATCGTCATGAAGAATTTCCTCCGAATTGCAGCCGCACTGTTCTTCTTTGCCGCTGCCCACGTCGTCGAAGCTGCAGAAGCAAAGGACTCGCCAGAACTGGAACGCGATCCGATCGAGGGCAACTGGGCTTTGAAGATACCCGACGGAGCCGCCGGATGGATGACCGTTTCGATCGTCGACGGCAAACCAGCGGGAGAGCTGTGGACGGTCGGCTCGCCGAAGAAACTGACCGAGGTTTCGCTGGAAGCCGGCATGATGCGTTTTCAACGCCGCTGCCGAGTTGGTGAGCCTGAGTTCGAAGGCGGCCCTCCGACCGGCGAGCGCATCCCCTGCTGGCACTCGGCCGTCGCCAAAGAGAACGAGATTCAACTCGTCATGCTGCGGCCGCTGCCAGGTGGCAAAGTTGAGAAACTCAAGTTTGGCGGTAGACGAATTCCGCCTCTGCCAGCTCGACCTGATCTGAGCAAATTGAAATTCGGCAAGCCGATCTCGCTGTTTAATGGAAAGAACCTCGACGGCTGGCAACTCACCAATCCGAAACAACTCAACGGGTGGAAAGCCATCGACGGGGTTCTGGTCAACACGACGCCGAAGCTCGACTTCGCTCCTTACTCAAAGTACGGCAACCTGCGAACGAAGCGGAAGTTCCTGGATTTCAATCTGAAGATCGAATTCAAAGTGCCGCCGGGCGGAAACAGCGGCATCTATCTGCGGGGCATTTATGAAGCTCAGGTCCTGGACCGCGACAGCCGCATGCAGGGCATCAACGGAGTCGGCGCGATTTTCGGCCGGATCAAGCCCAGTGAAAATGCCGGGAAGCTGGGTGGCGAGTGGAACTCGTACGACATCACGCTGGTTGACCGACACGCGACCGTGATTCTCAACGGGAAAAAAGTCATCGACAATCAGCCGATTGCCGGCTGCACGAACGGAGCTCTCTTTGCCGACGAGACGATCTCTGGGCCGCTCTATCTGCAGGGCGACCACACCGCCGTAAGCTACCGCAACATCGTTCTCACGCCGGTCGTCAAAGAGTGAGCCAGCTTGCGCGGCGCCTGCCGAACAACAGAAGAATCTAAGAGAGGTCGCCTGGCCCGAAGCTCAACGGCAGCAGCTCAGCGAGACTCTTCTCGATCCGACCCTCGCCACGACACGCGCAGACTACGGTGGCGTTGTCCGAGAATTCGCTGAGCATCTGGCGGCAGGAGCCGCACGGAGCGGTCGGTGTCTCCGTCGGAGTAAACACGACGACGCAGCGGATTTTTTTCTGGCCGGCCGCGATAGCCGCCGACACTGCGGCCCGCTCGGCACAGATCGTCAGTCCCAGGGATGCGTTTTCCACATTGCAGCCGCAGAAGACGCTGCCATCACCGGTCTCGATGACGGCTCCGACGGGAAAGTGGCTGTAAGGACACCATGCGTTTTTACTCGCTTCTTCCGCAAGTTCGATCAGCTCGTCCAGGTCCATTGAGGATCCCTCAAAACAGTGAATCTTCGGCCCGCCCCGACTCTCTGATCGCCGGTCCGGCCGACTCTACGGGATCAGTCTTTGAGGAGGACGACGCGGCCTGAAACGTTGCAGAAGAATCGAACGGTTTTGTGCGAGGATTTCCCTGGCGGTCGGCTCCCGTGAGGATCTCGATTCGTGATTCGGCCGCTTCGAGCACCTGATAACACTGGCGGAGCAGGCCGATGCCAGTCTCAAACTGCTGCATTGACTCTTCCAGCGGCAGCGATCCGTCCTCAAGCCTCGCAACAATCTGCTGTAGTTCGGCCAGCGAGTCCTCAAAGCCAGCCGCAGAGGCATTCCCCTCGGGCTGTGGCTCCGCTTTCTTTTTCTTTCCCACCTCGAGACCTCGTGCTTCCCTCGCCGCAGTGCATGTTGACCGTTTTTCAAGACTCGCCGTAGAGTATCCCCTGGCAACGAATTCTGCGATTGCCACGACCATGCCAGCCCGCGAGCAACTCAACGGGCTGATAGGAAGCTGTTTTGACTCTGCCCCGCCCCTGGAATCAGTCCGAACGAGACGCCTCGCGACACACCGCGACTCATTCTGGCTTCTCGCGATCGCTGATGCGCGAGCTGATCCTCACCGGCGGCTTGGGACCCGGATCGCGAGTTCTGATTGCCGGCTGCGGCGATGGCGAGCTGGCCGAACGGCTCATTCCGTTCGGGGTTCAGGTCACCGGAATTGACGAGGCCGACGACTCAGTCGAGCGGGCCGCGAACCTCGTACCCGAGGCGGATTTCCAGGCGGGTCCGGTTCCTCGCAGCCAGTTCGATCGAGTCACCACGCAGTTTGACTCAGCGATTGTCCTGTACGCTTCGCAGTTTCGAGCCAGCATTCAGCAGCCCTCCGCAAAACGTGTGACGGCCAGCCTGTTGAACTGCCTGCGTCCCGATGGTGTGTTTCACTTTGTCGCCACCGGACCCGGCGGAAGTCTGCCGCACGAACCCTCCTGTCTGGCTCGCCACCTGAATTCCTTCCCTGGCGAAGTGGCCGTGACGGCGATGGCGGATCATCGTCGTGCAGGAGCATTCATGCCGCAGCTGGTCAACTTCCGTCTTGACGGTCAGGCACGCTCCGCCACCGAGTGGGACGATTTCGTCAGCGGCTTGAGCAGCGGTGAACCATGTTGCCGATTCTGCCCGGGATTCCTGACAAACCCAAGTTCCGAAGTCGCCTGACGGAGTCCGACATGCCACGCGCACTCGTCTTCGCCGGCTCATCCTTCGTTGGGCAACATCTTTGCCAACTCTTTGGCAAGAACTCTGTCGAGGTCATCGCGACCGCGCGGAGACCCAGAGTCTCTTCGCAGGGAAAGAAGTTTCTGACCTGCGACCTGACCTCAAAAGAATCCGTACGCGATGTGATCGAGCAGACCAGGCCGGACTGGATCATCCAGTGCGGAGCCGCCACGGCGTCGGCCTCGCCACGGGATCACTACGCTGTCCACGTGACGGGAGCTCTCAACGTTTTGGAAGCCGCGCACGAATTTGTGCCGGACGCGAGCATCGTTCTGTTTGGCAGTGCGGCCGAGTATGGATCAGTCCCACCCGCAGACCTCCCCGTTTCGGAATCTTACGCGTGCCAACCTGCTTCTTTTTTCGGTGCCTCGAAGCTGGCTCAAACGCAGCTCGCCCAGGCCGCCGCTGCCACGAACAGCCAGCGAATCACCCTCGTCCGCCCGTTCAACATCATCGGACCCGGCCTGCCCGATCACTACTTCGCCACCGCAGTTGCAAAGCGACTGCTTCAACAGAAAGCCGACCTCGAAGCGGGCCACACAACCAATCGCACTTTCGAGGTCCACAATCCCTTGGCCACGCGAGATTTCATCGACGTTCGCGACGTCGCCAGCGCCGTTTCATTCCTCCTCACCGAGCACCCGCCCACCGCTGGTGAATCTTCTGTTTTCAACATTGCCACCGGGGTTGAAACAACAATCCTGGAAGTCGCTCGGTACCTGGGGCAGCTTGCCGGAGACCTGACGCCAGAACCAGCCAGCCAGGCCAGCTCCCGAGGTGGCATCACCCGCTCAGCAGGCGCCTCCGACTGCCTCACTGAATACGGCTGGCAGCCTGGTGTTTTCTGGCAAAAATCGATTTCGGATCTCTGGCGCGCAGTACGTTCGCAACAGTAAAGTTGACTGCGTAACCTGCTGACTCGTTAATCCTCACTGGGAGTTGCGATGTCAGACGAATCTGCGGCAAACTCTCAGGCTGACTCCACCGCAATCAAAGCACCCTCGCTGCGGCGAGCTCTGGGGCCGTTCATGGCGATTGCGATCGTCGTGGGCAATGTCATTGGGTCGGGCATCTTCGCCAAGCCGGGACGCATTGCGTTTGAGGCCGGGCGGTTTGACCTGATTATGGGCGTGTGGATTGTCGGTGGAGTTCTCTGTCTGCTGGGAGCCCTCTGCTTTGCCGAGCTGGCGACGATGCTGCCTCACGCCGGAGGGCTTTACGTTTATCTGCGAGAGGCCTACGGCAAGCTGACAGCGTTCCTGTTTGGCTGGCAGGAGTTCCTCTTCAACCGTCCGGCTTCAACGGCGGCGCTGTCGATGATCTTTGTCGGCTCGCTGGACATCGCGCTGAAAGGGGTTGAGTTCTCTCTGTTCGAGACACTTGCTTTGGCCATCACCCTTCAGGTTCTGGCGGCGGGAATCAACGTTGTCGGAGTTCTCTGGGGAGGCATCGTCCAGGCAGCCACGACTCTGATCAAATCCAGCTTTGTTGCGTTCGTCGCCGTCGTCCCGTTTGCCCTCGAGCTGGGAGGTCGGGACGTTGTCGAGACTTCAAACTTCGCCGCGACGATCACTCCCGCAACCGATTCGCTGGCCACACAGATCGCGGCCGTTCTGCTGGCCGTGATGTGGGCTTACAACGGCTGGCACGGAATCGCTCCGGTTGCCGAGGAAATTCGAAACCCGCAGCGAAACATTCCAATCGCCCTGTTCGGCGGAATCGGGTTGCTCATTCTGCTCTACCTGGGAGCCAACCTCGCCTACCACGCCGTCGTGCCGATGTCGGAGATGGCCGTCCCGAAAAACCAGGAACACGTCGCCGAGCTGATGGTGACTCGCCTGCTGGGCGAGTGGGGCGGCAAACTGATGGCCACGGGCGTGATGGTCAGCACGCTGGGAGCCATCAACAGCAACCTGCTGCTGGGACCTCGCGTGCCGTTCGCGATGGGCCGCGACAAAGTTTTCTTCCCGATTCTGGGTGAGGTCCACGCCACATTCCGAACCCCAGCCATTGCGATCCTGATTCAGGGAAGCCTGGGAGTCGTGCTGGTCCTGGTCTCAGCCGTGCTGGTGGAAAACGTCGAGTACTTTCAGAAGAAAAGCATCTTCAGCCTGCTGACCGACTGCATCATTTTCGTCTCCAGCATCTTCTACGCCCTGTCCGTCGGAGCCGTCCTCGTCCTGCGCCGCAAACAGCCGGAGAAAACGAGACCCTATCGGACGCTCGGCTACCCCGTGACCCCGATTCTCTACATCGCGGTTTACACTTGGTTCCTGTTTTACGTCTTCAGGGGGAACCCGATGGAGGCCCTGATCGGCTTGGGCATGATTGCGGTCGGAGTGCCGGTGTTCTGGTACTTTCGCGAGAAGCCACGGAGCAGTTGAATCGCGACGCTTACTCCTCAGCCGCGTCCTCTTCGGTTGCTTCCGGAGCGCCGCCGATCAGATGCTCGAAGCCGCGAGCTTTCAGGACTTTGCCTTTTATCTCTTCGAGGAGTTCCGGATTCTCTTCCAGATGGATTCGAGCTTTGTCCCGACCCTGGCCGAGTCTTGTCTGCCCGTAGCTGAACCACGAGCCACTTTTCTGCACGACTCGATCGTCGACAGCCATGTCGATCACGTCGCCTTCCAGGCTGATGCCGCGGCGGCTGAGCATGTCGAATTCGGCGATGCGGAACGGCGGGGCGACTTTGTTCTTGACGATCTTGGCTTTCATGCGAATGCCGATCGTGTCTTCCGAATCTTTGAGCGTCGCGATCCGGCGAACGTCGATCCGGCACGAGCTGTAGAACTTCAGAGCCCGTCCGCCCGGCGTCGTCTCGGGGCTGCCGAACATGACGCCGATCTTCTCACGAATCTGGTTGATGAAGATGACGGTCGTTTTCGCTTTCGAGATCGCTCCCGTCAGTTTCCTCATTGCCTGGCTCATCANGCGGGCCTGCAGACCAACGTGCGTGTCGCCAATCTCGCCGTCGAGTTCCGCTTTCGGCACGAGAGCCGCAACCGAGTCCACGACGATGATGTCGACCGCGTTGGACTTGATAAGCATCTCGGCAATCTGCAGAGCTTCCTCGCCGTAGGACGGCTGACTGACAAGCAGGTCTTCCAGATTCACTCCCAGTTTCTTCGCCCAGGACGGATCAAGGGCGTGTTCGGCATCGATAAAGGCAGCAATGCCTCCGGCTCGCTGAGCACTCGCGATGGCATGCAGGGCGAGCGTTGTCTTACCACTCGACTCCGGTCCAAACAGCTCGAGGATGCGNCCTTTGGGCAGTCCGTAACCGCCCAGGGCGAGGTCCAGTGAGAGAGCTCCGGTCGGGATCCCCTGCACGGCGGCTGACGTGGAATCCGTCAGCTTCATAATCGAACCGGCTCCGAAAGCCTTTTCGATCTGGCCGAGAGCGTTGTTGAGGAGAGCTGCGCCGTCGTCCTTCGGGGCAGATTTCGGCTGGGCTTTTGCACGCGACTTGACGGCCATGTCTGTTCTCCTGGAAGCGGAGCGGTGACCGACGCCGGGAGTCCGAAGGCCACTCGCTGAGGGTACGGTTGTTTCAGAAGGGCTGTACGCGGCAAACTCTAAAGAACGCAATTCGAGTCGGGAAGCCTGAGCGCGCGAATCAGAGGTCTCTGGCGGGTTTCGGCAGAATCGAAAGTCCCCGGAAAGTCTTCGCTTTCGTCAGAGATTCAGCGAATCCGCAGACTGGAGCGGGTAAGATTCGTTGGGACTNGATGCCGAATGTGTTTCAGGATCAGTCGTTGCAACGAAGAGTTTCTCAACGGCGAAGCCTCGACCCGATCGTCACGGGAAGATTGATGATGTCACGAGTCCTCATCGCTCTCAGCTGCCTCGCCCTTGCCGCTCAGGCGGTCAAGGCCGACGCGATCCTGCTGTCCCGGTCCGGAGCTCTCCGCGGCACGATCGTCCGCAACGAGGCTGATGAGCCGACCGTGCAGATTCGACTGCTCAACGGAGCCACCGTGACTGTCGACCGCGCGAAGGTGCGGGACATCGTCAAACAGCCGCTCAAGGTCGAGGAATACGAAGTTCGCGTGAGAACGATCGAGGACACACTGGAAGCTCACTGGGCGATGGCCGAGTGGTGCCGNGAAAAAAACATCGACAAACAACGGGCCGTTCATCTGCAAGCTGTGCTCAAGTTCGACCCGGAACACCGGCGAGCTCACTATGGCCTNGGACATACGCTGGTCGACGACCAATGGCTGACNAAGGAAGAGTACGAGCAGAAAAAGATCGACGAAGGCTTCGNCAAGTTCGAAGGCAAGTGGGTGCCGGCCGACAAACTGGATTCGATTCAGTCCAGAGCCAAACGTACCAAGGCCGAGCTGGCCTGGTTCAGCAAAGTGCGACTGTGGCTCAACTGGGCCACCGGCAAACATGCGGAGCGGGCAGCCGACGGCCTGGCCAATCTGCGCAACATCGCCTCACCCAATGCCATTCCCGCACTGGTGCAGTTTCTTGGCAAGAGCCAGCACGTGGACGTTCGCACAGCTTTCGTGGAAATCGTTGCTCGNATTGGCGGAGAGAAGGCTGTCCCGTCGCTCGCCACACTAGCCATTCGCGACGGTGTCAATGAGCTTCGCGAGAAAGCACTCGAGGCGATTCCCGATGAACACGCTTCGCTCGGCCAGTCGATCCTTATTCGAGGCCTCCGCGACAAGCAGAACTTCATTGTCAAACGCTCGGCCATCGCCCTGGGCCGCAAAGGAGATCAGGCGGCCATCCCGGCACTGATCCGCTCCCTGGTCACCACCCACGGCTACAAGATTCGAATTCCCGTTGAAGGCTACAGCTTCGGCTCGGACGGTTCTTTCGGGGGACCGAACGTAAATCGAAACGGCCTGCCACCGGAAATCGCCCTTGGCCTGCGGACCGGTCGCTACGACCGCGTTGATGTCATCCCGTACCCAGGGGCCCCCGGCATCGCGACCAAGGTCGTTCCGATTCAGCTGTCTCACCAGAACCAGGAATCCCTCGTCGCACTCCGCAAGCTGACGAAACAGGACTTCGGCTACGACGAAACCCGCTGGCTGAAATGGTGGAACGTCGAGCGGCACCAGAAAACACTGGCACCGGACCTGCCTTGAGCGTGAAGTTACAGCGTGGCAATTCCTCAGGCCAGTGGATGATCGGGCTTCTTACATCCGGTTAGAAGCCACCGACGGCACCCGCTGGCTGAGCAGAAGTCTCTTCCCCTTCATCGGGTTCGTCGTCGGTTTCTGACCGCGGCGGATCCACCGCAAGCTGCTTCCAGTGAGTGACGATGGACTGGCTTCGGTTGCCGGTTCGGACAAGTCGCACAACCAGCGGCGTCTCATCGGGAGCTCCGTAGGCCCACAGCTCAATGACTGTCCGAGCCGTCAGAATCCGAGAAACCCGATCGGGTTTGCCAAGCGATTTGACGACTTCCTTGTCGGTCATCCCGGCTACGACCCGGCCTTCTGCCATCGCGCGCTGCCGCGGCGTGTTAAGATGCTTTTCGATCTCTTCGGGCGTTTTCCATTTCCCATCACGGAGTCGATAACCGTACTCCTCAAGCCGCCGCTTCGTCGAACCGAGGTCCGAGTTTTTCCGATACGCATCCATCAGAATTTCGATGATCCTGTCGTGGATCCTTTTCTTTTCCGCTGTCTCGTCGTCCTCGAGCAGGTCGTGACGAATCTCGTATTCGGACGCCAGGTCCAGCAGACCATCCACTCCCTGCCGGCGCAGCTCGCTGTCTTTCTTCGCAAACCACTTCTCCAGGACCTCGGCTGCTTTCTCTCGCTCGCCGAGTTTCACGAATTCTTCACGCAAAGAAAGCATCTCCGGTCGCAGGAATGAGGCAACGTTTTTCAGTCGCCAGTTTCTCTCAGCCACTAGGTACGCATCCGCCTTATTGATCCGTTCGGGGAGGTAGTCCTTGATGATTCTGGCGACGACCTTGCCGTTCTTCCCGTCCGGGTCTTCCTCTTTCCTGATCGCTTCCTCAACAACCTTCTGGTAGAGAATCCGGTGTAGCTTTTTCCGAGCGACCTCATCACTTGACGTTTCGTCGTAAAACTTCTGAGGGTCGACAAAGTACCGCGTCTTCAGATCCTTCACGACGGACGTATCGGCCAGTGCATCACCCCCACCGGGCAGTGCCGAGGCCAACTTCGTGGCGAGACCGAGCAGTTCTCCGGACTCTCCCCGCAGCCGAATGCTTTTCCAGTCCATGAGATAGGACTCGTGGACAATCGACATGCGAGCCGCCTCATCGATGCCGTAGCGGCGGGCCTTTGTCGCCAGCTCGCGCAGCTTCTTCGGTGTCCGGTCCTCCATCAATCGCCGTTCGCGAGAGATCGCGAGCTCGAAGATTCGTTTCGATTCCGCGTACAACGGGTCGTCGGTCTTGTCGTAAAACCTAGCGCGATTTAGAGCCCAGTTACCCAGCGCGTACCAGGCATCGGCATCATTCTTCGGCAGATCGCGCCGCTGCTTCTGAAGACGAAGCAGATCGTTGTCGATCACCTTGACGCGTTCGACAAAGAAGTAGACCTGCTGCGTTGTCTCGTCACGCTGAAGGCGGCCCGAGACTTCTGCGACGTCGGAACCGGTCGCCGACGGGAGGTCGCGCTCGGAAACGAATTTAATCTCCTTCGAGCATTTCTGAAGGATGACCGTTCGGCCTTTCATCGTTGAGACGCGACCCTCAAGAACCATCGGCCGATTCTGATCAGCCAGCTTCTCCCATCGCGGTTTGGCCGCAAGAAAATCTTCAACAGAGATTGCCGCAGAAGCCGTCTGCGAGACCACACAACAAAGCAGTCCCGCCAGCGCAAACCTGAACCGGCAGATGCGCGAAGGATGTGTGGTCTTACTCATCTGAGTCTCCTTCCGTCTCTCCATCGTCACTTTCCGAAACGTCGTCCTTTTCTGGTTCCTCCTCTTCCTCGAGAGGTGGTGGAGGAGGAGGTGCGTCTCCGATTTCCCGCTGCTTCTTCACGAGCTTCCGCATTGCGGTCGCGATCGAATCATCGAACACAGGAATCATATTCTGTCGAATCAGACTCGCTTCATCCGTCCAGAGAAACGCCGAGCGCGGGTCAAATTCCACTACCCAGACATTCCCGGCCTTCCTGTCTCGACGGCAGTTCTGAAGACGACCCGCACAGAGAATCTCCTTCATTCCGCCTTTCTTCACCGCCCAGGTCGCAATTGTTCCCAGACCGTCCAGCTGAATGGGCCAGCCATCCACAATCCAGTCGTAGTTGAGTCTCGACCGTTCCGTCACGGAGTCCGGCACCGATAACTGCATGACAAACCAGCGACCTTCAAAGTTGACCGAAAAGTCTTCCTTCCATTGCGACTCGCTGGTTTCGCGGAGCGTCAACGCGGCCGTTTCCACCAGTTCCATGACCGAACCGTCGAGCAGATGCGAGGCCGCATCCGCCTGGCGTTTCATTTCGCGAACAGTTTTCGCACGGTCGTCAGTCACCCCAAGAATCTGCAGCGCCGCATCCGCCTCCAGTAACGCCTGGTAAGCCTGCGGATAATGGCCATCGAAGAATTCCCGCTCGGCGATGTCCATCGATTCTTTGAGTTGAATCTCTGCATTCTCGCGAGCCTGACTGCTAACGACCCAGTAGATCATTCCCACAGCAATGATACCGAACGCGAGTAATACCGGCAGGAATCGCTTCTTCTTCGCAGGCAGCAAATTGATCCCCGAAGTCTCTTTCTTTTCGGGCTTCTCGGATCGCTTGCGCTTCAGTGGAGTTCGCTGCCACCCGTCCTCGTCGACGCCCGCGATGACCGTCGACTCTCGACCCGAGCTGCCGTGCAGACCAGCTTCGATGTCGTCGTATTCGTAGATGTCATCCGGATCAGCTTTGGGCTTTTTGCGGGATCTCTTCCTGCCATTTCCTTCCGGGTCAGTTGACTCTAACTCTTCTCCTTGCGCAAAG
>PAXL01000028.1 GCA_002714465.1 Gemmatimonadota bacterium | reverse complement strand
CTTAGCCTTCTTAGCCTTCTTAGCCTTCTTAGCCTTCTTAGCCTTCTTAGCCTTCTTAGCAGTACGCTTTGCTGGCTTCTTAGCAGTACGCTTTGCTGGCTTTTTGGCCTTCTTAGCAGTACGCTTTGCAGCCTTCTTGGCCTTCTTGGCCTTCTTGGCCTTCTTGGCCTTCTTAACTGGCATCGCTTTCACCTCCTCCTACTGAGTTCGAAACACGCCTTGGCGTTTCCTCTCACGTTTACTTTAGCGTTCCTTTTAAACGAGTGAAACGCGCTTTATTCTGACGTTGAATATACGGTCTTTAAAGAATTGGAATCAAGACAAACCTGCAAAAAAACTAGAGTTCACGAGTGTTCTTACATACAGTCGACTGACCACTAACGAAATCGTGGTACTGATTTTTCTGACCGTCAACTCGACAGATAAAAAAGAGGAGGTGCTCATCCAGCGAACACCTCCTCTCACTCTCTCGCACTTCACCTCGTGAGTCTACTCGAGACGATAGTTCGGTGCTTCCTTCGTGATCGAAACATCGTGAGCGTGACTCTCGCGAGCAGCTGCCGGTGTCGCCCGTACGAATTTTGCATCACTCCGCAGAGCATCGATCGTTGATGTACCGCAGTAGCCCATACCCGACCGGAGGCCGCCCACCAGTTGGTAGATGAACCCAGAGAGTGAACCCTTGTAGGGCACCTGGCCTTCTATCCCTTCAGGCACCAGCTTACGCTCTTCCACCTCACTCTGGAAGTAACGGTCCTTCGAACCTCGTTGCATAGCTCCGAGCGATCCCATACCTCGGTAGACCTTGAACGTACGCCCCTGGTAGATCACTGTCTCACCGGGCGCCTCGTCCGTGCCCGCGAAGAGATACCCGATCATCACCACGTTCGCACCCGCTGCGATCGCCTTAGTGATTTCGCCAGACTGTGTGATCCCTCCATCGGCGATAACGGGGACTCCCGACTCACGAGCAACGCTGACACAATCCATGATCGCCGTGATCTGAGGAACACCGATCCCGGCGATGATCCGCGTCGTGCAGATCGTACCGGGACCCATGCCGACCTTGATCGCATCCGCACCGGCAGAAATCAAGTCTCTTGCGGCCTCTTTGGTCGCAATGTTTCCGGCAATTATATTCTGGCTGGGATACTTCTCCTTGCACCGGGCCACCGCATCGAGAACACCCTTCGAATGACCGTGTGCGGTATCGATCACGACCACGTCCACACCCTTCTCGATCAGAGCTGCCACTCGATCGCCCGAGTCACCACCGACACCGACAGCCGCACCGACACGTAGCCGGCCCAGATCATCCTTACACGCCAGCGGATACTGGATCTTCTTCTCGATATCCTTGACCGTCACAAGACCTTTTAGCACGCCTCGTCCATCGACGACCGGAAGCTTCTCTATCCGATGCTCCTGCAGAATCTCCTGCGCCTCTTCGAGCTGGATCCCAAGCGGCGCAGTCACGAGCCCCTTGCTCGTCATTACATCCTTCACTTTGCGGCTCACGTTCTTCTCGAAGCGCAGGTCCCGGTTCGTCAGGATCCCGACGAGGCGCATCTGCTCGTCGACGATCGGTACACCCGAGATCCGATACTTCTGCATTATCTCTAGAGCTTCCTGGATAAGGGCGTCCGGGTTGAGGGTCACCGGGTCTACGATCATTCCGCTCTCAGAGCGTTTGACCTTCTCGACCTCTGCCGCCTGATCCTCGACAGTCAGGTTCTTGTGGATGACGCCAATTCCGCCTTCCTGTGCAAGAGCGACCGCGAGCCGGGCTTCAGTCACCGTGTCCATCGCTGCACTGACCAAGGGAATATTCAGCCGGATGTTCTTCGTCAGCTGGGTTGACGTATCTACATCGTGGGGAAGGACTTCTGACTTGCCGGGGATGAGGAGTACGTCGTCAAACGTGAGGCCCTCCCGCTCAATCTTGTCAGAATGATCCAACATTACAACCTCCTCATTGCAGTGGTGGGACGTCCCGGAGTCTCCGATACGCAAAACCCCCTTGATGCGAGCGCATCAAGGGGGTCACAGCTCTGCCTTGGAGGCAAAACAGCCACAATTCGGTCGGGCCTTTGGCGGCGCAAAACCTTTTACAATCGGTGGTGGGAACATCGAAAAATAAGTCATTCCTGCTCCATCGAATATTGGGAGATAACAATATACGAATGCCGGTTGGCTGTCAACCCGAGCACGAAAAGGTTGCTTCGAAGGTGTGATTATACCGAAGATTGAACGGTTGTTGATGCTACACATATATAATAGGGATTCTACGTGCAGTTCGTCACTTTCATCGCCTTCATCCTGTTCTCGGTCGCTCCGCTCTGGCTCGCCTTCCGATATGGCGACTCCCTGCTTGACCACATTGCTCTGAAACGCCGACAGTCCCGCAGGCGCACGCGAGTCAGGAAGACACGTTCACTTCCGATCCAATCCGACCAAGCTGATCGACTCCTCGGCGCCGAAGCCAAGCGAGACGACCTCGACGAAAGAATCGCAGACGCGCTCCGACGCTTCGCCAGCCTTGTTCCGCCGAGTGAGATCGTCGGTGCCGAATCTGCGATCGAACAAATCGAGCGTGACATTCTGCAGCGAGAGTCCCGTTTCAACGCCTTCCTTGACTACGCCTGGCTACAAAGCGAGACGCTCGAGATCTTGACGGAACAAGCGCGGCTCCTGAGAAACCTTGCAGACCTACCGGAGGAAGGCCTGCCGGTCGCACCTGCGTCGGAGATGCCACCTCCCCGTGCACGGTCCGCGTCTGACAAGCTATTTGCAAACCTCCAGGATGCTAGAAGTCGTCGCGAGCAAGTGGACCAAGATCTCAGCCAGGTCGGCCGCAGTCTGGACGCTCCCGGCAGCCGATTCGACGCCACGGTCGGCGACGATCAGCCCTCCTGAAACACCCGGTCAATTCGTCGGCGCCCGCCGGGCACGGAACCGCACCAAACCCCTGATCGTTCGAATCAATTGGGCTATGCGGACGGGGATTAGTCCTTGACAGCCAAAAATCGATTCATTAGATTCACGCATTCTAATGGCACCCTCACCGTGTCCTTATACCCAAAGCACTAAATAACAAGTGGTTGGCTCCATTACTCGCCCCTACGGCACGGTGGGCCAAGAGGTAAGTTGTTCATGAGAAAAATGATCGTGATGTCCCTCGCGGCGGCCTTGGTTGTACTATTCGCCGAGATTGAGATCCCGGCACAGGATGCGGCAGCCGTCGATTCCTCCCGCACGTCCAGCAAGCATCTTTCCTTCGGTCAGAGATACTACAAGGCCAAGAACTTCGAAGATGCTGAGACGCAGCTGCTGAGGTCTCTGGAATTCAACCCCAATGAGGGGCGGGCGGCTTACTACCTCGGTCGTTTATACAACGACACGGAACGCTACGAGGAAGCCGTCGAAATGCTGAACAAGGCAATCACACTTCTCCAGAAGGGGAAGATTAGCTACAAAAACTCCTACTACTTTCTCGGACAGATCCACGTCTACCTGGAGAACAGACCCAAGGCGATCGCGGCCTACGCGAAGCTGTTGACCCTTAACCCCAAACGGGAGAGGGAGATACAGTATCTGCACAGCCTAGTGAGTCTGAGCGCCGAGGAGGAGGACTTTGAGGCGGCTCTTGAGTATGCACGTCGCTGGGGCGAGTTGGAGCCTGACAATCCCGAAGTTCGTGACATGATCGCCAAATTGGCGATGCATACTGGCGGGGCGGAAGAGGCGCTAGCGGAAAAGGAGAAGGTCCTCGAGATGAACCCCAATGACTGGGAGACACTTGAGTGGCTTGGCAACCAGTACAAGCAGCTTGGCGAGACGAAGAGGTCTTTTGAAGCGTTTGCCCGTCTTCACGAGCATCATCCCACCAACTTCGCCTACCTTGACAATTTGTTCGATCTGAGCCAGCAGTTAGATAAATCGAACAGCTATCAGGTCGGCCTGCTCGATAAAATGCACAGCATTCAGCCCGAAAATCTCCACGTAATTGAGCTCCTAGCGGACAAGACCAGCTCCCTCAGGTGGATCAACGCCGGCCTCAAGCTCGATGCTCAGAGCGGCAGGCTCAATTTCCTGAAGGGTGACTTCTACTATAAGAAGTGGAACAAGGACTCGGCCAAGCAGGATTCGGTGCGTGCGCTTACTTGGTATCGCAAAGCGAGGACTGACGCGCAGTGGCGCGGGAACGCACAGCGGATGATCGACGAACTCGACCCGCCCCTCTCCGACGAGGAGAAGAAACGGCGCGAGTTCTTCAACAAATCGAAGAAGAAGGAAGAAATCGAAGTAACGGGTAAGAAGTAAACGATCTCCATCGAGAGAAAAACGTCACGGGCGGCTCGGAGAGTGAGTCACCTACCACCTAATCGTCTCAGGACGTAAACGCACATAATCTGGGGGAGTGGCATGGTTGATTTATTCGTCAAGGGTGGCAACTTCATGTGGCCTTTGCTGTTTATGCTTTTCTTTGGGCTCGTCGTTGCCTTTGAACGCTTCTACACCCTGAGCAAGGCACACATCAACGCCAGTGATTTTTTTGCGCAGATTCAGGAGGCCCTCAAACAGGGCGGTCCCGAAGCAGCCGCTGAAGTTTGTTCGAACACGCAAGGCCCGGTCGCATCTGTTCTCCACGCCGGTCTGCTGCGTATTGATCGCGGACTCGACCACGTCGAGAAGGCCATCACGGAGTCAGGTGCCGTTGAAATGGCTTTTCTCGAGCGTGGCATGGTCTGGCTCTCGACAGTCGCCAACATCGCTCCACTCCTCGGATTCCTCGGAACGGTATCCGGTATGATCTCGGCCTTCGAGTCGATCGCTGCGGCCGGTGACGTCGAGCCGAGCATCGTGGCCAGCGGTATATCGGAAGCCCTGATCACCACCGCGAGCGGTCTCGTCATCGCTATTCCGATTCAGGCATTCCACAACTACTTCGTCTCGAAGATCGACAAGATCATCATCGACATGCAGGAAGCCTCGACGCAATTCACCGAAGAGCTCATCCAGCTTGGCTACGGTAAGGGCGAGTAATCAATGCAACTAAACCGTCGCGAGAAATCGAACCCGGAGATTCCGACGAGTTCGATGGCGGACATCGCATTCCTGCTGATTGTCTTTTTCTTGGTCACCACAACTATGAACCAGGACAAGGGCATCGGAATGCAGCTGCCTCCGGCTGGAGAGTCCAAGAAGATCCAGAAGAAGAACATCTGTAACATCTGGGTCAACGAAAGCGGACAAATTCTGATCAACCTTGAGGATCAGGTTCCGCTCGGACAGCTCCGCGCCAGCATCGAGCAGCGGCTCGCCGCGAACGAAAAGTTGATCGTCTCACTGAAGGCGAGTGAAGAGACGCCCTACAAGAGCTTCATCGCCGTGTTGGACGAAATCAAACTGGCCGGAGCGGACAAGATCTCTCTGGCTTCCCCGGAACAGTAGGACAGACGAATGCCTGATTTTTCAAGAAAAGCTTCTGTCGGTGAAAGCATCCCGACCAGTTCGATGGCAGACATAGCGTTTCTGCTCTTGATCTTCTTAATGGTGACGACGGTGTTCGTCCGATATCGCGTAACGGGTATCGTCTTGCCAAAAGCGGAGAAAATCGAAGAGCTCAAGAAACGCCGCATGATATCCTATCTTTGGGTATCGGCGGACCGCAGGATCTACATCGACGACAAGGTCGCGGAACTCGCTCAGGTTGCAAACGTGTTCTACGATCGACGGGTCAAGGAGCCACGAACGATCGTATCGCTCAAGTGCGACTTCCGCGCTCCCTATGGCCTTGTTTCCAGAGTGCTCGAACAATTGCGCGAAGCGGATGCGCTCCGCCTGAACTTCGCCGCTGACAGGAAGGGGTAATTCTATGGCAATGGTGCGTGGGAAGAACCCAGAACACGACTTGAGGCTGCGCTATCGCAAGGTCTTCTGGATCTGCACGTCGATCAACTTTGTCATCCATACGATGATCGCCGTGTTCTTCCCAGAGTTCAACGTTCGGGCTGCTGCTCAAAAGAAGGACCAGATCATTATCAACATGGAAGACATCCCGGAGACGCGGCAGATCCAGCGTCCACCTCCGCCACCTCGGCCGGCTGTACCGATCGAAACCGAGAGCGAAGACGTGCCTGATGACGTCACGATCGAAAGCACGGATCTCGACTTCGATGACGCCATGGTCGNCCTCCCACCGCCGCCACCACCNGGATCAGGTGACGATGACATGGAAGAAGAGGTCCTCGAATTCTTCATGGTCGAGGAAAAGCCGACCATTGTGAAGAACGTCGCACCAGTATACCCGGAGATCGCACGCAAGGCCGGGCTCTCGGGCCGTGTCTTCGTTCGCTTCATGGTCGGCAGGGATGGACGGGTTCACGAGGTACAGATCCTGAAGGGTGAGGAAATCTTCCGCCAAGCTGCCGTGGACGCCGTCTCTCAGTTCGTGTTCAAGCCGGCGATGCAGAACGACAAGCCGGTCGCGGTCTGGATGAGCCAGGCGATCAAATTTGACCTGCACTAAGTAGCTTTAAAAGCTCGGAACAAAAAAAGAAGCCACTCAACCGTTAACGGTATTGAGTGGCTTCTTTTTTCGTTCCCCTTGACACTCAGGGCCGATTTTTACACTTTCCTACATCTTAGCAAGCTCTTACAACTGCGATATTCGCCTTGTTTGATGGGAGACGTGACACGATGAAAAGTCGCTTTGCCGTGATTATCCTCGCCGCGGGGCTACTCGCTGGGCCTTCGTTNGCACAGGTTTCCCCCGANTCTGCCGAGAAGTATCAGGCAGGGCAGGAACAGTTCAAGAAACGTCGTTACGCCGACGCCATCAAGCTGTTCGAAAACGCTGTAAGTCTCGACGGCAAGAACGCTCAGGCCTACCAGGGCATGGGTCTCACCTACCAGAAAATGCGCGACTACGCGAAGGCGGCCGAGTCCTTCAAGATGGCAACTACTGTCGACCCTAACTACACGGCCGCTTACTTCGCTCTCGGTCAGCTCCAGCTGATCAGCCTAAAGAAGTATAAGGACGCACAGGGCTCCCTGAAGACGGTCCTCTCACAGGATCCGAGCTACGAAGGCGGGAAAGCCCGCAAGATGCTTGCCAACGCGCACCTGAAGCAGGGCGCCTCTCATCACAAACAGAAGAACTACAAGGCTGCGGCCGCGGAGTATGTATCGGCGTCACAGATCGACCCTTCCAGCGCACGCACATTCTACAACCTAGGGCTCGCATACAAGTCAGCTCGTGAGTACACGAAAGCAATCAACTCTCTCGGNACCGCTACAGAGCTGGATCCCACTTATGACAAGGCATACCGAGTTCTGGGCGATATCTACAAGGCAACGCGGAAGAACAGCAAAGCCATCGGTGCCTACGCNAAGGCGATCGAGAAGAACCCGAAGGAAATTCGGTCCTATCGCTCTCTCGCGCAGGTCTATTCCTCCAACAAGCAGTATGCGAAGGCGGCCTCAAGCCTGAACAAGGCGATCAAGGTCAAACCAGGGAACGGTCAGCTCCACACGGACCTCGGTTTCGCCTACCACAGCCAGAAGATGTATACCAAGGCTATTGCCTCTTACAAGAGAGCAATCTCGAACGGCTCAAAGTCCGAAGCTCACTATCGCCTGGCCGTCTCTTACTTCGAAGCGGGACAGTATAAGGGCGCGATCAGCAGCGCAAAGAGGGCGCTCGGTACCAAGCACGACGTGCCAGCGAACGTGATCCTCGGGGATACATACGAGGCTGTAAAGGGGGATGGCTGGAAAAATCAGGCCATCAAGCACTACAAGCGTGGTCTGAAAGACCGCCGTTACAAGAAATACTGCGAGGACAAGATCGACCGAATCAACAACCCGATGGGTCAGGAAGAGGAAGTCGGCGACTGATCCCCTGTCAAAGAACACATTGAAAGAGGGGGACCTTTAGAGGGTCCCCCTCTTTTTTTTGAATCAGGCCCTATCCATCATCAGTTGTCCACATACCTAAGTTTTTGGTTACTTAAGAGTTAAAGCAANAAGGGCAGGCGTCGATACATGTAAATGCGGAGGTATACCTGCCTCTTCCGACTTGCGTTAGCTAGTCCGTTCATTTTACGTAATAACAACTACTTAAGNACACCTACCCCACAGGTGGTTCCTTATGGCAGAAGAACTTCAGGACCCTGAAGACGAAAACCAAGACGACGGAGCTCAATCGGGTGAGGAATCACCGATCGATCAGAGTGAAACCGATGAGATGGCGCAGAATGCCCCGGAATCGGAAGCAAATGAGCTGGAATCACTCCTCGANGANATCGAGGAGGATCCGGATGCGGAGGTCGGCGACAACGCGAGCGAGGCCGATCACCTCGAAAACCTGGTCGACAGTCTTGAAGAAGGCGAAGAGGAAAACCTGGATGACACGCTTTACCAAGCAACGCTTCAGGATGACGAGGCTNCCGTGGAAGAGGCAGAGCCTACCNCGGAAGAAGAAACCACAGAAGACGAGCTCGAGGCGCTTGTTGCCACCTTCGACAACGTGGAGGAACCCGCGGAGGAAGAACCACAAGCCGAGGCCGCAGCAGAGACTCTACCTNTCAAGGATCTAGAATCCGAATCGGAAGACACAGAAGAGCTCTTGGAAGATGAGGATGCCNTAGCCACTGAGGAAGAGGACCTCGAGGAGATCGACAATCTCTTCGAGANNCTCGAAGATGAGGCTGACGAAGACACGGACGTCGGTGAGCTTCTGGAGGACCTTGATGACACGTCAGAGGAAGAAGCCGACCTCACGGAACTGGTCGAAAAGAACGCCGATGAAGCCGAGGAGGCGACTGCTGAGGAACCCCTACTTGAGGCACAAGACGATAACACGGGGGTGCTTCTCGAAGACCTGGATGANTCTGATGAAGACATGGTAGACANGNAAGCTGAAGAGGCCGTCAACGTTGGAGACCTTCTCGAGGATTTCGAGAGCGATAAAGAGGCTGAAGCAGAGAAGCCTGAGGTTCACTCGGATCAGGATGCCATCGAGGCACTCGCCGGGTCCGAAGAAGAAGATACCAAAGGCGACGCCGTGGACGAGGAAGTCAGTCTCGTAGGCNATACAACTGATGAGGATCNGGTCGAAGAGGACGCAGAGACGGNGCTCTCGGATGAAGGCGCCGAAGACGTCCTTGAGGAGAACTTTGATCTGGACGATCTCAATCTCGACGAGGACACGAGTCTCGAGGATCTGAACGAGACCGCGGAGACGGAAAACCTTGAGGTGTCCGCAGAGGACGAGTTGTTCGAAACGAACGTCGGTGTTGAGCCAGAAGTCGCTCACATGCTTGCGACGGGCCAGCCTGCACTGACCGAGGAAGGTGACAACCTGTTCGAGGACTTTCCGAGTATTCAGGCCAGTCTAGGCGATGATGGCTCAGNGGCTGGTAGAACAGTCCTGATCCTAGATAATGACGAAGACACCATCGGTCTGTTCCAGGATGCGCTCGTCGAGGGTGACTACGAGTTCATCACAGTCGGCACTTCTGATGAGGCCATCCACGCCCTCCAGACATCACAGGTCGACATCGCACTCGTCAACCTCGACGCAGCCGACAATCACGGCATCGTCACCGTCGACAGAATGACGGATGATGACACCCCTCCGATCCCTATCGTCGTCACAAGCGAGCACAGCGAGTTGATTGAAGGCGCGCTTCAAGCCGGAGCGTCCGACTACTTCACAATACCTTTGGGGCTGATGGATCTCAAGTATCAGGTGCCAAAGACGGTTGCGAACCTGATCACGCTCAAGCGCGCACAGCGTGTCCTGACCAGTGTCGAGTCGACTACGCACGTCGCGGAGCACGAAGACATAGTGTCCAGATCGTCGACCGATCTCGACGATCTACTGGATAATGACGAAGATTTTTCGTTCGACGAAGACAACAATCTGTTCGGTGACGACGAGACGAGCACCTCTTCGTCCTACCTGATCGACGACGATGAGGATGATCTCCCTCCAACGGCCCAACTTGCAGCGAGTTCAGACCAGGATCGCCTCTATCCATTGTCCGATCAGAGCAAGATTGTTCGTGAAAAGGAGTGGACGAGCACCCGGACGACTGCCGCTTCAAAACTCCCGATCTACCTAGGTATCGCGCTGATGATGGTCATCTTGGCCGGTCTGAGCGGCATGGTCACGATGTATGTGATCGACATGAAGGAGCAGGACCTGGCTGAAAAGTATGCCGTCCACAGACCGCAGCCTGTCCCCGTGCTCAAGCCGCCTCGCCTTCAGCAGGCAGGCTACGAAGTCTCTAGCAGCCGGATCAGACGTCCGGAGAACTATCAGCGGCAGGCGGAATCAGTTAAGGCGCGCATCCGGAACACGGTTCGCGCACTCGACTCTCAGGCTGGTGCCTGGTGGTCGCCGTGGCGGGTCATGCAGCAGGCGGGAGGGACGGTCGGAGTCTTGGTCAGTGGACGAAACAACGATGAGATCATCAACGCCTTCGGTGTCGACAGGTCTGCCGTGAGGAAAGGTCTCCAAAGCCGCCGTTCGCTTAATTATCTCCGCGGGGTCGGATACGATCTCTCGGGCAAGGACGTGGATGACCTGAGCCCGCGTGAAACTTTCGAACTGCTCTCGAGTAGAGAAATCAAGACTCAGGATCAGATCGTGGACGTGTTGTCTCGACTGACCGACAGCCTAGCAACAGACAAGGCAGAGCAGGCTAACCNTCAGAACAAGAANAGGAAGCGCCAAGGTACAGCCAGGCTGTATAAGCCCACGCTAGATTATGGAGACAGGGTATCCCAAGCCACCGAGAAGATCGACACTTCCCGGCACAAACAGAATCTGCCAGAGCGGATCGGCATTGCGATTCGGATGCCAAGACTACCTTACTCTGAGTCCGGATAGATTCTTAACTAGGCTCTTGAGGGGAGGGTACATCGGCAATCATCCTCTCTTCCTGTGTACACCCGAAGGATTCGATCGAAAGCAGTTTGACCAAGGAAAATTCTCCTGCAATGCGTGCGCAGTCCTCTCTGACCTCAATCTTCACGCACAAGTCACCGCCGCCAAGCGGAGATAATTGCGTTACANCAACCAAANCCACCTTTCCCCTTCCGAAGCGCTGCGGGTAAGAGGCTCTACACGAAGTTTCCTTTCACCCAGGNTGTTGAAGCACACACGGCCGACGCATTGCAGCNCGACATCNCCGAGGCGAAGCATATACAGATGGCGCCCTACAACGTCTGCTCTCCAATCCGTGCTATAACCGAGGTGTACCTGTGCGCTTCGCTCCTGAATTTCGAGATCCCGGAATACCACGCTAAGTATTATGACCCTGACTATTTCACCGTCTTCGACGGTTCTCCAAGACCGCNAACTGGTATGTATCACTGGCAAACNCCNCGGATCTCAGTCTAGAAACCGACNAGGACAAGGTTTCCGCCCATCCTGCTCTCCGTCGCTTAAAAACAAGGGGCGGCAAAGTCAAAGGTATCTAGCAGTGTCGCGTAGACTCCTGAGCCGCTCACATCAATTACGAATGGTGATTTACAAATGCACCACCACAAAATCAGACCACCTGACCTCCTACGCATCCAAATTTCCGATCGTTTCTGGTCTCCTCGTCTAGAAATACTCCGCAATGTCACGCTTCCCTCACAGCACCAGCATCTGCTCGACACCGGTCGTATAGCCGCCCTCGACCCGGAGTTCGCCAAGGGCGACTCTGCAAAGCACCACAAGTTCTGGGACTCGGACATCGCCAAGTGGATGGAAGCAGCCGCATACTCAATCAGCACGCATCCGGATCCGGTTCTGGAGGGCCATCTCGACAAACTGATCTCTGCCTACGACAAGCTTCAGTGCGACGATGGATACCTGAATAGCTGGTTCACCAAGGTCTANCCCGACCGACGATGGACCAACCTACGTGACGATCACGAGCTATACTGCGCCGGTCACCTCCTAGAGGCAGCGATCGCACACCAGACCGCATCAGGAAAGACCGAATTCCTAGACGTAGTAACCCGATATGTCGACTACATCGGCGAAACCTTTGGCTACGGAGAAGGCAAGCGCAGGGGATATCCAGGACACGAAGAACTCGAGCTTGCCCTGGCAAAGCTCTTCGAGATCACACGCGAGAGGCGGCATCTAGACCTCGCCATGTATTTTGTGGACGAACGCGGCAGTCTGCCACACTTCTTCGACGAAGAGGCGGTATTGCGAGGTGATTCGAATGGAATCCCGTGGGGTGGCCACGAGTACTACCAAGCCCATCTCCCGGTCAGAAAACAGAACATCGCGGCGGGACATGCCGTCCGCGCTATGTATCTATACGCCGGAATGACAGATCTGTTTTCAATCACGGGAGACAAGGCACTCGAGCAGGCTGTTCGCCTGCTCTGGGACAACGTCTGCAACAAGCAGATGTATGTGACTGGAAGCGTTGGCGCGGCGGGACACGGTGAGAAATTCACTTTCGACTACGACTTGCCCGAAGAGACGTCATACTGCGAGACCTGTGCTGCTATCGGACTCGTATTCTGGAACTACCGTCTCTTCAGGCACTACGGGGAAGGGCGGTACGTCGACATCATCGANCGCGCGCTCTACAACGGCGTCTTGAGCGGGATCTCACTGACTGGAGATCAATACTTCTATGTGAACCCGCTCGCCAGCATCGGGAAACATCACCGGCAGGACTGGTTCGGATGTGCCTGCTGTCCCCCAAACATCGCCCGCCTGCTGGCGAGCCTCGGTCAGTATGTTTGTTCCGAGGGAGACGCTGCCTGGGTCAATCTGTACTGTGCTGGGAGAAGCGAACTCGCGATCGGAGATTCGCGCGTTGTTCTGAATCAGGAAACCGAGTATCCGTGGGACGGCAATGTTCGAATCGGTCTCGATGTGTCGGGCTCTGGAACGTTCGGGATCAATCTCCGACTTCCTGACTGGTGCAAGCATCCATCAATCACACTAAATGGTACCTCGATCGATCTCGATCGAGTGAGCCGAAATGGATACGCGCACATCGACAGGGGCTGGAAAACCGGGGACACGATTGAAATCCAATTCCCGATGCCGGTCGAACGGGTCTACGCAAATCCACGCGTCAGGATGGCCGCAGGAAAGGTCGCACTTCGACGCGGACCGCTCATCTACTGTCTCGAGGAAACGGACAACGACATCACACCGCTTAGCCGGATCTCACTTCCGGTCGACGCTGAGATTACCACACATCACGATCATGATCTGCTCGGTGGGGTCACGACGCTTAGTGGATCCTGTCTGATCGATTCCTCAGACGACAGCGTTCTCTATAGCGGCGAACAGCCCAAGGCATCACCACAAACCTTCACTGCAATCCCTTACTACGCGTGGGACAATAGGGAGCCGGGCTTTATGCAAGTCTGGCTCCGCGAAGCCCGTTGATGAAGTTCCTAATCTCGCCGAACGGTAGCTACGGAGACNTCTATCCCTTCATTGCCATCGGTCGCGAACTCCAGAATCGTGGACACGAGGTCGTTCTCGTCACAAGCGGCTACTTCGAGGACGTAATCACCAAAGCGGAACTAAGATGCGAGCCGGTCGGAACTGCATCCGAGTACAAACGGACCATCCATAACCCCGATCTGACGCATCCTCGACGCGGCATGCGTGTCGTCGCGGACACGCTCACTAACTACCTCCCTATTGCATACGATACCATGAATCGTCTCGCCGACGATGATACGATTCTCATTGGTTCCTCGCTCGCCTTTGCGGCGATCATCCTCCACGAGAAACACGGAATCCCTTGGATTCCTGTCCATCTGGCCCCGTCCATTTTCCGATCAAACATCTCTCCGCCACGTGTGCAGAAAACCAAGATGCCGTCGTGGTTTCCTGACGCGCTCAAGAACGCGGTATGGTGGATCGGCGATCGCGGGGTGATCGATCGAATCTGGTGTCCGGGACTCAACGCCTTCCGTAAAACAATCGGACTCCCACCGGTCCGACGGATCTTCAAGGACTGGATTCACTCACCTGATCTGACAATCGGCTTGTTCCCCTCCTGGTTTGCGGAACCCAAGCCAGACTGGCCCAAAGGTGTCCATCTTACAGACTTCCCACTCTATGACCAGGGGGAGGTTGACCCGGACCCCGCAGTCGAAGCATTCCTGTCCGAGGGCGATCCCCCCGTCGTGTTCGTATCTGGAACGGCGACAACGGGGGAAGCTGCGTATTACGAGGCATCGGTAGCAGGATGTGTTCAGGCAGGACTGCGCGGCCTGGTCCTGACCCGTTTCCCGGATCAGTTACCAGAGCTACCAGCCAGGATCCGGCATTTCCACAGCATCCCCTTCTCCTGGCTTCTCCCTCGCTGTGCCGCGATCGTCCATCACGGTGGAATCGGCACGACNAGTCAGGCGATGAAGGCGGGCATACCTCAGGTCATCCGTCCCTACGGATTCGACCAGTTCGACAACGCCATACGGGCTTCTCGGCTGGGTGTCGCCACTGAAATCTCGACCAATGCCTACCAAGCAAACCGTGTTGCGACAGAACTGATTCGCGTTGTCGGGAATGAAGTCATGGCCACGACAGGNCATGAAGTCGCGAGAAGACTGAACGCTCAGAATACTGTCGCTATNACCTGCGACGCCATACTTGGATCCGATAGGCGGTAGGCTGGGTCCCATTGATCCCAATGTGTCCTAAGTCAGAATGGCTCGGATTCTAATCGAATCATCGACTTCACGCCAGTCCTTACCAGGCTCCTGATTTCCTTCATATCTTCCATATCTTCGTATTGTCCTGCTTTCACCATATGCATACCTCGCCTGGGGCTCGTTCGCTCGCTTGACGCCCGGAAAATANACCCTCTTTTTGTAGGTTCACCTGTCAGGAGAGAGGCATGGAAACCGACATCCACAAAGCCGTCAAAGCCAACGATGGACAAGAAGTCAAGGCCCTTTCAGATGCGGACACTACTGCCGTGAACCGAATTGCAACCTTCGACGGCCACGAAGGCCTGGCCCCGATCCACGTTGCAGTGAGGCATGGAAACATCGAGATGACGGCATTGCTCTATGGGCTCGGNGCGGACCTTGAGCTTAGCGACGAGGAGCACCAGTACACAGCACTGGGATGGGCAGCCTACTTGGGACACTGCGAACTGGCGGAGATGCTCGTCCGTTTTGGGGCAAATCTCTCCGCCCGCTGCAATCCGATTCAGCTTGCGATCAATCAAAAGCAAGATGCGACAGTCCGTATCCTNCGGATGTATGACGATCGTGAGGAAACGGACGAGTAAGGGACGGATCGNCTCATCGACCAAGACCCCACTGGACTACACAATGNCTAATGCTGCCTACAAAGTAGCCGACCTCTGCGACGCGGCTACCGATGGAAACGTATCCCGGATTACCGAGATCCTGGAGGCTCAACCGGACCTCGTGAACGTGCACGTCGCTGAAAACAACGAGCATCGAGCCCTTCATTTTGCAGTTCTAAACGAACACGAGGACGCGGTACGGGCGCTGATCGAAAGAGGCGCCAAAATCGATCAGGGCATCTATCCTCACCGCGATGCCACTGGTCCTCTTACGATGGCCGAAGAACGTGGACTCAACGGCATCGTGCAGGTCATTCGGGCCGAAGAAGAGAAGCTTCAGCTCGCTGCGTGCGAGAACATCACGATATCTGAAGAGAACGATGCCCTTTTCGAGGCAGTGCAGTCCGGAGATGATGAACGCGCTATTGCCCTCCTCGACGCCGACACTGATCTCCTCAACGCCTGTCACCGGAATGGCGAGAGCGTGATCTACGCTGCCGCGAGCTACGGACGTCACAGACTGGTCCACGAGCTCCTTCTCCGCGGAGCAGATCACATGCACCTGACTCCGACCGGCACTTCGCCACTCGACGGCGCAGCAAATAACGTACGTTCGCGCAACAACCCGGTGAACGAGGGATGCCTGATCGCCATCGGCATGTTGCTCCAAGCTGGGTGCAAAGCCAGCCTTGAGACCTTGATTGCCTTGGGAGACCAGGACGCAGTCAGGCAGCACTTTAGCAAGTCACCGGATCGATTCAGAAACGACGGCGAGAAACGACAAGGCCTGCTCCAAGCCGCTGTACGGTCAAATAGCTTGGAGATGGTCAGCCTTTTGCTCAAGCTGGGATGCGACCCTGACGACCGNCATCTTTTGACAGATTACGAATCCAGACCACCGAGTTGGGGACAGCCACTCTGGGCCGCTGCAGGTGACGGTCAGATCGAAATAGCAAAAACGCTTCTAGAAGCGGGCGCCGACCCGAACGCGTGCGTCTACGCTAGCGGCACGCCCATGAGCCGCGCGTATAACAATCGCGATGAGCAGATGAAAGGTCTTCTGCTCCGGTATGGCGGCGTACTCGAAGCGCAGTTCGCGGGGCTGGAGGGTGAGACAGCCGCCGCGTCAGTTCACCTCCAAAACGACCCGGATCTTGCGGAACGACTCCTATGGTCCGCAGGATGTGGCGGCGACATCAACCTAACCGGTCTCTGCCTGCGTATCTTGGACTGGAAACCGACGGATAGACGGTGGATGAGCATCCTCGAACAGCCACTTCGACTCTGGCGTCTGCATCCGCACCGTAAACACACGGATTTCGATCGAACGGTCTACCCTAGAATCTTCAAGATGATCCTCGATCACGGCGCTGATCCGAATGTGGTCGGACGGTTCGGATATCGTCTGGCACACAGGCTCGCCGCTTGCGGGTCTGTCTGGAACCAGCCGATCATGACCAAACTAGAAAGAGTCGAGTTTGCAACGACCCTGATCGATCACGGTGCAGANCTGAACGTTCTGGACGAGCTTCTTCTTTCATCACCACTCGGATGGGCAGTACGATGGGGAAGACGAGAGCTCGCAGAGCTGTATTTAGACCACGGAGCGGATCCGTCCCTTTCGGGTGCCATTTGGGCCTCTCCGCTCGCGTGGGCTGAAAAGAAGGGATTCACGGAGATGGCCTNCTTGATCCGGGCTTATCTTTAAACCACAAACCTGACCCAAGCACTCAGAAACCATCTCTTTTCCGACAGCCAGGCTAGCCCTCTTCAAAGCACTAGATTCTGTTCGAATTGGTTCCGCACGATTTCTTCCTCTACGACCTGAGGGCACGTTCTTCCACGGTAACCACATCCGAGCGCACTTCAACCATATCTACGATCAATCGTTTATAGCCTTCCCGGTATCGGTCCCTTTCCTCCTCCGTCTCGCAGCGAATCTCGTCTCGCCGACGAAAACCCCGGTCACCAGTGCGCCCGATGATTATTGATACACACTTTGAGTCTCATCGCGGGTGCAACCCAGATCGGTTCTGTCCAGTGTTCGGCGATCCTTCGTCGGGTGTCCAGAACGACACTGTTCCATCACGACGAATACAAGCACAGCGTTCACAGCGACCCAGTTGGCTCCAGTCGCCATCAGAACACAGTAGTAGGGTCAGAGTATCCCGGGCTCACCCAGCTCTCGTCCGGCTCAAGGNATCAAAAGCGTGATCCCANGGATAATTTCGGGAGTTCGGACAAAAATGAAGGGATCGCAAGACCCGGGATCAGCAGTGCCAAGCTTGCCTTAGCCCAGTCGATTATCTTCATTAGGGCCTAACGAATCAGCAGCAACCCACGCAACAAAAGGACTCCGTATGTCGATCAAAGTGGCTGTAATCGGTGCCGGCAGTATCGGGTTCACTCGCCGCCTGATGGGCGACATCCTGATGGTTCCAGAGTTTCAAGACACCGAGTTCGCCTTCCATGACCTCAACCGAAACAACCTCGACATGATCTCGAAGCTGGCGAAGAGAGACATCAAGGCCAACAGGCTGCCCGCTAAGTTGACCACATCGCTGAACCGTCGACGAGCGCTCGAGGGTGCGGATTATGTCCTCAACACCACGAGGATCGGAGGGCTCGATGCCTTCCAGCTCGACGTCGACATCCCACTCAAGTATGGTGTCGACCAGTGTGTCGGAGACACACTCTGCGCGGGCGGCATCATGTACGGCCAGCGTAACATTCCTCAAGTGCTCGCTTTTTGTAAAGACATACGCGAGGTCGCAAAACCCGGAGCCTTGTTCCTGAACTACGCGAATCCTATGGCCATGAACACTTGGGCCGCACTCCAATATGGCGATGTCGACACCCTGGGTTTGTGCCACGGTGTTCAGGGCGGACACCACCAGATCGTGCAGGTCATAGAGGGACTCGTCAACAGGTGGACGCCAAGCGACAGCCGCGGATACAAGCCGGTGACAAAGAAGGATGTGGACATCATCTGCGCGGGCATNAACCATCAGACGTGGTATATACAGGTACTATACAAAGGTGAAGACTGGACGGGAAAGCTCCTTGAAGGATTCGAGCAACACCCTGTCTACAGCAAAACGGAGAAGGTCCGAATCGACATGCTTCGACGTTTCGGCTACTACACCACTGAATCGAACGGTCACGTCTCCGAGTATGTTCCCTGGTATCGCAAACGACCACGAGAAATCAAGGGCTGGATCGACCTGAGAAATTGGATCCACGGAGAGACCGGCGGATACCTGCGCGTCTGCAAGGAAGGCCGGAACTGGTTCGAAACCGANTTCCCAAACTGGATGAAGGCCGATCCACCAGACTACACCGAAGGACGCCGATCGGAAGAGCACGGCAGNTGGATCATCGAGGGGCGCGAAACAGGGCGTACCTACAGAGGGCACTTCAACACCCGAAACAACGGCGCAATCACCAACCTGCCCGACGAAGCGATCGTCGAGGTGCCCGGATACATTGACAAGAACGGGGTGAACATCCCGAAGGTCGGTGACCTGCCACTCGGATGCACCGCTGTCTGCAATGCATCGATCCAAGTTCAAAAGCTGGCCGTCGAAGCAGCCGTTCACGGAGACGTTGATCTCCTCAAGCAGGCCTTCCTGATGGACCCGCTCGTCGGAGCCGTCTGTTCACCGCCCGAAATCTGGCAGATGGTTGACGATATGCTTGTTGCGCAGTCAAACTGGCTGCCTCAGTATAAGAAAGCGATCGCGCCCGCGCGTAAGCGGCTCGCATCCGAGAAACCACTCGGAACTCGGAAAACCCGAGGAGCTGCCCGCCTCAAGACGAAATCGGTCTCCCAGATGCGGAAGGACAGAGTGGCCGCAGACCGTAACGCTGATGCGGCGGACAAGGGCAATCAGCTGGGCAGGAAAAAACANAGCGCCCAGACCGCCGCAGGCTAGCAGGACACGCAACTCAACAGAACAGTCCAACGCACAGGAGCTCCATGTTTGGTGATATCAGGAATCTCGAAGGCGAGAAAATCGACTACACGTTCCATCCTGGCGACGAGGAGGAAAAGTCCATCGTCGTGATCGGTCACGGTGTCACGGGTAACAAGGATCGTCCCTTTGTCGTCGCCTTAGCTGGGGCGCTTTCGGCGGGCGGCATCCCTACCTTGCGAATCTCGTTCAGCGGTAACGGGGATTCGGAGGGACAGTTCGAGGATTCGACCGTATCGAAGGAAGTCGAGGATCTGTGCTGTGTGATCAATCAACTCGACGATTGGAACATCATCTACATCGGACACAGCATGGGTGGCGCCGTCGGGGTGCTCAGTGCCAGCAAAGGTACCCGGATTCAGGCGCTTGTCTCGCTCGCCGGTATGGTACACACTGAAGCCTTTGTGAAACGTGAGTTCGGCGACTTGATCCCGGACGAAGGCTGCATGTGGGAGGAGCCATCCTGTCCACTCTCGGGTACGTATATGGACGACATGCTGTCAATTAGGTCTGTGATCACACGAACATCGTCGATTCAGATACCTTGGCTCCTCGTTCACGGAACTGAGGATGACGTGGTCCCGATACAGGATTCGCAGGACATTGTGGACCGAACGAACGGTCACCCGACTTTCGTTCAAATAGATGGATGTGATCATGTGTTCTCCGAGCATACGCCAGAGATGATCAAGACGGTGCAGAACTGGTTGAGAGAGCAGATCNGCAGGTCTTAGATCGGCATGTACGAGACCACTATTCGGCAGTTTGAAAAACTCGGCTACGCCTGCTTGCCAACTCTTGTCTCATCGGAAGAAATCGATGCTATGTGCCTCGAAATGGAGGCCATGGTTTCCGGTGCCCCTCTGGGCCCACAATCTTCGAACGACAGGGATGGCAACCCCGTCCCCTTCCCAACAGATTTCAGTTACCACGACCACAACAATGCACCCCTACTAATTCGCATCAGCAACCAGCTGAGGCGATCAGCCCTGATGCGAATCGTCTACGCGAANCCCTCTCTCCTCTTACTCGTCGAGGCCCTGTTTGGACCTAAATTCGTTCCCTTTGCGGAATCGATCATCGTCAAACTGCCAGGTATAGGTGCGCCAATCCCGTTTCACCAAGATGGAAAGCAGCACTATGACATCCGTCACAGGGGCCTAAACCTTGGCATCTACCTGCAGCCTTCAACGACTAAGAACGGTTGTCTCTGGGCCATCCCTCGATCGCATCTCCGCGGGCTCGTCGACGTTTCGGCCTTACGCGGGGAGCACGGCCCCCTCCTCCCGGACAGTCTTCCTGTCGAAATCGACCGCGGCGGCGTAACCGTTCACGATCGCAGCCTGATTCACGGTTCGCTCACAAACACCTCAAGCGACCTTCGGATCACGGTCTACTTCGGCTTCCACAAGCTGTCATCAGTCGAGTCCATCCACGATCGTGAGACAATCCGTCGACGCGCACAGATTGTCTCCCTCTGTATCGCGGAGAGACAGAAATCCAAGTTCCGGGACGAGACACCATACGACTACGCCCTTCGCGATTTCGCCCCACCACCAGCGTCAGAGTCCGAACGTAACGAGGTGCTCGGACAAGGTGCCATCGCCATCTGAACCACCACCGGTCTAGAGACAACTGGCTCCGCCTATCTAGCACCTCACCTGTCGGAGGCTAACACCGAAATCGAGCAGTNCACGACCGGCAACTGAGCCATTTCCCGGGNAAGGGAATCCACTCGTCGCCGAGCCTCCTTATAGTGACGAAGGCGCACAACCAGACAGATGCACAAATTTCTGTTTTTATAACTAGACAGCACNCCCGGGATTAGCGCGCCGTCATCAGCTCTTCCCACCCCCAGTCACCAAGCTTGACAAAATTGCCGTAAATGTATTGATTATGTTTTATGCAACAACCAANCATCCGGAACATAAACTCCTGAAAATTAACAGGATACTAAAGAGGTCGTCCGGGACCAGAAAGGATGCACCATATGCCAGAAAAAACACCAGAAAAACCGATGACACTCGCCGAACGNAAAGCCAAGGAACGCGAGGAGCGCACCAAGCTGATCAGGAAAGCGGGCAAGGGGGACAAAAAGGCGCTCAAGGTCCTGTCTGGNCCGCCCTATCACATGAAAGTCTTCACACCCGAAGAGCGTGAAGAGTANATGAAGCAGCAGGCCGAACAGAGCTAAGTAGCTCACTTCAGCGAATATGGAAAGGGCGACGCATCGCGTCGCCCTTTCCATTATGCCCCTGACAAGAACAACATCCGAAGAACGGTCTAGGACAGCTTCGAGTCCGAAATCCGTTTTCGTTCTCCTGTTCCTCCGCACTCATCGTCTTCGAAGCGATCTCTCAAGTTGACGAGATTCCCGACGACTCAGAATGTTGTTGATCTTCGGCCAGAGTTCACGCTCCATCTTCTGAAGCTGCGCTTTCGTGAATGACCACGTCTCTTCTTTCCACGCGTCCTTTAAAATGGACTTGCGTTCCTTGTAGGTCTCCTTCAGTATAACGCGAACTAGTTCAACCTTCTCAGGATCGACCTTCATTCCCAGAGTCAGCTCCGCCCAGATAGCCGCAACCGGGAGTGCTTGCAAAGCCAGCATTTTGTCCCTCCTTATCTGAGGATTTCCCTGTGCCTGCATTCCTTGCGGTAAATTCCCTCCACCTCCACCACCACCACCACGTCTTCTCTGCGCATCGGCCGNCACGCTGATCAGAAGAACAAGACAGACGCCCACAATAAATCTATATATCATCGAGTTCCTTTCGACTGGCGATGGACATCGCTGGTTGTCTAACACAAGCTTTAATTTAGGATTTCCTAAACAGCATTTCCGTATGATCTTGCGGCAACTTCACACAACCCCAGAGGCATACCGATGAAGATCGTAGACCTGCAAGTTATACCGTTTCGGGTGTCTAGAAGACCGTATNAATACGGAAAATTTCTGGATGAAACATTTGTAACACAGACACTAACAAAGGTGATAACAGACGAAGGCGCCGAAGGCTATTACTTTGGAGGAAGCGGTCACGGGGACCAAGATGGTATGACTACTGACCAGATCCATGTGCTGACCGGTCGTCTCAAGGACATGATCGTCGGCCACGATGCCTTCGATCGTGAAAAATTCTGGCACTGGATGTGGGTGGCCAACATACCCGAGAACCTTCTTAGCGTAATCGATAATGTCCTGTGGGACCTTCAGGCCCGTGCCTTCGGCATGCCCATCCACAAGCTGCTTGGAGGATGCCGCGAGAAGGTCAAGGCATACGGNAGCACCTTCCCGAATCTCGGCATGCCCGAGGAATACGCCTCGCACGCGCTCGAGTGTAAGAATCTCGGCTACCAGAATTACAAGATCCACCCCTACTACTTCTGGAACCCAGACACGAAGGAATCGGTCCAAGGGCGCCCATCTCACGTTGAGTGGGACATCAAGTGCTGTCAGGCGGTACGTGATGCCGTCGGTGACGACATGGTTTTGACCT
The DNA here is from genome assembly GCA_002714465.1 of Gemmatimonadota bacterium. Next base: position 91,008 of record PAXL01000028.1, on the reverse strand, counting down.
ACGATCCCTGGGGCACCTACCGAACCTATGAAGACGCCTTTCTGGTCGGTCGCGAACTCGAACGCCTCGGCTTCTACTGGTACGAGCATCCAATGAACGAGTATCGGCCCGGACTCTACAAGAAGCTTACTCGGGAGCTGACCATTCCCATCCTTTCTCCCGAGATCGCTGCCGGAAGTATCTACACGCGATTCGACTGGATCGCTCGAGGGGCGACCGACATGACTCGGATCGATGTGCTGCGAGGCGGCATCACAGGCTGCATGAAGATGGCAGCGATTGCCGAGGCCGCCGGCATCAAATGCGAGATGCACATGAGTGGGTTCGCGAACCTGCAGGTGCTTGGTGCAACAAGCGANGATGTCTGCGAATACTACGAGCGTGGACTCCTCGCCCCGTCGGTCGAGTATGACGTTCCCCAACCATATCTTCACGAGATCTGCGATCCCATGGACAGCAACGGCTACGTCACCGTCCCGACCGACCCGGGCATGGGCTACAAGATCAACTGGGACTATATCGAAGAAAACCGCACCTGATACGCGGAGCTCCATATCCGCAGAAACCNGGCAAATCTGTCGGGCGAGGATGGGATGAGACACTATATAAAGCACGCCTCTCAGCGACAGAATCTGGAATCCAAATCGAATTCGACCTAACTTCACGCAGACATTGCGAACTGAGTATTCACCCTGAAATCGCATAACCGAACTGAGGAACTGATGGGCCCGCTGACCGAAGACGAAATCCGTTTTTTCAAAACGAATGGCTACCTGATAAAACGTGGTGTAATGGACCCTGAACTCTGCGCCCGTGCCCGCGAGAGGTTATGGGACGACCCACCGCCCTCCATGAAAAAAAATGATCCGGATACGTGGGTAGGACCGATCAAGGAAGAGGAGGAGTCATCGGAAGGGAAAAACCTGAAGCGAGGTTTCGGGTGGAGATATAGAATGCTCGGCAAAGAACAGTTCATGGTCGACATGCTCCCCGGCAACGAATTCGTCCACGGCGTCGCTGAGCAGCTACTCGGCAAAGACAAATTCGTGCCGATCAAAGGCGTCAGAGGTATCTACTGCACATTACCGCAGCCGAAGGGAGTGGAACGCAAACCGATGAACACCCACGTGGACGCCCATGCCTTCAACTTCGCGATCGCTTCCTACATAGACGACGTCCCCCCTGACGGAGGCGGCTTCACTGTTTGGCCACGTAGCCATCGGACCTTCTGGAACGACTTTCACTCTCGCTACCGCCCCGAGTATGGTCCTAACTACCATAAACATGCTAAGGAGTTCGCTGAGTCAGGCATCTACGACCAGTCCTACGGCGGTCCGGGCGACATGGTCTTCTGGCACCACCGAATGGGCCACATGGCCTCTAACAACTACACACGCCAGATCCGCAAGGCCGTGATCTGTGACTATCGCCTGAAGAACATCCACACGCTCGAAGAGGAACCGCCCGGAAATGACATGTGGGTAGACTGGAGTGAGGAGGTTAGGAGTGTCGACGGTTGGAATACATAGGCCGTGTTAGAGGTCAATATTAAAATGCATGAAAGCAACTTGAAAGGCATCCTTTCTCAACTCGGAATATGTACGGATCTGAAAAACCCGTTCAAAGTTGCACCTATTGTACGAAGGTGCGCCTTAGTTGGTCGCACTCGTCGTAGAACGCATCGGGATGATTTTTTGATGCAGCTTTCCCTGCCAGGATCATCTTCGACNATCTACGGGATTCTCCCACTCCCTTCAAAAAAATCAGCAGCTTGCGCATAAAGTCAGCTCTGGTCCGGCAGCCGCTTGCCTCCTTATAGTTCCCACGAAACGAAGTACCGCTTCCGGACGGCTAGCAAGGGCCCTTTGGGCAGCTTCTTCAATACATCTCATTCTCCAATACTTCCTTTCCATCACAACTCCTATCCCAACCACGTCTCTAACTATGATTATTGCATTTTCTGTCCGAATCCTTCTGACTCAGAGTCGACCGCACAGCTAAGGGCAGCTTGACACCAGTTGTCGCCGTTAAGGCTATGTTATCCATAGCCTTAGACCAAGCTTGATCACCCCGACACCGAACACTATATTATTATTCCCNTAGAGTCTTGTAATCCCCACGCAAGAGTTGCGCTTCAATCTCTGCCCCCAAGGCGGAATCCTATAGCCATATCCGAGCCTTGCTCAGCCGATGCCTTATTGGTGTTGGTTTGTCTAATCCACATCCTCCTCCGTTTTCAGAAAGAGTCTATGCCAGCCAAAGCAGTTACCAGAAAAGACGATCAACTTGCGCTCGCAGTCGCTCCGAAGAAGGCAAACGGACGGTCGAACGGGAAGACCAACGGCCGATCGNAGGCCAACGACAAGAACGGCGCGCACACCTACGATGAGAGCAAGGTCAAAACCCTTAGTTCGCTTGAGCATATCCGTCTTAGGACCGGGATGTATATCGGGCGACTTGGGGACGGTACGGACTTTGATGACGGGATCTACATCCTGCTGAAGGAAGTCGTCGACAATGCCGTCGACGAGTTCATAATGGGAGCCGGTAAGAAGATCGACGTCAAGGTTGATGACGATGGTCGCGTCAGCGTTCGGGACTATGGACGAGGCATCCCGCTCGGCAAGCTCGTCGACTGCGTCTCTACGATCAATACAGGAGCAAAGTACAACAACGACGTCTTCCAGTTCAGCGTAGGGCTCAACGGTGTCGGAACAAAGGCGGTGAACGCGCTCAGCGAGGAGTTTAAGGTCGTAGCTTACCGGGACGAAAAGTATGCGGAAGCGACGTTCTCACGCGGTAAGCTTCTGAAAGAAAAGAAGGGCAAAGCGCCGAAACAGTCGGATGGCACCTACGTGGAGTTTCTGCCCGACGAAGAAATTTTCGGTGAGTACGCCTACAACACCGAATACGTCGACCGACGGATGTGGAACTATGCCTGCCTAAACAGTGGACTCACGCTCATCTACAACAAGCAGAAGTTCGTCACCAAGAACGGACTACTCGAATTCCTTGGGCGAGAGGTTGGTGATACGGCTATCTACGAGCCCGCCTATCATCGCGCGCAGTACATGGAGTTTGCCTTCACGCACACCTCCAACTACGGCGAGACCTACTACTCNTTCGTCAACGGTCAGCACACGAGTGACGGCGGCACACACCAGAGCGCGTTCCGAGAAGGCATTCTAAAGGGCATCAATGAATTCTTCAAGAAGAACTACAACGGTGCGGATGTTCGGGAATCGATCACGGGCGCCGTCTCCGTCAAGCTGAAGGACCCGGTGTTCGAGTCTCAGACAAAGAATAAGCTGGGCAATGCAGATGTGAGAGCCTGGATCGTGGCTGACACACGTTCGGCCGTGGTCGACTGGCTACACAAAAACCGTACAATCGCGAAGAAGCTCGAGGACAAAATCGTCCACAACGAGAAGCTTAGGAAAGAACTTAACGCGGTCAAGAAAGAGGCTAAGGAAGCAGCGAAGAAGATCGCGATCAAGATCCCGCACTTTAAAGACTGCAAGTATCACTACGGTCACAAGAAGTATGGCGAGGACTCAACGATCTTCATCACCGAGGGTCCGTCGGCCGCCGGATCGATGGTCTCGGCGCGGGATGTCTTCACCCAGGCGATCTTCGGCCTGAAGGGCGTTCCCATGAACCTGCACGGCAAGACGCGTGCTGCCATTTACAAGAATGTCGAAATGTTTAATCTCATGTCGGCGCTCGGCATCGAGGATAGCGTCGACAACCTGCGCTTCAACAAGGTTATCATCGCNACCGACGCGGATCACGACGGGTTCCACATCCGCATCCTGCTGCTCACGTTCTTCCTCTCCTTCTTCGAGGAGCTCGTGCAGCGGGGTCATGTCTACATCCTCGAAACACCTCTGTTCCGCGTCCGAAACAACAAGGAAACGCGCTACTGCTATACGGCGAAAGAACGAGACGCAGCTCTCGACGACATTCGCAGTGCTGAAGTCACCCGCTTCAAGGGATTGGGTGAGATTTCGCCCAAGGAATTCGGCCAGTTTATTGGCGAGGACATGCACTCTGTCAAGGTCAACCTGCGCAGTCTGCAGCAAATNCCGGAGATGCTCGAGTTCTACATGGGCCGGAACACACCGGAACGGAAAGATTACATCATCGATAATCTGGTCTAACGAACCAGCCGCCTCCTCAGGACACGACATATGCCATACGTAGACAAGCTATACGAATCCAACTACCTCGAATACGCCAGCTACGTCATCAAGGATCGTGCGATCCCTGATGTCGATGATGGCCTGAANCCTGTACAGCGGCGCATCCTGCACTCGCTCGCCGAGGTCGACGACGGGAAGTTCCACAAGGTCGCGAACGTCGTCGGAAACACGATGAAGTATCACCCGCACGGCGACCAGTCGATCGAGGGTGCACTCATCGTCCTAGCGCAGAAGGATTACCTGATCGAGAAGCAGGGCAACTTCGGGAACATCTTCACGGGCGACGAGGCGAGCGCCGCACGATACATCGAGTGCCGTCTGACCGACCTGGCCCGCGACGTCCTGCTGAACAAGGCGATCACTGAATACGTCGACACCTACGACAGCCGAAACAAAGAGCCCGTCGTCTTCCCGGCCAAGATCCCCCTCCTCCTGATCCTCGGAACGGAAGGGATCGCCGTCGGCATGTCGACGCGGATCCTCCCGCACAACTTCTGCGAGGTCCTCGAAGCCCAGATCGCTGTTCTCAAGGGCAAGCGCTTCAAGCTCTACCCAGACTTCCCGACGGGCGGTCAAATCGACGTCTCCGAATACAACGACGGAAACGGCAAAGTGCTCACCCGCGCAGTCCTCGACACGAAGGACCCGAAGCGGATCATTCTTCGCGAGCTGCCGAACGGGTTCACGTCCGAGAGCCTGATCACGTCGATCGAGGACGCCTCCAAGAAGGGCAAGCTCAAGATCAGCTCGATCGCCGACTACACGACCGAAGCTGTAGAAATCGACATCCACCTCGCGCGCGGTGTCCAATCCAAGGATACCGTCGACGCCCTGTATGCGTTCACTGGATGTGAAAGCTCGACCACGGCCAGCCTGCTCGCGATCAAAGACGACCGTCCCCACATCATGAATGTGACGGAGGTCGTCAAGCACAGCACAGACAAGCTGCTCGAGATCCTCAAGGCTGAACTAAAGTTGGAAGAACGCGAACTCAGCGATCGGCTGCACGCTAAGACGCTCGAACAGATCTTCATCGAGAATCGGATCTACAAGGAGATCGAGGAGCAGGAGACATCGGAAGACGTGAACCAATCGGTCATCGATGGGCTCAAGCCGTTCGCTAAGGTCATCAAGCGCGAAGTGACTGACGAAGATGTCGCCACCTTGCTGCGCATCCCGATCCGTCGCATCTCGCTCTACGACATCAACAAGGCTCAGGAGGAAATGGTCGAGATCCGAAAGCGGCTCCGTCAGGTGCGCAAGCACCTGAAGACGCTGAAGGACTACGCGATCGGCTACCTGGAAGGCCTGCTCAAGAAGTATGGCAAGCATTTCCCGCGGAAGACCGAAATCGTCAGCTTGGAGCAAGTCGACGTCCGCGACGCCGCCCAGCGGAATCTGGTGCTCAAATACGACTCGTCACGCGGCTACCTGGGATACGACATCAGCGGCGCGACNCAGTTCGAAGTCAGCCCGTATGATCGCGTGCTCATTATCAAGAAGACGGGCACCTGGTCGGTTCAGGATGCACCTGACCGCCTATTTGTCGACAAGGGCATGCTCTTCTGTGGTTTTATCGATCCTGAGCGGATCTACACGCTCTTGTATTGCGACGAGAAGGGAAATCCCTGCCTAAAGCGCTTCCAGATCGACAAGTTCATCCTCAAGAAGGGCTACGACCTGGTTCCGGCNGGTTGCAANCCGATCAAGCTCACGACCGAACCGAACATGTCGGTGGTAGTCGACTACAAGCCAAAGCCGCGTGTGCGCGTGATCCAGGAGAAGTTCGACTGCGAAGAGTTCCTCGTGAAGGGGAACCGGGCAAAGGGCGTGCGGCTGGCCAACCGGGAGGTCAAGAGCGGGAAGTTCGTGGCCGGCATATAGAGCGACATCATAGAATCTAGAAGGGCGTTCTTCCTTGCGAAGAACGCCCTTTTGTCGTTTAGATGATCTATACTGACTTGGCTTCTCCGCATCATCGAGACGACATCCACCCCTGTCATCCTCGCCGTGGTGATGCNCGACGAATGGATGAACGCGATCCACGTATGGCTGGGAATGAGCACGCTTCCGTCCGAACTGTTCTGAAGCAAGACTGGATGATGGGTGCCACGGAGGGCGTCCCGGTGAGACACGAATAATTCCATCCCGCGACGATCTATTGGCGCGCAGGAGAATCAGTAGGCTGGTTGCTCGTGTTCGGCGAAAGCGGTGCCAGCGGNAACCATGGATGATCGGTCCGTGTCCCTCTGCAGGTGCTACGACCGGATCCAGTTGCTCGCACTCGATATCAAGGTCCATGCTATTCGAGATGGCCGTTGGAGGCTTTCGGGAGTCACGATGCTCGTGACTGCGCCCCTTGGTTCACCGCAAGTGCGCTGGTTCGATGACAGGCGAAAAAGCNNTGTCGTGGAGGCATCGTAGGATGTGCCGGAAGGATGGGATGCGGAGGATGTTGCGCTACAACTGACAATTGAAGCGACAGAATAGCGACGGAGTTCGAATGGTCATTGGAACGCAGTTCGAAGGCGACAGGTCGCCCAACTACTACCAGCACCTCAAGCAGCTCNGGGTCGACCACATCTGCAGCAATCCACCGGGAAAGGCTTCGACCTGGACGGCCGATATCCTTTCGGCACACCGTGAGAAGATGGAATCGCACGGGCTGGCGCTCGACCTGATCCCGCTCGCGCACATCGGTCTCGCCAGGAACGACGAGTTCCCAGCCATCATGCTTGGAACCCCGGAGCGCGATCGCGAAATCGATCAAATCTGCGGCATCATTGAGTCGGCAGCGGNAGCGGGCATCCCAGCGATGAAATACTACCTGAGCTACCTGGGCATCGTCAGCACCGAACGTGTCGAGGGGCGAGGCGGATCGTCGAATCGTTCCTTCGTTTATGAGGACGCCGAACAGGAACCACTGACCGAAGCGGGCAAGATCGACGCCGACACCTTCTGGGAACGGATCACTTACTTCCTCGAGCGCGTCATCCCGGTCGCCGAGCAGTATCGCATCCGAATGGCCTGTCACCCGCACGACCCGCCCGTCCCATCGGACACGGGTCTACGCGGCGTCGACCGCGTAATGGGCACCTTTGACGGCCTAAAGCGATTCGTCGAAATTGCGCCGAGTCAATACCACGGCCTGAACTTCTGTCAGGGTACCGTCTGCGAGAGTCTCGAGAATCCGGGTGAGGAGATCTTCGACATCATCCGCTACTTCGGCGAGCGCGACAAGATCTTCAACGTCCACTTCCGAAACATCAAGGGTGGCTTCGGGAGCTTCGTTGAGACCTTCCCGGATGAGGGCGACATCGACTTCCTGGAAGCGATCAAGGTTTACAAGGAAGTTGGATACGAGTATATGCTGATGCCGGATCACGTACCCCAGATCGACGGACCGGAGCCGCAACGCGTGGCCTTCGCTTTCGCGATCGGTTATCAGCGAGCATTGATGCAGGCTATCGGGTTGGAGGAGTAACCGTGCTGGCCCTGGCCAGCTACCAAGTGTGTAACCACCTATCCCTCGCCCTTAGCCTTCGGCTAGGGGTGGCGAAAGTTCGAAGCTCCTCCGAATCAAGGAGTTGTCCTTCACTACGTTCAAGATGACATCCAATGAGACTCATCATCGTCGGCTGTGAATACTCGGGCGTCACGACGCTCATCAACGAACTCTACGACTGGGGTAACGAACGTGGCGTCCACCACCCTCTNGACGACCACTTCACGATCCTCGATGCCTATCACCTAAGCCAAGAAGAGCAGAATGGCGTGCTCGACGTGCTCCCCGGGATTAAAGAACGGTTCCAGCGCTTCCAGATCGCAGATCTCGCCGAGCTCCATTACATCCCGTTGTGCCCGCACAACATCTGCGGCCCTGTCGGCACGATGGCGGTCACGCACTTCAGCGCCGCCGTTCCCAATTTCCAGCTCCTGGAGTTCTACCCTCTAGACAACGAGGTCTGGTCTGGTCAGGTCTCCTGGAAGAACAGGGCCTGATCCAGGATGATGGGCATATCGACGTCACCACCAAACCGGGGCTCGGTGTAACACTGAACGCGGAAGCTGCCCAAGTCGCTTGCGTCGATAACACGGGCTTTTTTGAGGAATAAGCCGTGACACTCTCACCTGCACAGATCGAATGCTACCGGGAACGTGGCTACTGCCTGGTCCGGCATCTGATTCCCCCTAAACTGATCAACGCCGCCCGCGATCGTATCCTCGAAATCGCCGACGATCGCCCGGATTGGGCGTCGAAGCACTTCCAGGTGTTGGATCCTGCAAAATACACGGGGCGAAGTGGTAAACAGATCCCGGTCGGCCTGCAACGCCCGGGATTGAAAGAGGAGGTCTTCGCCCGTATCGCCAGACACCAAAACCTGTCGACGTCCATGGCGTGCCTCCTGGACGAACCAATCGAACTGTTCACCGAACAAATCGGCATCAAGCACGGCTGGATAGAAGAGGAGCAGGGTGGACGCAGCTATTTTCACCAGGACTCGTGGTATTGGAAGATCGATCCCGAACTGGGATGCAATTGCTGGATCCCGATGGATGCGGTGGGAGCGGACGCGATCGCGCTTGCCGTGATGCCCGAGAGTCACCGCAACTGGTCGCTCACCGAGCACGAATCCTATTACGATGACCCGCCGTGGGGCCGTGCCGACCCGGAGTTTGAGCCCTTAAAACGGCACCGCATCCCCCACGATCAAATCGACTATTCGAAAGAACTGCTCGTCCCGATGGAGGCGGGTGACGGCCTGTTCTTCTCGAACTACACCTGGCACCGCAGCGAACCGAACCGGTCGGGACAGACAAAAGCCTTCTACGCCATCGCCTACCAACGCGCATCTTGAGCATGGCTTCCAGGAGAACCCAACTCCCTGTGTACACCGTTCATTCCAAGTGCCCGAAGCCGCGCCTTCAAGCGACGAAGAGTGTATCGAGGTATCGGGGTCGTAGGTCAAAAAGAAGCCAGCTATGCAAGCGCCGATTCTCTGGTGGATACCCCCTGATTGTGTCGACTTGTCCCGATACCCGGGTCCTGACGCGGAACACCCGCTATTCGCGATGGGACAGTTCAATAATCGGGCAAGCCGTCGTGTGGAGGACGCGATGACCGCTGACGTCGTCGATCGACTGGGCGTCAAAGCGACGGCGTTGATGGCCGCTCACCTTTGGTGACGTCGAGCAGATCTGGGCCGACGAGATCCAGTCCTAACTGAAGGACTTCGCCTCGCTGCAGCAGGGAGACGAAGCGCCACCTGAAAATTCACAGTGGCGAGCAAATTGGGAGATACCNACGTCGTTCCCNGGCTAGAGCCTGGGAACGACGTAAACGGAGAGATTCATGCCATCTAGACCGAACATCATCTTCATCCTCACCGACGACCAGGGCTACGGCGAACTCGGATGCCACGGAAACACCGTCATCCAGACACCCAACCTAGACAATATGCACGCCGAATCCGTCCGCCTGACCAACTACCACGTCGGCCCAACGTGCGCACCCACACGAGCCGGCCTGATGACCGGCCACTTCCACAACAGTACGGGCGTCTGGCACACGATCGGCGGTCGTTCGCTCCTGCGTCAAGATGAATACAGCATCGCGAACGCTTTCTCCGATGCCGGCTACAAGACCGGTTTGTTCGGCAAGTGGCACCTCGGCGACAACTACCCCTATCAGCCTCAAGACCGCGGCTTCCAGGAAACCGCATCCCACGGTGGAGGAGGTATCGGGAACACACCGGACTACTGGGGCAACAATTACAACGGCGACCATTACGCGGTGAATGGTGAGTGGACGCCCTTCGAAGGGTACTGTACCGACATCTGGTTCCAGGAAGGTCTCAAGTTCGTNGAGCGGCATAAGGACGAGCCGTTCCTCTGCTTTATCACCACCAACGCCCCACACGGTCCCTTCATCGTCGACGACAGCTACAGCAGACAGTATGACGGGCAGGTCGAGAACGAGGATCGCGCCAACTTCTTCGGGATGATCACCTGCATCGACGAAAACGTGGGCGGTCTACGCAGGCGGCTCGACGAGCTGGGGCTGACAGACAACACGATCCTCATCTTCATGACCGACAACGGGACCGCGTGCGGCGCCAAATCCGGCGAAGGCCAGTTCATCGCGAACGGATACAACGCCGGAATGCGTGGGATCAAGGGATCGGAGTACGAAGGCGGTCATCGAGTCCCGCTGTTCATCCATTGGCCGAACGGTGGTCTGACTGAGGGGCGAGATGTCGCTACGCTGACCGCCAACGTCGATATGATGCCTACGCTGATGGAGCTCTGCGGCATCGCGCGTGACGATCTTGTGTTCGACGGTACGAGCATCGCATCTCTGATTCGCGGAGACGACATCGATTGGCCGGATCGTACGCTGGTCACCGATTCCCAACGGATCACTGACCCGATCAAATGGCGAAAGAGCGCCACTATGACGCAGCGGTGGCGGCTAATCAACGGTGAGGAACTCTACGACATCCAGGCAGATCCCGGCCAGGAGAAGGATGTCGCATCAGACCACCCGGACGTCGTCGAGAAACTGCGCGCCGACTACGATCGCTGGTGGGACAAGGTCTCAGAGCAATTCAGCGGTACGATCCCCATCCCGATCGGATCACCCGAAGAACCCAGCGTTCGGCTGAACGCCCACGACTGGCGAAACCCGGAGGCCGAGTGCGCCTGGAATCAGGCGTCTGTCCGCGCTGCGAACAAATGCAACGGCTACTGGGAAATCGAAGTCGCTCAACCCGGAACGTATCGCTTCGAACTCCGTCGATGGCCAAAAGAAGAAGACCGACCGATCGTCGAGGACATCGAGGGAGAACTCAAAACCTATAGCGACATCAAGGACGGCTACGGGGGCGGTGTTGCCGTTCCGGTCAAGACAGCACGCCTNAAGGTCGGTGACATTGAACAGGAATCCGCGGTTACACAGGAGGATAAAGGCATCCTGTTCACTGCTGAGCTAAACGCTGGTGAAACGCTGCTGCAATCGTGGTTCATCGACGACGCCGGTGAGGACATCGGCGCCTATTACGTTTACGTAGATTTTCTTTGAATCATGCCTGCGCACGGAGGTTCCCAAGCGGCCTAATACCTGCAGGGAAGCAGCCGTTGTATTCCACATCTGGAGAAATCACTTGAGCAACAAACCCATCCGCTTCGCAGTAGTCGGCGCCGGAATGATCAGCCAGCTCCACGCCAAGGTCATCGTCGATATGGCAGACGCCGAACTCGTCGCCATCTGCTCCCGCGACCTGGACCGCGCAAAAGAAATTGCAGACCAGTTTGGAGGCGAACCAACCGCGGACTACGACGCCCTGCTATCCCGTGACGACATCGACGCTGTATCCATATGCACAGCCAGCGGCGAACACGCAACGTTCGGCGTTCCGGCCGCGAAAGCCGGCAAACACGTCCTCGTCGAAAAACCGATCGAGATCCACCTCGACAAGGCAGACGAGTTGATCGACGCCTGCGACGCCAACGGCGTCAAGCTGGGCGTCATCTTCCAGCTGCGCTTTCTGGATGCGTGTCAGGAAGTAAAGAAAGCAATCGACGACGGCATCCTCGGCAACCCCGTGATGGCTGACTGCTACATGAAGTTCTACCGTCCCCAGGAATACTACAGCGACTCACGTTGGAAGGGCACGCAGACACTGGATGGGGGCGGGGCGCTGATCAACCAGGGAATCCACGGCCTGGACCTGCTGCTCCATCTTGCTGGGGATGTCCAGTCCGTGCAGGCCTACAAGGACGTCCGTGCCCACGAAAATATCGAGGTTGAGGATACCTGTGTCGCCGCCGTCCGGTATCACAACGGAGCGCTAGGCGTGATTCAGGCTACCACATCCGTACATCCCGACGTCCAGCAACGGATCGAACTTCATGGATCCGAGGGCACAATCATCCTTGAGGGAACCGAGGACGTTTGGATCAAGCACTGGGAAACGTTCAATAATGGAGCGCGGGAGATAGAAAACCGGACGCCCATTGAACACAGCGGCGCAGCAGCCGTCCTCAAAGAAGGAGGCGAGGCACATCGCCGCCAGATCAAGGACTTTGTCGACGCGGTGTTGGCGGATCGAGAGCCATCTGTAAACGGGGCCGAAGGCCGTCGATCTCTGGAGGTCGTCAGGGCGATCTATGCGTCCGCAGAGATGGCCCAAGAGGTCTTGCTCGACGGATAGTGGACTTTGGCGAGGAATATCTTAGTGAGTGTGGCTGCTGGCCCTATATACGTCGGCACCAGCCGACAGTTTCTATTAGACGGTCGGTTTGTCGACCGCTCAGAGAGGTTGACGCGTGTGATGCACAGACCGACATCGGCTGAGATCACAATCGACCGCAGCCGAGAGTCACATAAGGAATCTAAGCTACGAATGCACTCCAAGATCACTGTTTATCCCACACACATAACTGGCGAAATTACTTGAATTTCAGGCCTATTAACTGGATACGAGATCCGAAGAATCCGGTCCTTCCGCCAGACCCAAACAGTCCACACGATTCGCAGCGGTGCATGAATCCGTGGGCAATCCGCGTAGACAACCAGATAAGACTCTACTACTCGGGAGGAGATGCGCGGGGACATCAGCGGATCTGCCTCGCTACGGCAAGTGCCGATCGACCGACCGAATTCACCAGGCACGGTGTCGTTCTCGATCTGGGTCACACCGGAACCTTCGACTGCCGCTGGTGCGTCCTCCCGCTCGTCCGNAAATTTGGAAATCGATGGCACCTGTATTACACGGGTCGAGACGATGCGGCTACAGGTCTCCAGTCCTTCTGGGGTATCGGCTTGGCAACCAGCGACGACGGCATCCATTTCGAACGACATTCAACCTTCCCGATAATCACNGGAGACCAGACAANGCACTTCCCTTACAACANAGGAATCGCTGGGGGCGGTACGATCGTCGAAGAGACCAGTCCAGATGGATCGACCACTTACCGGCTCTACTACACGCTCGCCACCGGAACGCCGCACGAGGACATCCGAATCGACCAGGAGAAACACTGCGCGGTCGCCCATAGCGATGACGGAATGCGATGGACGGACCATCGCGTCATTCTGAGCCCACGTCCGGAAGTCCCCTCTGAAGACGCAGCCGTCGCAGCCCCTTGGGTATGGAAGGACAAAGAGGGCTATCGAATGATCTATTGCGGAATTGGGACGCGTTGGGGCTTCTACTCGATGTCGGAGGCGGCTAGCAACGACGGATATGTCTGGAATAGGGGTGAAGGCGGCGACAATCTGTCACTCGCTCCTTCACCAGAGAACGAATGGGAGAATCAGATGGTTGAGTATCCATCGATCTTGGAAGAGGGTGAACAGTTCCGACTTTTCTATTGCGGGAACGGATACGGGATGACAGGTATCGGAACAGCCCTAGGGAATCCAACGTAAATCTCATCAAAACGTCGTAATCGTCTACATAGGCGTACCCGCAGACAGGAAATTCAGCTTGGTTGATTAGCCACGTACTCTTCGGCGAACTGGTGGAAGAGCTTCACGACATCAAACACACCTCCCCTACGCCTCTTCACTGAAGAAGACACAAGCACAAATATGGGAGCTCATTGGGAAACAAACGGCCAAAGTAGGAGCCGCACACGCTGTCCCCATCTGATCCTAAACTGTTTCGGGAACCGACTGACTGATGAAGAAAGGAGCCATTCGTTCTCTTAAACACGAGCACGTCCTCCTCCATTTGGGTCGAGAGCGAACTCCGGTGTCCTTGGTATCGCGCCGCTCAGCGACACAACTGAAGTCACGCGGTATCTTCGAGCCGACCGACCAAAGAGTCCAACGACCGGTTTGACTCGGAGCCGGTTCAGCATATTCACCTGCGTAAATGAGGTAACATGCCAGAAGACACAATCCGCTTATCAACCGAAGGGTCCGATCGGGCTACAGCCTACAACATGAGCAACAAGCTCGCACGCCGTGGTGATGACCTGATCGTCGGGTGGCTAGATGGACCCGCGTCCGAGGGCGAATCCGTTCGGATACGAGTGGCTGTCTGTGACGTCGAATCGGGTGAACCTCGATCCGTAATTCAGCTAGGCGAAGGGATCGACAACCACTGCGGGCCGGCTCTCTCTGTTGATGACTCTGGACGAGTTCACGCGGTCGTCGGTGCTCACCACGGGGATTTTCTCTACCACTTTTCCGATGAACCAAGTGATACCTCATCTTGGTCTGAACCTGAGCATATCGGGCCTCGACACAGCTACCCGGCCCTCGTGATCGACCCGGAAGGCACCTTACACCTCGCCTACAGGGAGAGCGGCGATCGCTGGCAGCTTCACTACACTAGGAAGAAGGCCGGGGCCGAATGGGAGCTGCCTGTCGTGATCGCTCAGAGTCCGACCAAGGGCTACAACCACTTCATGCATTCCCTTTCTATCGGTCCGACGGGAACACTACATTTGACATTTCAGTTCCACTTCTCTGAGACCGGGATCAATACTGACTGCCTCACCAAGAGTATGTCTCACATCTCCTCGATCGACAGGGGCGATACTTGGACAAACCTGGGAGACCCTTGCACGTTCCCCCTTACAATCGGGACCACGAACTGGATTTTCGACTGCTTCGATGATCCTGCGGCGAACATGCGGATCGGCACCCACGTCGTGGACCGAAACGACCACGCGTGGTTATTTGCCTCGCTCCCCGGACCGGATAGAGGCGTCATCTGGCGACAGACTGAGGTCGGCTGGACCGAGATAGACCTGTCAGAGGTGACTCCTGACCTGCAACTGTCCGGAGGAAAATCTACCGCCATCAGCTACGATCGGGAGGACAGGGTGCATCTTCTTGTCTCCACGACAAAGAAAAAGGAGAAACCCGGGTGGTCCGACCCGGAGAACGAAGTCTTTCACCTCGTGTTCGAACTGAAGGGAACACTACTTTCGAACACCCAGATCACGACTTCCGACCCGGATCGAGCCCACTGGCTTCCGGCCATCGAGCATTGGGACTGGTGCAGACCTCGAGAGATCGGTGTCAACGGTCACTGGTATCTGTATACCGCAGGAAACAACGCTGGCCTGATGAGCCAGTCGNACTACAACGATCTGCTTCGAACGGAGGTCCACCTAGGACGTCTGGCTCAGATTCACGCTT
Source organism: Gemmatimonadota bacterium (assembly GCA_002714465.1). The sequence goes on along the minus strand of PAXL01000028.1, from coordinate 75,648 downwards.
AACACGATTCGGAGATGCCAGTGGTTACGATAAACGAGAAAGACACTGGATACAGAGGGATTTGGTACTACAACCAGCCGTCCGGGGACGAGTATGTCTACAAATACAGCGGCGGGCTCGGCACCTACTGCGCCAAACATCGTCCCTTCGCCGTCTACAGGTCCGAAGTCGACAAGACCTTCTTTTGCTATGGAGGAACGCCGCCCGACGCGCACCTGAACCACTCTGAGGAACAGCTCGCAGACGACGGAAGCTTTTCTCGGGATCGTGAGGGCTTTCTGATCCACATGGTTAGCTACTTCGACCACAAGACTGGTGAAGTGCCTCGGCCGACAGTCCTGCTAGACAAGCAGACGGCCGACGCGCACGACAACCCGGTCATCTCAGTCGACGATGAGGGTTACGTCTGGATCTTCTCCACATCCCACGGACGGTCCCGGCCTTCTTACATCCACCGGAGCAAGGAGCCCTACTCGGTCGAAGCTTTCGAAAATGTGAATCCGACGATGCTTGTCGACGGGTCACNCGTCGCTATGAACAACTTCTCGTATATGCAAGCCTGGCACCTGCCTGAACATGGGTTCATCGCCTTCGTCACACGATACAAGGATCCGTCCGATCGAACGCTCTTCTTTATGACGAGCCAGAACGGCAGGGAGTGGTCCGAGTGGACCCGACTCGCCGCGATCGACAAGGGGCACTATCAGATCAGCATTCACTCTAACACCAAGTGCTGCACGGCCTTCAACTACCATCCCGAGCCCCAGGGTCTNAACTGGCGAACGAACCTTTACTACCTCGAGACGGTTGACTTCGGCGGATCGTGGCAGAACGCAGCGGGCGATACTATCGATGTGCCCCTGACCACTCCCGGTAACGATGCGCTCGTCCACGACTACGCGGCTGAAGGCCTCAAAGTTTACCTGAAGGACATCCGTCTTGACCCAAACAACCGGCCGGTCATCCTCTATGTGGTCAGCAAGGGATTTGAATCGGGACCGGAGAACGGCCCCCGAATTTGGACAATCGCGCAATGGACCGGATCCGAATGGTCAATTCATCCAATCACGGAATCGGACAGCAACTACGACACAGGATCACTCTACCTTGAAGCCGACGGAACCTGGCGAATCATCGCTCCAACGGAGAGCGGGCCTCAACCATATAATCCGGGTGGCGAAATCGCCATGTGGGTCAGCCAGGATCGCGGCAAGACCTGGGAACGCACCCGTCTGATGACCTCCGGCAGCGAGCGCAACCACACCTATGCCAGAAGTCCAGTCAATGCACATCCAGACTTCTACGCAATTTGGGCAGATGGCAACGCCAGACAAGCATCGAAGTCGTGCATCTACCTCTCGGACAAAGACGGTAACGTATATCAGCTGCCGGAGGAGATGGAGGGAAATGTGGCAAAGCCGGATAGGGTTTTTGACTAGAATTCAGGCGCCTCACCCTAGTCGGTTTCCTAGCGGTCATCCGCAGTGAACTTGATGGGAGACGTATGGGTTTAGAACAGCGACAATCTCTTCGCGAAGAATATGACGAGAAGGGCTACGTGATCGCCCGTAACGTAATCGATCCCAAGTTAGCCGCAGAGATGCTCGATCATATCCGGTGGCTTGGGGAAAAGCATCCCGACGTGCGCCCCGAGTCGTATCACCACAACCTGCTCGTTGGAGACCCGTTCGTGCACCGGCTGGTCAGTGACGAACGGCTGCTCGACGTGGCCGAACAGTTTATCGGTCCGAACATCGCGCTTTTCGCCGCCCACTACATAGCAAAGAGTCCGCATAAGGGACGTGCCGTCCAGTGGCACCAGGACGGTTCTTACTGGCCACTAGAACCGATGGAAGTAACAACACTGTGGGTCGCCGGATCGGACTCAAAAATTCGAAACGGTTGCATGCGGGTCCTCCCTGGAACTCAGAACAACAGGCTTCTCAAGCACAACGAATTGGTCGACCTTGACACGGACAAATACGTGCTCGGCGTCGGTATACATCCCAACGAGATCAACGATACGAATGCGGTCGATCTCGAGCTCGAAGCGGGTGACGTGTCCATACACAACCCACTGATCATCCACGGGTCTAACGCGAACACTTCAGATCAGTGGCGGGNGGGCTTGACACTGCGTTACATCCCGACAACGACTCGTGTGAACAAGAATAACCACGCAAACATCCTGCTCAGAGGAAAGGCGGATGTTGAGAATGTGTATAGCGCCCGTCCCAGATACGTCGACGGCGAACACATGCCATTCAAAGGCTGTGAATACTGGATCTAGCGGAGAAAGATGAGTCGCGCAGGGCTCTCCATCGTCGTGATGATCGCTCTGATAGGTGTGTTGCCTAGCATCGTAGAGTTCAACCGGAGTTCCTAATACGCAGCGCGTCTCAACCCGGCTAGCCAGGCCGACCACAGTGACCTGTGTCCCTCTCGACCCCGAAAACCGGCGCCCTGACTGGACGGCATACATCTACCTCGACAAACAGCCCATGGTCTCCATCAACTTCATCATCAACACGGAGAACCGATGACAGACGACGAGAAGTATTTGTTCGACATCAACGGCTATCTTCTGGTGCGCGGTGTGCTGTCCGAGCANGAGGTCGCGGCGTGCAATGAGGCGATCGATCATCACCAGCACTTGATCCGGGAACGAACCGGCAAGCTGTCCCTGTCCGGTAACTCGGAAGCACTGAATGGTATCACGGGCCGCGGCGATCTTGGCGGACTGCTTGCGTGGGATCGGCCTTGGTGCGAGCCGTTTAGGGCCATGATCGCCCACCCCAAGATCGTCCCCTATCTGAACGTGATCCTGGGTCTCGGATACCGGATGGACCACAACGCAGGCCTGATCACGATGAGGGAGGGAGCGGAAGGACACATCCTCCACGGCTCCTCGGGACCCGGCTTCGACCCGCACCAGTATTACATTTTCAGAAACGGCCAGATGCATAATGGACTCACCGTTGTCGCCTGGCAGTTCGCCGACGTCAACGAAGGTGACGGAGGTCTGTGTCTGATCCCAGGAAGCCACAAGGGCAACTATCCCTGTCCGCAATCGATCAGGGAGCACGAGGCCTTCCAGGAGTTCATCAAGACGATCACTTGCAAGGCCGGTGACGTTGTAATCTTCACGGAGGCAACGACACATGGCACCCTACCATGGAAAGGCAAGCATCAGCGGCGGTCCCTCCTCTTTCGGTTTTCTCCCGGCAATCTGGCTTACGCAAAGGGGTATTATCCCGAGTGGCCGGAGAAGATGCTCGAGGATCTCACCTCGGAACAGCGTGCCGTGCTTGAGCCACCATACCATAAACGGCTTGACCGGCCCATTCTCAACGACGACGGCACACTGGCAAGCCGATGACACTCGCCGAAGCCGCCAACGATTACTGCGCATCGCAACATTTCCTGTTCCTCGAAAGTAAAGTGAAGGGCCACGCGGAGGAGCTCCTATCTCACTGGTGCGAAACTGTCGATACACCGCTCGATTACGACATTCTCGAGGAATCCGTAAGGGATATCGGGATGCTCGATCTGCCCGTCGAAGTGAAACGCGCCTTCCCAAACCTGCTCGACGCCTTCTTCAAATATCTCGCCACAACAGCCTCCTTCCCGGACGCAGGTCTCTGGCAGGACTATCTGGCCGAGGTCTCGATTACTTTCACCGACAGCATCAGGCANGACGGCTCGATGCGTGGGAAGACAGTTACACGTGCGCTCAAAGTGGGCCGGAACGACCCTTGTCCGTGTGGAAGCGGAAAGAAATACAAACGATGCTGCGGCTAGAACATCCATGACGCGCAAACAGCGAAAGCGTCTCCTNGAACACAAACCCGATCGCCCTTACCCGGCAGAACCTCAGCTCGGTGCGTGGTACACCGATGCGGAGATCGACGCGACGGTCAAAGCCATCCAAGACTCCATGGACTACCGAGTCGGATTCGGCTTCAACGTCGACGAAATCGTAGCCTTTGAGGAGGCCTTCGCGTCCTACTGTGGCACAGCTTTCGCGGTCTCGCTCGTAACGGCCAGTGTCGGTCTGGACATTGCGATGATGTGTCTGGATCTGGAACCCGGAGACGAGGTCATCACACCNGCGCTCAACTTCAAGGCCTGTTCTCTGGCCATCATCGGCCAAGGAGGGAAACCAGTACTGTGCGAGATCGACCCCCAAACCTTTAACGCGGATCCGGCCGATATAGAGAAACGCATCACACCAAAAACGCGTGCCATCCTTCCCGTTCACATGAACGGACTCTCGGCCCCGATCGACGACTACCTGGAAATTGCTGAACGACATCCGCACCCAAAGTACGGCCCGCTCAAGGTCATCGGGGATGCAGCGCGTGCGTGCGGTGGCGGCTACAAGAGAACAAAAATCGGCAAGAAGGGCTGGATGACCGTCTTCAGCTTCCACACGATGAAACTGATGACGACACTCGGCGAAGGCGGGATGATCACGACGGACGACGAGGCTCTTGCGACGAAAATCCGAAACATCCGGCAATGGGGCGGCGGCGAGGAGTGGGGCACATCCTACAAGATCACGAAGCCTCAGGCTGCGGTTGGCACCGTTCAGCTTGCCCGACTCGACGAGATGATCTCTCTGCGAGTCAGACGTGCACGCGAGCGGCAGGCCCTGCTCAAGGGCATCCCTGAGCTCACGCTGACCTACGAACCGCCTGAATGCGACCATACCTTCTACTTGAACACGCTCATGGTTTCGAAGGAATGGAAGGGGAAAAAGCGTGATGCGCTCAGCACACTCCTGCTCGAGGAGTATGGTGTTGGAACGATGGTCGGCAACCCGCCGGTATGGCAAAACCACGCGTTCATTAGTAGATATATCGACGGGCAGCAGGAGGATCTTCCGGTCTCAACTGAGACGGCGCTCAGACTGTTCTGCGTGTCGCTCCACCCACTGATGACCGAACAGGAGAACGCCTACATCGCCGCCGCTCTTTGGGATGCAGTAGATAGAGTGAGAGACTGATGAACACACGACCTCTTGGGAATACTGGTCTCAGCGTATCCGAGATCGGACTAGGCGCCGCTCAGATCGGGAACCGCAGATTGCCCGAAGCACAGGCGGAAGCCGTGCTAAGGACCGCCCTCGATGTGGGAATCAACTTCATCGACACGGCCGCTATGTATGGGGTAAGTGAGGAACGTATCGGTCGCTATCTATCCAATCGCAGAGAAGACTTCGTCGTCGCTACAAAGTGTGGAGATCGTCAGGTCANAGAGGCCGGCGACTGGAAAGTCGTGAAAGACTACTCTCCGGGCGGTATACTCGAAACGATCGATGAGAGCCGGCGAAGACTCCAAACAAGCGTGATCGACATCGTTCAGTTCCACGGCCTCCCCGGCGAATCGGACGACACGGATGCTGCTTTTGAAGCCCTCCTTGAGGCGAAGGAACGAGGCTGGACCCGATTCATAGGCGTTTCCCAAGACGGGCCTGACGGGGCTGAGGCAGCGACTCGGTANCCTCTCGACACACAGGAGTTCACCTACAACATCCTGTATCAGGAACCAGACACGGTCATGTTTCCAACCCTCCGGGAACGTGGAATAGGCGCAATCATCAAGCGGCCGATATCCAACGCAGTCTACCATATGCCGGATCGGCCCCAAGGGGCATTCATGTCCGGTCCTTGGGACCGCGCTCAGCAGTTTCCGCTTGCAGAACTGGCGGGCAACATCCCGCTCGTCGACTTCACGCTCCAGTTCACGCTGTCCCATCCGGATGTATCTACCGCTATCATCGGCACGACCAACACAGACCACCTTCGAGCGAATGTGTTTACGGCTGACAGATTGGATGATGCATCGGTATCCGCCGTAAGGGCCGCCTGGCAGGAAATCTTCGGCTAGCCGGTCGTATCTGACTGCGGTTAATGAAGTCTGCCAGAAAAACCATCGCTCAGTACTTCGAATGCCTCACAGCAGGAGAAGCAGAACAGCTTCTGAAGAGCATCTCGAAGCAAAATTTCCTCAAGATTGGAACGGACGAAGGTGAGATCGTGACCGGTNCTCAGAAAGCAGCGGAATATTACCGGCATCACGTTGCAAGTACTGATAAATTCTCGATCGAAACGCGCAGGCTCGACGTGCACGAAAGGGACACCATCTCCTGGTTCTTCACCGAGCAGGTCTGGACACTCGAGTGGAAGGGCACCCCTGAGACATTGGCGATGCGGATCACGGGCGTGCTTGAGAACCAGGATGCCCTCTGGAAGTTTGTCCAGATTCACGCTTCCCTCGGTTTCGGCCCTGAGTAAGGGACGGCAGACTAACTTCAATCATTGTGGACCAATTATGGAACTCATCACACCGGAATCCGTAGGCCTCTCTTCGCCGCGTCTCGACCGTATTCGCGAGCATTTCGACTCTTACGTCGACGATGGCCGTTTGCCGGGATACCTAGTCCTCGTCGCACGCAGGAATCATCCGGCTTTCCTTTCGACGTACGGAATGTGCAACCTCGAAACGAGCCAGACGGTCGAGGACGACACACTCTTTAGGATATACTCGATGACGAAGCCGATCACGAGTGTCGCACTGATGATGCTTTACGAGAGAGGGTTATTCCAACTCGATGACCCTGTCTCGGAATACCTGCCTGCCCTGAAGGACATGACCGTATACATAAAGGGAGCACCGGATGACTACGCGACGGAGCCTGCCAATACGGCAATCACAATTCGCCATCTCCTGACCCACACATCAGGTCTGACCTACGGATTTCTGGACAGCCATCCAGTCGACGCCATCTACAGATCTAAGGGAATCGAGACTCTCGATGCAAACTACGACATCGGTTCGTTCGTTGACAGGCTTGGTGACCTTCCACTTCTGTTTTCACCAGGCACCAAGTGGAACTACAGCGTCGCTACCGATGTGATCGGTCGGTTGATCGAGGTTCTGTCAGGTAAGAGGCTCGACACTTACTTCAACGAACACATCCTCGGACCTCTGGGAATGAAAGAAACGGCATTTACCGTATCCCGTGACTTACTGACACGGTTTGCGGCGTGCTACACGTGCAAAGATGACGGCTTCTACCTGTCGGATGCGCCGGAAACGAGTCCGTATAGGGNATCCCGGACCTTCCTCTCAGGAGGGGGTGGGCTGGTGTCGACTGCCTCGGACTACTATGCCTTCTGCAAGTTGATGCTCAATCGGGGTGAAGTGAACAGCCAACGGCTTCTGGGAACCCGAACGGTCGACTACATGACGTCCAATCACCTGCCGGCCGGAGGCGATCTTTCAAGCATGGGACAGCCGGTATTCAGTGAAACGCGATTCGACGGGATCGGATTCGGGCTCGGATTTTCTGTCACGCTGGATCCGGTTCAAGCGCAGATACTCGNGTCGCCGGGCGAGTATGCCTGGGGCGGCCTTGCGGGGACAGGCTTCTGGATAGACCCGCGGGAAGAGCTCATCTGCATCTTCATGACCCAACTGATACCCTCCTCATCTTATCCTCTACGACGCGAGCTTCGAACCCTTGTTTACCAGTCGATAATCGACTGACCGCCTTGTCTCCTGTGGCTAAATCCTCTCCTGCTTCTCTCGGTCACAGACCAACCTGAGGAGCCGCGTTATCATCCAACGAGAGGAATTCGACTCGATAGACGTAGCCCCCTAGACAGCCACTCTGGCTCCTGGCCGCTTCTATCCCGGCTCTCCACCTTCTTCCTTCCCACCGAAGGGTCCCCTTTGATCTAAACTCTTTTCGCCACAGTCTCACCAGCTTTTATACCTTATCTGCAGTGCAGGTTACGACCACAACCGTATCGAGCGTGCAACTCAATCTTCTATCCTTAATCTTGGATTCTCAATCCTAATGCCCAATATCCTGCTCATCCTGAACGACGACATGGGCTACTCGGACATCGGTTGCTACGGCGGCGAGGTCGAGACTCCCAACCTTGATCGGCTCGCGACCAGCGGGCTTCGGNTCACCCNGNTCTACAACACTGCCCGCTGCTGCCCCACACGCGCTTCAATCCTGACCGGTCTGCATCCCCATCAAGCCAGCGTCGGCCACATGATGGACGACCTCCAGTATGAGGGATATAGAGGCGACCTGAATCATCGCGCGGTCACGATCGCCGAAGTTCTCGGGTCAAACGGGTTCGGCACATATATGAGTGGGAAATGGCACATCACGCGACACACGGACTCCGATGGGGACACGCACAGCTGGCCGTGTCAGCGCGGGTTTGACGAGTTCTTTGGGATCATCACGGGAGCAGCCAATTACTGGAAGCCGCAGACCCTGACCCGGAACAATGAGCGTCTAGAGATCGATAGTCTACCCGAGGACTTCTTCCTCACTGACGCGATCAGCGATCAGGCTGCCGACTTCATCCGGCAGCACAACCAGGGCAGTCCAGACAAGCCATTCTTCCTCTACACCGCCTACACCGCGCCTCACTGGCCACTCCACGCCCACGAAAAGGACATTGCGAAATACAAAGGCCGCTTCTCTGCGGGATGGGATCATCTGCGCGAGGAGCGGCTTGAGCGTCTTCACAAGTCCGGCATCCTCGATCGCAATTGGGGGCTGAGTGAACGGGATCCCTCACAGGTCCCGTGGGAGGAGGCGGAGAACAAGGCTTGGCAGGAACGAAGGATGGAGGTTTACGCAGCGCAGATCGAACGGATGGATCAGGGCATCGGCCGGATCATTCACGCGCTCGAGGAGACCAACCAACTGGAGGACACGCTGATTCTTTTCCTAGCCGATAACGGAGGATGCGCGGAAGAGCTTGGGAACCGAATGCGCAACGCTGAGATCGCGCCGCCCACAACCCGCGACGGACGGGCTGTTCAGAGAGGAAACGACCCCGAGGTCATGCCAGGTCCCGAGGAGACCTACCAGAGTTACGGGATCCCGTGGGCGAACCTGTCGAATACACCTTTCCGCGAGTACAAGCACTGGGTCCACGAAGGCGGCATTTCGACCCCCCTGATCGCACACTGGCCTGCCGGCATCGAGGACAAGGGCGCCCTGCGGCACCAACCCGGTCAGCTGACGGACATCATGGCGACCTTCCTAGACGTCACGGACACCACCTACCCAGACACTTACGAGGGCAACGATATCCTTCCGTTGGAGGGCACGTCTCTGCAGCCCATTTTCCATGATGAGCCGAACGGAAAGGAAACGCTCGTCTGGGAACACGAAGGTAATAGAGCTCTACGCCAAGGTAGGTGGAAGCTCGTCTGCAAGTATCCGAATGACTGGGAGCTGTACGACCTGCAAGAAGATCGATCAGAACTGAACGATCTGGCCATAAACCTGCCGGATAGAGTCGTTCGGATGGCAGCTTTGCACGACGATTGGATGGCACGTTGTTGCGTCGAATCGTGGGACGACATTCGGGAACGGATGCAAAACAAACGGATAACGCGAAAAACACAAAACAAGGGACACTGACAGGAGGAGGAGGTGGAAAAAGCCAAATGCATACTGTTCAGCGGCGGCGCCAAAGGTTCGGAGGCCGCCTTTGGTGAGATCGCCGAGCAGTTCGGGATCGAAGAGGTCCATTTCACATTCGACGGGCATCTGATCGAACGTGAGCGGGGTAAGCGCGTATTGAATCACGAAGAATTGAAGAACGGGGACGTGAGCTTAGAGTATGTGTCAACGCTGATGAACCGACGATACACGACCAGCCCGACATTCAGGCGAATCCTGCAGAGCATCTGGTATCAGATCAACAACGGGCAGGAGATCTACGTGATCGGAGAGATCCTAGAGGACCAAACGGTAAAGGGGGGCACAGGATGGGGCGCGGAATTCGCAAAACTGTGCAACAAGCCGCTATGCGTGTTCGACCAGAGCAAGGATAGCTGGTTTGGATGGAACCAGAGGAGCTGGGTGCCCGTTGACACACCCACCGTGTCCGAAATCCACTTCACGGGGACCGGCACGCGTAACCTCGAAGACAACGGTAAAGCCGCCATACTAAGGCTGTTCGAAAGGTCTTTCGGCTAGAGTTGACCGACTTCCCATCCCCGTGGGGCTTCGCGGGCGCCAGCCTGGTGATCGCCCTGTCACCCGGGGCCAGCTGGATGTATGTCATATCAACCGCGGCCAGTCAGGGCTTCCCGGCTGGCCGCGCAGCGATTCTGGGGAACGCTACGGGCATCATCGGTCACACGGTTCTGGCTACCCTCGGACTCGCCACCCTCGTCGCCGTCTCTCCCACTCTCTACAACATCATCAGATGGCTGGGCGGCATCTACCTGATCTATCTCGCCGCCGAAGTATTCCGATCGCCCGTCTTTTCTCCCTCCGCGCTCAAGCAAACACAGATCGTTCCCTTGCAAAGGGTCTACTGCCGCGGCGTTCTAATGAATCTGCTGAACCCAAAAGTCGCGTTGCTTATGATGGCCCTCCTCCCTCAGTTTATCTTGAGGGACTTCCCTGTGCATACCCAGACCATCGTTTTCGGCCTTCTCCACGCTCTAATCGCCAGTACAATCCTTTCCTTCATCGCTTTCCTGACATCGCACGCCGCCAACGTTCTGTATGATTCCCCAAGATTGCAGCGTGGTTTCCAGTGGTTCTCGGCCGCAATCCTTTTCTTTTTCGGCACCAGAACCGCCCTGAATTTCTAGCAGCCCGTCTGCACTCATCAGCTTGACACATAAATCTGCGTCGTCTTTTCGCACCATACCAATGGACCTACGTCAACCTCCGAAGCCCCTTGCGCAACTTGTGACAGGGCTGGATCGCTCTCCTTAAACGGCAGGATGTATCTGATCGGGGACTGAAATTCGTGCCAAAGTGGAGTCTAATGTCTGGATTGAGCGTTATACAACCCTAGAACACCTCTGATTTTCCTTCCCTTTCGAGCCGTTCGTGTCTTTCGTGGTTGTTCTCAAACCCGTTCACTTGAAGGAGCTTCGCATGAAAGTCGAAGATGCCATAGCGCACATCCTGAAGGAGGAAGGAACCGAGTTTCTGTTCGCCTACCCCGTCAACGGACTGATCGAGTCCTGTGCAAAATTGGATATCCGTCCCATCATCGTTCGTCAGGAACGTATCGGACTCCACATGGCCGACGCCTTGAGTAGGCTGTCGTCCGGCAAACGGATCGGCGTCTTCGCGATGCAGAGCGGGCCGGGCACCGAGAATGCATTCGGGGGCGTGGCTCAGGCCTACGGAGACTCGCATCCGATCATCGTTCTTCCGATGGGTTATTCACGCAAGCTCTCCAATGTCAAACCGAACTTCCAAGCGTATCTCAACTTCCAGCACGTCACGAAGCTCTGCGAAGGCATCAACGTCCCCGAGGCCGTTCCTGAGATCATGCGACGCGCCTTCACCCAGGTTCGAAACGGCAGACCCGGACCTGCGCTCGTAGAGATCCCGTCGGACCTACTTCGCGAAGGAAACGTGCCCGAACCGATCGCTTACAATCCCGTCCCCACTGTCCGCTCCGGCCCCTCGCCGGAGTCTGTCGAAGCAGCAGCCGACGCGCTGCTCGCTGCGGAGAGACCTGTTATCTATGCCGGTCAAGGCGTGCACTACGCGGAGGCTTGGGAATCATTGAAAACCTTCGCCGAGCTGCTTGAGGCCCCCGTCACCACAAGCCTTGGAGGCAAAAGCAGCTTCCCCGAAAATCACTCTCTTTCGCTCGGCTCAGGCGGCCGATCCCTTCCACAAACCGTACACACCTTCCTGCACGATGCAGATGTCATTTTCGGAATCGGGTGCAGCTTCACTCGAACACCTTTCGGGATCCAGATGCCGGAAGAAAAGTCGTTCATCCACGCGACTCTCGATGCGGCTGACATCAACAAGGACATCGCCGTCGATCATGCACTCGTCGGAGATGCGGATCTGACGCTGACGGCTCTGACTGAAGCGATCTCGGAACGTTTGGGCGGGAAACCGCGCGGACACGCGAACGACGTAGCCGCAAAGATCCAGTCGATCAAGAAGCCTTGGATGGCCAAGTGGATGCCGAAGCTCACCGACAAGGGGACACCATTCTCACCATACCGAGTGATCTGGGATCTGATGCACACGGTCGACGTGGCCAATACGATCATCACGCACGACGCCGGGAGCCCTCGCGATCAATTGTCCCCGTTCTGGGAGTCCGTCACACCACTCTCATACATTGGCTGGGGCAAGACCACCCAGCTCGGATATGGCCTCGGTCTCGCTATGGGAGCAAAGCTCGCCTGTCCTGACAAGCTCTGCATCAACGTCTGGGGCGACGCCGCGATTGGCTTCACAGGTATGGACTTCGAGACCGCAGTGCGCGAACAGATCCCAATTCTGTCGATCTTGTTCAATAACTTCTCCATGGCCATCGAGCTCCCGATCATGCCCGTCTCGACTGAGAAGTATCGCAGCACGGATATATCTGGCAACTACGCCATGATGGCAGAAGCCTTCGGCGGCTACGGAGAACGCGTCGAGTCCCCCGACCAGATCATACCAGCCATCAAGCGCGGTATCGAGCAGGTTGATAACGGGAAGCCGGCGCTGCTTGAATTTCTGACATCACAGGAGCTCGATATCTCTGTCTTTTGAGGTGTGTCCTGCCTTCGGCGAGGCGTGCGAATGTATGGCGTCGAAGTTTCTATTCACCACCACTATTCACTGCCACCATGATCAACCAAATTGCACACGTTTGCATTGCCTCGAGCGACCTTGACAACACGCTTGCCTTCTACTGCAACGGACTCGGTTTCCGGAAGGTCTTCGACTTCAAACGAGACGGCGAACTGGTCGGTTACTACTTGGGCGTCACCGAATCCACCTACATCGAAGTTTTCGCGATGGGCGAGGTCGACACGCAGGCGAAGAGCCCGGTCCGGCACTTCTGCCTTGAGGTTAATAGTATCGACGACGTCCGTTCGCACCTGATCGAGAAAGGCTACGAGGTCACGGAGAAGAAGCTGGGTGCGGACGAGAGCTGGCAGACGTGGGTAACCGATCCGTCAGGTGTCCGGATCGAGTTCCACGAGTACACAGAGAAGAGCACCCAAATTACGGGAGAAGATTGTATTGTGGGCTGAGCGAATGGCCAAGGCGGCTTGACAGAACGACCCGTCGAAACCCAAATAGTTGCAGGGGGCCGTATTCGGAGCGATCCGAAGCGGCCCCTTTTTNTGTCCAGTCGGGTCTCTGAGGCTTCATCTCTCAAAAGAGAGGATATGTCGGACAGACTGAAGTATCTCGAGGGCAAGACATCGCCGGTCGGAGGCAATTTCACATTTCTCGAACGCGCGACAGACACATAGCGGGTGGGGGCACGCGATACGCTTCGCTGACGGCAGGTCAGCTTTCGCGCATTGCAGACAAACGGAATTCGCGACAAGGCCGGGTGTGTCTCTTGTGTGTCCGGCCTCGCTTGGGCATCAGGTACATATCTCGGTATAACGCCGCCTCATGACCAGCTCACACTACACCTCCTCGACTTCACGACCAATACTCACAGGCAAAGACATCCTCGGATGCCGGACGCCTGGACAACTTCTCCCTTGATTTCCTAATNACCTCTACCAAAAGAGAAAGGCCCCACCGACACCGCAGCAGGGCCTTCTGTTCTTCTTTCTTGATTCAGGGTCCTATCGTCGCTCCCTCACCGTTCCTTTCGCCTCCGACCTCCGTCTACCTCTCCCCCACTTCCGGCCGCTCGTCTTTCTCACCTTCTTCGTCACACCGTTCGAATGCCCGTTCCTGACTTCACTGCTGTGACCTTTCCGGCCGTATCGGCCTGCCGTCCGCTCACAGTGAAACTCGTGGTCTCCGATCGTCGTCAGCTTCAGCTTTGTTAACTTTTCGATCTCCGCGAGATACTCAATCTCATCGATATCGCAGAGTGAGAGCGCCTGACCAGCTGCGCCTGCTCTTGCGGTTCGTCCGATCCTGTGGACATAGCTTTCGGGGTCGTTCGGCAACTCGTAGTTGATAACGTGTGTGATCCCGTCCACATCGATTCCGCGTGCGACAATGTCAGTCGCCACTAGCACCTTCACACTTCCCCGGTCGAACTTAGACAGGGCCTGCTGTCTGGCCTTTTGCGTCTTATTCCCGTGAATGGCATCGGACAATATCCCACGTTCCGAGAGCTGTCGCGAAATCCGATTGGCGCGATGCTTGGTCCGTGTAAAGACAAGTGCCCTGACGACATCGGGCTCGCGCAGCATCTTGGTTAACAAGGCGCGCTTGTTCGACTTCTCGACAAACATTACCGACTGTGTAATGTTGTCCGCGACGGTCGATTGGGGGGCAACCTCTATGCGCGACGGTTCGGTCAGCAGCGTATTGGCCAGCTTCTCGACTTCAGGTGGCATGGTTGCGGAAAAGAACAACGTCTGTCGTTCCTTCGGCACGAAGGAGGCAATTTTCCGGACGTCGCGGATGAACCCCATATCCAGCATCCGGTCGGCCTCGTCGAGCACGAACTTTCGGATGCGGGTCAACCGGACTTCGCCCTGATCGATCAGGTCGAGCAGCCGTCCCGGGGTTGCGACCAAGATATCCGGTCGCTTCCGGAGTTGTGTTACCTGGGGCTTAACAGGGACGCCACCAACGAGGACCGCAGTCGAGAGCTTCAGCTCACGACCGTATGTCTTGAAACTGCGCTCCACTTGAAGCGCGAGCTCTCGGGTCGGTGTCAAAACAAGTGCTCGCGCCCCTTTGCCACTGTGCGGCCGTTCTTCGCTCAGCAGGTGTAGGATTGGCAACGCGAACGCAGCCGTCTTGCCGGTGCCTGTCTGAGCTGTGCCCAAGACGTCTTCGCCGAACAACGCTTGGGGAATAGCCTTCTGCTGGATGGGTGTGGGTGTCTCGTATCCCTCGTCTTTAAGGGCTGCGAGGATCGAGGGATGAAGAGGGAATGAATCGAACTTCTGCATACTGCTCCTTGCGGTTTACCCAAGATGACTGCGACGTTCTCGTTTAGGTAACCGTAGGACCAAAATGCGAGAGGATGACGCTGAAAATCTTCGGAAGATGTACTGCGGTGAGTGCTACTACCAATAAAACTTACAACAGAGCGTCGGTTTCGGCAAATTTTGCCCGAAATTAGATGAAACTTAGTGCCAAGAATCATGTGTAGATTTTACCTGACCCCGCTTTCGCCGACCTACGAGGCCGTGGGTTTTGAGTTCATCCACGAGACCCAGGTGGATGAACTCCACAACCGATGTATATTCTGGAAGGTCGACTGACCAGAGGAGGAATCGAGATGGACCCAGCTTGCCTCGAAAACGCACTTACCGAAGAAGAGGCCGTCCAGTTCAAGGAGAGTGGCTTCTTTATCGTGGAGAACGCCATCCCTCAGTCCACTGTGGATGAACTGATACCAATCGTAGACAAAATCGACAAGGACGAGCGTGCCCGGATGGGCCTCGACCCGCTCACCCGCGTCAACCACTACGACTTCATCGGCAAGCACGACGCGTTTTTGGAGCTTCTCGACTGCCCGACGACTTTTCCGAAGGTATGGGGCATTCTCGGCTGGCACATCCAGCTCTATCACACCCACATGACCTTAACGCCGCCGGAACCTGAGGGTGAATCCCTCGAGACTACGGGACTCAAACTTGGATGGCATCAGGACAGCGGTCAACTAAACCAAGACTTNGAAACGACACCCCGTCCGATGGTCTCGCTCAAAGTCGCGTTCTTTCTAACGGACACATCGCAGCCGGGAAGAGGCAACTTCTATGTCGTGCCTGGAAGCCAACTTCGGAATGACTTTCCTAGNAAAGACAGGAAAGCAGAGATGGAGGACGCCGTTCCTGTTATGGCTCCGCCCGGATCAGCTGTGTTCTTCGATCGTCGAATCTGGCATTCAGCCAGCGCGAACTACTGGACCGGGCCAAGACGCGTCCTCTTCTACGGCTACTNGTATCGCTGGCTGCGACCACGGGATGACATGACCGTGGATCATTACCTGAACCGTTGCGACCCCATCCGGCAGCAACTCCTGGGTGTCACGCACTCAGGAGGCCGCGGATTCACATCCCCGACACCGGACGACGTGCCGCTCCGGGCTTGGTTGGAGGAGCAGGGGCAATTGGAGGCGGCTTAGGAGCAACGAGGCATGGAGCGAAGGACACAGGGCAAGCAGCAGACATTGATCGCTCTCTGTCCCAAGCACCGTACCCCACGCCATTAATCCAAAGAAATTTCCTTTACACGAGCTCACATATGACCCCCTGCTATATAGCCAGCGAGATGTCCGAAGACCTCGAGGAAGCCCTTCAACTGGGGGCAGAGGCGGGCATTTCCACAGTACATCTGCGAAAAAGCATTTTCGGAAAAAACGTCGAGGATTTGGAAGCGAACGACATCCAGCGTGTCCAAGACACATTCGGAAAGTTTGGTGCCAATGTCGGTGTGCTCATGCCGCCCTTCGCAAAATGCGACATCGACAAGCCAGATGCGATCAGGGAACACCAGGGCATCTTTGTTCGCACAGTGACAGTCGCAAAGGCGTTGGGAACAAATCTGGTCAGGTGCTTCCCATTCACTGGTGGTGGTGATTCCGACCACACACCTGATCGAATCGACGGCTATCTGGACCGGATTGTCGAGAATCTATCGCCTTCGGTGAAGCACGCTGAAGCAGAGGGAATCACGATGTGCTTCGAAGTGGTCAACAACACCATCGCCCGATCGGCTGCAGACACACGGAAGGTCATCGACGCGCTGGATTCCCCTGCCGCGAAAGTCATCTGGGAGATCGATACAGCCTGGCGGGTCGGGGAGCCGCCGTCGGAGGGCTATGGGCTGATAGGAGGTCTCGTTCGCGACATCCACATCAAGCCGAATGATCGTGGCGAAATGGATCCGATCGGAGACACGGGTGAGACGATGGGGCAGGTGATCAGAGGACTGCGAGACGACGGCTACGACGGGTTCATCTCGATCGAGCACTGGAAGGGCCAAGAGGGCATCTTGAAGGGGCTTCGCCTGCTGACGGAGTCTCTTGAAGATTCCCACTTATGAGCATCTCGTGGACGGGTTTGCCGGTGCTTCCCGTCCGGGAAAGGGCGGAAACCGTCAACAAGCTTTTGCGAGATCGATTCGACCGACTTCTTCACCAAGTCATGCGTGAAACCGGGATCGACTGCTGGCTGATCGTCTGCCACGAGGACAACCACGACCCCGTATTCAGGACCATGATCCCTTGGCAGTCCTGGACACCCATCCTGCAGATATTGTGCTTCTACGATCCCGGAACCGAGGAGCCGATCGAGCGACTCAACATCTCGATGACCAATATGCGCGGGCTCGTGACGACCGCAGACTGGACACCCGAGTCCGAATCCGACCAGTGGGCGGTCCTGCGTGACTGGCTCAATCAGAGGATGCCCGGACGGATCGGGATCAACACTTCGGACACGATATGGGCGGCCGATGGGCTGACGGCCTCCCTAAAGGATCGTCTCGAGAACGAGATCGGCGATCACGCAACCAGACTGGAATCGGCCGAGCAACTTTGCATTCGGTGGCTAGAAACCCGGATTCCGGAGGAACTTGAGCACTACGAGCGTGCGTGTTCGATCGGCCGCCAGATCATCGCCGCCTGTTACTCAGCTGAAGTCATCACACCGGGCGAGACCACGACGGAGGATCTCGTGTGGACCTACTGGCAGGTAGCCACTGATCTCGGTCTCACACCTAGCTTCACGCCATCATTCAGGATCTTCCGGAGTCCTCACGACACTGAGCAGTTTCCGACCAATGACCTCATCATCCGACACGGGGACTTGCTCCATTGCGACGTGGGCGTCCATTACCTTAGGCTGATCACAGACCATCAGGAGCTCGCCTACGTGCTGCGTCTCGGCGAAACAGAAGCGCCGGCTGGGCTCCGAGAGGGCCTGGCGGAATCCAACCGGCTTCAGGATGTGTTTACATCGAGCTGGACTTTNGGTCAGTCGGGAAATGAGATACTCGCCTCAGCACTCTTGAGCGCGAAAGAAGCAGGAATCCGCAATCCCAAGATCTACTCCCACTCTCTCGGTCACTGCCTCCACGAGCCAGGCCCTCTTATGGGGCTACCTTGGGAACAGGGCAACATTCCCGGTCGGGGCGACGTCCGTATGCACCCAAATACCGTCTACACCGTCGAGCTCTCGACCGAGCTACCTGTTCCTGAGTGGGATGACGAGCCCGTACGGTTTATGCTCGAGCAGGACGCAGCAATCACCGAGGAGGGTGTCTCATATCTCGGTGGGAGGCAGACGGAGTTTCATCTGGTTTGACCCCGCTTGCCACTTCGCAACTTCCTTTCCCCAAAGTGGAAGATTTGCTCGCTTCCTCCCACGCAGGGACGATCACGGCAGCGGCGCGATCAGGGTAGGTCACTCATACCGCAACGCCTGCATAGGATTCTCCCTCGCGGCTCGAACCGTCTGCAAACCCAAAGTCCCCTACGTCAGCAGCAATTTCACGAGACTTCCGATCAGACAGGACAGCAGCGGTTCTGTCCGATCGGAAGTCTCGTGAAAAGCTCAGTCCCTGCGGCAAGTGCGTATCCATGGTATCGACGAAGTCTTCATCGATCGAAACGGTCCACACCAGGTGGGACTTGTCACCACTGTCCCCATCCAGAGTGAACGCCATGTTCGAGATCCAATCACTCGGTACGTCGCTGACTCCTACGACTGCAACTACCCCGAGATCAGCGAGTAAATCCTGTTACGGCTCAGGCTCCGTTAGGACACGGCGAAATAGTTGAGGAACATGGCATCTTCATCTTATGCAGGTCAGGTGTCAGTGATTCGATCGACGCCGCAGGAATACAGGTTTCACCTATTTGGAAAACCTAGCCCGTCTTCTCCGCCACAGGGTCTATCCCGATAATCAGATTGGGCACCTTTTACTTATGAATAGACTGTATCCAACCACAATCGTCCTTCTCTTTGTGTTTGTCGCCCTGCCGACCATCGACTATCGCGCGGTGGACATTAGGATGCTGCAGACAGCCTCACTTGACGAGGCTGCTTTCGCAACACAGGTCAAGGAGATGCTGACTTCCGGAAGTCTGGCCTTAGACGAATTCGTTTACGGATCTCTCTATCCCTATGTCGGGGTCGCGGTGTCATCCATCTACGGAATACTGTTCGACCTGTCAGACCACGCAATCATCATCATCCTAAGACTGATCGGCGTGGGCTCCGCCATTACAGTGGCGCTCTACACATACAGGATCGGACAGCTCTTATTTGGTCTCCGTGGTGGCAATCTCTCTGCTGCGGTCGTCCTGTCGACACCCCTCCATTTCCGGTGGGCAGTAGAGATTCACCCGGACCTTCTTCAGCTCGCCTTCCTGACGGCAGGCCTGTATCACACGCTTCAGCTCGCACGTAACGGCGATCTGTATCACCTCTTAATGGCATCAACCCTTGCTGGGCTTGCCACGGCTACCAAATATGGCGGTCTGTTTCTTCTACCGACAATCGCGCTATCTCTGATCCTTGGATTGCCGCAACCGCTTTCCGAGTCACTAAAGGACAGACGTCTCTGGGTCGGTATCCTGAGCTCCTTCGGAGTCTTCGCTACAACCTTCTCACTGACAAACCCTTACGCGATCTCGAACCTCGACAGGTTGGCAGAAGACCTCTCTCTTGCAAGCCGGATTGTATCGGACCAGGAAGGCGGAGGGATCGAATGGATCACNGCGATCTTTAGCCCCACGTCAGGTGTGGCACTCGGACTCGGTCTCATATCGACGGTATTCGCGCTGGTTCAGAAGAAGTGGTTTTATGATCGTGCACACGCTTGCTTGATTTTCTGGGTCGTCACCTACGTGGCGTTTCTCGTTCTGAACGTCCGGTTCACGGCGGGACAGTATCTCCTTCCTGTCGTGCCCGGACTCACTCTCCTGACCGTATCCGGTCTCGAGTCGCTCCATTCGCGACTGCGTCTCCCCCAACGACAGTGGGCGACCGGTCTAATTATAGTCTTGCTGCACGTCGGATACGCGGCTCCGGTTTACGCACACCGCACGGAAAGCGGCGAGTCGGACCCTGTCATAGCAGCCGGACTGTGGCTAGCCGAAACCTACCCGGAAGACACTACGATCCTATATGACACCTACGCCTACGTGCCATCCAGATTCGCCCTAACCGAGACCTACTTCGGACAGTCCTATCCGGTGATAGAGCTGTTTGACCCAGACCTCGTCGTTACACGCAAGAGTATCCGGGATCGATACAAGGATCGGAACCAATCCGATCATTTCAGGCTGACCGAGGATGAGCAGCAGCAGGAAGCCTTCCTCTACCTCTCCCCTCAACGATACAGGGACATTCACTTCACTTACACGTATCTGGAAGAAGGAAGAACCGAATACGAGCAGGTAAGAGATTTCGGTGCGGTCACCGTGTATGCGAGACGCGAAACCTCGCACGGACCGGACAAGGCAGACCGGTGGCAATCCACTGCTGCAACTCAGAAGGGTGAGGGTATCGATGGTCAGCGTGCAGCGCAAAGCTATCGCGACTTTGGAAACATTCATAGTCTGGCNGGTGTCTGGGAAGAGGCGAAGACGCAGTATGNAAAGGCCGCCAGCCTGAACCCTTCGGACGTCCTTACACGATACAGGTATGCGCGAATGCTGGCGTATCAGGACAGCTTTGATGTGGCGGAGGACTATGTGAAAGAGGTTGTTCAGGCTTTCGGATCACCGGCTCTAGTCTGGCTCATGCTCGGGTGGGACTACTACGAGATGGGTCAGTTTAACAGATCAAGAAGAGCGAGCCTGAGGGCACACGACCACGATCCCGCGCACCCCCTCCCTCTCTACAACGTGGCGTTGACATACTTAGTGGAAGGAAGACAGCGGAAAGCCGAGAACGCCTACCGGAAAGCAGTCTCAAGTCACCCGCTCCCGAAGGAAACGAGCGATCTACTCCAGCACATGATCGACAACGCAAAGCTCACCGAGGGATCGCGCGACCTTGCCCAGCGTGTAATATCGGGACGACTATGAAGCCACGCATCTACCGGCTGTGCCGGGAAGCCGCAACCTGCACGGCAGTATTGGATGCGTCCCTCGTCAAACGTATTGCGAAGGCCTATGTCCCGTTCTTCTTTCACGTCGCACCAGACGACGTCCCTCCGGATCACCGATATCATCTCGACGCGCTACGCGATGGGTTCGAAGAAGAACTAGGCCAGATAGGGGTCGTCAGCCTCGAAGCGTCCCAGGCTGATAACCTGCTGCGCCGCATCATCGATCTGTCAACGACGTGGCCGACAACGGTCGATCCTTAAGGGATGCCAAAAAGTTCGCCCGATTGGTCAGCACCACATCGATCCCCATCTCCACGTAGCTCTGTGCGTCCTGAAGCTCGTCGGACCAGAAGAGATTGTTGACGAGGCCAACGCTGTGCGCTCGTTCAGCATTCACTTTCATTACGCTTCGCCCGAACTGGATACGTTGACAAGCGTGCTCTATCGCCAGGTCGATCTGATCGTCAGGTGAGTTTTGCCCGGCCAGACAGCACCGCATGACTTCCGGCGCATACTCGCGCGCGGCTGACAATACATCCTCCATTCCAGCGATATAGGCCCTGTCCGTCAGCTCACGCTCCCGAACCTGATCGCACGTTATCTTGACGAGCGCACCTCCCGGACCCGGATCCTTGATGTGGATGTTCACTCCCACACCTGCTGACTCATCTAGGACCTCTTCGAGCCTGGGTATCCGCACTCCCGCCCACAACTCTCCTGTGGTCGCTCCGGCGTCTGCCATCCGAATCACCTCCCAAGAGAGCTCCCTGATCCGTCCTGTGCCGTTGGTCGTCCTTTCCAGCGTCGGATCGTGACAGACGACCGGTACGCCGTCCGCACTCAACCACAGGTCGAACTCGATTTCGTCTACCCTGAGCGCGATAGCTGCGGTGAACGCAGGCAGCGTGTTCTCAGGACAGGCGTGACTTAGGCCTCTATGGGCGCAGATGTGGGTTTGCATTCAAGTCTTGTATGTGGTCCGGTCTAAGTTGAACGCCCTGAGCTGGATGTGGCGTAGGGCAAGGCGCTGGGGACTTGGAGCAACAGTGGAGCGGAGATGCGGGGTGCCAAAACAATTATTCGCATTGTAGCTCACTGGTGATGGGTCAGTCTCTGCGTTCCAAAGCAACGCGCGATGGACAGAGAGCAAGCAGGCTCTCCCCTGCCGCCTCCGTTCCATACCCTCTTCACGCCCATTAGGGGCGGCGCGCTTTATCGAGGTGCTTAATCCTCAATCTTCTACCGCGTGCGTTTTCAGATCCGCCAGATCCGCAAATTCCAGAGCCGAAACGTGCGTCGCTTCCAGCACCACGGGCGGTGCCATACCNGCCTCCATAGCCTCCACCCAGCGGTTCACACATAGGCACCAGCGGTCGCCCGGCTTCAGACCGTCAAAACCGAATTCGGGGTGCGGTGTACTCAGATCGTTCCCCACAGACTTGCTGAACTCGAGGAATTCGGATGTTATCTCGGCGCACAGGATGTGGAGACCCATATCACCCGGAACGTTTCGACAGCAACCGTCACGCATGTATCCGGTCATAGGATCGGTCGAACAGCCTATCAGTTCACCGCCCAGTACGTTTCTGCCTAGACTCACGTCAAGCCTCTCGTTGAAGGAGTTGCCCTTGAGCAGGGCTGTTCCAATCTTACCATTAGTTCTCAAGAAGATACTCGGAATGAACCGCAAGGCGAGCAAATCGTGGCAATCACGAGGTATCGTATGGGCTACTTCACAACTGAAGAGAAACGCCAGTTCAAAACGCTTGGATACGTCTGCAAGGAAAACATCATCCCGGAGGACATTCGGTCGAAAGCGAGCGACGTGGTTTGGGACATCATCGAGGCGGACCGCAACGACCCTGAGACCTGGATCGAGGCAGGGCCTAAGGGCAACCTCCCGTGCAGCAATCACGAGGACATTGGCGCGACGGTCCACCACACACCGGTCTACCAGATGGCTGAAGAGCTTACAGGCCCGGGTCGGCTGGGGCCTCCAGGCAATCCCCTGTGCAAGATGCAATACCCGACGGGTCACGATGACTGGGAGCCGCCGCACGGCCATCTCGACGGCCTAACCGATCCAGATCATTCCGAGGCCTGGACATTCTCCGTCGGTGTCACCATGAACATCGCGGATGTCGCGCCCCGTTCGGGTGGGTTCACGTGCTGGGAAGGATCACACGAGAAAGTCGCCGAGCATTTCCGTCAGCACTCTCTCCTCACGGGATACGGCATCAACAAGGAACAGAGCCCTCCGATCGAAGATAGGTGCGAGCGATACGAGCACGCTGCTCCTGCTGGTTCCGTCGTCTTCTGGCACCATTACATGCTCCACAGTGCGAGCATGAACTGCGGCCGCGACATTCGGATGGCCTTTGTCACGCGATTCAGATTCACGAACCTTCACGATATTATGTTCGACCTGCCGTTCCATCTCTGGGATCAGTGGGACGGTCTCAAAGACGTCGCCTTATCACCGTAAAGGAGAGATCGCATGCCGATCAAACTTTCGATATTCGGAGCGGGAAGCGTCGTCTTCTCTCTCGGCCTCGTAAAGGACCTTTGCCTGACGAAAGGGCTGCACGACTCGCACGTCAGCTTCATGGACATCGATGAAGAGCGCCTGCAGCTCATTCACAAGCTCGCTGAGAAGTACGCCGAGGACATGGATGCAAAGCTCACGTTCGACTCCACGACTGACCGGGAAGCATCGCTGAAAGACGCAGACTTCGTGATNAACACCGCAACCATCACGCACAACGAGCACTTCATGAAGCGCCGGCGGGAAATGATAGACGAGCACGGCTACTTCTACGGCGGCTGCGGAATGCCGGAGTATCACAACATCCAACTCATGCTGGATGTTGCGATGGACATGGAGCGGGTTTGCCCAAACGCGTGGATTCTGCTCGCCGGGAACCCTGTATTCGCCGGCACCACTGCGATGACGAGGGAAACGAGTATCAACGTCTGCGGCCTGTGCCACGGACACTACGGCTACCGGCAGGTCGCTTCGACCATCGGGCTCGATCCGGATGCCGTCACATGGCAGGCCCCAGGCCTGAACCACAACATCTGGCTGACCGACTTCTACCACGAGGGCGAGGACATGTATCCTCACCTTGACAGCTGGATTCGAAACAACATCGAGCTCTACTGGAAGGAGAAAGAGAAAGACGGGGGAATCCCGACGCAGATGTCACCTTCAGCGATCCATCAATATAGGATGTATGGTCTGATGCCGATCGGAGACACACCCCGGAGCGGCGGGTGGTGGTATCACACGGACATCGAAACGCGGTCACGATGGTTTGGGAAGGGAGGGGGCAACGACACCCCTGAGGGTCGCCAGAAGGTTCTCGAGGGCAAGGAACAGAAATATCAGCAGATGAAGTCGGCAGCCTTCGACAAAGACACCCGACCGATCGACATGTTTGGCGACCAAATGACCAGCGAACAGCACATCCCAATCATGGACGGGCTCGTCAACGATAACGAGGGTCAGTTCCAAGTCAACATCCCGAACAACGGCGCACTGCCTGGAATCCCTGACGATGTCGCTGTCGAGGTGCCTGCCATCGTGAACAAGAAAGGCATCCAGCCACTTCGAGTACCTCCGCTACCGAACAAGATCATGCTCGAGCGCATCTATCCGAACTGGCTTGGAATGGAGCGTGGGCTAGAAGCACTCGAATCGGGTGACAAATCAATGATACTCTACTCGATCCTGGAGAGTCAGCAGACGCAAACGTATGACCAAGCGATGCGCGTTATGGACGCTCTCTTCAACATTGAGCCAAACGAACCAATGAAATACGTCGAGGATATCAACGATCACTACAGGTGGCCGGACAACTGGGATGTCGCACCGGATCCGCCATCTGCGTCCTAAGATCGGATCGACAGCAGAACATCGAGAATACGGAATCGAGCCAGAATGCGACACAAACCCACAAAACCACCGTGCCAGGAACCAAATATAAAACCTCAGATAAGTGCACGTCACGTTTTAGGGGATGCCACTCTGTTTAATGCGCTCCCTTGTTGGTTTCATCCGAAATTGTCTGTTCCCAATATGTAGAAACGCTTATATTTTGGCGCCTTGAACATCAGGTCGAGATCTACTTCTTTACGTATAGTTCTTTTTTTCAAAAAGGAGCCAAACTCTGTCAGCTCAGAAGGCTGAGGCACTTCCGTCTCTACCCCCGCTCGACGCCGGCAAGTTCGCGTTTGTCATCGGCGTACACATCTTGGCAATCGTTACAATCGCACTCTGGATCGCAGACACCATCACGGTCTCTTGGGCAACCGTGGGTGCTGCAGTCACTGTATTTGCTCTCTCCTCAACGACGATTACCGCGGGCTACCANAGGCTCTACTCCCATAGAACCTACAAAGCTGCTTGGCCACTCAGAATCTTTTATTTGATTTCAGGCACAGCCGCGATCCAAGGGTCGGCGCTTCAGTGGGCCGCACAGCATCGCGATCACCACACCTTCTGCGACGGTGCCAAAGACCCCTACAACATCAATCAGGGATTCTGGCACGCACACATTGGATGGGTGATCCGTCAGACGCAACCAGACTACAGCCGCGTAAGAGACCTCTCTACAGACTGGATGAACCGTTTCCAGCACGAGTGGTTCGGTCCCATGAGCATCATTACGGGGTTCTTGATCCCTGCAGCAGTCGGGTATGCGTGGGGTGAGTTCTGGAGCACGCTTCTCGTCGCAGGCGCTCTAAGGCTTGTCATCCAATGGCACATGACCTTCTGCGTGAACTCCGTCGCACACTGGTGGGGCAGTCAGAAGTATTCCTTAAACCACACGGCTCGCGGAAGCTGGTGGCTTTCGTTCCTCGTTTGGGGCGAGATGGACCACAACTTCCATCACACATTCCCGAACGATTTCCGAACGGGCACACGCTGGTACGACTTCGACCCGGGCAAATGGTTCATATGGGTCTGTTCCAAGATCGGGCTCGCGGAGGAGCTTAGGAGCACGGATCCTGAGAAGATCAAGCGAGTTCGTTCTAGGTCGGTTCCAACAGAAAACTGATTCGACTCGGATAGAAAAAGCGAACCCCGGAATCGGCACTTGCCCGACTTCGGGGTTCTTTTTTGTTTGGCGCAGCACCTGAACCTCAAGCGGAGTATCTCTTGTCCAACAGACAGAATCATACCGTCCTGTATGTGAGCGACCCATCCTCCGTCGCCCGGCTTCACCTGCCCGATCCCGTCGAAGAACGACACATCCGACGCTGGATCGACGATATCGCTGACGCCGGGTTCGATTTGTTCAACCAGGAGATCTGGTCGCAGGGCTGGACCGCCTGGTGGACATCGTCCAACTACCAGTACGACCAGCGGATCCAGCATCGCCGGTTTCTGCCTCTGATCGGTTCAGGCGTCCAGCCCATCGAGATTATCATCGATCATTGCCACGCGCGAGGCGTGGGATTCGTCGGAGGCTTCCGAATCAACGACGGACACGCCTATCAGGCACGCGAACAAGGCCTCAATGTTTCTGAGTTCATTGCTTCCAACCCACAGTTCCGGTTGACCGATTTTCCGGCGGGCAAAAACTATACGACGACCGAGCCACTAGATTTCACGTTCAAGGAAGTTCGGGCATTCACCCTGGGTGTAATCGAGGAAGCGGCGATCCGGTTCGACCTTGACGGCATAGAGCTTTGCTTTCGTGACTGCGGCTACTTTCCCGCAGGAACCGGGGCGGACCACGCGCATCTGATGACCGATTTCCTCGCTCAGGTGCGACGCGCCCTACAGGAACGAGCTCGGACGCGAGATAGGGACTTTCTCCTCGGTGCACGGATACACGATTCGATTCCGGGCTCGCTCTCACTGGGTCTCGACGCCGCAACCTGGATACGCGAGGGACTGCTCGACTACGTCAGCCCGCAGGACACGATGTATACGGACTTCAACCTCGACTGCGCATCGTGGTCGGATCTAACCGGACAAACGACCTGCAAGCTGTATCCCGGGATCCTGCCGTGGACGAGCATCCGCTCACGATACCGCGACAGACGCGTCCCGATGAGTCACGCGGCGAATCGTGCAATCGCCAAGACCTACTACGAAACCGGGGCTGACGGCCTCTCAATCTACAACCATTTTGTACCGAGCCTGTGGACATCCCCTTTCTACCCACAGCGTCTGCAGACATTCCGACATCTGGGAGATCCTGAACGGATCGATCAGTCGGAGCGGCACTACATCTTCGACCCGACCTGGGACGGTCACATTGGTTTCGGAGCGCCTGACAAGTGCTCGACAAGAATCGTAAAGGCAAACCGTCTGATCATCGATCGAAGAAATCCTGCTCCCGGCAAATATGCGTTCAACCTGTACGAAGACCTGTCCAATGCCTCCCTTGCAACGTTGCTTTTCCGAGGAACGGGCCTCACACACAACGACAGAATCGAAGTGCGGCTAAACGGACATCTGATAGAGAACGACGAGATCGGCCGAACGGCCGAGTCCGATGCCAGACCGACACCGACCGGGGAGTATCATCGCCTCGCCAATGGGTCAACAGTGCCCAGTCTACCAGAAGCGGGGTGGTTTGACGGTAGACCCAATCCGACCCCGGTCTTCTCTACGCGGTGGTTCCGCCTTCGACAGGACCGTATGTTGCAAGGTCACAACTGGCTGACCGTTGGCCTTGTCGAGAGCGACCCCGATGCACGTTCAGACAGTATAGTGATCGACGAGGTCGAAGTATTCGTCGAACCGCTATGACACCAGTCCACCCGAACGATACACGAGGACACGAATGAAAGCGGTCATCATCGAAGGTAGGAACGAGCGGGTACGAGTAGACGAAATCGAGGTCGGGGAGCCGGAGGAAGACGAGGTCCGGATCAAGATGGCGGCAAGTGGCGTCTGTCACAGTGATTACTCGGTGATCGACGGAACCATCGACCGCGAATATCCGATCATCCTGGGTCACGAAGGGGCCGGCGTCGTCGACAAGGTGGGTGAGCACGTCCGAACGCTNAAACCGGGCGATCACGTCGTCCTCTCCTACATCCCTCAATGCGGAAAGTGCTACTACTGCACAACCGGGAAACCAAACCTTTGCGAGACAAGCTCTTTCACAGGCCAGGGTTTCCTGCCGAACGGCAATCGGCCGATCCGGCGCGGCGGTGAACCGATCAGCACGATGACCGGTCTGGGGACAATGAGCGAAATGACGATCGTTCACGAAACTAGCGCNGTGCCGATTTCGGATGATATACCGTTAGAGAAGGCTGCACTCGTTGGATGCGGTGTGATGACGGGAGTGGGTGCTGCGATCAACACCGCTGAAGTTCAGGCTGGATCTTCTGTCGCCGTATTCGGTTCGGGTGGCATCGGCCTGAACGTGATTCAAGGCGCAGCAATGGCAGGTGCAAACACTATCATCGCTGTCGATAGGAATCCTCTCAAACTAGAATTCTCGATGCGATTCGGGGCGACCCACACGGTGGACGCGAGTGAAGAGGATCCAGTGGAGCGGATCCGTGAGCTGACTGGTGGACGCGGCTCGGACTATGCCTTCGAGGCGATTGGGAACGCGAACGTAATGCGGCAGGCCTATGACAGCACACGACGAGCAGGCACTGTCGCCGTCATCGGAATCGCGAAGTCGGATGACGACATCAGCATACCGGCAAGCTCCCTCGTCCGGGACGAGAAACGAATCGTCGGATCCTTCTACGGATCAACAAGGCAGCGGGTCGACCTGCCCAAGATGTTCGAGTTGTATCAGTCAGGGCACCTGAAGCTGGATGAGTTAATCACAAAGACATATCCAATCGAAAACACGCAGGAAGCGTTTGATGACCTGATCGCGGGGAAAAACGCAAGAGGAGTCCTCGTCTTCTAGTTGTCCCACACTCCCATGGTCTCGTCACCGATCGGCACGACAACAGAATTGACGCAGTCCACTCTCTTTGTGATACCGAGCAGGGGGCAGCGATCGCTCTCCTCCAAGCCGCAGTACTCATGGAATGAGACGATCGTAACGTATATGTCGTCCGAAAACAATGGCATCACGTCTATGTCATCCTCTTTTACCATCTCACAGACGGCATAGAGTCCCAAGTTGCCAAGCAGCAGAATGTCTCTAAAAAAATTAACATACCCCTCATGCAACCATGAACCACATTACCGAGACAGTACCTTCGAGCCAGCAGGAATGGGAAGCCCTGAAACCCGACATCCTCCGGGAAGTTCAGAGCGTGATGGGAGCGTTCCCCTCGATCGATCGGTCAAAACCCCCTGTTTGGACCGTGACCGATGAAACGCCTTTAGAGCGATACGTTCGGCTCCGGATCGTGTATGAAGCTGACCCGGGTTGCGAGACAACGGCATTCCTCTGCATCCCGAACGAGCCCACCGGGCAGGGCGGTTTATGTCTTCATCCGACCAACCACAATCACGGCTATGAGGACGTTGTCGGGCTGAGTGGTCGGCCAAACCGGAACTATGCGAGCGAGCTAGCTGAGCGCGGCTGCGTCACCATCTCACCGTCCTACCCACTGATGGCCGGCTACCAGCCCGACCTAGCGGGTCTCGGATACGTCAGCGGCACAATGAAAGCCATATGGGACAATATCCGAGCCCTCGATCTCCTGAGTTCGCTGGACGAGGTCACTGATAACGTCTTTAGCGCCATTGGACACTCGCTCGGCGGCCACAACTCGGTCTACACAGCCGTGTTCGACGACCGTATTCAGGCCACTGTATCGAACTGTGGGCTCGACTCGTATCTAGACTACTACAACTGGGAGCCAGGCAACGGCTGGTCCCAAAAACGCTACATGCCCCGCATCGGGTCCTTCGGCTCTCCGGAAGCCATCCCCTTCGACTTCCACGACCTGATCGCCTCACTAGCCCCACGTGCCTGCCTAGTTTCCGCTCCCATGGGCGATACCAATTTCAAGTGGCAAAGCGCCGCCGCCATCGTCGATTCTGCCCGATCCATATATCGACTCTACAAGGCCGACTCGTCGCTACAGATCATCCATCCCGATTGTCCTCACGACTTCCCACCTGATGTTCGCGAACAATGTTACGCTTTTCTGGAGAAACATTTGACCTTAGGTGTTCCGGTCTAGTGAGCCAGAAAACAATTAGAAATTTATCAAGAGCTCAGGGTGCAGAGAAATCTCAATCGCGCTCCCCGTTTCTAATCTTTGATAATTGTCATTTATCACTCCCATACCCCGACTCCCTATAGGTCTCCTCATAATCCTCCGCCTCAATCAGCTNCCTCACCGCCTCCTCTCCCCCTCCCTGCTTCTCCAGATACGCCTCACAGATCTGCCGCCCGATGAAACAGCCTAGATCCGCAGGCCTCTCTACAACGGTATTCCCGTTCTCGANCCAGTCGCNGGCATCGGTTTCATCCATAACCTCTTTGAAGGCCAACCAAAGCTCCTCTTCGTGCAGTCGGCCGTAGTCGTAAGGAGTCGTTTCATCTCTCCTTCGAGTGACCAGCTCGGTCATTATCACGGCTACACCTTCGCGGACCGACTTGGCAAGGAGCGAGTCCTCGCTTCTCTCAAGAACTTTCTGCTGGATGTGGACAAGTTCGTGGATCACTATAGACGGGATCTCCGAAACTGGCCGGACTAGAGCTCTCTGCCAAGGGCGCAAAGTCTCAATAGGTGACCTGTTGATCTTACCGAACATCTCTGCACCGACCAAGAGACCACTCGGCGAGGTCGTTCCTCTGCACGAGAGCCTGCCGATCACAAACGTCGTCGTCGGGATATGCAGAGACGGGTAGAGCTTCAGGAATCGCTTATAGAAATGTCGGATCTCACCCTCGAACTCTCGGATTCGCATCGTGCTNCTCCGGGTCGAGCGGTAGTAGGCGTCGTATCTCGTCACGTGCTGCTCGAAATCCTCGACGATCCCAAGACGCAAGTCGATGAAGTCGCGCATTCCCTTGCTCGCGACGTCGAAGTAGGCTGCTTTAAACAGACCGATCCGGTCGGTAGTAGGTAGCCGGTCGGCAGCATCGAAAGCTCGCCAGAAGTTGTCGATATCCGTCGTGATCAGGTCTGGCATGTGTANCGGAGTCGCGCTTCCATCATCAGTTGAACTTTATTATCTTCGTGATCTGGATCGTTTCACTTACGGGTCGAAAGGGGTTACATGGCATCGGGAAAACGCATCCGAGTCGCGGTCGGTGGGCAAGGCCGGAGCGGATATAATATCCACACGAACCAGCTAAAAGAGACTACCGACAAGTTCGAGATCGCGGCAATCGCCGATCAACTTCCCGAGCGAAGAGAGGATGCCGAGGTCCAGTTCAGAGTTCCGGTCTACGATGACTGGCGACCGATGCTCAAAGAAGGCGGATTCGACCTGTTCGTCAATTCACTCCCCACACCGCTGCACGTGGACGCAACGATCGAAGCGCTCAACAACGGCTACCACGTCCTCTGTGAGAAACCGATGGCTCGGACGGTCGCCGATTTTGACCGGATGGTCGAGGCCGCCGAAAAGAACGGGAAAGAACTATTCCCCTTCCAGAACAACCGCGTCCAGCCCTTCTTCGACAAGATCCAGGAAATCATCGCCTCGGGCGTGATCGGCGACCTGATCCACGTGAGATCGACCTGGAGCGGTCACAGGCGCAGGTGGGACTGGCAAACACGACAGGATCTGTGGGGCGGCAGCCTTCTGAACACGGGGCCGCACGCTGTCGACCAAGCACTCTGTCTATTCGGGTGGGACAATACACCCGAAGTCTTCTGCCGGATGGACTGCCGTAACCCGTTCGAAGGTGACGCGGAGAATCACATCACGCTCACGCTCTATGACCCGGATCGGAAGGCACCACAGATCGACATCGACATCAGTTCGTGTGTCCCCTACCCCGACGATTACACATACGTGATCAGCGGCGAATACGGAGGTATAAAGGGCGGAGCGAGATCACTGCAGTGGAAATACTATGACTCGGACACGGCTCCTAATCACGACATGTGGCTCTGGTCCATCGACAGGAAGTATCCTCGTGAAGAGCTGGACTGGATCGAGGAATCCTGGACTCTCGAAGAAGCCAAAACAGAGGGTGCCGTCGGCTACACACTTGAATCGATGAAGAGCGGACCTAGCCGAATCTACGATAACATCTACGATGTTCTGACAAACGAGGCTGAGAAACTGATCAAACCCGAGCAAAGCCGGAAGCAGGTTGCCGTGATGGAAGAGTGCCATCGCCAAAATCCGCTGCCCCGACGAGACCAGAGCATCTCGTTCAACCTGTGACGCGCGCGCGATCGAAGAGCACCGGCACCGCGTCGTTGCCTTCTCTGTATGGTCCAGAATCGTGTTCAAGAACTAGCGACTGACTTTATGATAATGATCGGCAGCACCAAGTCCCTCGCAATGATGCTCGGCACACACGGATACAGCATCGAATGTCGGACAAGCTGACAGTCCCACGCAGGACGTGGGGTAACACCGGCCTCTCGATCCCGGTCATCCCGTTCGGAACGCAGGGCTTCGGGAATAACTTCGGTCCTGTCTCCGACGAGGAGGCCTGCGAGCTGATCCGCTATGCCGTCGACATCGGTGTCAACCACTTCGATTGCGCACGATGCTACGGAGACTCACTCAGAAAGCTGGGTCTGGCGATCAAGGAAGGTGTCGTTGAGCGTGATGAGCTCGTGATCAGCGGGCGACTATGCTGTCACAGCGCAGCCGAGTGGGGCGGGTATGGCGAGGGCACACCGGACTACTCGAAGGAACGTGCTCTCGCCGACATCGAGAATCAACTGTCGATCCTAGGGATCGAGAAATTCGATGCCATGCTCATTCACGATCCGGGTGCAATTGAACCTACGCTTGCCGCTGGCGGCACACTCGAAGGTCTTGAGCGTGCTCAGGACAAAGGATGGGTCGATTACTTGGGCTATGGCATGCGTCCCCACGACTTCCATCTAACGGTCATCGAAACAGGACGTACCGACGTGCTCCTGACGTTCAGCGACTTCAACCTCCTTAACCAAACGGCTCGCGACACGNTACTGCCTGCGGCCTACGCAAGCGGCATGGGAATCCTAAATGGGTGGTCGATCATGCGTGGCTACTTGACGGGGGAGCCCGTGGAGACCTTCGTACAGAAGGAAAAGTGGAACGAGGATCACGAGCGATCTGAACGTATGCGAAAATGGGCAGAGAAGTTACGGCTTAACCTTCTGGAGCTCGCACTTCAGTTCTGCCTCAGGGACGACAGAGTCCACGGGAACCCGATCGGGAGCCTGAACAAGGAACAGCTCGAAGCCAACGTCAGGGCGGCCAACGCGACGCTCGCGGACGCAACCTTCGAGCAATTCCTCGCCGAACACCTGTAAACAATCGGGCAACACAAAGCGAAACAGATCAGAACGTGGTTATACCCGACCATCAAGAGAACCTGGATCGGATAGGACTTCACAGAAAGGTCGACCAATCTTAGGGTGTCGAACAAGCAATCCAGCGAGGATCATAGGCAACAGGCCGCATCGATAAGTTCGAGGATCGCCGAAAGGGTTCGGAAGACGAGCGGAACAAAGGCGCCTCGGATTCGACGAATCGGAAGCGTTGGCCGAGAAGAGGAGTTTCTTTCCTTAAAANCAACGCCACGTCGAAGATTCGAATACTTTCTCACGTGCTTATATTAATCGGGCGGCTTCCACTGCTGTCCAAGTTCTAGGCGAAATGCCAGATGGGAACGACACCATGATCTCTTCCCTCTCAACTCTGTTCGAGGACCGACATCACGAGCACTTCGAGAAACACGGATATGTGACTCTCGGAAGTCTGCTGTCAACCTCAGAGCTGTCCGGCCTCCAACGACGTGCGGAAGACCTGATGATGGGAGATGTCACAATCCCGGGAGTGACCTTTCAGCTCGATGGCAGGACCGAAGAATACAAGCTTGAGTCCCGAACGGTCGGCCCATCAAAGAAATCGCTCGACTACAGACGGCTCGACGAGCTGCACAACGATCCTCTGTTTCTCGAATACATGCAAAACCCCGTGTTCCAGCAGCTCACGAGACACTATATCGGGGAAAATGTCTCGATCTTCCGGTCGATGTTTATGAACAAGCCTGCCAGCAAGGGAACCGAACTCCCTTGGCATCAGGATGTGGGTGTAGGCTGGGGGATTGACTCAACACCAGCCACGACCGTATGGACTGCGCTCGACGATGCCACGATCGAGAGCGGCTGCATGCAGATCGTCCCAGGCAGTCACAAGCTCGGAGTTCTGAACGAGGGTCATTTCATTTCGGAGGAGGAACAGCAGCAGTACTGCAAACCCGAGAAAATTTTTGATCTCGAGGTCCGGGCTGGTGAAGCGGTCCTGATCCACAACCTCATGCTCCATCGGTCCGGCGTGAACAGCACTGACAACCCTCGTCGCGCATTCAGTGTCGCCTACATGGATGCCTCTACACGCAACGTCAAGACGGGTGAGCCCTACCCACTGATCTTTGGCCGGGGCGCGCTCAACTCCCTCGTCTAGTAACCTACCTCTCATCGTGCAGTTCGAATTCTCCGACAAAGCTGCCGTAGTGACCGGCGCCGGTTCCGGGATCGGCAGAGCATCGGCAATCGAGTTTGCCAGACACGGGGCCCGTGTAGCAATCGCCGACATCGACCTTCACGGCGCCGAAGAAACCGCACAAACGATCTCGGAGTTGGGCGGCACCTGTCTGGTCATCCAGACGGATGTC
Organism: Gemmatimonadota bacterium; assembly: GCA_002714465.1. Next base: position 40,863 of record PAXL01000028.1, on the reverse strand, counting down.
TCCGATGCCGAATCTGTTCGCGGCATGATCGATGTGATCGTGTCCGAGTTCGGCGGGCTCGACTACGCGCACAACAACGCGGGTACGGAAGGTCAGATCGACTCGTCTCGCGGTACGTTGGAGACAAGTGAGGAAGAGTGGGATCGACTCCTGGCAATCAACCTGAAGGGCGTCTGGTTGTGCATGCGCGCTGAGATCCCACACATGCTCGAACGAGGCGGCGGGGCCATCGTCAACTCGGGTTCGATCTCGAGTCTCGTCGGTTCCACCGCGGGATTCGTTGCCTACTCGGCCAGCAAGTCCGGCATCCTCGGATTGACGCGATCGGCGGCGCTCGAATTTGCCTCTCGAGGCATCCGAGTCAACACGGTCTGCCCGGGCTACATCGAGACACCCCTGTGGCAGAAGTATATCGACGAGGATGAGTCGGTCAGAGATACGATCACGAATCGGCAGCCCATCGGTCGGCTCGGGACGGCGGAAGAGGTAGCTCAGGCAGTTACGTGGCTTTGTTCGGAAGCTTCAGGGCTTGTGACAGGTGTAGCGTTGCCGTTAGATGGTGGGTTTACGGCGATGTAAGGCTAGACAAGCAGCACGGGGCGAGGTGGGCCTGTAAGTCACCCTCGCGCGCGTTGCTTGAGAGGGGTCAAGTCGTGAGTTGTATCGCTTCCCAAGTGTACGTTCCGGATCATCGCCTGTTGCGCACTCGTAAGCTCTCCGATCCTTACACTGACGCCTTCCATCAGTTCGTACACATTGACAACCGAACGGGACGCTTCCATCGTTGCCTCTATCGCGGGTCGAAGCATCAGCGTTCGAATATGGATCATGCACGTGCAGCAGCAGTTGATGAATAGCCTGATTCCGATGCCCTTGTATCCACCGTTGTTGAACANTCTCCTATCAGTGCGGAAATGAAAATCACATCTGTCGAATCCTTCAACATCGAGATCCCGATCACGGCGGAGCAGGAAGAGCTTCGCTACTACAACAAGACCGGCGTCACGCGTATACGCACCGACGAGGGTATCACAGGATACGGCTGGGCGAGTGTCGACCCCGATGCAGCTAGGCAAATGCTTGTCGGCAGAGACCCTCTGCAGGTCGAACAGCTCGTCGCAAAAGGCCTCGGACATGATTTCTACGGCGCCGAGAACGCTCTGTGGGACATCGTCGGCAAGGCGTTCGAGCAACCGCTNCACAAGCTCTGGGGTAACTGCCGGGACGAGATGCGCCTCTACCTCACGACCGTNTGGCCCGTCGATGTACACCAGACACAGGTCTCACCCGAGCAGCAGGCAATCGACATCGAGCACTACGCCTCACTCGGCTACGACGCATTCAAGATTCGGATCTGGCGTCCCGACCTCATTGACGATGTCGAAGTCGTGAAGCAGGTCCGCTTCCGTCTGGGAGGACCAGACAAAGTCTCGGTCATGTTCGACCGCACAGGTGACGGCCCCGGCGAGGGATGGGACTACGAGACAGGTCTTCGGGCTGCCCAAGCGCTGCACGAAGCTGAAGCGCAGTGGCTAGAAGAACCGTTTGTTCGAGGTGACATCGAAAGACACGCCCGCCTGCGAGCCGAGACCGAAATCCCGATCACTGGCGGCGAACACCAGCCGCTCGAGGTCTACGACGACTACCTTGCGGGTCAGGCCTTCGACATAATCCAACCTCACTGCGCCAACATTCTTCTTCACCTGAAGAAGATCGCCGGAGCGGCCGAGCTATTCGGCGTCGATTGCATCTTCCATGGCCAGCACGGCATGAACCTGATCGGATCGCTTCAGGTCGGTGCAACCATCCCGTCCTGCCGAATGCAGGAGATTGTCTTTAACACACCCCCCACGCCTCCGACCGAGGCCTGGTCACCGTTCAACAAGATCGTCAAGTCAGATGTGCTCTTAGAGGTTACGAATGGCCGGGTCCGCATCCCCACAGCGCCGGGTCTTGGGATCGAGGTCGACGACGAGGCCATCGATCGCTACCGAAACTGATGACATCAGCTCAAAGCCCCGAGACCATCTCGCTGCGAGAGATCACGCAGGAAGCGCTGATAGACACGTTCCGGCAGAAATAACCCTTGGGGAAGTCGCTCCTGCACGTAATGGGCTTCTTCTCCAAACGGAGCAGCAGCAAGCATCTCGAACGAATCGCCCGGATCCACAGTAAAGAGGGAGTCGACATCCACCCCGACCTCTTCGACACTTGGCCAGAATAGATGATCGAAATTCTGCGGGTCTACGGTCCCGAATCCGACGACGAACCGGAACTTGCCTGGCATTCCGTCCTGGCACTTGGGATCTCTTGCATAGAATTACCGCTACTACTGTCTGTTCAAAGACGGACCTTTTTCACATTTTTCCTCTCAGCCTATCTTGTTTCCTCGGCGTCATTCCATTATGACTCGCGAGACAAAGGTATTTCTACATTCCACATCAGGTTCTGACCATGCCGAAGATCACATCAGTCTCCCTGACTGAATTCCAATTCGCCATCGATGACATAGGGCTCGAACAAGCCGCAGCCGGTATCGGTAACATGGCCTACGTAAAGGGTGCCAGCTTCCAGGCCAAGCGTTTCGCTGTTCGAATNATCGCAGACGATGAAGTCGCCGGCGAGTATGTGACACACTGGGTGGGAACACCGGCTTCCTTTGCACAGTCACAGATGCTTGCCCCCATATTGCTTGGTCGAGACCCGGAACACCGTGAGTCGATCTATGATGACCTGAAGCGGGAACTCCGGGCATACGACCATATGGGACACGGTCCCCTAGACATTGCGTTGTGGGATCTGTGTGGGAAGCTCAAGAACACGTCGGTCAAATCCATGCTCGGCGGCTACCGCGACAACCTGCCAACCTACGCCAGCACGTATCACGGCCAGGAGTCTCGCGGTGGGCTCTGCGAGCCTAAAGCCTTCGCCGACTTCGCCCAGCAATGCAAGGAACAGGGCTTCCACGGCTTCAAGATCCACGGATGGAACAACGGGAACGTGGAACGAGAAGTCGAAAACCTCCTCGGGGTTCGTGCCCGGGTAGGTGACGGCTGGCGTCTGATGATAGACCCGGCCTGTCAGCTCAGAACCTGGAACGACGCGCTAGCTGTCGGTCGAGCGTGCGACGAAGCGAGCTACTTCTGGTATGAGGATCCCTACCGCGATGCGGCCGTTTCCGCCTATGGCCACCAGAGGCTACGCAAACAACTCAAGACCCCACTCCTGATTACGGAACACGTACGGGGCTTGGAGCAGAAGGCTTCGTTNATGGTCAACGGCGGATGCGACTTGATTCACGCGGATCCCGAGTACGACATGGGGATCACGGGTGCCATGAAGATCGCACACTTCTGCGAAGGGCTGGGTCTGGACGTACAGCTCCACGCGTGCGGGCCTGCACACCGGCTTTGCATGTCAGCGATTCGAAACACCCATCTGTATGAGATGGCCTTGATGGGACCCGGTATGCCCAACATCGTCGCTCCTGTTTATACCTGCGGCTATTCCGATCAGCCGGCAGACCTCCCTGCGGATGGCTCTGTCCCCGTTCCCGATGGACCGGGACTCGGTGTGTCATACGACTGGGAGTTCATTCAGGCCAACAAGACGCAGGAGATCGACATCCGGTAGATCCATACCGATGAACGTCGACCGCTACCTAGAGAGGATTGCCTGCACCGGATCGCGCGATCCAACGGCCGAGATGCTTCTCAAACTCCATCGCACACATCTCTTCGCCGCTCTGCTGTGACCTCCCTTTCGACGTCGATCTCCTCTCTAGTGAGCGCACGCCTTGTCATCCCAGATCTACATAACGCATAACACCCACACGAGAGACACGAATGTCCAACCCGACTGTAGAGCTCCTAAAATCGCACAAAACCGTTCGCCGTTACACCGAGAAGCCCCTCCCCGACGGGCTTCTCGAGGAGCTTATTGCGTGTGGTCAGCAGGCAAGTACATCGAGTAACCTGCAGGCGTATTCGATCATCCACGTGGCTGACCCTGACAAGAAGAACCGGTTGGCCACACTCTGTGCCGACCAGCTCCAAATCAGACAGAGCGCCGCTTTCCTTGCAGTGTGCGCCGATCTCCATCGCGACCGCCTAGCATTCGACCTGCACCAAGGCGAACGGTTCGACGACAGCTACATTGAGGCCATCCTGATCGCGGCCGTCGATGCAGCGCTCGTCATGCAAAACATTGCGATTGCCGCCGAATCGCACGGCCTTGGCATCTGCATGATCGGAGCCATCCGCAATCACCCGATCGAAGTCGGCGAGCTTCTCGATCTCCCAACCCACGTCTTCGCAGTATCCGGCTTCTGCATCGGCTACCCCGACCCCAAGGTCGAAACCACCGTTAAGCCCCGTCTTCCCCTTGCTGCCGTTCTGCACCGGGATCGCTACCTAAACGACGACGCCATGCTCGTGCACATGCAAATCTACAACCACACAATGGCCGAATTCTACAACGAGCAGGGCATGCACAATCGGGATGCCCGGTGGACTCACGTGATGTCCGGACGGGTGGGACGCTTCCACGAGCGTGCGGACATGGATCGCTTCCTCAGACAGCAGGGATACGACTGGCAGAACGAGTGATTGAGCGTACTCTCTTCATCATTTGCCTGACGTGCGCCGCGCTGTTAGGGGCGTGCATGCCGTCGGATCAGGCCACACAGCAGTCACAGCTTAGATCCTCAGACTCAGCCACGGGCTTCGACATCCGCAATACCCGGGCGCCACTCGAGATCGACCCCTCGGTCCTAACGAACCGCTCGTTCGGTGAATCTCCGATGTGGCAACACGCTGTCGCCTCCGGTAGGCTTCCTCCTGTCGCAGACAGACTCCCGAAACACCCGCGCGTCATCATACCCTTCAAGAAAATCGGCCGGTACGGCGGAAAGATTCGTCGTGCGATCACGGGCGACATCGTCCAAGTGCCAGCGACGATGAAGGCCAAGGACGAGGGCCTTCTCACCTTCTCACATCCCATGGGTGACTCAATCGAGCCGAATCTGGCAGAGCGCTGGGAGTTTCGGAATGGAGGACGGGAGCTTTATGTCTACATACGCGAGGGTATTAGGTGGTCGGATGGCTATCCCTTCACAACGGATGATGTCCTCTTCTACTACAACGACCTGCTAATGGACGACGATGGTCGGCCGCTCGACAGAAATGTCACTCCTTCCGCTTTCCTCGTGGACGGCAAACCCGTCAAACTCGAGAAGATCGATGACCTGACGCTCAAGTTCTCTGCACCGAAACCGATGGGCCGCATCCTCTACGGAATCGCAAATCACGACCTGTTCACACTCCCTCTTCACATCTACGGGAAGTGGCATCCCCGACACAGCACGGACGGCGACTACGAAGAGTTCAGAAGGAGAGCGACACGCGCACAGTTCCTTTACACCGAGGGCAATCCGACACTGGCGGCGTGGCGTCCTGTAAAATGGGTGCACGGTCAGCGAGTCGTCTACGAACGGAACCCTTACTACTGGAAGGTCGATACCGAGGGTAACCAACTCCCGTATGTCGACTACCTCGAGTTCACCGTCATCCCCGAAAAGCAGGTCATCCTGCTGAAATTCATGAACGGCGAGCTCGATCTGTTCGGTCGCTACTCCCAGATCGACATGTTCCAAACGCTCAAGCAGGCCGAACGGGAACAGGGCAACTTCACCGTCTATCTCTCCGGCCCGACACCCGCTCAGGTGTTCTACCTCAACTGGGACGCACCGAATCCAAACGTTCGCGAGGCTTTCAGGAATAGGGATGTGCGTATCGCGCTCTCGCTCGGCCTGGATCGAGAAGAGATCAACCAGCTCCTGTTCTATGGATTCCTGGTTCCCGCCGGTTACTCCTTCTACCCGCCGAGCCCATACTACACACTTGAACATTTCAAGCGATACGCCGAGCACGATCGGGATCAAGCTCGCAGGCTCCTCGACCGTGCCGGCTACCGAGACTCTGACGGCGATGGTATCCGTGAGTTCCCGGACGGCAATCCCTTCGCATTCACGATCGACATCGTCAGCGCGGGCGGCACTCAAGACATAACCGAGCTCGTCACATCGCACTGGGCGCACATTGGGATCAAGGTGAACACATTCGCCGCGCTGCGAGACATCATCATCCCGAGACGATTCAGCGGGAATTACGAGGTCCACTACTGGTGGTTCGACGGAGCGGACGACCCCCTTCAGGACCGCTTCGAGTGGGCGATCACAGGACCGAATCAGCCTTACTGGCACCGAAATGCCTCGTCAGAGGGTCCCGACTGGCTCCACAAAGCAACACGTGTAATGGAACTAGCAGCTACGACAACAGACCAGAACAAGCTGCGTGAATACATGATCCAAGCAAGGGACCTACATACCGAAGAAGTGGCGGCAATCCCTCTAGGTGCTGCCTATCGCGTGTGGGGTGCAAACAACCGGCTGGGAAACATTCCGGAGGATGTGTCGTTTGGTGAGACGCACGGTGCGTGGGGACGACCGCTGACTCACGAACAGATATTCGTGAAGCCATAAAGACATTGGCCAATCGCCAGGCTGTCACCAGAGTAGATCACCACGGCTCGACTTTCAGAAAGCCCTTCNAGGGGCAGGTCACACGATACGTCTCGCCCAGCCCGCCGCGCCTACTCGGGATGAAGCGGTTTCGCTTTTCCTCCAACCGAATCTTCCCTAGGTTATTCCCCCATGCCAACCAAAATAGACCAGCTTCTCTCGGACTATCGCGACCAGAACCCACGCTCGTATCAGCTCTTCCAGCGCGCGCAGTCTTCACTGCCTGGCGGCAACACACGGACGGGCGTGTATGTCGATCCGTTTCCTGTCTACCACAAGGCAGGAGCGGGGGTGCACGTAACGGATGTGGACGGAAACGAGCGACTGGACTTCGTGAACAATGCGACGGCGCTGATTCTCGGGCATGGTCATCCCGCGATCGTCGACGCGATCCGCGAAAGGGTCACATACGGGACGGCGTTCTTTGCACCGACCGAGCTTGAAATCGAGCTGGCTGAGCTCCTGAAGACACGCATCCCGTCGATGGAACGGGTGCGATTCTGCAGCTCAGGGACAGAAGCCGTCATGAACACGATTCGCGCCGCTCGAGCGTTCACCGGACGANCGAACGTCGCGAAGTTCGAAGGCGCTTACCACGGGATCGACGATCCCGCCATGATCAGCTACGTGCCACCTCTCGGTAACGAACTCGGGCCCAAGAACCGACCGCATTCAGTCCTCTCATCGCGGGGCCTCGCCCCGGGAACGGCAGAATCCGTCCTCGTCCTTCCTTTCAACAACATTCCCGTCTGCAAAACACTCCTGCGCGAGAACGCCGACCAGCTCGCAGCCCTCATTATCGATCCTCTCTCTACCGCTGCAGGGCTNACTCTTCCTCAGCCCGAATTCCTGCGGGCTCTAAGGGACCTGACAACAGAATTGGGGATTCTCCTGATCTTCGATGAAATCGTCTCGTTCAGGCTGTCTTCAGGAGGGACACAGGACACGTTCGATATCCGACCGGATCTCACCTGTCTGGCTAAGGTTATCGCGGGAGGAACAGCAGGGGGCGCGTTTGGCGGTCGTGAAGACGTCATGGCCGTCTACGACCCGACAGACGGAAGCCCGGGGATCTCGCAGTCCGGCACATACAACGGCAACCCGATCGCTGTGGTCGCGGGTATGGCCGCTCTGAAGGAGATGACCGAGGACGCCTACGGCCGACTGAACAATCTCACCCGAGAGCTGGGGGTCTCACTCGATCAGGTCTTCCACGAAACGGGTATAGAAGCCTGCGTTGTCGTAGCGGGATCGATTTTCCGGATTTACTTCCTCAACACACCACCTAGCAACTACCGGGAGGCAGCGCGAGACTCGAAAGACAAGCATCGCTGGCTCTACTTCTGGATGCTAAACCACGGGATCGCAATCCGCCAAGGCGGCGCAACTTCGCTGCCAATGGCCCAGGTCCACGCAGAGCAGCTGATCGACCAGACTCGTCAGGCGCTGAAGGAGTGGCCTTTCTGATGACGCAACCCATCCCCGACGGTCTCGTCTGTCTCACCTTTGACGATGGCGTCAAATCACAGCATCAGTTTGTGGCCCCGATCCTGAGGGAACTCGGTTACGGTGCGACCTTCTACATATCCGAAGGCCTCCGGTTCCTTGAAGACAAAGCGAGGTACATGACCTGGGAAGAGATCGCCGACCTGGACAGTCAGGGATTTGAGATCGGGAACCACACACGTGCGCACAAGAACGTCACCTCGCAGACGCGGNCGGAACTGCTCGAAGACATCAAATACATCGATCGGAAGTGCAAAGAGCAGGACATCACGAAACCAATGACCTTCTGCTACCCCGGATACTCAAACAGTCCAGAGACCGCAGACGTCGTCAGGTCTCACGGTTTCCTGTTCGCTAGACGAGGCACCGAACCCGAGTTCGAGTATGATCGCGAGGGTGGTCGAGGTCCCGCCTACGACCCTGACGTGCACGATCGGATGCTCGTCCCGACGACAGGCGCAGCAGGCCCCCACTTCGACTTCGATGATTTCCGTTGGGCGGTCGACCAGGCCGTCGACGGTCGGATATGCGTGCTGACCCTGCACGGTGTGCCCGACCTCGACCACCCTTGGGTGCACACCGAGCAGGACGCCTTCGAGAACTACATCGACCACCTGAGGCAAAATGATTGCACGGTCATCGCATTGCGTGACTTAGCTCGATACGCGGGACAAGTGGCGTAATGGCGGATGTAGATCGCAGATTTTGCCGCCGATCGTCTCAGAGGAGATCTCAGGCAACAGGATAACCCGCACTACACGGGTGAAGAGCGTCCTCGCGAGGAGCGACAGAATCTCGTAAAGATCGCCGCGTGAGCCGCACCTGCCCATCAACTTCTGGTCCTCGTTCTGCTTATACAGGTTCAGGAACCGATTGTTCAACAAAGCGCGCTCTCAAGCTCGAGATCGGCGAGCTCACGACAGAAGAGTCACCAATAATCAAGGCTCTTTGTGGAGACAGCCTACCGGGTAGCCGGAAAGCTGCACGGGTGTGGAAGCACTGAACCAGAATCTGCTGAACCTAGCCCGAGACTTCTACCACCGTGTAGATCTCGAGTCACTATTCAGTAGGGCAGATCCTACGGCGATCGATTCCTTCACGNCCGTCCAAGAGATGGAGTTCCCCTTCTAGGAGGAGAAATGGAACACCATGCTAATCGCTGACAAGGTTGCGATCCTTAACGGGACGTCCATGTTCCTGAACAAGATATTCCTTAGCTTGACTCAAACCTTGCGGATGATCTTCGATGACNGCCGACCCGACCTAACCCTCAGGTTTCGCTAATGGAACACCTTTCTCTCGTAGCATACGACTTGCTGGACGATCAAGTGGAGGCCCTGTATCGGGATGGCTACGTCTACCTGCCTCAGGTCCTGTCTAGTGATGAAATAGGTTCACTCAAAGAGCGCATGGCAGCTCTAACGGCGATTCCTGAAAGCTTCGACAGCCAGACGGATCCGATCGAACACGGGTTCATGAACAAATCGATCAACAACGTTTTTAACCGGCACTCGCACTTCCTGAAGTTCTTAGACTACCCCGGCGTTATCGAACTAGAAGAGGAGGTCCTCGGCAACGATTGCCACTGTATCGGGATGACTTCCTGGATGACAGGGCCCGGCCGGCCCGATCAGACGCTCCACAGTGACTGGCTCGCTCTGGAGCTCCCCGAAGAAATCCTCGCTGATTCCCGGGTTCGGCTACCGATCTTCATCACCACCGCGCACTATTATCTCGACGATTTGACGGAGGAACTCGGACCGACCGCTTTTGTGCCAGGCAGTCACCTGTCTGGCAGACGCCCGAACGGAGATACCACTTGGAAGGGCCAGGGCGAGCAGGCCATCATGTGCAAAGCAGGAGACGTCGTCATCTTTCGATGCGAGGTCTGGCACAAAGGAACGGCAAACAGCAGCGACCAGACGCGATACCTTCTCCAGGTCCACTATGCCAAACGGATGATCACGCAGAAGTACCCCCCCTACCTAAATCGCTTCCAGTTCGACGAGGACATACTCGACAAAGCCACGGAGCGTCAACTCCGTCTGCTGGGCAACCACAAGCCCAGCAACTACGATTGATCCTAACCCAGCGTGGGAGGCGTCGAGAGTAAAGCAGAGGAATCCTGACTGCATCCTGAAGCTGCGACAAGAAGGACAAGCAGAAAGGCGGGTGCGTANCCGCTTCGAACACGCGTGGTCTTGGGCTGGGATGTCGGTATTTACTGTCCAAGTTCAAATGTTCAGGTGACACGCATCTTAATACCGGCTGCCAGCGTAGCGACCACGGATGTCAGTCTTGCGAGCCATCGGCACCCTGCAGGTTATATCGGGCCGGATCTTGGAGACAACTGCAGGCGCACTTCGCGATCCCGATTATTCACATTCTTTATCTGTCTGTAGCAGACCGAAATAGTCGGTGATCAGGGTCACGTGGGACTTACCGTTTCGTCCGGTCAAACTGGTAACTGTCTTCAAATTGCCCACGAGAGGTCAGGCAAAGGCTAGGAAGAAGTCAGAGTTTGGGACTTACTCATCTAATTCTCGATTCTCTCTTATCAACTCTATATCTCTATGCCTTACAACGAACTGCACCGTCCCCAGATCCACTTCTCGCCCAGAGAGAACTGGACAAATGACCCNAACGGTCTNGTCTACTACAAGGATGAGTATCACCTATTCTTTCAGCACAACCCNGTCAGTGTCAAGTGGGGCAACATGACTTGGGGTCACGCGGTCAGCTCCGACCTCCTGCACTGGACCCAGCTCGATCACGCACTCCAACCGGATCACCTCGGAACGATCTTCTCTGGTTCGGCCGTCGTCGACTGGCAGAACACGGGCGGGTTCGGGACCGGCGATGAAACCACACTGATCGCCTTCTACACATCCGCCGGAAAGCACGCACCCAAGCCTGTTCCTTTCACACAGAGCATCGCCTACAGCAACGATCGCGGGCGCACCTGGGCGAAGTACTCCGGGAACCCAGTGATTGATCACGTTCGAGCGGAGAACAGAGACCCGAAGGTGATCTGGCACGAGCCGACCGGGCACTGGATCCTCGCGCTGTATCTAGACGGGAACGACTACTCGCTCTACACGTCCACCAACCTCGTCAACTGGGAACACCTCCAAGACCTATCACTCAGCGGCGTCACGGAATGTCCAGACTTCTTCGAGCTTGCAGTGGACGGACAGGATGAAAACAGGAAGTGGGTCTTCTGGGGAGCTGATGGAGGCTATCTTTTCGGCTCGTTCGACGGGCGCAGATTCGAGCCGGAAACCGATGTGCTGAAGGCCGAGTTTGGTCCCAGTGGTTACGCGGCTCAGACCTACAGCGACATCCCAGATGAAGACGGACGCCGGATCCAGATCTCTTGGATGCGTCGCGGCAGGTATCCTGCCATGCCTTTCAACCAGCAGATGTCGATTCCCGTCGAGCTTCGGCTTCGAACAACGGAGTATGGTATCCGGCTGCAACGAAACCCGATTCGGGAGCTGGAGTCACTGCAGGAAAGGACAGAGTCGTTCCAAAATATCGATATCGACGCATCGAGAGCGTTCGTCCTCGACACGAGACACGACTGTTTCGACATCCAAATGGAGTGGGAGATCGAGAGCAACGATAAGTTCGGTGTACGCGTCCAGGGACATCAGATCGAGTACTGTCCGGCTGAACAGAAGATCAACTGCCTCGGCACGGTCGCTCCGGTCCGGTCCGTCGATCACCGCATCGCGCTCCGACTGATCGTCGACCGCACCTCACTCGAGCTCTTTGCTGAGGATGGCACGGTCGTGTTTTCTTGCACCTACATCCCCGAAGCCACCGACCACCCCCTCGAGTTCTACTCCGAGGGCAGCACGTTGATGGCCACGCTTGTTGTGCACGAATTACGGTCTATCTGGATGTGAAACCTTTCAACGCAGAAGGTGCAAAGAACATTAGAGAAAGAACCAAGCAAAGAGATGACGTTGGGGTTCTGAAATGCGGCCACGAGACACCCACAACCCACCTCCACGCTGAACCTTTTCTGTCTGAGGATCAATGAGCAGACCAAACATCATCTTCATCTTCGCTGACGACTGGGGCTGGGGGGATCTCGGCTGCTACGGGCACAAGCAGCTCACGACACCGAATCTCGACAGGCTTGCTGCCGAAGGAACGCTGTTTACGCAGTTCTACGTCTGCTCGGGGGTCTGTTCACCCAGTCGAGCTGCGGTCATGACAGGCCAATTCCCGGCACGACACGGGATCCACGGGCACTTCGCAGATCACGAACGGAACGCAAAAAGGGGCATGCCGAACTGGCTCGATCCGGGAGTCACCACCTACACGAAGCTTCTACAGGAGGCCGGGTACCGTGTCGGGCACTACGGCAAGTGGCATCTGGGTGGCGGAGAAGGCGCGCCCGAACCATTCGAATACGGGATCGACGAATGTCGCGTCAACGCAGGTAACGGACCGTATCTGGGCTTCCGAACAAACGATGTCGGGCCAATGCGCGCGAGCTCATCCGAAATCATCGTCGACGAGTCGATCGAATTTATCGACAGGGATCGTGAATCGCCCTTCACTCTGAACATCTGGCTGAACGACACACACGCGACGCTTGACCCGGATGAGCAGCAGCTCGAGCCCTACCTGAAAGAGATCCCGATGGGTCTTGAAGGAAAGCACGCCGGCGCAAACGCTATCTACTTTGCCGCCGTGACCAATGCGGATCGGCATATAGGTCGTCTGCTCGATCATCTCGACGAAGTCGGTCTCACCGAGAACACGATCGTCATCTTCTCCGCTGACAACGGGCCCGAGGACATCGCGATCCGGAACTCCGCCCACAGCGGGGTGGGAAGTCCTGGACCATTCCGTGGTAGGAAACGCAGCCTGTATGAGGGTGGNGTCCGCACACCCTTCATCCTCCGCTGGCCAAGTGGTGGAACGCCTGCGGGAGTCATCAACAACGACACCCCTGTGTCTGCCGTTGATCTGCTGCCGACCTTCTGCCAGGCAGCCGGATGCGACGTCTCCAAGAAGTGGCCGCTTGACGGAGAGTCGATGCTCGACGTCTTCAAGGGATCGACGCGAGGACGCGAAACGCCACTGATGTGGGAATGGCGATTTCGGATTGCCGGTCACGTGATCAACAGGAGCCCTATCCTGGCAATACGGGACGAAGGCTGGAAGCTGCTTTTCAACCCCGATCGAACTCGAGTCGAGCTCTTCGACATCCCTTCGGATCCGATGGAGCTGAACAACGTTGCCGACGATCATCCCGATATTGTCGAGCGACTGGCTTCACGCGTCACAACCTGGCAGATGGAGCTTCCTGAAGGTCCCTTCGACAAGAATGCCGGCTCCAACGTTTATCCCTGGCCGGAGTAGTCAGTGAACTTCTTCGCCTACGGATCGCTGATCTTTGAGGAGGTCATGTATGCGGTCACGGGTCGCCGTTTCGAACACTGTGAAGCGATTCTTGTTGGATACTCACGTTACCAGGTCCGAAACGCCTCGTATCCCGGGCTGATTCAACAGATCAACGGCCGGATCGAAGGAGTTTTGTACAAAGATCTCGACACGTTATCTTGGCGCCAGCTGGATCGGTTCGAAGGTGAATACTACGCACGCACCGCAGTCCACGTCATGATCGACTGGGAAGAAACTACGGAAGCCGAGACTTACGTCTTCCGAGAGACACACCGGAGCCTGCTGTCCGATGAGCCTTGGGATTCCGAGCGTTTCCGGATGGAACACTTGGACGCCTTCCTCGGACGGTATCCCGGATTCGAGAGGATCGACTCAGACTCGACTCAATGACAATCGTTCCACAGAATAGCGCGTGACCTACGGTCGCTCGATGCAAGAAGGCGCGGCGACGCTGAATCAGAACCTGCAAGGTAAAACGGCATACAGCGTGATAGTTGACACTCACATCCATCTTTACGACCCGCACAGACCCGAAGGCGCCCCCTGGCCCGAGCCAGACGACCAGATCTATCTGACCACGCTCCCCGATCGCTGTATTGCGCTTGCGCGACCCGCCGGTGTAGATGGCGCGATCGTCGTCGAGTGCAGCGAATGGGTCGAGGACAACCAGTGGATACTCGATCTCGCGGATGAAGAGCCCTTTCTGCTCGGTCTTGTCGGCAACCTAGACGTGCACNACGACCGATTTAGCGAGAACCTGGACCGATTCGCAAAGCATCCGGTCTTCCGTGGAATACGAGCCCGTCTCAGGAAACCTGACGACTTGGATGGTCTTCGACAGCTGGCGGATCTGGACCTTTCGCTAGACAGTGGTGTCAACGACCTCACAGCAATAATCGCGACCGAAATCCCTGAGCTTCGGATCATCATCAACCACTGTGCGGGGATCAAGATGGAGGGCGACGAGCCTGATCAGGCAGCCATCGACCAGATGCGACGCGCAGCCGAATACCCAAACGTCTTCTGCAAGCTCTCCGGTATGATGGACCTCCGATGCACGATCCGGCCCGCACCGACGGATATCGATCACTACGCACCCTATCTGGATCTGATCTGGGACGCTTTCGGGGAAGAACGAATGATTTTCGGGAGCGACTGGCCCGTATCAGATCGAAGCGACAGATCCTACGCAGATGTCTTCAAGCTTGCGCAGGACTACGTCGCTACCAAGCCTGCATCGGCGAAGGAGAAGGTCTTTTCTGCTAACGCACGTCGAGCTTACAAATGGAAGGATCGCTAATGGGAAGCCCCTATCGGGTAGCGCTGGTCGGTACAGGTGGCATATCTCGCGCTCATGCCACCGCCTGTTCGCAGACCGACCGAGCCGAGCTCGTTGCAGTCACGGACGTCTCTCAGGAATCGATCGACCGGTTCGTCAGGCAGTTCCACGTCGAGCGGATGTATCTTGAGCTCGACGAGATGCTCGCGAACGAGGCCATAGACATCGCGGTCATCTGCACCTGGGGCGTTTACCACGCGGATGTGGGGATCGAACTTGCGACATCGAAGAAGGTCAAGGCCATCCTTTGTGAAAAGCCGTTCACACAGACTGCCGACGAGGCGGTTCGCTTGGTCGATTCTGCTGAGAGCAACGGAGTCCTGATCGCTGAAGCTTTCAAATTCAGGCATCATCCGATGCATCTGAAGACGAAGGAAATGATCGAGTCGGGCGCGATCGGCGACCTGTTGAACCTTCGTTCGACGTTTTGCACCGGAGGCCGGGGTGTATCCGTCTCGGAGAGGCTTCCTGAGAAGAACTGGAGACACAGCAGAGAAAGGGGCGGTGGCGCAATCTATGACCTGGCCTGCTATAACATCCATCACGCCAGGTGGGTCTTCGGCGGGGACCCCGTTCGTGTGTTCGCCACCCAGAGACCGGGCCTGGAGGTCGACGATGGTGCAAATATCCATCTTGAGTTCTCTGATGGTGGCGTCGCATCGTTGACGGTCGGGTTTGACGCCATGAATAGCCAAGAGTTCGACATTCAGGGCACCGAAGGCGCATTCCGAACCGATATGGCGTGGAACAACGAGAACCGTCCTGTATGGCTCGACCACGCAGTCGCAGGATCGACACATCGATTCCACATCAACCCGGTCCATCAGTTCACGCTTCAGGTCGAGCATCTGTGTGATGTCCTCGATGGCAAGATAGATCATCGGATCTCGCCCCAGAACAGCCTCGGACAGATGCGTACGATCGATGCGATCTATGAGAGTTTCAATACCAAGAGGGCTGTAGAACTTTGAATTACCAAAGCGTTTCAGAATGACGNCAGGGAGAGGTCCGAGTTCAGAAAAAACCAAGGTCCGGTTATGTAGTTATAACGATAACGGCCGCAAGGCTTGGCCACTAGATATCGCTTTTTTTCCGAACACAGACAGGACCCGACCGAGCAGTTCATTCACTCAGAATATGTCAGCTTACGGGAACGCTTTCGCAGACAGGGCATTGGTCGGCGTTCCTGTGAAAATCACTCTTTTATGCCCTCGAAACGCGCGGAGCCCAGACTGTTATGAAGTCGTCGTCGGGGACAACGTGAAAACACAGGCATCACCTACAAGAAAAACGAGGGGTAGGCATGCAGCGGGTTGCAATCGTGGGCCATTCAGGTCGCGGAAACTACGGCCATTACCTGGACATGGCTTTTGTGGATGTGGAAGGCGCTGAGGTCGTTGCCCTTGCAGATCCAGAAGATGAGGGACGGGCTAAAGCACTCGAAAAGACCGGTGCTCCGGAAGGGTATGCCGACTATCGCGAGATGATCGACAAGGTGCGACCGGACATCACAGTGTTTGCCTCCCGGGAAATCGGCGACCATCACGACCTGGTCATGGCCTCGCAGGAAGTGGGAACGCACGTCTATATCGAGAAGCCGCTTGCCGCCACACCTGCCGAAGTCGACCGAATGATCGCGGCGTGCGATGCGAATGGGAAGCTCCTCATCGTTGCCTGCCCTTGGCGAGGTCATCCGCCCATCCAGCACGCTGCCATACCCCTGATCAGGGAGGGNAAGATAGGCGAACCCCGGCTTGCTCGAATTCACGGGATGAACGGCGCACACGGTGGGGATCAGCTCTTTCTCGATCTGTATCCGCACTTTTTCGACTTCCTGGATCAGGTTTGGGGATCGCCAAAGTGGTGTCACGCGCATCTCACCGTCGATGGTCGCGACGCCAAACCCAAAGACCTGAAGCAGGGCGTCGAGGGAATGGGACTCGTCGCAGGNAACGGACTCCGGGCGTATTACCAGTTCGAAAGCTTTGCCGCTGACTTCGAATCCTATCAGGGTGACGGGGATCGCGAGAAGCCCTATAGGATCGACATACACGGTACTGAGGGCAGTCTTTCTATCCCAGGCCCGATGAGCAACACGCCGGACATCTACTACCACCCAAAGGTCGCCCCAAAGGTCCTCGGAGATGACGGATGGGAAGTGATCCTGACCGAACCGCCTCCAAATGACCAGAAGTGGCTAAACGCACACCGTCGGATGGCAAAATCGCTGATCGATCGTCTCGAGGGACGAGAGCCAGAATTCGAGCTTCTCGAAGCCAGAAAAGCGCGCGCCCACGTCGAATGGGCAATGGCCGCTCACGCTTCNCACTTAGCCGGCGCCCGTGTCAGCCTTCCTCTACAGACTGCCGATAATCCCTTCGACGCCTGGGACCGTTGACCCTAAATGGCCTCCCATAGAGCATGACCTAGCGTTTTCTAGACACCGGTATGCAGGTCGTATCGAAGGACGAACAGTCCATTATAGGCATCCTGAATGAAACCAAGCGATAACCGTGCTAAAGTCGGGTTGCTTTCCGTAGGCCACCACTACTACTGGAACCAATACCCCCGACTCAAGGCCATGGGCGAACAAATGGGTCATAAGCTCTACGACCTCATCTCGCCATACGCGGACCTCATCCCATCAGAGCTGGTCGACACACCCGAGAAGTCACGACAGGCTGGTGAGCGATTTCAGAACGAGGGCGTGGACATCATTCTCGTCTTCCCGTTCGGATACACCCCGAGTGCGAACGTCTTGCCTGCGGTTCANAACGCAACCGTACCCATCCGTCTGCTGAACGCACACGAAGACTGGACTTACGACTACGCGAACGCCGACACCACTGAGTATCTGCATCACGAAGGCATCTGCTGTATACCCGAGTTCGCGGGTGCGCTCGTCAGTATCGGGAAGCCCTTCCGCGTTCTGACCGGCGCTTTCGAGGACAATCGCTTCAGGAAAGAGCTTCATGACGACTTCCGTGGCGTCTCAGCCGCTCGACACTTCTCAGAGATAACTGTGGGTCTGGTTGGGCAGGTCTACCCGGGCATGACGGACATGCCGATCGACGAGCACCGGTTTATCCGCGCTACTGGTCGAATGCTCGTACGGCCGGAGGTCGAGGAATTTCGGAACGCATACGATCAGATCACAGAAACGCAGATCGAAGACATGTATGAACAGTTTCGCGATCTCTATGAGGTGGATGATACCGTCACAAACGATCAGATGCGTTTCTCTGCCCAGGTCGCCGTGGTCTACGACGAGATCATCGCGAAGCGCCACGACATCTCAGCTTTCGGCTACTACTGGTGGGGGGAAGACGAGTTGATCACGCAGCTGCGTGCAGAATCGAACCTAGCCGTCTCACGCCTGGCGGCAATGGGCCGGCCCGGTGTCACGGANGGTGACGTCAAGTCGGCGATGGCGATGAAAATTCTGGATCTGCTTGGTGGTGGCGGGATGTTCGTCGAGTTCTTCGCGATCGACTTCAAGAACGAGTTCCTGCTGCTCGGGCACGACGGTCCGACCAACATCAGCCTGTCCGAAGGCAAGCCGCGGCTCACGCACCTCGAAACACAGCACGGGAAATCCGGTCACGGTCTCGGAATCGACTTCGACATGAAGGAAGGGCCGGTCACCCTACTGAACCTGACACAATTCGACGCGGGCGACACCTTCAAGCTGATCTACGCTGTCGGGGAAATCATCTCCGGAGACATCCTCAGCATCGGCAATCCGAACGCGCGCGTCCGGATCGAAAAGCCGCTCCATCAATTCATGGACGACTGGTGCCAGCAGGGACCATCACACCACATCGCGATGGGCATCGGCGATCACAGCGCGGCGCTGGAAACGTTCGCCGAGTCGATGCAGTTCAGATCTGTGAGAGTCTAGCTCGATGCGGGCAGTTTCAGACATTACTTACTAGAGCTCAGCCAAAACATCAGCCGCACGTTTCGTGTTCGCATCATCCATCCCACGCTTCACGATCCGCCTAAGCTGAAGCTTCGCCTTTTCATCACCACCCTTCGCTTGCTCGATCGCTTCATCGAACCCGATCTGACCCCATGTCGTGATCTTGTCGTGGACCTCTAGGTCGTCGTTCTTCCAGTAATACTTGAGGTCGTCTGACTCCCAGTCCGCGTAAACCTCCTCCCATCCGTATCCCATCGTCAGGTTTGACAGGTGGGGAACAAGCATCTGCTCCGCGATCGGGATCTCGTAGGCCTGATACCGGTTGTCGAGAGACACCCGAATCCGGTCCTCCGTATTGTTCGGAAGCGCCTGGTGGACTGTCAGGCTATGGAAGATCAAGCAGTCACCGACCTCGAAGTCATTCGAAAGCCACTCCCCCGACAGATCCTCATCGTGGATTGTCAGCGAGCCCGCTCCGAGCGAGAAGTGATGATCCATCACCTTGCCCACCTTGTGTGATCCCGGGATCAGACCTAGTGGTCCCAGCTCCACCGGACAGTCTCCCACCGGCGTCCACACTGTGTAGGTATCGTAACTGCCCTGGAAGTGAACGAAATCCTGATGGACAGGTGTCGTGTGGTCAGTGTATTGCGGGAACCATAGCCTTGCGATTTTACACGGATGCGGCAGTACGGGACCGCCGATTATAGTCCCGATTACATCGACTACCTCATCCCAGTGTCCCGATCTGTGGAAAGACTCCTTCTTGTAGACCTCGTGGTAGACCTNGGTGTATTCCACGTCTCCTTCTGCACACTTCCGATCCACGTCCGCAATCCCGTCGATCGGATCAGTTCCCGGCACCAGCCAGCCCAGCTCCATCATTACACCGAGCATATCGCGGCGCAGAGTCAGCAGTTTGTCCTTGTCCTGCAGGCCCTTCATAAACAGATAGCCCTCGTCATCGATCCTGCATCGAAGCTCAACAGGATCGGAGAGGGCGTCGTTCGAGATGCGGAAGGGTCCATCTATACGTTGCATCGTCAGGCTCCTGAGTCGAAATGAATGTCTCCCGAAGGTACGTCAGTCCAGTTGCCTGCAAAACCCCAAAACCAAAAGCCAACTCGATTGGGTGCAACTCCGATGTCGCTTGCCTTCACGGGAACGTCAGAGCATGATGCCCCCACACACAACTGGAGCGAGCTTATGGATAAAATCAGAGCTGCCGTCATCGGGTGTGGCGGCATGGCCAAACGTCACGTCATCGGCTATCTAAGGTCGGAGCAGTTCGAGATCGTCGCTCTCGCGGACCTGCACGAAGCCGCGATGCAAGAGTATTGTGACGAATTCGACATCAGGCCAAAGCGCTATACGGATGCACGTGAAATGATGGAAAAAGAGCTTCCCGATGTCGTCTCTATTGGTACCTGGCATTCCGGCCATGCCGATTGGACGATTGCGGCAGCCGCATATCGTCCGGAAGCCATCCTCTGCGAGAAACCGATGGCGGATACACCCGGGCGGGCGGAACAGATGCTCGTTGCCTGCCGTCGCAATGATGTCAAGCTCGTTATCGGTCACCAGCGCCGCTTCCTCCCAGCCTACACGATGGCCAAGGACTTGATCGCGGAAGGTNCGATTGGAACGGTGGAGTGGATCAAAGCGGTCGGCGGACAGGGTCTCCCAAACTACTGTACGCATCAGACGGACATGTTCCGCTACCTCCTGGGCGACGAGGAGTGCGTCTGGGTGATGGGCAATATCGAGCGGAAAACGGATCGCTATGAACGGGACACGAGAATCGAAGACTCGGCCGTCGCAATTTACGCGTTCGAGGGTGGATCCCAAGCGTCCATCCTGTGCGATGTGACACCCAGGTTCTACCAAGGCGCGAAGATCTACGGCACGGAGGGCATCATCGACGTCACGACGACGGGACTGCGCGTCATGACAGCTTCAGGACCCGGGTGGGAGGAACACATACCCGAGCCACGATGGTCGAAACCCGAAGAGCCAGGATTCGAGTATCTNGAGGCTGTTACGGCGCAGGCATTCGAACTTGCGTACTGGGTTCGGGGTAAGATAGAAACCCACCGCGGCGAAGCGACCCACGGTTACAAGGCGTTGCAAATGATCCACGGCGTTTACGAGTCTGCACGTTGTCACGAGAAAGTAAGTCTGCCCCTGAAAACCCGGGTCAACCCGCTGAATTTGATGGTAGAGTCCGGACACCTAGAACCGCAGAGACCCGGGAAATACGAAATCCGCGCCTTCCGGCTGCGTGGCGAGGGAATGAAGTCGGATACCACGGTATAATTATCGTCATCCCGAGCTGGCGAGGGATCTATCTGAGATCTGGACTGATCCGGTTGAAGAGCGGGTGGTGCAGATTCCGAAGAGGTCCTTCGCCCTCGGCTCAGGAAGACAGACAGGAGTGCAATGTCGAAGATCCGCTGGGCACAGATTGGAACGAAGCACGGGCACGCGGGCGGCAAGTTCCTTGCGCTTAACACGAACCCGAACTGCGAAGTCGCGGGCATTTTTGAGCCTGATGCGTCACGCAGGAAGGAAGTCGAAAATCTGGAGCCCTACGCAGGCGCACACTGGTTCGAGAACGCGGACGAAATCTACCAAGATGAATCGATCCAAGCCGTGGCGTCAGAGGGTGCGAACATCGAAAGCCTCGATCAGACAGAAGCGCTGGTCGACGCTAACAAGCACGTATGGTATGACAAACCGGCGGGNTACAACTGGGAGCAGTGGCAGCGTGTAGTGGCTGCGGCAGAGGAAAAGGGCCTCCTGATCCAGCTGGGCTACATGTTTCGATATCACGCAGCGTTTAACCAGATTGACGAATGGGTCAAGAGCGGGTTTCTCGGCGACATCACTTCTCTTCGCGGGCACATGTCGACGAGCCTTCCGACGAATCGTCGCGAAGCACTCAGCATATTCAAGGGCGGCATTTTCTACGACCTCGGTTCGCACATGCTCGACCAGGTGTGTTGGCTACTTGGCCGACCACACACGATCACATCTGTGCTCAGAAACGACAGTGACGCAAAGGATGTGGTCGACAACTCGGTCACGATCTACGAGTTCGACAAAGCGGTTGCCTTCCTAGACATCTCTTCATTCGAACCAAGACCCGCCGCTCGACGCTTCGAAGTCTACGGCACAAAGGGCAGCGCGATCATACAGGAACCGTTCGAACCAGGGGACCGGATTCGCCTTGCACTGGACGAGGCACGGGGCGGATATACGGCAGGTGATCAGATCGTCGAAGTCGAAGGCCGATCCCGGCAGGCCCTCTACGAGTTCGCATTGGAGTCCTTGCTTGCCACGATTGCAGGCGCCAAGAAGCGTGACAGACCAGTAGAACACGAACTCTTGGTTCAGGAGACACTGCTCAGAGCGACTGGCGACATAAAAGCCTAGCGCCGTGCGCTTAGCTCCCATACAAGTCACTCGATTCCCAAGAAAGGTGCCATCTTCGTGCTCAACCTCGCCATCATCGGCGCCGGTTCTCGATTCTCCTTCGGCATCACTGCCGATCTGATACGTGACGACCATTTCACCGGCTCCACGCTTGCCCTTGTCGATCCCGATGAGCGCGCACTCGACACGTCCAAGCGAATCGTCAATCGGATGGTGAAAGAGTCAGGAGCCGATCTGACGGTCATCTCGTCACGATCCCGAGACGACGTCCTGGCGAGCTGCGACTATGTTCTCAACTCCATCGCAGTCGGNGAACCCTTCGCNCGTGAAAGAGATGTAGAGATCGGTGAGGAGTTCGGCATCTTTCAACCGACCTCACAGACGGTGGGACCTGCAGGCTACTGTCGTGGTCTGCGTGTCATCCCGCACGTTGTAGAGATCGCGAAGGACGTGGCAGACTTTTGTCCGAACGCCACGATCATCAATTTGGCAAACCCCTTAGCGGCCGTATGCCGTGCCATGATTCGCGAAAGTGGGCTGCCCGTAATCGGACTGTGCGAGCAGTGGGCGGTAACGAGACGGTTCTTCGCGAAAGCTCTCAACGCTGAGGAAGAAGAGCTCGAGCTCAACTCAGTGGGGACAAACCATCTGACGTGGGCGCTCGGTCTGAGACAAGACAGCCGGGAGGTCCTCGATACGTTGATCGAGGACCTTCACAAACCCAAGAACGCCGATTTGTTGAGCGAAGTCCCGGTTTCCACCCGTATCTACAAGGCCTTCGGCATGTGGCCAACGGGCACGGAAGAACACATTGCTGAATTCTTCAACTATTTCCTGACACCCGACACAGGTGGCGGCGCCGACTTGGGCATGCAGATCCGCCACACGACAGAGGAACAGTGGGAGGCCCGTTGGTCCGAGCGGGAGGCGTGGGCTGAAGGTAGCGAGTCGATCGATCACCTACTAGGACCGTCGGGCGAGAACGCAGTCAAGATCATCGCGGCACTCGAGGGCTACCGGGATCCGATCGCCGAAATGGTCAACATCCCGAACGAGGGTCGGATACCCAACCTGCCAGACGAAGCCATCGTAGAGCTTCCTACGTACATCGGGAAAGATGGTGTGGAAAACGCAGATATCGGTGCACTGCCGCTTGCGATCAGGGAAATTCTGAGCAAACGCATCACTCAGCAGGAACTCCAGATAGATGCGGCTCTGTCCGGAGATCGTGACCTCGCACTGCGGGGGCTCCTTTTCGATGATCAGATCACCTCTCTGGACGCCGCCGAGGCCATCCTCGAAAGATCCCTCAAAGCCAACGACAAATATTTGCCTAGATTCCGATGAGGCCAACCACNGATTGATATGGGCAACAACCTCGCTTTCCTTATAATCAGTAGCTGCTCGCCTTCGTATTCTGCTCCGCCACCCGCACGATCGTGGGATCTATGAAACCCAACATCATCTTCATCCTCTGCGATGATTTGGGATACAGCGATCTTGGATGCTACGGCGGTNCGGCGATTCCGACACCCAATCTGAACGCACTTGCCGCAAAGTCGATGCGGTTCACCCAGTGTTACACCGGGTCGTCCATCTGCGCTCCCTCCAGGTGTGTCCTTAACACCGGTCTGCATAGCGGGCACTGCCGGGTGCGCGACAACTTCGGGATCGTCGGGGGTGTCGGTGACCAGAAACGTGTCCCGCTTGAACCGAACGACTTCACCGTCGCCGAACTCCTCAAGTCCGCCGGATACACCACAGGGATGACCGGGAAATGGGGTCTTGGAGAACCAAACACGTCAGGCATTCCCAATCGCAAGGGCTTCGATGAGTGGTTCGGATACCTGAACCAACGTCGCGCTCACACATACTACCCGGACTACGTCTGGAAGAACGAAGAAAGAGTCGTTCTCGAAGCGAACGAGAACGAGGGCCAAGGCATCTACATCCACGATCAATTTGTCGACTTCGCTCTAGACTTCATNAAAAGACACCAGTCAGGACCATTCTACCTGCACATTCCGTGGACGCTTCCACACAGACGCTACGAGATTCCATCAGTCGGCGAGTTCGCTGACAGAGACTGGACGGAAGACGAGAAGGTTTACGCGGCGATGGTCGCGAAGATCGACACACAGGTCGGTCAGATCGTCAATCTGCTCCGTCAACTTGGGATCGAGAAGCAGACACTCCTGTTCTTTGGTTCGGACCATGGCTCAGCTCGCCGTTGGGAAGGTGTGTTCGACTCGTGCGGACCTCTTCGCGGCAGCAAGGGAGACATGTATGAGGGAGGCCTGCGGACACCGATGATCGTCCACTGGGCAGGCACGATATCCGAGAACGTCATCAGCGATCAGGTCTGGTACTATGCTGACTTCATGCCCCTGNTCGCAGAGATACTCGGTGTGAAACTGCCGATCAAGCCGGACGGCGTCAGCATCCTGCCGACCCTGCTCGGGGAAGATCAGGACCTGGACGGCCGTTTCCTCTACTGGGAGCGGCACGCCGGGGGCGGCTTCAAGCAGGCGGTCCGGTGGCGTCACTGGAAGGCCGTGCGTCCCCCGACGGAGCGACTGCTCGACGAACCAATCGAACTCTACGATCTGGCCACCGACCTAGGCGAGACCACAGATGTGGCGGCCCAGCACACGGAAGTGGTCGCCGAAATCACCATCTATCTCGAAGAGGCCAGAACAACCTCANAAAACTGGCCGATCGGCATCAGGGGAACACGCGGGTAGAGACGGCTGTGCAAGCGNACAATTAGACTCGGACGAACGGAACTCAAAATCCCCGTCATCGGGCTGGGCCTCTGTTTATCAGTGAACCAAAGTCAGACCTTCCCGACAACCTCGATAAAGACCTCGCTTCGAATANTATCGCTGCCACGATCAAGGCAGGCTCGACGTGTTCCCTGCTTCTCTAGATCTCGGCCTCTTTCGGATCTTGGAGAAAAAAGACCGCAACCCCCAGCGAGATGACCATGACCCCCGGGACAATCAACCACGGAAGCCCAGGGCCCCACGCGAAGATCACGCCGCCCGCATACGATGCGAGGATAAGCGGAATCGTCACAAGGAAACCCATACCCGGTCCACCCGTACCACCAGATGCGGGGGCGAGTCTGGCTGCTCCTCTCCCAATCGCGGACATCACGCGTCCCCGGATGTCCCGTGGTACGAGATCCGCGAGAAGGGCGCCCGATGCGGGGCTGAAGAACGATCCCGTCATAGAGATCGCGCAGCGTATCATCACGACAGCGAGGAATCCCTTTGCGAACCCGAATGCGGTTANCAGGACGGCTCCCATTACCAAAGCGGCCACGATGAACCGCGTGCGGCCGAATCGGTCTACGATGAATCCTGCCGGAATCCCGGACAAGCTTCGAGCTACTGATTCAATCAAAAGAACCAGTCCCCATTCCGATGACGACAACCCGAGATGGCTTTGCGCATACACCACCCAAAAGGGGCTGGCGATGCCGTTCATCACAAACCCCAGGATCAGGATCACCGAGAGCGCCCGCATCGGTACGGAGAACCTTCTCAGCAGGCCGAGCACGCCGCTGTAGGCGTCCTTCAGTATCCCTGACGCATTCGCCAGTGATATGTGCTCGTTCTCAAGATCGCGGGTTTCGCGGATGAACATCCGCTCGATCGTGCCACTCGCCAGGTAGGCGATCGCCATCGCAGAATACAGGATCCGCATCCCGAGATCGATGCCGTAGTGGTCGAGAAGCAGACCCGCGACATACGGTGCGAAGATCGCGACGGATCCGGAAACCGTGTTCATCGTGGCCATCCCACGCCCTCGATGTTCCGGCGAAAGCGAATCAGCGATAATAGCGGACATCGCCGGAAAATGGAACACGATGAATCCTTGGAGCAGCCTTGCAAAAGCGATCCACTCCCATGACTCGGCAAACACGTTGATGATCACGATTCCGCCCGTAGCGAACCGCGCGAACGCGATNAGCTTCGCGCGACCGACGTGATCCGCCAGNTNNCCAGCCNCCGGGAAGACCAACAGACCACCGAGGGGACCGAGCGCATAAACGATCCCGATCTCCTCCGGCTGTCCACCGAGAGACATTATATAGAGCGGCACGTATGGAAATACCATACTGCGTGCGAACATCCCGAGCGCTCCCGAAACCGAAAGCACCAGTACATTCCCGCGCATGAAGCTGAAGGTGTTAGTCACTCTATACCCGACATGAACCGTATAGCCGATTACTCTACTGATCACTCACTACCTACAACCCACCGTCTCTCTTCACATACAGCTGCTCGTGAAACACCGCCCGACTCCAGCTGCGTCTCACATCACCTGCGGCTGCCCTGTAGGGTACGTTCCCGAGCCGAGTACTGTATCCCCAAACCTTGTGTCCTGACCCGGTCGCGATCACGGGCACGTGCTCCGTGTGCAGGTCACGTGCATTCCGCATGTGATAATTCACCTCGACCGTATCGATGGTCGTTGCTGCCGCCTTGATGTGTCGTGTGGCCTCCCAGAGCCAGTCGGGACCGCCATCCATCGCGGTGCGATGCCAATAGGGTAGCGATTCTCCCATGATCGCCCACTCGTTCATCCGTACGAGCGGATCGTCAGGTCCCGTCAGGTTCCAAAAGTGGATGTCGAAAGTTCCATTTGTTCGTCGGGGCCAGACGATGTCTCTCAGCGCGACGTTCAGGTGTGTTCGGATCCCGACCGCCTCCCACTGCTCCGCCGCCAACTCACAAATGTCTGCCCACGCGCCCGGCATCACATCAATCGTTACGCTGAACGTTGAACCATCGTGAAATTCGCGATATCCGTCGCCGTCGGAATCGCCGTAGCCAGCCTCGTCCAGAAGCTCACCCGCCTTGTCCGGATCGTATTGCGAGTATCGCATGTGCACGTCCCGATCATACCAGGGTGTAGATCTGCCGAACGAGTATCCTCCCGGTTCGAGCAAGTTGTGGTAAGCGATCGCACTGATCTCCTCTCGGTTCAGTGCGTGTGACATGGCCACTCGGACCCGAATCTCCCGGAAGGCATCGCGAAGCTGTGGGTTAGGCGCATCCCAGTTCACGTAGAATGCGGGTCCCTGATCGATCGGCTCCACGACGGTCTTGTATTTCCCGTTGCGCTCCATTGCCTTCAGCGTAGGGAACATGCTGATCTGTGTGTAGCGCCCGAACAGATCTACCTCCCCGTTGATGAACTTTAGCAGAATCACCTGCTCGTCCTGGATCACCGCGAATTCGAGCCGATCAGCATAGGGAAGCTGGTTTCCCTCGCTGTCGATCTTGTGGTAATAAGGGTTCCGTTCGTAGACGATCCGCTGTCCGCGCTCCCACTCGACAGGCACAAAGGCGGAAAGTCGGGGCAGATGGGGTCTGAGCACGAGCTGCGCGTTAGTCGTACTGTCCCGGAAGGCCTCATAGCTGGCCTCAGGGTTGTATCGCGGATGCAGATGCTTAAGCTTGTGCTTCGGAAACGCGCTATAGTCCGAGCATAGCGCGTGCAGAATTCGCCCCATCGGAAGCTTCGCCGTCATCTTGATCGTGTAATCGTCGACCTTCTCCATCCTGACCGGCTCGCCCCCGGTCATCCAGACGGAAGGCGGGATCAGGGTAGGACGTGCGTCGTCGTCCATAGTCATGTCGTGATACCAAAACAGAATGTCGTCTACCGTGTAGGGATGGCCATCTGACCATTTCATCCCCTTCCGAATCCTGAAGTAGACCGTTCGCCCCTCGTCCTCGAACCGATGCGCTTCGGCGATGTTGTGTTCGATCAGTCCGTGATCCGGTCGCCCATAACCCATGAGGTTCTCACTGAGCGACTTGTTCGGTCCCCATATCTGGACGACATCCCCGGTCAGCGCGCGACGGAGCGTCCCACCATAGATCCCGATCTCTTCCATCGGGACGACCACAAGAGGATTCTCCGGCAGTCTCTTGGACACCGGTGGCAGTTCCCCTAGAGACACACGCTCCGCGAGCGTGGGTGCCTCCCCAAACCGACGCTCCTCAAGAATCGCAGGATCGATCTGGAGCGGTGCCAACGTGACTTGCGACGTTTCGCGCTCAGGTCCAAAAGAGGACTCCACCACACCCGGATCCGCCGGCAGGCAGCCGGAGACTAGGAAAAGGACTGCTAAGCGTGCTATCGCCTGAGTAATTTCTGTTTTTTCTTTGGTCTTCATTCGCAAATAGAATGTCACGAAGCAGGATCCCAGTGGCAACAACATCAAGAGAATATCAGATGTTCAACACCAAATGCTGTTCGGCGTTCGACATTACCTTTTTCCTCGTGTATCATGTCTACTTAACCACTAACAAATCAAGACCGGCTATCATCATGATTATTCAGAATCTCAAAACCGATTTCTATCGTATTCCCTTACCCGTCGCACTGTCGGATGCTTCGCACGGCACCATCACGCACTTTGATCTGGTTACCGCGCGGATCGTCACGGATGATGGACTCGAAGGTGTCGGCTACACATTCACACCGGGCACAGGAGGTTCAGGCATTCACGCCTTGGTTGACCGGGATCTCAGAGATGTCATCGTCGGGCAAGATCCGCGACGAATCGAAGAGCTCTGGAACCGGATGTGGTGGCACGTCCATTTCGCCGGCCGAGGTGGTGCTCTGATCTTCGCCATCTCAGCGATCGACATCGCTTTGTGGGATCTGGCCGGAAAGGCCGCAGGTGAGCCCTGGTGGAGACTTTTGGGAGGTCACAAAAACCGTGTCCGGGCCTATGCGGGCGGCGTAGACCTGATGTTCACCCTCGATGCTCTGATCACGCAAACGGAGGGATTTCTCGATCAGGGCTTCAAGGCCATCAAAATGAAGGTCGGGCGTAGGAAGCTTTCAGAGGATGTCGAACGCGTAGCTAGGGTTCGAGACATCCTAGGGGCTGATCTCCCTCTGATGGTCGACGCCAACATGGGGTGGCGAGTCGACGAGGCCATTCGGGGTGCGCGAGCTTTCGCGGAACACAACGTCTACTGGCTCGAAGAGCCGACGATCCCCGACGACTATGCGGGGCACGCGAGAATCGCCAGAGAGGGCGGCGTTCCGATCGCGACCGGCGAGAATCTCCGTACGATCCACGAGTTTGATCACATGATCCGCTACGGCGAGATCGCATTCCCGGAGCCTGATGTCGCCATCTGCGGAGGCGTCACCACGTGGCTCAAGGTCGCACATCTCGCCGAGGCGAACAACCTGCCCGTCACCTCGCACGGTGTCCACGACCTTCACGTCCATCTGCTCTCAGCGGTCCCAAACGCCTCGTTCCTCGAGGTGCACATGTTCGGCCTCGAGAAATACATCAGCCATCCCATTCAGGTCAAGGACGGCTACGCTATCGCCCCGGATCGTCCAGGCCACGGTGTCGAATTCGACTGGGACGCGATGGAAGAGCACAGAAACGTTTAACGCAGGTTCCTTTTGTCCTGACTGCCTTAGCGAAGGCAGTATTAGCCCGCTGTGGATCCCAATATCGTTTTTGTGTAACTAACTACGTGAACACGTCTGGCGTATCGATGGTCGAACGGCAAGCACATACTAATGACTTGGCCTGCCATTATCCAGCAGTACCTCGTCGGGTACACGACAGCGGGCGACAACCTAAGGACGGCTTCCGAGTCTGAGGTCTTCCGCTATACGCGCCCGGATGGGCGAACACGCTATCTGAAAACGCAGTCGACTACGACCTGGTCGGCGCCGCTCTCCAACGAGGCTGATGCGATGCGGTGGCTGCACAGCCGAATCGCAGTTCCGAACGTCGTCACCTACACAACCGATCGCGAAACGGAGTATCTCCTTACCGATGGAATCCCGGGTATGAGCTCGGAAACCGAGTCGTGTCACGACGACAAGGCCCGGCTCGTCGAAATGCTCGCGAGCGTTCTCATCGATCTGCACGTCTTGCCGATCGATGACTGCCCCATCGATCGAGGGCCAGAACAGCTCCTCGCGAGAGGACGCAAGCGAGTGGAGACAGGAATCGTTACACAGCAGATGGTGGATGACCAGGGCTTGTCTGGATCACCATCCGAGGCTTTGCAAGAACTTGTCCATAGGATGCCGTCTACTTCGAAGCTAGTGTTCACGCACGGTGACTACTGCCTGCCGAATGTCATGATCCAAGAAGGTCGGGTCTCGGGTCTGATCGACTTGGGTTACGCGGGCATTAGCGATGCCTACAGAGACTTTGTCGCAGCAGATTATTCGATCGCCCGAAACCTGGGTCGTGAATGGGTCGAGCCCTTTTTCGAGGCCTACGGGTCAGGACCACTGGACCCCGAAAAGATGCAGTGGTATCGTCAGATCCAAGCTTTCCACTGAGATGGTCTATTCGACGTTGAGTATGCAGACGACTAAACGCCCATCGCTTATTCGTGTTCCCTCTGCTGCTTCGCACCTCTACCTATAAAATATGAATGTGAAAACACCACACCTGTATCAGAAACAACACCACACCGCCCACAGAGAAGCCTCTTGGTCCCGCGATGGCTACAACCGCGACTGGCGCATTATACAGCCAAGTGAAAAGCTAACACTGGCCGACCTCGAAGGCCCCGGCGCCATAACTCATCTCTGGTTCGCGATTGACAACGACCACAAAGTCACCGATCCGCGTTTCCCGCGGAAGGTCATTCTTCGAATGTACTGGGATGACAACTTGGAGCCAGCGGTCGAAGCACCTGTAGGTGACTTCTTCGGTGTCGGACACGGACGCGTGGCGAACTACCGCAGCGCACTCTTCGACATGTCGATCAACCCGAATGAGGATCGTGGCGCATTCAACTGCTGGATCACAATGCCCTTCGCCAAGAACGCGAAGCTTGAACTGGAGAACACGTGTGAAACGGTGGTGCGGATCTTCTATTACGTGGACTATCAGAGGTGGAGCGACTTCCCTGAGGACACGCTCTATTTCCACAGTTCATGGAGAAGCGAGAGATGCCAAGCGGTTCCACTCTCGGATGGCCAAGAAGGTCCAAACCTAACGGGCAACGACAACTACGTCATACTCAACACGAAAGGATCAGGCACCTACATCGGCTGCAATCTGAGCGTGGACAACCACGCAGGCGGATGGTGGGGCGAAGGCGACGACATGATCTTCGTCGATGGCGATGCGTTCCCCGGATCCCTTCACGGAACGGGATCCGAAGACTACTTCTGCCACGCCTGGGGCATGCAGGCGAACTGCTACCCGTATGCTGGCATATCGCTATTCAACCATGGTCACGAGAATTGGGAGGGCCAGTGGACCATGTATCGCTTCCACATCATCGACCCGATCCCGTTCACCAAGTCGATCCGAGTGACGATCGAGCACGGTCACAACAACCATCGCTCGGATCACTATGCTTCGACAGCCTACTGGTATCAGAATTAGGGCAAGGCCGTAAGGCGAGTGTGTATCTAGAAAACGAGCCGCTCCCGATCGTCCACACAAGCCATTTTGACGTGACATCCTTCAAGGTGATCGTTAACTAGACCCATCGATTGCATAAAGGCGTAGGCCGTCGTAGGGCCAACAAACGTCCATCCGCGCGCCTTCAGGTCCTTGCTCATCTCCCGTGACTCGTGAGTCGCGGTCATCTTCATCAGTTCTGCGTTCGTAATTCGACCGGGTCGCCTCCTCGCGTCGGGTTCATACTGCCAGAAGTAGTCTGACAGTGACCCGAACTCGTCGCGCAGATCGATCGCCCGATGCGCGTTGTTGATCGTAGACCTGATCTTGCCCTGATGCCGGACGATCCCCGCGTCTTTAATGAGGCGCTTCACGCTCGCTTGGGTAAACCTCGCAACCTTCTCGAAATCGAATCCCTTGAACGCTTCTCGAAAATTGTCACGCTTCTTCAAAATCGTTAGCCAGCTCAGTCCGGACTGAAACCCTTCCAGACAGATCTTCTCGAACAGCCTGATGTCGTCTCGTACCGGCCGCCCCCATTCCGAATCATGATAGTCCGCATAGATACCCTCGTCGGCACCCCACCAGCACCGTAATCTCCCATCCGCTCCTGTCTTCAACCCGTTCATTTGCACACTCCATTAGCTTTCCAAGAGTTCCCAAAGCAAACTCCCTAGCAACGCGTGCGTCGCCCCCGCAAGCATCTGACCTTACCGCGTCATAGCCCAGCGTCAAACCCTTCTTCATCTAACTCTGCCACCCCTGTAAGTCTCTTTAGGATCGTATTCCCGGCCGCGCGTGTCCTGTGTATATTGATCCGGTCACATAATCGAAACGTTTTCGAGGAGTTCATGAGACACATCTTCATCGGCGATGTCCACGGTTGTGCAGCCGAACTGGACGACCTTATCGTGAAGACCGGCTACGTCAAGGGAACGGACCACCTGTATCTCACGGGTGACGCGTTCACCAAGGGCCCGGATCCGCTCGGTGTATGGACCACCATCGGGAACACGGGCGCCCAGATGGTTCTCGGGAACCACGATGTTAAGCTTCTGGAACGACTCCAGGCTCGAGTCAGGAACGAGGACGAGTCCGGACTAGAGCCCAACCAGATCCACACGCTCAACGAGCTCGACCCAGTCCACGATGCCATAATCCTCTGGATAGAATTCCTTCCCCTTTCGATCCGTGAGCTCGAGTTCACACTTGTTCACGCGGGCGTCAACCCGGACCGAGGGTTCGAACGGACGAATCGGGACGAGTTCCTAGCGATCAGAACCTGGCCACCCACAGAAGGGATCGAAGGTCCGCGGTGGTACGATCACTACACGCCGCCGGATCAACGCACACTGATCTTCGGACACGACGCACCCAAAGGCCTCGTGATTAAACGACAGGACCCGGATGCGCCACCCTTCGTCGTCGGACTCGACACGGGCTGCGTCTACGGACGGAAGCTCACCGCCTGGATCCTCGAAGAGGACGAGTTCGTGGACGTCGATGCCCGTCATACCAGCGTCTGATCGTTGCCGAACGACCGGGCTTTCAATATACTCGCACGCCCACCCCGGCTGTTAGGACGAACCCTAGTATCGTCTTCGACCATCCCGGCATCAGGATTCGATGTCTGACCGCAAACTCACCAAAGTCGTCGCAGGCCTCTTCATCGCCGCCATGATCATGGGCCCGGGTCCCGGCCTTCGCCTGATCAACCCGGACCCCTCTGACCCGGACGCCGTGTACACCTTCCTGGGCATCCCGACCGTCTACGCTTGGGGGCTCTTCTGGTATCTGATACAGTTGGTCGCTATACTCGTGGCATATAGGCGATTGTGGCGTGAGTAGCCAGTGAGAGTTCGCACAAGGACCCACACAAGAGCAAGTGTCAAAATGAACGGCCAGTCATCCCTACCTTTTGTATCCAGGGACATTGTTCAGTTTCCAATTTTCATCTTGAATGCTTAATGCACCTCACCGTCCTCACTCTCTATCTCCTAATGCTCATCGCCTTCGGCGTCGTCGGCTACCGTCGAGGCACCGACACCGAGGACGACTACTACCTCGCCGGTCGCGAGCAGGGCTGGATCGTTTCGTCGTGCACAATCATGGCAACGTTCTTCAGCTCCTTTGCCCTTCTTGGTGCACCAGGCATGGTCTACCGCGACGGTGCTGTCTTCGCGCTCTTCAGCCTGAACGTTCCTGTCGCGGGGGCGGGTGTCTACATCATCGGATCTCGTATCCGGAAGCTGGGTCAGGAACGAGGCTACGTCACCCCGACCGACATGATTGCAGAGCATTACGGCAGCCCGGTTGCGTTGCGGCTTCTAGTCGTCCTGATCGGTGTGCTGTATGCCGTCCCTTACGTCGTCATCCAGATTCAGGCTGGTGGCATCCTCTCACGCCAGATGTTCGGGTCCGAGCAGGCTTTCGAGACGGGCGCCATCATACTCGCCATCATCACGATGGCCTACATCATGGGCGGCGGTATGCGGAGTGTCGCCTGGACCGACGTCGTTCAGGGTGTACTGCTTGTGGGCGGGATGCTTCTCGGCGGGCTCTGTGTCGTCACCGTCCTTGGAGGGCCGGTCGAATTCTTCAACCACGTCGCCCAGCTTCCGCCCAAATCTCTGACCGCACCCGGTACGGTCGGTCACTGGACACCCGAGATGCTGTTCACGGCCTCGACCTTCGCGTCTCTGGGATCGATGATCCAGCCTGCTCAGTGGATGCGTTTCTACGCTGCGAAATCAGGAGACGTCCTCCGGAAAAGTGCCCTCATCTTCGCAGCCGTCCTCACCTCTTGCTTCTTCTTCGGCGTCATGCTCGTCGGGCTCGGTGGACAGGTCTTGTATCCGATTGTAGACGAGACTGGCGTCTACAGAACGAACGCGACGGGCCAGATCTTGCCACATCCGGACGTCGGCACGGCGGCTAATCAGTTCGACCAGATCCTCGTCGTCGTCCTCAACAACCATCTTCCCGAGCTGATGGGGCCGGTCGGAGCTTTCCTTGCCTCGCTCATCCTCGTTGCGATCATGGCCGCGGCCATGAGCACAGCGGATAGCAACCTGCACGCGATGAGTGCGCTTCTGACCCACGATGTCTATGACCAATTCATCCGCCCCAAAGCCTCTCAACAAGAACGTACTTGGGTCGGCAGAGGGCTGATCGCGATCACCACCACCGTCGCACTTGTGATGGTCCTAATCGCAAACCGGAGCGAAAGCAACCCTCTCGGCATGATAGTCATATTGGGGCTGCTTGCGATCGCCTTCTCGACTCAGCTCCTCCCTGTTGCTATCGACATCCTGTTTCTGAAGCGCGGGACACGTGGGGGCGCCATCGCTGGCATTACGACGGGTCTGGGCTTCGTCTTCATCCTCAGCCCCTTCTTCCCGATGCTCGCCGGAGACGCACTTGGCGATTTGATCGCGTCGATGAAGCGGACGATCGACGTCGGTGCGTGGGGGCTAGCGGCAAACACAGCGGTCTTCACCCTAGTCAGCAGGCTAACACCGGAAGGCGAGTGAGTCGCCTCAACAGCTGGAATAACCCCGCGCACCCACACCTCTTGCCCGACGCCCAACGCACTTCTATCTTCCCTAATCGTAGCCTTTTAACACTAGGAGCATCTATGGACCTGACCTGCCTCGACCATCTGCTTACTGAGGAAGAAGCTCAACAGTTCGAAGAAGAAGGCTTCTTCGTATTACCCGAATGTCTGACAGATGACGAGGTCGACCGACTGGAAGAGGTCACGGATCGACTAGATGCGGAGCGCCGACCGGCGGCGGAACGGGCATCGAATCAGACCCAGAACTCCTTCGACTTTCTCGGTTACGACGAAGCCTACCTAGACCTGATCGACTACCCGAAGACCTTCCCGAAGGTATTTGGCATCTTGGGCTGGAACATCCAGATTTACCACACACACTGCATAACCACACCGCCCGAAGGCCCAGACAACCCAAGACAACGGTACGGCTGGCATCAGGACAGCGGTCGCCTGAATCGCGAACTGGAAGGCGAACCCAGAGCGCGCGTGTCGATCAAGTGCGCCTACTTCCTGACGGATGTCTCGGAGGTCGGCCGTGGCAACTTCTGCGCCGTCCCGGGCAGCCACCGATACAACAGGATCCAGAAACCGGACGGACAGGATCTGCCGGATCGCGCTGTCCACATCTGTGTACCGAGGGGCGGGGCGGTCTTCTTCGACCGTAGGATCTGGCATTGCGGAAGCCCGAACCGGTGGAACCAGACCCGAAAAGCTTTATTCTACGGCTACTCCTACCGCTGGCTCAAGTTCCGCGATGAGATGACGATCGAGAAATATCTGGATGACGCGGATCCGATTCGTCGTCAACTTCTGGGCGCTCCAGGACCCTCAGGCTGGCACGGATTCACCTCGCCTAAAGACGAAGACGTCCCGCTCAAAGGATGGATCGCTGAGCACGTGGGGGATGAGGCGGCAATCGCCTAACTCTGAGCGACAAGAGTCATCTGCTATTGAACGTGTCCTGACGAATACAGAACGCATACGGCTCGAACAGGACGTGTGTGTCGACGTCTTGGTTCCTGCGAGGGGATGCGTGATCTACGACCTGATTTGTCGGCAATGAAATGACGGGAAGGACGAATACTTGGAAATCGTACAATATCCGGACGATCGTGTTGAGGTCATAGACAAGCGATTCGTGCAGTACAAACTTGGAACGGCGGCTTTGGAGCTACTGTGGACGGGTGGACGCTGGCTCGAGGGACCTGTCTGGTTTGGGGATGGTCGTTACCTCCTCGTAAGCGACATCCCCAACAACCGGATCCTCAAGTGGGAGGAAGAAACAGGTGAGATGTCCGTCTTCAGGAAACCGTCGAACAACACGAACGGGAACACACGGGATCGCCAAGGCCGGCTGATCTCGTGCGAACACGATTCCCGTCGCGTCACGCGAACAGAGCACGACGGAAGCATCACAGTACTGATTGACCAGTATCAAGACAAGCTACTCAACGCCCCGAATGACGTGGTCGTTAAGAGCGACAACTCAATCTGGTTCACCGACCCAGGCTATGGGATCCTCATGAACTACGAAGGTCACCGGGCCGACTTCGAACTCGACACCAACGTCTACCGTCTCGATCCAGAGACCGGCGACGCGACTGTTGTCGTCAGCGATTTCGGCCGCCCAAACGGTCTGTGCTTCAGCCCTGACGAGTCGCTACTGTATATCGTAGACACGGGGCGCTCACACGATCCCGACTGCCCTTCCGAGATCCGTGTCTACGACGTTGAAGGCGACAAGCTCCTAAACGGTCGGCAGTTCGTCGACATGGGCGAGGGAACATCTGACGGCATCCGCTGCGACCTTGACGGGAATGTCTGGTCTGGCGCCGGATGGGCAGGCCCGAACTACGACGGCGTACACTGCTTCGCCCCTGACGGCGTCCTGATTGGCAGGATCCATCTCCCCGCCCCTTGTGCAAATCTTTGTTTCGGTGGGGAAAAGAAAAATCGCCTTTTCATGGCTACGAGTCAGTCGCTGTTCTCCCTCTACGTAGAAACTACCGGCGCGCAAAACCCCTAGAGTGGAACACTTTTATTCCGAGTTGGCCGCCACTCTGTGTCCTCAGTGAATCAGCCGATTGTGCATTCTTGGGCATCCGAGTGCCTGCGTCGACGGCAACCTCCTTCCCGGATTGACCATGAACCGGTCCATCAAGTTTGGTGTTTCTATTTTCGAGTGCTACACACCACACAGCCGCGACGAAGAGAGCCGCACCTACTATGTCGACTTTTGCCGTTTCCACGACGCCTTCACCCCGGACCACACCCTCGCCGACCCGCCGATTACTCTCGACTTGACAGACATGGAGGATCTCCTTCCGTGAC
Source organism: Gemmatimonadota bacterium (assembly GCA_002714465.1). Next base: position 3,337 of record PAXL01000028.1, on the reverse strand, counting down.
TCATCTCCTTTTCCTGCTCTTCTGCTCTCCTGCTCTCCCGATCGATACCTTAGATGCTGAGGTCTGCGTCACGACAAGTGCCATCAATCCCCTTCGCGTTACCGCCCATACCGGAATGAAGCCTCAGTCCAAGCTCTGGAAGTACAGAGACACGTGGTGGGGCGTCTTCTCCGACTCGACGGGCACACATATTTGGCGGCTGGAAGAGAACCGGTGGCAGAGGAGCCTTGGAATCTCTTCTGATACGGACGTTCGCGCCGACGTTCTAGCTTCAGGCGATCTCGTTGAGATCCTGCTGTTTAGAGGCGTCGAGTCATCACTCATTCGATGTATGCAGTGGGATCGTGATGACGGACACAACATCTCTCTCGACCACCAAACACCAGTTAAGTTGGATGAAGGCGTAGAGACAGCAACCATGGCTCGAGACGATAACGGCCGTCTTTGGATCGCTTCGGACGGAGAGACGACGATTCACGCGCGCTGGATCGAAAAAGGTGCCGACGCGGTGTCAGGATCCCTAGTTCTGGCCGAGGGTGTGTCGAAAGACGATATATGTGTGATCACCAGCCTCCAAGACGGAAGTGTCGGCGTCCTCTGGTCAAACCAGAATGCACAGCGATACGGGTTTCGGAGACACGTCGGCTCGTCGAATCCTGACGAATGGTTTCCGGACGAGATACCGGCCTCCGCATCGGCGATTGATCACGGGGATGGAATGTCGGACGACCACCTCAACGTCGCGGTAGGATCTGACGGGACGCTCTACGCCACGGTCAAGACCAGCTACGACACCGAAGGCATGCCGCTGGTGGCGACCCTTGTTAGACGTCCGTACGGCAGGTGGGACCCGCTGTATCACGTCGATGACGAAGGATCTCGGGGCATCTTGATCCTGGATGAGTCGAAGGAGATTTTTTTGGTCGTCTATACCTCTTACCGAGACCAATCGATCGTCCTGAAGCGATCACACACCGACTCAATCTCGTTTCATAACCGGGTTACGCTTCTCAAGCGTGACCGGATCAACAACGTTGGCGCCACACGTCAGAACGTGTCGGGCTCGTTCCCAATCGTTGCGACGCAGGGCGACTCGCTGATGCACACCATCCTCGTCGAGCTCAAATAGCTTGGACTACCCCGTCGAAGCCGCGCTAGTTTCGGAGATCGCCCAGTTCCGCGCACTCGTCGAGAACTAATGGTATGAGATGATGCGGACCACGCAGAGAGTTCACCACGCTTCCTCACCACGGGCATACTTCGAGCAGAGAGATTGTTGGGATGAGAATCTCTCGATCGACGGGCCACGTGCTAGGATGCTGGACTTTTACGTCTCGTCTCAGGTTCGCAGTCGCGGGTTGGGTTTCCACCTGGTTACCAAGCTTATCAAGTACTTCGACTCACGACAGATCACACAGATTGGCCTGTCCGGGCTCCGGGACAATCCTGCGTTTCTGATGTTCGGGGAATATCAAGGCTTCAAAATCGGTCACCAGGAGCTGAGCGTGTTCAGGGATCCGAAAACAGGGACTGCACACAAAGGCGCTCTCACTAAGGACTTCACGCAGAACGAACTAGCATACGCCTGAACCCACCGACCTCCCTCATTCGATCTACAGATGCCCATTCGTGACCTCACCAACCACCTGTTTCTCTGGCATCTCACGCCCAAAGCCAAAGCCGACCGGATCTCGGACCGCGGATTCCTGCCCAAGGGAAAACCAAGGCAGAACCAGATACGAAGACCTGTCTGGTTTTCCACCAGCGTCTACAGCTTCATCGAGTTCGTCAAAAAGCACCAGAATCCCAAAGACCACGTAGCATTCCTGACAGCAGTCCCGATCGACTGGCTGGACCATACGTGGAATGGCCAAGTCCCCGACGAATTCACGATCCACCAGCCCCTTCCAGCAGATGTCATCCTGTGCCGTTTTCGCTCGGATATCGCCTCAGACCGAAAAGCCTTAGTCAAGGTACTCGAACGACACCAAGGCCCAAATCTGATCGACCAGCTCACCGATCTGTGTAAGAAAACCGATATTCCCTGGAGTCGACGAACATCGCCCGCCGCGCTCCTTCTAGGTCTGGATCGATCCCGTTACGAGTCTGAGACGATCACGGCCTACGCCTTCGTTGACGGTCTGATCGATCGCACTTGGGAGGCAGCCAAGCGAGATGCTCAGGATGTGACAACGATTGACTTTCGTTTCTCCACGTACTTCCTCCGCCACTACTACTTCACATACGGTGAGCGCCACCTCGCGCGCGCGCTTCTCTCCGCAGCTGCCCGCCGAATTGGCGCCGACCGCGTGGTCGATCTCTGTATTCACGAGGACGCCAATCCAAGGCACAATCCTATCGCTCGATTCCTCGTCGACCTGCTCCCGCAAGTATCGCGACTTGATCTTGTCTTCGCGCTTATCGAGCTCAGGGTCATGCGTGTAAAAGGGCTATCCGCAAATAGTATCGAGAACCTTGAACAGTGGCTTCTAAATTCGCCACTGTCTGCCGCCTGTGCGCCTTACTTCATCGAGAACGGGTTCGCAAACTTCCACGCTCGATACGGGGACGTGACCGTCGATCTCGCCGCCCGGATCCTCGGGGCCGCCGACGGTGATCCGTTCCATACCATCCAACCCATTGCTCACTCGATCTTCCCTGACGCGCGACGAGGGGCTGTTCGCGCTTTCGGCGCACTCCGCGAGGAGCGTGCGCTGTCGTTTCTTGAGTCGTGTCTTGACACAGACTGGAAAGAGATGCGTGCGGAAGCCGTAGTTGCACTCTCACGTCTGGATCATCCAAGGGCGCGGAACCTAGTCAGTGAGGCGCAACAGGATAAGGCAGGCAAGGTCAGACGCATTGCCGAGAAAGCCCTAGCAGGACGTTAGAACTTGGGAATCTGGTAGAGGTGATCACAGTGGATGTCTCTGGAATACAGATACAGATATTGTGCCATTACAAAAGCTGGTATCCAGAGAACGTAAATAGGGATGGGTGTTTTAGTTGAGCGAAGATGCTATTAGAGCTGGGCGTAGTACCGGCTCATTCAATCGGATGAGAGAAGTAAACCGACAGGAGGTGTCGAGAAAAAAGCTTCAAATTGCCTTTCGATCGGCACAGAAACTCGGCTCTCAAACCACCGACGGTCACAAACGGGATGCACACAAGGTCGGCGACCCAAGATCCTGTCCGACGGCCCAAATCGCTGTAGCGTTCTTCCTGTTCGTGAATCCCGAGACCTCGCAACAAGATTCGAACCGTCGCCTAGTTCAGACTGACAACCTTTTCCTTCGCACCGGATGGCATACTGTTTACACCTTTCCCCAAGAAGAAAATA
>PAXL01000007.1 GCA_002714465.1 Gemmatimonadota bacterium | reverse complement strand
GACCCTAACGCTCGAGGGTTGGCTTTGATGGCACGCCCCTGGGACTTGAACCCAGAACCTGCGGATTAAGAGAAACTATGCGCCGTGTTGCCTACTGGTGCATAGTGCGCGTTTCGTTGCGTTTTCAGGGATGTCGGCACCGGTGCCTATGCAAAAGGCGCACTGTGTGGCCCGTGGTGCGGTTGAACTGGTCCAGAACTAGTCCCGAACTGGTCCAGACGGTATTTCACGCCGGACAGCAAACAAACCGCAGGCCGTCTGACCTGCGGTTTCTTGGTACGCCCCCTAGAACTTGCCCATATAAGCGAAATGAGCCCTTGGCCGTATGGGCTGGTATCGCCAATAGCAGTTCGGTCGGATTGCTAGGTCGGGTTCCTAGCCGGTGGACCAGCTGGCGATTAGTGCCGAGTCTTCGATCAGGCGGAGCCACGACACCTAGAGCGGTAGGAGGTCAGGACCCGGGATCTACATGGAAAGTCATTCGCTGGTCTCGGAAGTGCTCGGTTGAACAAGCCAATACAGAAGTACCAAATTCCCGACGGGCACGAGTCCCAGTAGAAGCCATGCTCCTTTTCGACCCATGTCATGTAGACGACGTACACCCAATGTGATCAGCACCCAGACATAGGCAATGGCATACACGACCTCCGGCCCGGCCTCATCGGTACTGAGACCCAAAATGGCGGCGAAGATTCCTCCTAGAACGATGAACACAATGGGGTGAATGAGGAACGGCCACCAAAAAGCGGGTCGTGTGGTCCGGCCCTGTAAATCTCGAAACCGGCGCCAAGACTGTAGGTAGTAATCAATAATTTTCATCGCCGGAGAATAGTCCGAATTCAAAAACACCCTGGCGTTCTGCCGAGGTGCTGAAGGCGATTCGGTTGCATCAGGCGGAGTGTGCAGCCAAGAAGGCTGTGAAGGTAGAGACTGGGAATTAACCCACGCCGTGAGACTTGCGCCTTCTGGGCTTTCGCCGTTCTGGCTTTAGGAGTACGCCCCCTGGGACTCGAACCCAGAACCTGCGGATTAAGAGTCCGATGCTCTACCAGTTGAGCTAGAGGCGCCAGCAGCGCCCGATCATATCGGACTCGTCGGGACGGCCGACCGACGGAATGAGCTGTATGGGGTGACCGAGGGGATTCGAACCCCCGACATCCTGGACCACAACCAGGTGCTCTAACCGAACTGAGCTACGGCCACCAAGTGGTGGCCATGCTAGGGCGTGTCCAGTGGGTCGCCGCCCTCATTTCGACCCAGTTGAGGCCACCGCGTGGGTCGTCGGAGTTGTCATCGATGTGGGATCCTTCCCGGTCATGGGCACGACCAGGGTGGCAGTCATCGGCGGTGGGATTGCCGGTGTCAGCGTCGCTCACCATCTTCTTCAACTGGATCACGACCTTGACGTCATGCTCCTTGAGATGGAGGCCACGCTGGCCCACCACACCACTGGTCGGTCGGCGGCTCTCCTGCTGGAAAACCTCGGTACGGAGTCCATGCGGGCTCTTACGTCAGCCAGCCTCGACTACCTCCGAAACACCCCCGATGGCCTGATCGACGCCCCATTGCTTTCTCACCGTCCCGTGCTGCACGTCGGTACTGTCGAACAAGACGTTGCTATCGATCGGATGCTGGTGGAGGGCATCGAGTCGGCTACGACGCCGACCGTAGAGATTGACGTCGATGAGGCAATGCGCCTGTTTCCGCCGCTTCGGCGCGACCGGGTGCATCGGGCAATCGTCGAGCCAGACAGCGCTGATATCGATGTGGGGGCTCTCCACCAGTCATTTGTGCGTGGACTGCGTCGAGCAGGGGGCCGGATCGCTGCCTCGACCCGGGTGGACGCTGCTACTAAAGATGGCCACGGGTGGCGACTCGATACCACCGAAGGGCCGGTGGGTGCTGACGTGGTCGTGAACTGCGCAGGAGCCTGGGGCGACGTGGTCGCGGCTACCGCAGGGGTGGCGCCAGTGGGTCTTCAGCCGTTCCGTAGAACAGCGTTCATGGTTGACGGACCAGGCCTCGACACAACAGGCTGGGCGTTCGCTGGCGACATCGACCATCTCTGGTACCTGCGTGACGATGGGCCGCAGATGTTCTGTTCCCTGGCCGAGGAGAACCCTTCGGAGCCGTGCGACCCGAGGCCAAGAGAACTCGACGTAGCGTTGGCCATTGATCGGCTGAATGGGGCTACGACTCTCGGCATCCGGTCGGTCAACTCTGCATGGGTCGGTCTCAGAACCTTTGCTCCAGACCGGTCCATGGTGATCGGTTCTGAACCGGACCACCCAACGTTCATATGGTGTGCTGGTCAGGGCGGTACCGGTATTCAAACCTCACCCGGAGCGGGCTTGCTTGCAGCACAACTGGCTGTCGGCCTTGCCCCATCCCCAGCATTCTCAACCCTTGATCTGGCTGACGTCAGGCCCGACCGGTTCCGGTCCAACTAAGGATTAGGGCGACAGCAATTATGTGGGGTCTATGGAGCCGAGGCCATCAACCTTATATAATTTGGTGGTTATGGATGGTTCGCCGACTGGATGCCTGGTGGTGGGATAAAGATGAGTTGGGAACTCCGTCTACCTGAGTTGGAAGACAGAACAGTTCTCGTAACCGGTGCTGCAAGTGGACTCGGGCTGGCAATTGTCCAAGGATTAGCGCAGGTTGGAGCTTCGGTAGTTCTCGCAGACCGCGACGAGAAGGCACTCCAAATAGCGGTAGAGAGTCTTGGTGGAACCTTCCAGAGCCTTGTCCTGGATGTCGCAGACAGTGATGCCGTGTCTGCGACAGTGGAAAAACTGGAAAGCGCTCACCCAATAGAGGTGCTGGTCAACTCCGCCGGTATCGGTGGTCGGGGACCGGCAATCTCCTATTCCTCGACGCTCTGGGATGAGGTTATGAGTGTCAACCTGACTGGAACATTCAACGTCTGTAGGGCAGTAGGTGCTCAGATGGTCTCCCGACAGCGTGGGTCGATTATCAATATCGCCTCAGTCGGTGGCCTCGCCGGGTATGCAGGGAGTCTGGGCTATCAGGCAAGTAAGGGTGGCGTTGTGCAACTCACTAGAAGCCTTGCTGTGGAATGGGCTGCCTCGGGGGTGCGAGTCAACGCGATCGCACCGTCACAGTTCGATACGCCTGTTGTGCGCAGGCAGTGGGAAGCAGAACCCGACATGGCTGAGATATTTGCCTCCCGGACCCCCTTGGGCCGTGTTGGTGAGTGCAGCGAAATAGTCGGTCCGGCACTCTTCCTGGCATCGTCGATGTCGTCCATGGTTACTGGGCACGTACTGGCTGTCGATGGCGGGTATCTAGCCCAGTGACGACTTCGGTCTAGGGACGGGAAAATCGGAGGCACCAGTGGCTGCTGACTTCAACGATATGGAAACCAATCGGGAGGCTTATCGAAAGCTGTTCCTTATTCGGGCCTTTGAAGAAAAACTCGAGGCCCTTTTCGCTAAGGGAAAGATTCCTGGATTCGTTCATACCTACATCGGTCAGGAGGCCATCGCCGTAGGCGTCTGCGCAAATCTGAGGACGGACGACTATGTCACTTCAACCCACCGAGGGCATGGTCATGCGATCGCCAAGGGAATCGACCTGAACGGCCTCATGGCAGAAGTGTTCGGCAAGGTAACTGGGATATGCAAGGGGCGGGGTGGCTCCATGCATGTGGCTGATTTTTCAAAGGGCATCCTTGGGGCAAATGGCATTGTGGCGGCAGGAACCGTCATCGCAGCAGGAGCGGGATTGTCCATTCAGACTCGACAAGAGGATCAGGTTGTCATCTGTTTCTTTGGTGACGGCGGCATCAACAAGGGCACTGTTCACGAAGCAATGAACTTCTGTTCAGTAAAAAAACTTCCGGTCGTGTTCGTTTGCGAGAACAATCAATACGCCCAATTCACCTCTCGGAAAGTAACTACTTCTGTAAGTGACTTGTCATTGCGTGGAGCCGCATACGGAATACCAGCCGTCTCGGTGGATGGAAACGACCTTCTCAAGGTTGTCGAAGTTTCGAAAGCAGCCATTGCTGACGCCCGAGCTGGTATTGGGCCGACCTTGGTTGTGGCCGACACTTACAGATTCGGCGGGCACTATGTCGGCGATCAACAGGCCTATCGCTCTAAAGAGGAGGTCGCTGAAAGGCGTCGTCGTGACCCCCTACTGCTATTTGAGGACCATCTAGTACAGCAAGGCCTAGCAGACAAGGAAGCTCTCGAATCAGAAAGAGAGTCCATTTTGGAGCTCGTAGACAAGGCAGTTGCCTTCGCTGAACAAAGCGAGTATCCCGAAGTTCGTTCAGTGACCGACTATGTGTTCACTGACGGGACTGAGGCATGACAATGAGGTCAATCAGTTTCGGCCAGGCCACCGTTGAAGCTACTGCCGCAGCCATGCGCGAGGACGAGACCGTCGTCGTCGCAGGAGAAGACATTGGTTGGGGTGGGAACTTCGGACAGTTCAACGGATTGTTGGAAGAGTTCGGGCCCAAGCGAATCCTGGACATGCCTATTTCGGAAGCACTTATCCTCGGCTCGGCAGTAGGGGCTGCCGTGACTGGTCTTCGGCCCGTGGCGTCGTTGAGTTTTGTCGAGTTCACGATGGGAGCGATGGACGAGATCATCAATCAAGCGGCGAAGTTCCGCTACATGTTCGGTGGTCAAGTCAGCGTTCCGATGGTGGTCAGAGCATCTGATGGCGTCCTGAGGTCGTCTGGTGCCCAGCATTCAGAGAGCTTTGAGGCGTTCTTTTCCCACATGCCCGGCCTGAAGGTCGTTGCTCCTTCTAATCCGGCTGACGCCAAAGGACTGCTCAGGTCCGCAATCGCTGATGATGATCCAGTCATCTACTTGGAAAACAAGAAGATCACTTTCCGGAAAGGTGTAGTCCCGGAGGAGGACTATCGAATCGCATTGGGTGAAGCTTCGGTAGCGCGTTCAGGATCAGATGTCAGTTTGATCGCCTACTCCGTGATGGCCCAGCACGCGCTAGAGGCAGCGCAGGTCCTGCTCGAAGAACATTCGGTAGACGCTGAAGTTGTCGACTTGAGAAGCCTTGTCCCGCTCGACATTGAAAGCGTGCTCACCTCGGTAGCCAAGACTCGCAGGGCAGTCATCTGCCATGAAGCTTGGACTTTCGGTGGGTTTGGAGCTGAGATCTCTAGCCAGATCAACGAACACCTATTTGGCGAGTTGGCGGCACCCGTTCTTCGCGTGGGTGCTGGATCAGCTCCGATTCCGTTTAGTCCACCGCTAGAGCGGGAATTGGTGCCGGAAGCATCGGAAGTGGTCGAGGCGGTCCTACGAACGATGAAGTTGTAGGTGCTTTGGGCAGGGGTCTCTACTGGCTACCCGAAATGATGTTTGCTAGCGGTTCGCCAATCTGAATGGATTCCGGACTGGGGTGACGGAGTACCTGCAACTGACCGTTTGCCGGTGATTCGACCTCTAGCTCCGTCTTCTCTGTTTCGATGGAAGCGAGTGGTTGGCCCTCGGAGACGGACGATCCGTCGTCGACGAGCCATTCCAGGAGGACGAATTCCTCCACGACGCCCATTTGAGGGACTACTACGGGAACCGATTCCATAGCCATACCTTCTTGGTCAAGTTTCTCTGCTGTAGCCGGGTTGGTNCCGGGCAACTNCCGGTTAGATGTGTCCGTGGCGGTCGAAGCTCTCNAGCGGTGTTGAGCCGCTTTGAACNTCNGCCCGCACGAGAGCTTCGGCCGCNATGATCTCTTCTGCCTTCTCGAGTACTTCAGCAATGTTCCGCTCGGGAACCACCAGNACCCCTTCGAATTCGGCGAAGATGAGNTCGCCCGGGNTGATNGTGACATCCCCGATCTCAACTGGGACCTGGTGCCCCACCATCTCCCANCGCCCGATGGCGTTCTTTGGACTGAGATCCCGGTAGAAGACTTGAAAGCCGATGTCCCTNAGCCCTTCTACGTCCCTCAGGTTGCCATCCAGNACGACTCCTGCNCACCCCTGGGCTTTGGCCGCGTTGGCGGTCANTTCCCCAAAGTGNCCGACCGTCGAACCNCGATTGACGGAAACGAGTATGGAATCGGGNTTTAGTTCCTCGAACACNTTCAGGTAGGAAGTGATTCGCTCNACTCCTGCGTCCCAAGNCACCACTGGTTCAATTGCAGAACCAAGCACTGTGTGTGCGATACCAACCATTCTCTGCTCGGGAAATAGGGGCCTTAGGGCGCTTGGAAGCACAGGCTCCTCAATACCGAGCTCGTACATCGCGTCGCAAACGACGCCGATGTAGAGACCTCGGTACCGGTCGCAGAACTCCTTTGTGGAGGCCAACGGAACTACCCGGACTCTGNGCCCAAGAANTGGGCGGTGGCCANGGCATAGATCCGCATTGATTTGGCGACGCTCGCAATCTCTAGGTATTCGTTGGGGGAGTGGGCCAGTGGAAGTAGCCCGGGNCCNAATGCGGCGACCGTGGGTATTCCGGCAGTTNCCTGAAAATGAGGAGCATCNGTTGCCCCGGGAAAGGCCTCAAGNCTCGGNGTCGATCCCAAGACCTCCTGAGAGGCAGTCAGTAGTGCTCCGACGACAGGCTCCTCTGGTGAAATCTCAGTCGCCCCAACCCAGGTTTCAAATACAAGTTCTGCATTGAGTTCGGGATCCTCGCTCATGGCGACGTCAAGGAAGTTCTGCAGATCATTCTCCATGGCTTCCTGTGTCATTCCTGGCAGAGTTCGGATATCACACGCAAACTCTCCGAGACCCGGGCAGATCCCATAGAACACCCCACCTTGGACCATTACTCCCACATTGACAGTGGGGCCCAGAGGAGAGAGTGGGTGTTCAGGGTAGGTGAGGCATCCCTTGAGGTCTTTGTCCATCCGACTCATCAGTTCAGCCATCTTCACGCTGGCGTTTATTGCCGGCAACCGATCGGTGATGCTGCTATGCATCTGAGTTCCACGGACGATCACCTTGAACAGTGCGGCACCTCGTGAGACGAGATGGAGAGCCTCCCATTCCTGGTGCACTCCGCTTGGCTCACCGATAATTGCAGCGTCGGCTTCCAAGAGGCCTTGTTCGGCCAGCCACTTAGATCCCTTTACCGAACCCGCTTCTTCATCGGCGGTGAAGACCAACTTCAGGGTTCCAGCAGGAAGGCCAACCTTTTTCAGGCCGGCTGCTGCGTAGGTCATTGCCGCGACCGCGGCTTTCATATCACCAGAACCCAAGCCGTAAAGCTTTCCTTCTGAAACTACGGGGTCCCAGGGGTCGGCATCCCAGGCGGTTAGGTCACCTGCTGGCTTAGTGTCTATGTGGCCAGAAAGGATGAGTGATGCGCCGGACTTGGCCCCTTCAACTTCTGCCAGAACGCTGGGTCGCTCTTCTTCGGGACCGATGGTCCTGACGTCGTCGATGCCTAGGTCTCTGAGTCGGTCAACCACCATTTGCGCAACTGCCCGTTCATCTCCCGGAGGGTTGGCGCTGTCAGTAGCGATCAGTTCTTTGGTGAATTCGAGTACCTCGTCCTCGTATGAGTCGAGAACCTCCAGTAGTTCCTTCAATGTGTCCTGTTTCCCTTCTGCTCTCATACCTATGACGTTTGCGACTGGGCTTTCTCGATGAAAGATGACAGGGCGTCAAGGCCAAGTTCGATATTTTCACGGTCGTTTGCTAGAGAGATCCTGACGACCTCGTTGCCCCCTGGTCCGAACACCTCGCCGGGCGCGACAGCTACTCCACCCTCTTCGAGTAGGCGAAGAGAGAAATCGAGTGGGGCCAGTCCAGATTTTGCTATGTCGATAAGCATGTAGAAGGTGCCTTGGGTGCGGAAGCCCTCTAGGCCGAGCTCCAGCAGCCGAGTCCAAGCAGAGTCTCGATTTTCTACGTACGCCGAGCGCATTGCTTCGATTGGTTCACGTGGGCCGGTCAGCGCCGCCTCGGCAGCTTTCTGGGAGATGGTGCTGGGGCACGAAACCTGTGGCTCCTGGAGTGTTCTCAAGATTTGAGCCAAAGCAGGTGGTGCCACCACGTAGCCAACCCGCCAGCCGGTCATCGAATAGACCTTTGAAAAACTGTAAACAGAGATGATCGGCATGGAGGTATCGACCGATCCGGGCGACAGGTAGGGGAGTCCGTCGTCAAGGATCAATTGGTCGTAGACCTCGTCGCTGATAACCCATACGCCACGCTCGGAAGTGACTGAGAGAATGGCTTCGATTCGTTCTGGAGGGAGCACCGCCCCGGTTGGATTGTTCGGCGTATTGAGAAAAAGTGCCTTTGTCCGTGGCGTCACCAGGGAGGCGATTCTGTCGGGGTCTGGTAGGTAGCCGTCGTTTCGCTCTAGCTCGTAGAAGACGGGCTGCCCGCCGAGCAGACGGACGGTTTCGTCCATGTTTGGAAACCCGGGCGTTGGTAGAAGTACCTCATCACCCGGGTTCAGCAGTGCTGCGTAGATGGAGTAGAGCCCATTCATTGCTCCCGGGGTAACTACAACCTGGTCGAACGCGGCCTTGAACCCATTTACCTTCTGAATCTTGTCGACGAGTAGTTCGCGCAAGGAGGTGAGGCCGCCGTTTGGGCCGTAGCGGGTGTAGCCGGCGGCTGCAGCGCTGCTGGCGGCATCGATTATGTGTTGCGGGGTGGTGAAGGAGGGCTCGCCAACCTCCAGCCGTATTGCATCAGGGTTTTGGTCTGCGGCGTCAAAGAGAACCCGGATAGTCGAGCGCCTCAGGTCGCGAGCGCGATGCGAGAAGGCAAGAGACTCTTTGAGATCGGTATCTGGGCTCACTGGAGGCTTCCGGCTGCTGGGATAGGAGGTCTAATCGTCATCCGGAGAGAGTNNGGNATCTTNCGCCTCGAGGTCCGGCCTTTGNCCCGGATCAAAATAACGAGCCGCCCAGTCGGCTCCCTGCCAAGTCGTTAGTCGACCCTCTCGAGGCACTAGGCGCACTAGGTAGCGTTCCCAATCGTGTGATGGAGCCAACTGCTCTGCGCCGTCTGGCCCTGCGTANCGGCACGCCATTTCTTCAGCCACTGGAAGCCAGGCGGAACCCTCAGCGATGGCGGGACCTTCAACGATCTCAGCGGAGCATTGTGCAATGACCTTCCGGACTCTTGGATGGGCCAATTCTTCAATACAGATCGAACAGCGTGGCTCACGCTTGAGGTCCTCAACCCAGAGGCTGTACTTGCGCCCAACAACGAAAAATGCGCCATTCGACCACTGGTACCAAAGGGGTACNGTCATTGGCCAACCGTCTTCNTTGATGGTCGTCAACTTGATTAGCCATGTGCTNTCAGGGGAGGCGAGGAATTCCTCNACTTCGGAGGAGTGCATTCCCCCNGCTNCCCCTTCCTCGTAGAAGTGTNCCTGGCTGAATTCTTCTGGCGGAGTTCCGTCCGAGTTCGTCATCGACCACTTCTCCTTCTTATGGGTTGTAGAACAGTGGCTAGCGCTCGACGTGGAACAGTCTTGCGTAATGCTATAAACTTTTCAATAGTCCACGTGGTGGATATTCCACTCAGGTTTGGATTGAAGTGCCAAAAGAATCAGCGACGTTTTCCCACTTGGTTGTGGGAATCGATCATCGAGGGGCGGGTAGGCCCCGAGGCCAGACAAGAGCCTCTTTAGAGAAAATAGGGATCAATGAGATTTGGAGCTCGCCACGGACGCTCTTGCCTAATCGGTGAAGGTTGCTATCTAGATGTGCAAGATACGTCGGCGGGCGAGTTCAGCGAAGACCCAATGGAAGTTCTTGAGCGCTGGTCATCGTTCAGAGAATGGGCGCGTAGTCAGGATCTCGCAGAAGGCCTCCCTTACCAGGATCGCGACCTCACATGTCCAGTGCCTGCTCCAGGCCAGATCTTTGCAATAGGGCTCAACTATCGTGACCATGCAGTGGAGTCCTCCATGGAGATTCCTGATAATCCCATGGTCTTCACGAAATTTCCGTCCTCTCTGACAGGACCGCGGGGCGATATACACCTGGTTCCTGGAAGTTGCGATTGGGAAGTGGAGATGGTCGCAGTGATAGGGGAGCGGGCACGCAATGTCAGCGAAGACGGCGCTTCGCAAGTGATTGCGGGGCTGACTGTTGGACAAGACGTGAGTGAGCGCGAACTTCAGCTTCAAGGTACAAATCCGCAGTTCAATCTTGGAAAATCACATCGGACGTTTGCACCGTTGGGTCCGTGTGTGGTGACTCTCGATGAGTTTGACAATCCGTGGGATCTGGGCATTCGGTGTGAACTCAACAACGTCGTGGTGCAGGAGGCGAGGACGTCGCAATTGCTGAATGGAGTCCCTGCATTGATTAGCTACCTATCCGGCGTTTGCGAACTGCGCCCCGGAGACCTGGTCTTTACTGGGACTCCTTCCGGGGTAGGGCTTGGCCGGACGCCCCCTCAATACTTGGATGCAGGCGATGTACTGGTTTCGACAATCGATGGGATCGGCTCGCTGGTAAATCAATGCGTATGAGCGGAGATACCTGCCTGGTTACTGGGGCGATGGGATGCCTTGGGTCCTGGGTAATCCGTCTTCTCCTTGAAGATGGATGCCAAGTCGTGGCCTTTGATATCAGCGAAGACGATCGTCGCCACCAACTCGTCATTGGCCCTGAGGACCGAAAGCAGATCAAGTACGTCAAGGGAGACCTGACCGATTCGGACCAGGTGATGTCAGCTGCAGAAGGCGTATCTCGAATCATTCATCTCGGCGCCCTACAGGTCCCATTCTGTCGAGCGGATCGACCAATGGGCGCCGCCGTGAACGTTGTTGGAACCGTAAATGTCTTCGAGGCAGCTCTCCGGCACTCCATCGAACATCTCGTCTACGCAAGCAGCGTTGCGGTATTCGGCACTGCAGAAGACTATGAACTGAGCACTATCGGGCCTGAAGAGCGACGGTTGCCAACGACGCTCTATGGAATCTGGAAGTGCGCGAACGAATCAACCGCTCGGATATACGAGACCGACTACGGGCTTCCGAGCGTCGGCTTGTTACCCCATACGATCTATGGCCCCGGAAGAGACCAAGGACTTACTTCGCAGCCCACATCAGCGGTACTCGCAGCTGTGAGGGAGCAAGCCTTCCATATTGAATATGGCGGATCCTTGGCGTTCCAGTTCGCACCCGATGCCGCCCGGGACTTCGTCCAGTCGTCCCGACTTGAGCCGCAAGGTTCCGAGGTTCACGGACTAGGTGGAACCGTGGNGTCGATTGCGGAATTTGTCGAGGGAATCAAGCAGGTTACGAACTTCACCGAGATCACCCACGGTGAGGACCTCCTCCCATTCCCAGAGGCAGTCGATAGTGCTTCACTTGAAAAGCGACTAGGTGCGCTCTCCTACACGCCACTTCTCGAGAGCATCGATCGCTCCGTCCGGTGGTTTGAGGAAGCGACTCTGAATGGTTTGCCGTTGCCCGAGTGACAGGCAAGCCGACGGGGGGGTCGGAGTACGCCATGAAAGGGATAGAGGATGACTGAACCGAACCGTTCAGCGCTGGTAACCGGCGCCGGTCAGGGAATTGGACTTGAGTGCGCCAAGCGGCTTCGACAGGANGGCCTCAGGGTTGTAGCTACCGATGTCAATGTTGATAGCAGCGTGCCCACTCCGGCAAGCGATTCCGAGCATGAGGTTCTGCGACTCGANGTGACCGACCTGGATGCGGTGATTGCGTTGGTATCGGAAAACGGTCCGTTCGACGTGCTCGTGAACAGCGCTGGGATTGTGGGACCAAATACCTTCCTATGGGAGGTGGACCCTGATCACTGGAAGCAGACCATCGATGTGAACCTAACGGGNACCTTCAATACTGTTCGAACGGTTGTGCCATATATGCGGGAG
This sequence comes from Gemmatimonadota bacterium, assembly GCA_002714465.1. The sequence goes on along the minus strand of PAXL01000007.1, from coordinate 34,156 downwards.
GCTGGCTGGGGTCGGATAGTAAATATTGCGAGCATTGCTGGCAAAGAGGGAAATCCCAAACTTTCTGCGTACTCGGCATCGAAGGCTGCAGTTATTGGCCTCACAAAATCTGTTGGCAAAGAGTTGGCCACNGAGAACGTTCTAGTGAATGCAATAGCACCGGCGGTCATTGCCACGCCAATGAATGAAAATACGGCTCCGGAAGTNCTTGACTACATGTTGTCGAAGATCCCGATGGGTCGGATCGGTGAAGTNGGCGAAGTGGCCGAATTGGTGTCCTGGNTGTCTTCAGACCGTTGCAGCTTCTCTACTGCNTCGGTCTATGACATCTCAGGTGGACGGGCGACCTATTAGATGCCANTCGAGGGAACAGAAACTCTNNTATCAATCTAGATAGTTCCACNGNCCCTAGNNGAGGNNNGAACTNCNCTAGANCTCAGGAGTCAAGTTCGTCNGANAGCGTTGGNNGGCCNCTGCGGACAAATTCATTGAGGACGTTGGTGCTTATTTGNGCAACNTTGTTCTTGTAGTCATTGTGNGAGAGCGAACCGGTCCANGTNATTGACCCNACGCCGAAGACCGACCCTGGCCCCCGGTCGAGNTAGACCATGTCTGCTCGGACGAGTGGGTCGGCGTGGCCACGNCCGACGCCGTGTTCCATTGCCCTGAAGAANGAGGANGGGANCTCNACGGTNGATGCCAAGAGAAGTGTGCCGGACGGAGTTCCCTCCGTCCTGTCGATGCGGTCGAACTCGAATCCGCCGGCACCGCCAAGGTTGAGGCCAAAGTCNCCGATCGTCTCCTCGTACNGGATTCCGTCGAANACAAATTCNACTNGTGGATCTAGTGAGTCNGGCANTCGTCGNAAACCGGGTGCTCTACCAAATCCCTGTCCGGCCATCCCGAGCCCGACAAGTCTGTTCGATGAGCGTCCATGAAGACTCCAGGTCCCTCCAAGGAGTCCGGTGCTGCTGTGTTGNAGTTCNCCGTGCTCCGCCTGGTTGGTGGCGGTNCCACCGCGTCTGCGGACCTCTATCAAATGGGGNCGTTCGGGATCTATNGAGGTGGGCCAGTANAGGCCGTTTCCAGCCATGTACTGAAGGTTGCCGCCCGCTTCGAGGTATATCTCTAGAGCATCCAACATCTCTGTTGTCCAATACTCGTGGTGGCCAGCGCAGATCACGGCTGAGTAGGGGGTGAGAGCATCAGGTCCATGCTCGTGGAGGTGNTCATCGCCCATCACCTCGTAGGGGATTCCGAGGTGCTCGAGCCAATGGATCACGTACAAGTCGGCCATCACGAGGTGTGTCGCGTTCTCCGTTATTCCCGGCNGGGAAGGATCTATTTGCGGAACGGANCCGCCACCGGTTTTCTCTGGCTCAAAGTAGGCGTCTGGCCGAGTAGATGAAGTCGGCTTTCTTTGAGATGCGTAGTAGTTGGGTGAGCCGTCGGAGTGGCTGTCGTAAAGCGAGAGCCCGATGCGGTGTTTGTCTCCTGAGTCGAAGTTGGCGTACGCAAGCCAGGTGAGGGTGGGAACGAGAAAGAGCACTGGAGTGCTCGGTTGTGGTGGGGGCCCGACGACAAGGGAGAGCGCGACCTCCTCTTCTTGCGTCGATAGTCGTATTGCGTAGATCCCGCTTCGCGCATCTGGTGGCACAGAAAAAGTGAAGGTGGGGAGCCATCTGGCATCGGCAAGGTCATCGTCGTGAAGATGTACTGCGTCGTAGAGACGAGGCGCGGATCCAATAGTCGTATCTGTTCCCTGCCATTCGGGCCCCGTCACCGCTCGGGCAGCACCGTTGTGGATTTGCCCGTGCCTGCCTTGGCCTGAGACATCTACAACTCGTGTTCCAGTGGTCTGACGTGCAAGATCCCAGGCCCCCTCACACCGGCCACCTTCAGGCTCGGCCCCCTGTTTGAGGTCACTGAGGTCGATGTCATCGAGGAGGCCTTCGAAGATCCTGATTCCACCGATTTTTCCGCTATAGGAGTTCTGGATGGTCTGGTTCTCGAGCGAGGCACCCAGCAGGAGCGTGTCGCAGCCCCGGGGTATGCCGTTCCACCCTGCCCGGGTTCGTTTGACTGAGAACACGGAGGTTCCGCGTTCTGCGCAAAAGATGCCTAGCTGGCCAGTACGGGCATCAGCGCTGATACCTACGAAATACCAGCGCCCCCTGTGAATGGGAGTCGGGGATTCCAGAACTGTTGTTTCTCCAGATTCCCCGACGGTGGCCTCGAGATGTGAATCGGGCCGGATTACGAGGCGGAGGACCTCGGTTCCTTGGTGGCCTAGGAAAGCCAGAGTCTGTGCATCCGGGGAATCTCCGGTCCAATAAACCCAGAATGCCAGGGTGGGCGATTGGAGGCCGTTGGGATTCAAGGGCAGTTCGATCCAGGAGCCTGTCAAGAGAGGCTGTTGTCCACCCGTTTGGGCGCCCACACCGGGCCAGAGTGCGTCCTCTTCGACAACTCCTGGGCCCTCGGGGTTGGGGTCACCGTGCAAAAGTCGAACAACTCGGGCGTCCACGTGAGATGCATCAGTGCTAACCATGGCATCGACTTTGTCGCCGGGAGAGACACAGGTAGCCCCCAGATATGCGGCCAACATCTCAGACGTTCCGAGCACGCAGCATCCGCTGGATAGCGACTTCTTCAGCGTGGATCGACTGAACAGATGAAACGTCAGTCGTAGGGGATCTCATAGACATCAGCTGTATGGCCACCGTCGACGACGAGGTCATGACCAGTGATGTAGGAGGCTTCGTCGGAAGCCAAAAAGAGGAAGGCACTGGCAATGTCATCGGTTGCAGCGAGACGGTTCAGTGGAACTTCGGGAAACCCGTGTTCACGCCATTTGGCCATCAACTCTTCGCCAACAATGTCGGTACTTTGTTGCGTGTCCGCTGGCCCCGGGCTCACAGAGTTCACCCGAACCCCTGAGCGTGCTAGTTCTACGGCCATTGACTTCATCAACGCTCGGTCGCCAGCTTTGGTGACGCAATAAGAAGTGAAGCCCAACGAATGCCCCTGGGCGTCGATCGAAGCATTAAATAGGATGACGCCCGACCTACGTTCCACCATGGAACGGGCGGCTCCCTGCGCTAGCAGGAAATACGCGGTGAGGTTGACGGCCAAATGGCGAGTCCAGGATTCCAAACTGATTTCCAGGACATGCTCATCCGCCCAATGCGCCGCATTGCACACGAGGACGTCCAGGTGCTGGTCGTCAGCGAGGGCTTGAGCCATTGCGGCGGTGCAAGCCTCCCCGTCGGCCAGATCGAAACACATGGGAACCGCTTCTGCTCCTCGTGACCTGACTGCTTCTGCAGCCACATCAAGGCGGTCCTGCAGCCGGTCCACCATGTAGACGGTCGAGGCTCCTTCTTCGGCGAATCTTTCGGATGTACGGCGTCCGAAACCGCTTCCTGCACCTGTAATGAACACTCGTTTTCCATCGAATCGACCCATGCCGCTTCACTCCTTCTGCCCTACTCGTCCCGTGCTAGCAAATTTGATAATAAAGAGCAAGGGTGATGGGCGATCAGTGCAGAACGAGGTCAAGCATGAAGAGGAGAAGGGCGGAGATGAATGGGGGTCCGTTGCAGTCTTTGCCAGGCAACCGTGATCGATGGGTATCGATCCCATGTTCGGGGGTTCCTTGGTTCAGGACCAGGAAGTCATGGAACTAGATGCCATGAAATCGTTGAGCACGATAGCGGCGGCCACTGCGGAGCAAGACCTCGCGCCTATGCACTTGGTGGTGTCTCAAGTTGAACGCTGAAGAGGAACTTGACTCTGGACGTAGGCGACTCCTGACGGGGAAGTTCCTGACGGATCGAGTTGAGCCTTCGTCAGGATTCGGTGTTTCGATCCTGGAATGTGCCGTCAGGGAGGCCGACGAAGACGGTGTGCTGTGGATCGACTATGCGTTGGAGAATCGCGGCTCGGAGAGGACGAACGTCTTCGTCTATCTGCGCAAGGAACAGCCGAAACGGTCCGTGAAAGTCCTCCGCCTCGACCCAGACGAGGTGTTCAGGGGTTCCTGCAGGGAGTTGGGGAAGAAGCAGGCTGAACAGATGTTTCTTGAGGTTGAGGCCACCTCTGGGACAAACAGCCAGCGAGAAGTGTTGAGAGTCCAGAATGCAAGCTCGGTGAAGCCACCGAGGGAGGAGGAAACATGAGTTACGAGGTCCTGACTGGGATGGGTGGCGTGACGGTAGAACGGGATGTTTCTGCCACCATGCGCGATGGAACAGTCCTCTTGGCGGACGTATATCGCCCCAAGGAGGAAGGGCCTCATCCGGTCCTGTTGAGTCGCCATCCCTACGACAAGCAGGCTGCATTGTCGAACTTCGGTTATGCGCATCCTGCCTGGTATGCCCAAAGGGGCTACTTGGTTGTTGTCCAGGATTGCCGTGGCCGCTATCTCTCCGACGGGCACTTCACCCCGTTCCTCAACGAGTCTGAGGACGGCTACGACACTGTCGAATGGGCAGCCCGCCTGCCGGGCTCGAATGGCCGGGTCGCCATGTACGGATTTTCATATGGCGGGGCTACGACCATGTTGGCGGCAAAGGCGGCTCCTCCCAGTTTGGCCACCATTTGCCCCGGTTTCACTGGGTCGCAGTACTACGACGGCTGGACCTACGAGGCGGGGGCCCTCAATCTCGCGTTCACCGTCTACTGGTCGACGTTACTCGGACTCGATTCTGCAAAAAGGGCTGACGATGCAGAGGGTTACGCCCAGTTGGGAGCGGCGCTGGGGGCCGCCTCCGATTGGTTCAATTTCTTGCCTATCGCCGACTATCCAGTCATTGCAGACCATGCTCCATATTTCCGTGACTGGGTGGAGCATGCTTCCTATGACGACTACTGGAGTCGCTGGAGCATCGACGAGGCATACGAAGAGATAAAGGTTCCTGCGATCCACACCGGCGGGTTGTACGACATTTTCCTCAGCGGGACCGTCAAGAACTTTGTTGGCCTCTCAAGTGCTTCAGCGAGCGTGAAAAGTCAGCCGCAGAAGCTCCTCCTCGGACCCTGGACGCACATGCCGTGGGCCCCAGTGGATGTTGTTGGTGGCGAGGTGAGTACTAACGAGGTCGACGACTGGCAAGTGTCCTGGTTGGACCACCATCTGAAGGGTTCAGACAATGGTGTTCTGGATCATCCAGTGACTGTGTACCTGCTGGGGGAAGGCATTCGGAACTTCACTGCATGGCCACCAGCGGAGGCACGCTCTGTCGAGTACTTCATGCATTCGCAGGGCAGGGCCAACTCGAAGTTCGGCGATGGCTGGCTCGATCGAGAGGTTCCCTCAGATGAGCCGGTTGACATCTTCATTTACGATCCGTCCACCCCCACGCCCAGTCTCGGCGGGCATTCCTGCTGCTTCGAATCGGTTACCCCCATGGGTCCGGCAGACCAGAGCATCGCCGAGGTTTCCCGAATGGTTCTCGTGTACACCACGGAACCCCTGGTTGAGGACATGCTCGTGGTCGGGGATGCATTCGTAACGCTTTATGCCGCTTCTTCCGCTGTCGACACCGACTTCACTACTCGGCTCTGCGTGGTGGGCCCGGATGGGACCTCGATCAACATCCAAGAAGGCATCGTCAGAGCTCGCTACAGAGACTCGTTGGTTGATCCGTCGCCGATCGTCCCTGGAGAGGTCTATAGATATCGGATAGAACTCGGCCCCGTCGCCACGAGAGTTCCTGCTGGTTCGGCAATCAGGGTCGATATATCGAGCTCAGATTTTCCTCAGTGGGATCGGAACTTCAATACTGGTGGTCGGATTGGTTTCGAGGGAACGTTGGCTGCGGTGACTGCGACCCAGACGGTGTTGCACTCTGGGTCCTTCCCGTCAAGCCTCTCCCTGCCGGTAGTTCCAGGGTAGGAACCGTGGTACTGCAGAGGAGGACCAGTCGGGTCAAACGGCCTGCTGCAAGTCAGCCTGGCCAAGTTCGTCGCGGAGAAGTTCCACTGTCCCTTGAAGGTCCCTAGCAAGAGACTTGGCGGCACCTTCCACGTCTTTGTTTAGGAGGCAGTCGATGATGGCGTGATGATGGTCGTCGACGCTGCAGACAAAGTTCTGCTGGAGCGAGGCCAGATGGATGTAACGGTCCGAATGGGCCCAGAGCACTTCAATCATGTGGCAAAGCCACTCTGAGCCGGATAGTGCGTAGATCGAATCATGGAAGGCCCGGTGGAGGATCAGACCCTTCTCGATCTCATTGGCTTCCAGTTCCCTCACTGCCTCGGTGATGGTGGTATCCAATGAGTTGATGAACTCCGGTTCCATGAAGTCGGTAGCCAGACGGAGTGCTTCAACCTCGACCAGTGTGCGCACCCGGTAGAGGTCCTCGAGCGACTGCATGGACAGCGGAGCTACACGGGCTCCCTTGTTGATCTCAGAGATGACGAATCTCTCACTCTCCAGCAGTCGAAGTGCCTCTCTGACCGGAATAAGGCTCACTTCGTTTTCTTCAGCAAGTCTGTTGAGGCGAAGAGGAGCCCCCGGCGGGTAGGTGCCATCAAGAATCTGTGCCCTAGTGGACTGGTACACGGTCTCGACTAGGTGTCCTGATTTTGGCTTTGAGCTTGTCACTTGGGATACCACCAGCAGCGGTCGGGAGGTGTTGATTGCGACGAACCGTCGATCATTCTACTCTCGCACGTCGTGTGCACCACGGGAGCCCTCCAAATGTCCGGCGGCGACTACCTCCTGTTCAAGAACAAGGACTTCGGTCGTGTGGAATTCGACGACCAGCTGGTCGTCAGTCGAGACGTCTTTGGTATTCGAGGGACAACGTCATGGGCAGGTGAAGATTCGCAAGGTGACGTGTTCTCCGGATTCTCAATAGGGGCCAACAAGCATGGCCTGTTCTGTGCAGATTCAAACGTGCGAGAAGAACCCTCAAGAGGTGTCAACTACGACGTGCTTACCGAGGTTGCGCTTACCGAGGGGGTGGATGTAGCGACAGCGGTTGAGGCCCTCCGGCGGGCACTATCGGCCGAGAGTTTCTGGTGTGCAAACCTCATGCTGGTGGATTCGTCTGCTGTGGCAGTCGTCGAGATCAGGGGCACGGAACTGCACTGCTCCCTGGAGCCCAGCCTTGCAACCCGCACCAACCACCACGTGCATTTCGGGGTGACGGCAACTGACGATGATCTTGTCACCAGCGAGGATCGGCTGAACTGGTCGTATCGCCGCCTTTCCAAGGCCGAGGGCCTGTCTGACGTTCTCGAGCTCCAGCGGAGTCACGATGGTGGCGAATCAGGGATCTGCAATCACAGCAGTTACGAGACCGTGTACTCGTACGTCTTGGTGAGGGGTGATGACGGGATTCGCCTTCTGGTGACGCAGGGTCATCCTTGCGGTGAAGGTCCGACACGGGACCTCATAGTTCCGCTGGGTGGGGCCTGGTCCAGGGAAGCGGAAGATGAATTCCGAACAGCGTTTCCCTCGGCCGCCAGTGCCACCGAGTAGTGAGGTGGCTAGGTCTCGGAGAGGTCACCTCTGGTGGCTTGGATTTCTTCCATCAGGGCGGGCCGACTTCGCCAGTTCTATCTTCCCTTACAACTGGAGATACTATAAACTCCTAGCAATCCATGCTATGAACACATAAGAGATTTCGGAGTTGCAGCCGCTCATAGTCGACGGTTGTTGTTCAATACAAGTGTGAGTCCTGTGGACGGACTCAATACGTGCACAAGGGGGTACGGGAGAGATGAGCGATCCGACTAAGAACGGCGAGCTTGACCAGCTGATTGAGAAGTATCGCGGAGGTGAGGTCACGCGCCGGCACTTTGTGAAGGTGGCTGGAGGCCTCGGTGTCAGTGTTGCTGCTGCTGGATCGATACTCGCAGCTTGCGGTTCCGATGAGGCTGCGGCCCCGGCGACTACCGCAGCCCCGGCGACTACCGCGGCCCCGGCGACTACCGCAGCCCCGACGACGACTGCTGGACCAACGAGAGGCGGGACGCTGTTGGAAGGCTACGACCTCGACTTCTCGAAGCATGATCCGATCACCACGAACTGGTACGACCCAGCTTTCTTTGCCATCTACGAAGCTCTCCTCACGAATGACCCCGATGGCAATGACAACCACCAGTTGGCGACGAGTTTCACTAAGTCAGCTGACGGCATGGAGTACCGGTTCGATATAGACCCGGCTGGGAAGTTCCATTCTGGGAAACCGGCAAATGCTGCTGCAGTGGCGGAATTCCTGGCTTTCTTCAAGGCGACGTCGTTCATCGCAACGCTGGCTGCTCCGGTCGCCAGCTACGAGTCAGAAGGCGATCAGCTAGTCGTCAAGATGAACAACCCATGGGTTGGAGCCCTCGGGCCCCACAAGACTGGCTATTTCAGGGTTCTCTGCATGGACACCTGGAATGAAGCTGGGGGCATGGAGTCGACTACCTACGGAACAGAAATCGCCGACGGGACGGGTCCATTCACCCACGAAGAGTTTGTGCCTGGAAGTCATGTCCTCGTTAAGCGGTGGGAGGACTATCCGGGTTCTAACACCGAGTACTTCGAGAACAAGGGTCCAGCGCATCTGGATGCCATCCGCTGGACCTTTATCGCTGAAGCTAGCCAGCGTGCTGTGCAGCTCGAAAATGGCGACATCCATACCCTCAAGGGCCCGGCGCCACAGGACGTAAGCCGCCTGGAGAGCGATTCGGATCTCACCGTGTACCGGTTCCCTGAGTGGTCGGGCTACATCCTGACCCTCAACCAGGATTGGGACGAGTACTTCGGAGATGTTCGGGTCCGGGCCGCTATCGCCCACTTGATCGACCGCGAAGCCATGCGCGACGCGGTCTTCTTCGGTGATGCAGTAGCTGACTATGGGCCGCTGCCTCCCACGGACAAGTTCTACGACCCGGTCGTAGAAGAAATGATCACCTACGACCCCGCCGCGGCCGCAGCCCTAATGACTGAGGCTGGGTGGGCCTTGAATGGTGACGGAATCTGGGAAAAGGATGGGACGGTGCTCTCCTTTGAGTTCGCTGTCCAGGCGGAGTCGATCAACGAGGCAGTGGCTACCACCGCCTCAGCAATGATGCGCGAAGGCGGCGTTGACGCTCAGGTCAACGTTGTTGACAGGGCGGTCATGTTCGAGAAGCAAGCCACCGAAGGCAAGGGAGCGGCGCCCATGACGCTGTTCTATTGGCTGTGGCCGATACCGATCGACGTGCTGAACCTCTTCGTGAACAGCGCGACTATTCCATTCCCGAACATGTCCCGAGCGAATGTGCCTGCCATCGATGAAGCTATGGCAGCCTGGACTAGCGCCGGCACCGAGGCAGAGGGACAGGCCGCTCAGACTGCGTTCCAAGTGGCTTACTGCGAGAATGTTCCTTATGTTCCGATGGTTACACGGAATGCTGTATTCGCTAAGAGAAACAGCGTTCATGGGTGGCAGCCGACACTCTGGAACCTCTATCCCTATTACAACGACGTCTGGATCGAGGCTTAAGCCTTTCCGGGGGTCCTTCTGACCGCCAACCGGATGACCGAACTTGATGCTCCTCGTTCGTCCCACGCCCAAGCGTGGGACGAACGGGTGGCAGCCTATGAAAAGGAAGTTCGGGCAAACCCCTGGCGCAAGAAGTTAAGGGAGTTCAGCCGAAACAAGCTGCTCTTTACGGGTTCGGTTCTAGGAATCCTGATCGTTGGTCTGGGGTTGATTGGACCCCTGATCATTGGCAGTGACTACGCGGGGCAGTCGCTTCGCAATACACATCTGCCTCCACTTTCTGAGGGGTACTTGCTAGGGACGGATCAGTACGGGCGCGACCTTCTGGTCAGACTCTGTATAGGAATTCGCGTCTCTTTGTTCGTAGCCGCTGCGGTAACTTCCATGGCGCTAATAGTCGGCATGGCATTGGGTATGTGTGGCGGATTCTTGGGTGGCGCTGTTGATCGAGCCGTCCGCTCGGTCACGGACTTCATCTGGGGATTCCCACTGATCTTGGTAGCGGTCCTTTTGGCTGGAGGCCTCGGGCAAGGGTTGTTTCCAGTAATCCTTGCTGTTGGCATAGTGAATGTCGCCGCTATTACGCGTGTGGTGCGTGGCGAGGTTGTTGTGCTCCGGGCTAAAGAGTTCGTGGAGGCAGCGCGTGCCTGTGGGATCTCTAAATTCCGCATCATGTGGCGCCATCTACTGCCAAACGTGATGGCGCCCGCCCTGGTGCTGGCTTCTTATTACGTGGCGGTCGCGATCATCGCAGAGGCAGGCCTATCTTTCATCGGTCTCGGAGCCCAACCTCCACTTCCAAGCCTGGGAAAGATGGTCGCAGATGGTCGAGGGTTTCTCAGGATCAATCACTGGGAGAGCACGGTTCCGGGCATCGGTATTGCCGGGCTAGTGCTATCGGTCAGCCTGATAGGTGATGGGTTAAGGGATGTTTTCGACCCACAACTCCGACATGAGGCGAAGGGAGTTGAAAAGGGATGAAACGGACTGCCAGCCGCCTTGTTTACACCGTGATCGTGCTGTTCGTCAGTTCGATCGCCGTCTTCTACGCCATTCGACTTTCTGGGGGCGACGCAACCGCAGCGGCGCTTCCAGGCTCTGCAACCGAAGAGTTTCGTGAGGAGTTTCGCGATCGATTGGGCCTCAACGAGCCGATCTACCAACAGTACTTCACCTACATGGGCCGGATCCTGAGTGGTGATCCGGGCAACTCGCTAACCAACAACAAGGCTCTCACCGACATGCTCACGGAGCATGGCCGCAACAGTCTCGTATTGGGTGGAACGGCCTTTGGACTCGTGTTCCTAGTCGGCATTCCCCTCGGGATTCTCGCATCCCTCAGACGCAATAGTTGGGCGGACCAGGGCATCATGTCCTTCTCGACCGTCGCTATGGCTGTGCCCAACTTCTGGTTAGCGCTTCTTGCCGTTTGGCTATTTGCCTCGACGCTCGGTTGGCTGCCATCGGCTGGCTGTTGTGGCACCAAGCAGCTCATCCTGCCGGCAGTTGTCTTGGCCTTTGAGGGCATTGCTCTCACAGTTCGGATGACCCGGTCGTCAATGATCGAAAGCCAGAACAGCGACTACGTGAGGACACTTAGAGCAGGAGGCCTCTCGGAGTGGCGAATCACCTGTAAGCACGTACTCAGGAATGCCCTCATACCAATTATCTCGTTGGCAGGGTTGCGGATAGGGCAGATCGTCGGCTACGCCCTCATTGTCGAGACTATTTTCGGGTGGCCCGGCCTTGGACAAGTGTTGGTGAATGCAGTCTTGAGACGGGACTACCCGGTGGCGCAGTTCTTCTCCCTAGTGCTGGTTGCTTTGGTGGTTCTGGGAAATTGGCTGGCAGATACCGGCTACACGATTGCTAACCCGAGACTACGGAAATCGACATGAGCGCAATCGAGGTGGGATCGAGGCCAGGCGAAGTCCTATCGAGCCGCGGCCGCTCGCCGCTTCTGGAAATAGAGGATCTGCGAATCTCCATCACTAGTGATGGTTCGTCCTTCGAAGTGGTTAAGGGGGTGGCGCTCACAGTTTGTGAGAATGAGATCGTTTGCTTGGTGGGGGAGAGTGGTTGCGGGAAGTCGATGACTGCGCTTTCGGTGATGGGTTTGCTTCCTCGCGGTATTGCCAAGGTGACCAGCGGCAGAATCGATCTTGAAGGCCGAAACCTTCTCAGCCTCCAAAAGCGCGAACTCAGGCGTTTGAGGGCCGAGTCGATCTCAATGATCTTTCAAGATCCGATCACTTCGCTAGATCCAGTGTTCACGATTGGGAGTGTTCTCGAAGAGGTGATTCGGTCTCATAGGAACATCAGCCGTGCTGAAGCGCGCGAGATTGCCGTCGGGGCCCTCGTGGAGGCTGAGCTTCCGGATGCGGCGGACCGTCTTGACAGCTACCCGCATCAACTATCGGGCGGCATGAGGCAGCGGGTCATGATTGCTCTAGCCATAGCTCTTGATCCAAGACTCCTGATAGCCGATGAACCTACGACTGCGCTGGACGTCACCGTGCAGGCGCAAATCCTGGAGAACCTGCGAGCGCGACAACGGGAACGTGAGATGGGGATGCTTCTGATCACCCATGACCTTGCGGTTGTTGCTTCGGTGGCTGACCGAGTAGCTGTCATGTATGCGGGCGAGATTGTGGAAGAAGCCCCAGTCGACGAGCTCTTCAGTGATCCTCAACATCCCTACACCCAAGGGCTAATCAGGGCCCTACCAGATATATCCGTATCGCGGGGGAGCCTCCACAGTATCCCTGGTCGTGTGCCACCTCCGCAGGTCCCACCGCCTGGATGCCTGTTTGCCCCGAGGTGTGAGCATGCGCTTGATCGGTGCTGGGAAGCGAGTCCGGAACTCAGCCGCGACGGTGCCAAGAGTCTGCGTTGTTTCAACGCTCAACCCTTTGAGATGGGCTGATGGAACCACTTGCTATCGAGATCAAAATTGCCGAGGAACTGGTCGTTCGGGGGCAAGAGTGGCCGGTTCAAGGGCCTCCGGTGGTGATGTTCCACGACCATGGCGACGACCTTGACTGCTGGCAGGGAACCGACCGCCTATTGGCGGGCAGGGGGTTCAGGGTGATCACCCTCGATCTGCCCAATCACGGTCTTTCTGACGATTGGGTGCAGGAAGATCCGATGCTTGAAACTCTGGTCGAAATAATCAAGAACGTGTCAGAGGTCTGGGGGCCGATCGGGCTGTGTTCCTATGGCTCAATATCTTCCGAGCTTTGTCGGATGCGAGGACCGGATGCGCCAATCACGCACATAATGGTTTCGCCTCGGGCTCCGACTGCTGGAATCAGTTTGCGAGCCGGTTCAGGAGAAGAGATGTCCCAGTTGGTGGTGGCGGCCACCAACGACGGAGAGCGGTCCGAGGAAGCGCGCCTCCTGTTCGACGGTCTTGGCGCTAAGAAACTCTGGGCCTCGGTGGCTGCAACCANGCATGGTCCAGACCTGATCAAGAGTCATGATCATCTCGTCGATGACATGGCGATATTTCTTCGGCGNACCTTGGTGCCCTCCCATCTGAAGTGGACTGCTGCCACNCATGAGAAGGCTGCAGGCGACTTTCTGGACGCCGAATCAGAACGAGAATAGTGAGGACGCGGTACCACCGCGAATGAGGTCACGTTCCGTATCGCTGATGTCTGGAAGCAGATGGTCGACCAAGGCCAACTGTTCCGGGTAGCCGGGCTCTGAGAGGATCCACGGAAAGTCTGAGGCCCAGAGCATCCGTTTCGCCCCAAAGGCATTGTTGAGGGCTTCGGCAACAGGAGCCATATCTAGATATGGGTATGGCCTATGGCTGAAGGCGTACTGACCAGAGAAGTGGACGTAAGTGTTCGGGTTCTCGGCGACTCGAGCAAGGAGGTCCAGCGTGGGTGGTGGCACATCAGTAGTGAAGTGGGGCCGACGGTATTGGTCGATGGCCAGGTTGTCGATTGTGACCATGAAGCCAGAGTGGTTGAACACGGTTACCAACCCTGGAAGCAGTTCCAGGACCTTTTCGTAGAGCTCAACCTGTTGCGGCTCAGAATAGAACCAGACCCTCAGTCCGCGTTCTGCCATTGCCTCAAATAGTGGGAACAACTCGTACGTTTCCGGATCGTCCGCAGTGGAAGCGTCGGCATCGACCCGACTGACGCGAATCCCCTGGATGTCACTGAGATCTATCCGTCGGTCTAGGTCCTCGGCAATCTGTTTCGACTCTGGATCGTGATTGCCAACTCCGACAAAACGTCCAGGAAAGTTGACCTGAAGGTCTCGTAGATACTCGTCTTGGGGTCCGAGGGGCACAACGATTGCCTTATCAACGCCCGCGGNCCCCATTACTTCCAGCAGTTCTTCAGCCGGCACTTCCATTTCGGCATCAGCCATCCCTGGGTAGACAGTCCGGGGATAGTCCTCGGATACGGCCTTGAAGAGATGAAGGTGGGCATCGACTACTTCCATGGTCAACCTCCGGTTAGCTTCTGGTCTCNTCAATTAAGCGACGTATGCCCTCGTACAACAGGTCGGGGGCCGTTGCTAGGGAAATGCGCACTCTGTCTTCGTTGCCGGGACCAAATGTGGAACCGGGCACCACAGCAACCTGGTGCTTGTCGACGAGGTCCATGGCAAACGCCACATCAGACCGCCCNGAACTGCTGACATCTATCCAGATATAGAAGGCGCCTCCCGGTTCAAGTGCGGGAATACCAGAAGAGGAAAGAATGCGCCTTGCCTCGTCCCTGCGCTCCCGGTAGGCNTCTCTCATTTCACCGATGATTTCTTGAGGGCCGTCAAGTGCAGCAAGCGCCGCATACTGTGCCGGGGNGTTNACGCAGCTGACTGTTGGTTCCTGGCACTTACGGATCAGANCGGCGATCTCAGGCGGTGCAACCGCATAGCCGACCCTCCAACCCGTCATCGAGTAGGTCTTGGAGAAGCTATGTATGCAGACAACACGACCATCGCCATCGTGTGAAGCAGCCGAGACGTGGGTGCCCTCGTAGATGATCTTGTCGTAGACCTCGTCTGAGATCACGTAGATGTCAGCCCTGCGCGCAAACTCGAGNATGTCNGCCATCTGGGCTTNGTTGATCACGGCCCCGGTCGGATTGCACGGCGAGTTGATCAGCACCGCCTTGGTCCGATGAGACACAGCAGATTCCAGCTGNTCGACGGTAGGTACGTGACCGGTCGCTTCGGTGGTTGTAACAACGATTGGGCGGATACCGAGCAGGGTCATCTGCATGAGATAATTGGGCCAAGACGGGCTCATCACGATTACCTCATCGCCAGGGTCCGTGATTGACATCAGAGTCGTATAGAGGGCAGCCATGGCCCCGGTCGTGACGACAACATCGTCCGTCTTGGTTGTCCGCCCTGTGTCCGCTGCGAAGATCTCCGCTATCCGAGATCTGAGTTCTGGAATGCCAGGATTTTCCGTGTAGCGGGTCTTCCCCTCTCGGGCCGCCNTATCGGCTGCCTCCAAGACGTGGCTTGGTGTNGGGAAGTTCGGTTCGCCCACTTCGAGTCGAATGCAGTCAGGCATGCTGAACGCCCGGTCCATGATCACGCGGATCCCTGATCTCGGCATAGATTCGACNGCGCGTGATAGTGGCTTCATGGTTNCTCAGATGACCGACTTGACCTCAGGGAAGTGGCAGGCNACTAGGTGACCNTCACCGTCGTCAGTNAGTGGCGGCTCGACATCCCGGCACAAATCTTGAGATCGGCCAGTTTCGCAGCGGGANCGGAAACGACATCCCGGAGGCGGGTTGATGGGGCTGGGAGCGTCACCCTCCAGCAGGATCCGCCGCCTCTTCCGCTGCTTATTCGGATTGGCTACCGGGGCAGCTGAAAGGAGAGCGTGGGTGTATGGATGAGTTGGCTCTAAAAAGAGCTTCTCCACGCGGGCCTGCTCCACGATCTTGCCGAGGTACATGACCGCGACTTCGTCNCAGATTTGCCTGACGACAGCGAGNTCATGGCTTATGAATAGGTAGGTGAGTGCAAGTTCTTCCTGCAACTCCGATAGCAGGTTGAGGACCTGAGCTTGGATGGATACGTCTAGGGCGGACACTGGCTCATCGCAGACGATGAAACTTGGGTTCAGGGCCAGGGCNCGTGCTACCCCGATTCTTTGCCTCTGGCCGCCAGAGAACTCGTGCGGGTATCGCTGAGAATGCCCACTCTCGAGCCCGACAAGTTCGAGGAGTTCCTGCGTTCGCCCTTCACGTTCGTCTCGGGTCAGGTCAGTATTGACCACCAGAGGCTCGCTGACTGACGCGCCTACTGTCATCCGGGGGTTGAACGAAGCGACAGGATCCTGGAACACGATCTGTAGATCAGATCGAAATCTTCGAAGTTCCGACTCAGACGCCTGNCCGAGATCGATTTCTTCAATCGTTTGGTCCGTAGNGGAAAGCTTTCGGTAGTNGATCTCTCCGGAGGTTGGNTCTACGAGGCGGAGAATGCAGCGGGCAGTCGTGGACTTCCCACAGCCTGATTCACCGACTATGCCGAGGGTTCGACCCCGCTCGACGTCAAAGGAGACGTCGGCGACGGCAGAGACCACCTGTTCCCGCTTCTTGGAAAACAAGCTCGCCCCGAGATGGAATTCTTTGGCGAGGTGGCGAACGGAGATGACGGGATCGTTCCCGCTGGGACTAGTGGATTGCGAGGTGACAGCCACGTGCCACACTATATAAGATTCAAGGAATGGGGAACCGAGGACCCTCGGNGCCCTTGATCACGGACCGTTGACCTGAGATAGGTGAGGAAGAAGATGAGCGACGACCAGACCTGGCGAGGAAATGTTGGTGGAATGGAATGGGAGAGGGCGGAACGTTTTCTGAGCGGGAACGCCTTCGCAAGAGTGGCTTGCATCGACGACGAGGGCAACCCGTACGTGGTCCCTCTCTGGTACACGTGGGACGGGGAAGGGTTTCTCCTGGTNATTCGGGAGAGGGCTCGNATCGCCCGCTACATGAAGAACAATCCAAATGTNAGCCTGGTGGTTGACGAAATGGAAGTAGACGACGAGCGAGGCCAGTTCACCCTGCCCAAGGTGTTCTGCCAGGGTCGAGCTGAGATCGTCGAAGAGGCAAATGTCGGCGGTGCATGGGTCCAGGTGGCCGAGGAGATGTCGGTTCGGTATCTCGGCCCAGACGGACCGACCTATCTGGTTCCTACCTTGGTTCAGCCGCGTTGGTTAATCAAAATCGTTCCCGAATACATCAAGACTTGGGAAGGCGTAGGTTGGGGAAAGCAGTACTGGGTTGANGCGGAAGGCAACCCGACCTACGAGGAAGTCCANGGNCTGNAGGGCGACTCCTAGTCCTTCGAGGACTGATCGTCTAGCCACTGAAGAGTGAACTGGTTCCACTCGTCGACCATTTCATAGAAGGCAATGTGGCTTGAGGATGGGCCTTCGAACGTGTGGAATTGGGCCCCTCGAATATTTTGGGCCACTTCCCAGCCATACCTAGCCGGAACCTGCCAGTCCATTTCTCCGGTGGTGACAATTGTCGGAGCCTCTATCTGGCTCAGTCTGTCCAATGCGTCGTGCGTCCTATCTGCGTGAAAGTGACCCAAGAGTCCGTCCTTGGATGGAGGGTGCGGATTGTCCCTGATGAAGTTGCTTTCAAAAGCACTGACATCGTCAGGCCTATTCGCCAAGAAGTCTGGACTAGAGACCCAGAGGAGAGCACAACGGATATAGGCGTCTAGGTCGTCATGTTCCACCATGAACGACATTGAGTCGATCATCCTGACGAACCACTCGTCAGACCTGCCCCAGGTGTTGTGCAGTTGAAGGCTCGCAACGCGGTCAGGATGGTTAATTGCGAGCTCCTGTGCTGTTGCACTACCCAGTGACAAGCCAGAAACATGCGCAGATTCGACTTCTAGCGCATCGAGCAGGGCGGCGGCGTCGTCAGCCAGAATCCGCATGCTGTATTCACTGGGGTCTGACGGGTGTGTTGATTGCCCAGTCCCCCTGTTGTCGTAACTGATCACTTTGAAGTGTTTGCTGTAACACTCGACCTGAGCATCCCAAGTCGAGTGGTCGGCTCCAGTACCCATGATCAGTAGCAGTACATCGCCCGTTCCCTCGACCTGGTAGAAGGTGCTGATCCCGGTAGACAATTCGACTGTTGGCACGGTACGTCTCCTTACAAAGGCGGCCCGTATTTCTGGTGCGCCCTAGACACAATAGACAATGTTATATAACACTTCTTTTTCTGGAATAATGCAAGGTCATGGACACCAGCCAAGAACAAGACCGACGGGTGGCGATAAACCCACCAAGTTTGTGCCCCCCTCCCGAGCCATATTCATATGGCATCAGGGTAGGGAGAACCCTGCATCTTGCTGGTCAGGTGGCTCTAGATCCCTCCGGCGCAATTGTCGGAAGCACGGTTGGGGAACAGGCAGAGCAGGTTTGGGAAAACATTCTCGCCGTGCTGGAAGAAGCTGGAGGCGGTGCGGCTGACATCGTGAAGGTTCTCTACTATCTGGCCGACATAAGGGACTTTGAACAAGAAATGGTTGTGCGTCGTCGGGTATTTGACGGCCTCGTCCTACCTGCCGTGACGGGGATCCAGGTCGCCGCACTCGGCCTACCGGGCCTTTTGCTCGAAGTAGATGTGACCGCAGAACTCAGCCAATGACCGCTGGGTGGGACGCCGATTCGGTCGGGAGCCTCCTACGCGCCTTGGGGCTGGATGGAGTCGAGGCGGTGAACAGTGAACTCATAGCCGATTTCGAACAAAGATCGTCCGCAGCGGAATCTCTCGAACGTTCTCTCACTCCTGAAGTCGCCCCGTGCAACGTCTTTGATGCGTCATGGGAGTGATGGCGCCTTCAGCTAGTTCCATTTTGGAGCCGGTGTCTCGTATTGACCAGGCACTGGGTTCGATGGTGGTTCTCGATCCGGTAGGACTGGAACGCCAGTGTGCGGACTTCCACGAAGATCGCCTCCTGGCTGGGATGAAAATCGCGGTTAAGGACATCATCGAGGTGGAGGGTTTGCCGAATAGCTGTGGCTCCGCGCTATATGGCGATCCACCGCCACCTTCGCGTTCGGATGCAGAGGTCGTTGCGAGGATCCGAAAGGCGGGTGGACTAGTAATCGGTAAAACGGCCGCTCACGAACTCGCATGTGGCGTATACACCCCTGGAACCGGAAATCCTTGGGACCTTGCTCGTTCCCCGGGTGGCTCAAGCGGTGGCTCCGGGGCAGCTGTCGCCGCTGGCCTATGCGACGCCGCTCTGGGCAGTGACACGGGTGGTTCAATAAGGATCCCGGCTTCCCTCTGTGGGATAGCTGGCCTCAAGCCAACCTATGGCCTAGTTCCAAAATCAGGCGTTGAGCCTCTCAGCTGGTCGCTCGACCATGTTGGACCGTTAGGAAAAACAGTCAGGGATTGCGCGCTGCTCCTTGAAGCAATAGCCGGAGCCCACGAGTCGGATCCGACATCAGCGAAAAGGGCCAGCGGTGGCTATCTGGAAAAACTCGATGCAGGAGTTGCTGGACTCAGAATTGGGATGCCGGCGGGATTCTTCATGGACCCCATCGACCCCCAGACGCAAGATGCATTCTTGGCAGCCGTTGAGGTCGTCCGTGAGTTGGGGGCCGACGTAACGCCGGTGGATGTTTCCTACCTTGTCGGGAGCCTTGAAGCAGAATTCGCGATTGTGTCCCCCGAGGCTGCCGCGTATCACCATGCGAACCTCTGTCGGAATCCTGAACTAATCGACCCTTCGATACGGGCGATGCTGGTAGCTGGAGCGGCCTTGCCATCTAGCTATTACCTGAGGGCCCTCCGTTGGCGGCAAGTCATTGCCGATCAGATGAGGGAAACCTTCGTCGGGAATCGACTTGATGCATTGATTACCCCAACGGTTCCAGCGCCTGCTCAACTGCATGACCAGGAGGAGTTCGCTTATCCGGGTGGCGAGGAGCCGGTCATCTCGAGTTTTGTTCGCACTACTGCACCGTTCAACCTCACTGGGCAACCAGCACTATCGGTTCCATGTGGCTTCACGGATGATGTGCTTCCTCTGGGTTTACAGGTCGTAGGTCGTCCGTTTGCGGAAGACATGGTCCTGCGCATCGGCAATGCTTATGAACAGGCCACGGATTGGGTGGCGCAAATTCCTCCTATTCATGTCACAACGGAATAGTCACGAGACCTGGGAGATCGTCTTGGGAGACCTGAACGGGACTAATAGGTCAGCGGGGTATCGCCCGGCAGACCCGATTGGTCTACCGCCGATATTCGCATGGCCGATGAAGCCGATCAGGTCGGTCAAGTGGCTCCTTTCCGAATTTCTATTTCCTTGGGGCTTCATCTTTGTGGGGCTGGCAGTAGTCAGTTGGAACTGGCTGACCCCAGAAATAGGTGAATCAGGAGGGCCGGCATTAAGCCTGTTTGTCATAATCTGGTTGAGAAATTGCGCGTTGCTCTCGCTAGTAGCAGGCCTATTGCACTGGTACCTCTACAGCAAATCCAGTCAGGGAGCTGAATTCAAGTTCTCACCTCGATGGCCGTCGAAAACTTCTTCACGGTTCCTTTGGCGCAATCAGGTCTATGACAATGCCTTTTGGAGTATTGCGAGTGGTGTGACCGTCTGGTCAACGTTCGAGGCGATCACGCTATGGGCATGGACCAGAGGGATAATTCCCGGAGCGTCCTGGTCGACGAACACCGGCTACCTGATTGCTGCAACAGTCATATTCTTCTTTGCTTCGTCTTCGCACTTCTATCTCACACATCGATTGCTGCACTGGAAGCCCTTGTATCGGTCGGTGCATGAGTTGCATCACCGAAATGTCAACACGGGTCCCTGGACGGGGATTTCCATGCACCCCGTGGAGCACATTCTGTTTTTCTCCATGTTCTTTGTCTGGTGGATCGTTCCTATGCACCCTTCAGTGATCATTCTCACGGGCTTCTTTAAGGGCTTGGGTCCCGCAGTGTCGCATTCTGGGTTCGACCGGCTGCTAGTTAGTAGACGGAGGATCCCTGCAGGAGACTGGTTCCATGACCTCCACCACCGGCACTTCGAGGTCAACTACGGGAATCCTGAAGTGCCTTTCGATTGGCTCATGAAGACCTGCCACGATGGAAGTGACGAGGCCCAGCGTTCCATGGTCGTCAGGAGAAGACCTCACTCCTCTGCCTCCGGTGGGGCCGCTTCGTAGGCCCATGACCCACTCTGGCTGACTGATGAACGGACCCGAACCACCGCGTGGATAGTTCTAGGAGTCGGGGATAGTGGCTCTTTTAAAGGCCATTAGGTCGACCTGTACGCCACAACCGGTCTCGAGGATCGGAGAAACAATGATTGCCGTGACGGTAGCTAGGGCTAGGCACGATCTATGAGGGCTGCTCTTCTCAACGCCTATACCACTGCTGAAATCGGTGATGTGGTCCGAATAGAGGAAGTTGATTCACCGGTTATCGAGGCGGCAGATGAGTTGATTGTTCGGGTTACTGGTGCAGGCGTCTGTCGCACTGACCTCCACATCCTGGAAGGGCAGGAGTTCGGTGAAGGACCAGTACCCCTTCCGCATGTGCTTGGCCACGAAAACGCCGGAGTGGTCGAAGCCGTAGGGGCAGGGGTGGAGCACTTCACCGTCGGAGATCCGGTTGTGTGCTATCCGTTTCACACCACGGGACTAGACCATGCCGAACGCCGGGGATGCGAGCATTACGTTGCCGATAGGTCGACTCCTGGGATCAATGCCCCGGGAGGCTATGCCGAGTTCCTGAAGATACCGGAACGCTCGGCTGTAGCCCTTCCGAGGGACTCTGAGCCAAGTTCTTATGCGCCACTAGCGGATGCCGGACTAGCTGCTTTCCGAGCGTGCCGAAAGGCGGCTGAAAACCTGCGTTCGAACGATACGGCCTACATCGTTGGAGCCGGCGGTCTTGGCCATCTCGGATTGCAGATCCTCAAGATCCTCTCGCCGGCGACAGTTGTGGCTATCGACGTGAGGCAGGAAGCTCGCGACCTGGCTAGCCGACTAGGCGCAGACGCTGTGCATGCCTCATTTTCTGAAGCAACCCAAGCATCGGTTGACCCGCCCAAAGCGGTTATTGACTTTGTTGGCTCCGAAGAAAGTCTCAGTTCAGCAATTGCTCAAATCCAGACCGGTGGACGACTTGAACTGGTCGGGGTAGAGGGACGGCTCGACATACCTGCCCGACTGTTGGTCGAGCGGGAACTAACGGTCTCAGGGAGCCTTGTAGGGACCTTTGCCGAACTTCTCGAACTAACCGAATTGGTGGCAGACGGGCGTCTTGAAGTCGTCACAACCAAGTATTCACTTGAACAGGTTGCTGCGGCGCTGACCGATCTACGTGAGGGTCGTGTTTTGGGAAGAGCAGTGCTGGTTCCCTAGAGGTACCAACATCAAAGGGTTACCGCCTTCCGTAGTCGTCCTGACCAACCCTTATTGGAACTTCTGCACCAAGTGGGATTCGATGCCCCCGATAGCCTCGCCGTGGTACTAGCCCCCGTAGCTCAGCCCGGATAGAGCAGTGGCCTTCTAATCCACCGGTCGCAGGTTCAAATCCTGCCGGGGGCACCATTCGCAGAGGAACCGGGCGCAAAGGAGGGCCCGTCTCGTCGTGACCGATCCCAGCCCTGACCTTGAGAGCGACGACATCAAGAGCATGGGGTTGTACCACCACGTTGATCGCGTGGGCAGCGAAGTCCGGGACCTTGGCAGGAGTGACGACGAGCCGCTGCGAGCGGACGAGTTGACGGCCTTTGACCAGCTCCACTACCACGGAACTGAGGCAGTGGATGAGGCCGTCCGTTCTACTGGCATCAACCAGCAGAGTGCGGTTCTGGAGGTTGGTTCTGGTATTGGCGGCCCGGCTCGCCACCTGGCTTCCACCACTGGCGCCGCGGTGATTGCGCTGGAACTTCAGGACGACCACCACCGGATTGCTGTCGACCTCACCGCCCGGTGCGGGTTGGCCGATCGGGTGACCCACGTGTGCGGCGACGTCCTGACCCACCGGTTTGGGCGCCAACGATTCGACGTCATCGTCAGCTGGCTGGCCCTCTACCACATTCCGCAGCGAAGGCTTCTTCTCGAACGGTTCCGTTCGCTACTCCCGGAGGGGGGGTTCGTCTACGTCGAGGACCTGTGCGAGCGGGATGGGTTCGACGATCGGGAGCGGGAGGTGTTGTCATCGGAGTTGTTCGTCAACCACCTACCCGACCTCGACCTTTACGGCCGCGAGTTCATCGAGGCGGGCTTCGAGGTCGTCCAGTGTGACGACATGGCCGACGACTGGACGGCGTTTACCAGCGACCGCCTGGAGGGCTACCTCAACCAGAGTGAACGGCACTTGCGGGTGCACGGCGAGGCCGTGTTCGAGACGATGTGCGGCTTCTACTCAACGATGGCCGCCCATTTCTCTAGCGGCAAGCTGGGAGGTCTCCGGTTGGTGGCGCGCCGAATCTGATGTCCGTCGAGTATCGCCCTGACCTCCGTCAGATGTCGCGGTTGCGCAGTAGGAAGTCCTTCACCGGGGCGACCACTCGATCCGGTGCCTCGATCAGAATCGAGTGCTTGAGATCGTCAAGGATCACCAGTTCGGCGTCGGGCAACTCGTTGGCGATGAACCGGTTTAGCCGGGGGTTACATCCTCCGTCGAACTCGCCGGTCATGACCAGACACGGGCAGGCCACCTGGTGCAGCCACGGCGCCATCTCGGTTCCGGCATAAACGTCGAACACGCTGAGGAATACCTCTTCCGGAGTGCCAAGTACCTGCTCGATCCGGTTTTGGATGGCATCGGGTCGCGCCTCGATGAAATCGTCGGTGTACCAGCGGTTTACCAAGGTACCTACTACCGGCTCCACGCCTTCGGCGCGCATCTTTACCACCACGCCCTTGACCTTGGCACTGTCTTCAGCGGTGCGACCCGCTGCCGTGGACAGGAGGATGACGCTGGCCGCGTGCTCCGGATGGGCTCGGGCGTAGGCCGGTCCGATCTGGCCACCCAGCGAATGGCCGATTACGTGAATGCGGTCGTGGTCGAGCCGCATCCGCAACGCCTCGAGATCGTCGACGAGGTCGTCTAGAGAGTAAGGAACCGGTGGGACCGGGCTTTCGCCATGGCCTCGTAGGTCGTACCGAATGCAGGTGAAGTGGTCCTCGAGCTCGGGAAGGAGGGCGTCCCACGTCACACGCCGGCTCCCAATACCATGGACCATGTACAGCGGCGGCCCCTCGCCGGAGACCGTGTACGAGACGTCGATGGCGTCCATGGAGCCTCTTCAATCCGGGATGCGCTACTTAGGGGACATCAGCCCGCAGCCGATGCCCCAGTTCTCATGTTCTACCTCGGTGATGACGACGTCCAACCGGTCGCCGGCGCTACCACAGGCCCGGACAAACCTGTCGGTAAGTTCCCGGACGAGGTCGCATTTCTGGTCGGAGGTGCAATCGGGGAACATCTCGACACGGATGATGGGCACTGGGTTCCTCCCAGGCGGGACGAATGGGATTGGTGGTCGCGTTCCTGCCTCAGGCAGCGAACGCCACCTGTTGCAGGTGTGGGAGCACTTCGATGGCGAAGCGTTCCATAGCTTCGAGGTGCTCGCTCTGGGGCTGGCCCAGGTTGGAGCTCAGGATGATCTCGTCGAGGCCGGCCTCCGCGTATTCGGCTAGGCGGTCGACCATTTCTTCGGCCTGGCAGATGATGAGATTCTCCTCGAGCTCCTCGATGGTCTGGGCCCGAGCGAGGGGCTCGACATCGCCGTGGTTGACGATGCCCGGCCCGGTGAACACGTTGTCGAATCGGCTGTAGTAGTCGTGGGCCATCTGGACCATCCGTCGGGTCTCGGCCTCCGAACCGCTGCAGTAGATGACTCGCGACATCATGATCCGCAGGTGGCGGCCAGCCTCACCCATATCAGCTTTGGCCTCCTTGTGGGCAGCGATCTGGGAGCGGAAGAGATCGGGCCGTCCTGCCAGTGGAGTGGTCTGGATGTCAAAGCCCCGTCTGGTGCACGCCGCGATGCCAGGCGGGTTCATGACGGCCACCATCATCTTCGGCATGGGTTGGGTCATGGGGCGAGGCATGACGGTGATCGGGTCGAACCGGTAGTACTCGCCATCCCAAGACACCTCCTCCTCTGTGAGTAGGGCGATTAGGACGTCGAGGCTCTCGTCGAACCGGGCCTTGGATTCCTCGATGGGGGCGCCGAGGCGGGCCATCTCGTAGGCGAAGGCACCTCGGCCCACACCGAGTACTAGTCGGCCGTCGGTGAGGATGTCGGCCTGGATGACCTCGCCAGCAAAGATTCGCATGTCGTGCAAGGGCAATACGGCGACCGATGTGACGACCTCCAGATGGTCGGTCTCGCACGCCACCTTGATCGCCATCTGCAGCGGTGACGGCATTAGCAGCACGTTTACGAGGTGATGCTCGGGCAGTGTGACGCCCCGGTAGCCGAGGCGTTCAGCGGTCACGGCCTGTTCAACCATGTCGCCGTAAAGGCTCTTTCCGCCGTAGGAGGTGTCGGGGTAGTAGCTGGAGAGAAAGTGGTTTGCTTCCACGGCGACAAGTCTGGCCCCGGGACGGCACGGTCCCAAGTGGGGCGGTTATTCGGTAAGTGTGTAGTGGTCGAGGTCTGGCGCGGCCATCCGGCGTTGGAACTCCCTGAACGTCCACGGCCAGACCAGGGGCACGCCCCGGTCGTCGAGGTACCAGCTGTTGCAGCCGGTGGCCCACACGGTCCGTCCAGCCGCCTCGGTCCGGGCCTCTTCTTCGGCCTTAGTGGCGCCGGGGGTCGGCTCGATCAGCCTGTAGGAGCCGTTGGCAATCTGGTCCACCAGTTGGAGGGCGTATTCCATCTGTAGTTCGGCTACCTCGATGAGCGAGAAGTTTCCGACCGGGCCGTTGGGGCCATTCAGCATGAACAGGTTGGGGAGCCCTGGTACGGCCATCGAGAGGTAGGCCGTTGGCCGGTCGGCCCATGCCTCGGACAGTCGGGTACCGACGGGGCCGACGATTTCCATGGGTCGCATGAACCGGTCGACCTGAAAACCGGTGGCCAAGACCAGCACGTCTAGTTGATGAACCTCGCCGTCGCTGGTGAGGACGCCGTCGGACACGATCCGGTCGATCTTGTTGGTGACCAGACGGGCGTTGGGGTGCTGGATGGCTTCGTAGAAGTTTTCCGAGATGACTAGGCGCTTGCAGGCCACTCGGTGGTCAGGGGTGAGGCGTTCGCGTAGTTCTTTGTCGACCACGCTGTCGAGGTTGGCCTGACAGAGTTCTGCGATTCGGGCCAGAACAGGCGACTCGGCGTCGACCACAGCGTTGGCGAAGCCGTCGGCGAAGAGTTCCGAGATTTCGTCGCGCAGGCGGCGTTGGGAGTCGGGGTCGGCCCGAAATGCTGCTTTCTCCTCGTCGGTGTAGGGCGGGTTGTCCTGGGGGAGCACCCACTGGGCGGTCCTCTGGAACAGAGACAGTGACTCCACCTCTTCGACTACGGCACCCACCGTTTGGACCGCCGACGATCCGGTCCCGATGATTCCAAGTCGACGTCCGGCCACTGGTACCGACTCGGCCCACTGTGCCGTGTGGACGAGGTTGCCAGCGAAATCACCGAGGCCCTCGAGTTCGGGTAGGAACGGCTGGTGGAACACCCCGGTCGCAGCGATGATCACATCGGCCACGTCGGTGCGGCCAGAGGCGGTGAGTAGGTGCCATCGGTCGCCGTCGTGCTCGGCGCAAACCACTTCCTCGCCGTAGGTGATCGATCGCTCTACGTCGTGGTGTCGGGCTACGTCTTCTAGGTAGGACTGGATCTCGGACCCCGACGAAAAGCGGTGCGACCACTCCGGGTTTGGGGCAAACGAGTAGCTGTAGAGGATCGATGGCACGTCACAGGCCACGCCCGGGTAGGTGTTCTCCCGCCAGGTGCCCCCCAGCCGGGCAGCCTTTTCGTAGATCGCAATATCATCGAACCCCCGCTCTCGGAGGCGGACAGCGGCGAGAATGCCGGCCATCCCTGCACCCACGACCACGAAGCGCAGTGGCCGGGTCTCCTCGGGCATTGTCTGAGTCCAGCAGGGGTGCTAGCACGATGGCCAGTCGGCGCCCGGAGGTGGTTGATCGGCAGGGTCGCCACCCAAACCGGGAGCGAGCCGTAGCGTTGGGTCATGGCCGGAGACGATCGGGTGCTGTCGGCCGGCCCTGGATGTCGGGTGCCGACCAGCGAGGTGCGTTGGCGTTTCGGACCATCGGGGGGTCCCGGTGGTCAGCATGCCAACCGCGCCCACACTCGAGTGGAGGCCCAATTGGACCTCACGACGGCCCGGGGCATCGAGGATGAGGTTCGGGTCCAACTGGTTCAACGGTTGGGGTCGATTGTCCGGCTCGTGGTCGACCGGCACCGCTCCCAGACCCGCAACCGCCAGCGGGCCCTCGACGAGATTGAACGACGCCTGCAGGACGCACTGGTAGAGCAGGTGATTCGGCGTCCCACCCACCCCCGCCGGGGGTCCGTGGAGCGACGGCTTGAGGCCAAGCGCCGACGAGGGGCTCGCAAGGCCGAACGTCGCGGCGACTGGGGCTAGACGATCAGGGCGTGTCCGAGGACCTGTCATTAAGAGTGGACGGGAGGTTGGCCAGAAAGACCATGAGGGTGGCTCCCAACTTCTGGACCTGGGTGCGGGTAAGGCCGTAGGCCTCGGCCATGCGTACGAGCACGACCTGTTCGGCCTGGTCCCAGGCCACCGGTACGGCGATCGGCCCGTAGGCATCGGGTTGGTCCACCTCGTCCAACTCCGTGGTGGGGGCGGCGCCGGGCAGGTCGCCTAGGAACTTCAGGGTGTACACGCCGAACCGGATGAGCCAGTCCGGCGACCGGCCCATGGCCCTGGCGGTGGAAACGAGCGAGGCGTATTCGTCGGCAGTGAACCCGGTCACTATTTCGACCGGGTCGGTGTAGGTGCGGTCAACGCAGCCCCGAGCTGTGCCCGTCCCGGTGGTGTGTGGATCATAAAAGGGTGCCTTGAAGCCCGAGCCGGGATCGCTGGTAGTGAGAAATCGGTGGATGGCGCGGGCTATGGCTTGACCTTCGGCCTGCTGGATCTCGGGCAGCGCCAGCAGCTCGGCCTCCGGCGGGTTGGACAGGTAGAGGCCCTCGACGATGGCCGCTGGCACACCCCTGGTCATTCGCAGCACGCCGTAGGTGTCGGTCCGAGATTCCCGGAGGCGAGCGGAGACACCCTGGTGGTAGGTACGTACCCACGGCACCCAGTAGTCGGCGAAGACGGCCTGGACCTCTTCGAACAGCAGCCCGGCTAGGCGCTGGGATTCTGGCTGGTCAACCTGGTGGAAGGCCTCGGTCCCAGGGGTATCAGACCGCTTGACGGCACCACCGTTGTGGTGGATGGACACGAAGGCCCGCGGGTCCAGTGCCCGTACGATGGCAGTGCGCTGGCGGATAGGCATGTGCAGGTCCCGACGGCGGGTAAGCACCACGGAGTGGCCCAACTCCTCAAGGGCGAACTTGGCGTGGAAGGTCACCATGAGGTTCAGGTCCCGCTCGGTCAGTCCGTTCGCGCCCACCGCGCCCGGTTCGGGGCCACCATGTCCGGGGTCGAGGACCACATCGATGGCATTGTCACCACTGGCATGGACGGGGGTGCCGCCCTCGTACACGACTTCGCGGCCACAACTGCTACTGACTACCGTCGACCCGGCGAACTCGCCCACCACCGGGAGGAGGACGTCGTCGGGACCGCGCACGATGCTGGCCGCGCTAACCCCATTTGCACCGTTGCCGTTTCCGACGGCACCAGCGGGGACGGTCCCAAGCACCAGGGCGAGGGGCACCACGACTGCCAGAACGGCGACGAGGGGGTGGAACCGATCAGGCACGGGGCGACGCTAGGGGACAGGACTGGACGCGACACGACCCCGGCCGTAGTCGGGACCTTTTCGACTCCAGACCAGACGACAAGTCAGGAAACGGGTCCTAGAACTGCTCCTCCTCGGTGGAACCTTCCAGGGCCAGCGTCGAAGCGGTCCCACCGGAAATCACGGTGGCCACATCATCGAAATAGCCGGCGCCAACCTCGCGCTGGTGACGGGTGGCCGTGTAGCCGTCGTCTTCCATCCCGAACTCGGCCTGCTGGAGGGCCACGTAGGCCGTCATATCCGAGTCGGTGTAACCCTTGGCCAACTCGAATGCTGAAGCGTTTAAGGCGTGCCATCCAGCCAGGGTGATGAACTGGAACTTGTAGCCCATCTTGCCGAGTTCCCGCTGGAACTTGGCGATGGTCTCGTCGTCGAGCGTTGACTTCCAGTTGAACGATGGCGAGCAGTTGTAGGCCAGCATCTTCTCCGGGAATTCGGCGTGTACGGCGTCGGCGAATTCCTTGGCCTGATCAAGGTCTGGCGTTCCGGTCTCGCACCAGATCAGGTCGCAGTAAGGGGCGTAGGCAAGCGCCCGGGCGATCGGCGTAGGCATGCCCGGTTCGGTCTCGAAGAAGCCCTCAGCGGTACGGCCACCGGTCAGGAACGGTTTGTCCCGGTCGTCCACATCGCTCGTGATGAGGTTGGCGGCCAGAGCATCGGTCCGGGCGATCAGTACGGACGGTACGCCGAGGACGTCGGCGGCTAGGCGGGCAGCTGTCAGGGTGCGTATGTGCTGCTGGGTCGGAACTAGCACCTTGCCACCCATATGGCCGCACTTCTTCTCAGAGGCCAACTGGTCCTCGAAGTGCACGCCGGCGGCACCGGCACGCAGCATCCGTTTCATGAGTTCGTAGACGTTCAGGGCGCCCCCGAAGCCGGCTTCGGCGTCGGCCACGATCGGGACCATCCAATCCCGAAGCATCTCGCCCTTGTTCTCGGACCACTCGATCTGGTCGGCGCGGCGGAGGGCGTTGTTCAGGCGTTCCACGACGGCCGGCACCGAGTTAGCCGGGTAGAGACTTTGGTCCGGGTAGACCTGACCGGCCAAGTTGGCGTCACCTGCCACTTGCCAGCCGGATAGGTACAGCGCCGGGAGGCCGCCCTTGACGTACTGGATGGCTTGGCCGCCAGTCATGGCACCTAGGGCATGGACGTAGTCCATGTCGTGCATCTTCTCCCAGAGCACCTCAGCGCCATGGCGGGCGATTGAACACTCAGGTAGGACCGAGCCCCGCAGGCGGACGACGTCAGCCGCTGTGTAGTCGCGCATCGTGCCCTCCCATCTGGGGTTCTCGTTCCAGTCCTTGTCCAGGGCCAAGACCTGGTTGTCAAAGGAGTTCCGCATCACTGACTCGCTTTCGTGGGGGGACCGCTGACGTCTGTTGGGCCCGGTAGGGAAGTTGGTTGGAGGTGGGTGCCCGCGTGGTGCTCTGTCCGTCAGTCCAGGAGCTCGTAGGCGGGGAGGGTAAGGAACTCAATGAACTCCGACGCGAGGGCTACCTGCTCGAAGACCAATCGGGCCTCTTTGAACGGCAGCGAAGCGAATACTTCGCTGCCGAGATCATCGGCGATGACCGCCATTTGAGCGTCGATCGTCGATCGGACCAGGTCGGGGGTAACTGTGGTGCCGTCCTCGAGGGTGCGACTGTGGCGGATCCATTGCCAGATTTGTGCCCGACTGATCTCGGCAGTGGCAGCGTCCTCCATGAGATTGTGGATGGCTGCCGCGCCGGTTCCCGATAGCCACGAGGCGAGATAGCGGAGGCCCACGTAGACGTTGGTCTCAAGGCCGGATCGGGTGATTTGGCCCCCTGATTCGTTGACAGATAGAAGGTCGTCTCCGCTGACCCGCACGTCTGGACGTTGGCGGTCCACCTGGTTGAGGCTTTTACCCAGGATGGCGTTGAACTCGGCTTCGGCCACGGTTACAAGGTCAGGGTGGGCCACCCAGGTACCGTCACATCCGTCGTTGGCCTCGCGCCGCTTGTCCTCCTTCACCTTGGTGAGGGCTTGGGCGGTGACCTCGGGATCGCGGCGATTGGGAATGAAGGCCGCCATACCACCGATGGCATGCGCATCTCGCTTGTGACAGGTAGCCACCATGAGCTCCGTATATGCCCGCATGAACGGCACCGTCATGGTTACGTCGGACCGGTCGGGGAGAACGAAGGCCGGGTCTGCATTGAACTTCTTGGCTACCGAGAAGATGTAGTCCCAGCGGCCAGCATTTAACCCTGCCGAGTGTTCCCGCAGTTCGTAGAGGATCTCGTCCATCTCAAAAGCTGCGGTGATGGTCTCTATGAGCACTGTGGCCTTGATCGAGCCTCGAGGCACGCCGAGGACATCTTGGGCATGGCAGAACACGTCGTTCCAGAGGAGAGCCTCGAGGTGGTTCTCCAACTTTGGGAGGTAGAAGTACGGGGCCGTGCCCCGGTCGAGGGCCTCTCGGGCGTTATGGAAGAAGACGAGGCCGAAGTCCACGAGGCTGGCGGCGGCCGGCTGACCGTCGATCTGGACGTGACGCTCGGGGAGGTGCCAACCCCGTGGCCGGATGACCAGCGTGGCGGTCTCGTCGTTGATGGCGTAACTCTTGCCGTCGCGTTCCAGGGTGAGGTCACGCCGAATGGCGTCGCGCACGTTGACCTGACCATTGAGCATGTTGTCCCAGGTCGGGGTGCTGGAGTCCTCGAAGTCGGCCATGAACACCCGGGCACCAGAGTTAAGGGCGTTGATCATCATCTTGCGTTCAGGTGGTCCGGTGATCTCGACGCGCCGGTCGAGAAGGTCCTTGGGTGGGGGTGAAACCGTCCATGTACCTGAGCGAATTTCGGCGGTTTCGGAGAGAAAATCGGGACGTAGGCCGGCGTCGAACTTCTCCTGGCGGATACGGCGGTTACGCAGGAGTTCGATCCGGCGGTCGCGGAACGTCCGGACCAGGTCGGCGACGAACGCTGCGGCCTCGGGCGTGAAGATCTCGACGGTTAGGTCATGGTCGGTGATCTCGATGCCGTCCAGGTCGGTCATGGAAACTCCTTCCCGGGGCTGATGCCACGTGGGCATCTGTCCCTACTGGTGCGTCTGGTAGTTGTGAGTATCCGTCTTGCAGAAACGAGTATCGGGGATGTTCCGTCTTTAGATCGGCTGAGATCATGGAAAAATCCTCTAACCTGTAGCTCTGGGAGAAAAAGTGAAAGATTTCGAGTCGCTGGGCACCAGAAATTGAGGCACGACGGGACGGGAGCCAGACATGGGTGTACAGGCCTTCGATCCGGTGGTGTTGGGTCACCGCCTCCGCCATCTACGCAGGGAAGCCGGGCTCACGTTGGCCGTGCTTGGCGAGCGGATTGGGCGGCCAGCGTCCTTCCTCTCCCAGGTTGAGAATGGCCGAATCGAGCCGAAACTCGGGGTGCTGGGCGAGTTGGCTGACGCTCTGGGCTGCGCCACGGTAGATCTGCTCGATCCGACGCCACCCAGTCGTCGGGCGGCACTCGAGATGGAGTTGGACCGTCATCAGTCCGGCCCCTGGAGGACGACCCTCGAACTGCCCGAGGTGCGGGCCGGGGCCCGTCTTGACGATGACATACTCGAGGCGCTCGTGGGTCTATATCGGGCACTTCCCGACGTTGAGGTCAGTCGTTCCGGCTTGGCCAATATGGAGGCGGGAGACCGGGCGCGGCTGGCCAACATCGCCTTGCGAACCGAGATGCGTGCCAGGGACAACTACTTTGCCGAGATCGAGCAGAGGGCGGCCGAGGATCTGGTCGCCGCCGGTTACGGCGGCGAGGGGCCGCCGACGGAAAAGGGCATGGTCGATCTGGCCGCCCACCACGGCTTTACCGTGGAACGGGTCAAGGGCATGCCCCGGACCGCTCGGTCGGTGACAGATACCCGCCGTCGTGTCATCTACATCCCGCAGCGTGATGACCTCAGCGTTCGGGCGGCCCGATCGGTGGTGCTCCAGACGCTTGGACACTTCGCTTTGGAACATGCCGAGACCACCGACTTCGAGGGCTACCTCCGCCAACGGATCGAGTCGAACTACTACGCCGCGGCGGTACTTATCCCCGAGGAAGCAGCCGTCGGGTTTTTGTCGGGGGCCAGGAGCGATTGCGACCTGTCCATCGAGGACCTCAAGGAGCGGTACTACGTCTCCTACGAGATGGCCGCTCACCGGTTCACCAACCTGGCTACACGGCACCTCGACCTACCGGTTCACTTCATTCGGACTGATCCCGAGGGAACGATTACTAAGGCCTATGAGAATGACGGCATCAGCTTCCCGGCCGACCCCGACGGCGGTCTGGAGGGTGCACGTCTTGGTCGGCAGTGGGGAGCGCGTCAGGCGTGGGACGGCTCGGACCTACTCCACTACCAGCACACGGCGACCGACTCCGGCGACTACTGGTGCGTGACCTATGTGGAGAACGCCACCGAGCGCACGCCCTACGCGGTGACCCTTGGTTGCAGTGAGGCCAATGCGGCCTACTTTCGGGGTGGGGACACGTTGCGCCGGGTAGTTGCCAACGAGAAGGACGATCAGGCTGAGCCAGAACTGTTACGACGGTGGGACGGCGTGGCGTGGCCGTCGGCCTCGGAGCGGAGCTTCGTGCTGACCGCCCTCCCGTCGTCAGCCCGCGCATTTTCACCGTTTCCGGGGATAGACCTGCTCGACGTGTATCGGTTCCTGGATCGGCAGGGAGTCTCTCCACCCGTTACTTTGTGAATGGTTCTCCAGCCTCGTATCGGCTGCGGATCTCAGCAGCGAAGTGGTCGAGGTCGATGGATCTGATCATGGAGGGCTCGCGCACCGTCCCCGTGTGGGTGACGAACCGTGCACCGTCCCAACGATGTAGTTGAAAGGCCGGCGGTTCGTCGACGGCTGCCGCCCGTTCCGGGTGCAGGTCCAGTTTCAATTGGTTGCCGGTTGACGGACAGGTCGACACGAGGGTCGTACCGATGGTCGTCTGGATTGGACGGTGCAGGTGGCCGGCCACCAGAAGTCGGACCTGAGGGTGTCGCTCTATGGTCGCCCGTAGGCGGTCGGCATCGGCAACTCCACCCTGGTCCATGAACGTCAGGCCGGTTTCGAAAGGTGGAAAGTGGGTGAACACGACAGTGGGTCGATCATCGGCTGACAGGGTCTGGTCCAGCCACCCCTCCCGAACCGAGTCGAATCGACCGTCGTGGCGGCCCGGAAGCGTGGTGTCCAATCCGACGAGGCGAACCGGGAACCGGTCGACGACGTAACTGCAGTGGTCGGTAGCCATGTCGTTGGGGAGCAGGTCGGCGAACGCCAGTCGGAAAGCTCGCCCCTCGTCATGGTTGCCGGGTAGCGGGACGATCCTCTCGGCGATGGGGGCCAGGGTGTCACGAAGGGTGGCGTATTGGGGCGGGGTGCCGTCGTCGGTGAGGTCGCCGGTGGCCAGGATCACGTCGGGGGCGGGTTCCAGGGTCAGCAGGTGATCGACGACCCGTCTCAGGGTCTCGGTGGTGTCGACGAGGCGGCCGAAGCCATTGTCGTGGTCTCGGATGTGGCAGTCAGAGATCTGGGCGATCAGCACGTGTACAAGGCTAGGTGACGAGAACGACGCTCTTTCACAGAGCATCATCTCGTTGAAGGCGGGGATCGAGCGGGTGAAGGGAATCGAACCCTCATCATCAGCTTGGAAGGCTGAGGTTCTAGCCGTTGAACTACACCCGCGG
>PAXL01000027.1 GCA_002714465.1 Gemmatimonadota bacterium | reverse complement strand
AGTTTGGCGAACGGCTCGCATCGAGATTCGCTGAGGATGCCGTTTTTCTTGAGAAGCAGGGACGTCGGCTCAGGACCATCCTGCGAGGGCAATCGGCGGCGGATGGTGAGCAACTAATCATTGTCGTGGCGCACGCCTTCGACGAGGCAGATCCGAAGGCCAAGCGGCGTCTGGCGGAGTTGATGGTAACGATCGGAAAGGAGCTTCCGAACACCGCAGACACGGTCTCGGCGATCTTAGGAGACTGGTCTGACGCGCCCGTTGAGATGCTCCTAAAGCTGAGGCAAAGAAGGATGGGGATACGCTAGCAATCTGCAAAAAGGAACAATAAGCCGTCCGGTGCCGATACTGTGGGAGGGAAGCGCCGGACGGTTTTTTATTCTAGGGTGGAGAAGTGGAGGAAGTCAGCGTTTCTAACCGTTTTGACCTCTGTCAGGCTTGTGCCATCTACGCCAACGATGCAGATGCGATTTCTTTAGACGAGCAGATTGTAACAGGCTACGTCCGATGCAAAGGCGATCAGGCGAATCTACGGGGAGACCAGGAGGGAAAGCTCATAGTCTCAGCTGCCGAGGATGGCGTTGTCAACCGCTCGATCCGTCCCCTTTTAAGAGGCAGATGTCGAACTCACTCCAGGTGGTGCGACTGGTGCTGCGGGTCAACAATCTGAGACGGTGAGCGCTAGTCCGACAATCAGGAAGAAACGGCGTGCGAAGTCGCACTACGGTGCCGTGCGGTCTAACTACCCACGGGAGCGATTTCTCCCGCAGTCATCGTCGATCAGTTGCCCGCCCGGAGCATCTGTGTGATCAGGCGCGTCTCTCTGTTGAACGACTGCTCGAACTCCGGATAATACTGGATGACTTCGTAGAAGAAGCGCGCCGCATCCCGATCGATAATGTGGAATCGCTGCCGCAGGTCTTGTTCTGTCGGGAAGATGATCTGACGCCCGACCCGGAACTCTTTGATCGTCAACGGAAGCGTCGTGTTGAGCGCAAGGATTCGCTTCAGTACAAGTACTCCCTGCAGGACTTCGATCCCTGACGCGCCACGGACACCTGAAGGGTTGACTTCCGAGAGCAGGACTGTCCAGGAGTCGGGCGAGCCATCCTGCTTGGGTCGGTTACCTGCCATTAGGGAACCCACATACTGGTCGCCATCCGTAATACTTTGATACCCGATCGTCGCTTTGGGAGGCACGAACGGGTGTTCAGCTGTGCCCTTGGTGCTTGTGTCGTAAGAGAGGACAAGTGTATTCCCTTCAGGACCCCGTTCCTCGAGGAGCTGATTAAGGAACCTTGTGCGGAACCCGCTGCTGTCAGGGGCTGCCGGGTAATCCTCGAACGTAATGATCCGATCGACGTCGATGTTAGCTGAGAAACCAAGTCTGATCACGATCTCCCAAAGCATCCTGCGAACCAGAATCTCCTCACCTGGGACGCGTCCTTCAAGAAGAAGATTGAAGGGGGGCTGATTGCGAAATCCGGGTGTCACGTCTGCACGGTCTTGGACAGAGGCCAAGAGTGAGTGGTAGATATCGCTCTCGTAAACGAACTTCAGGTCGAACACGTCGTCGTCGCGGATCCGATAGGCATTCCGGAAGAGGGTGTTGCCGAAGGCGTTGAACATATCTGAATCCTTCGGGATCACGTAGCTGAAGCTCTTTTCACCGACAGGTACGACGTGAGGCGTGAGGACGACGATAACTTCTTTTTTCTCGTTGTCGACGGCCTTACGTCGAAAGGGTGCGCCGAGGATTGGGATCTGCGAAAGAATAGGAATCCCAACAGTACGTTCTTTTTCCTCTGTTGAAATTAGACCGCCGATTATAAATGGTGTGTTATCCGCGACCCTGACGAATGTCTGGACTTGACGGTTATCGATACGTGGCGCCAGGAGCACGTTTCCGCCACCTCCAAGCGTCTGGATGCTGAGGTCTTCGTTTACGGTGCTTACGATCGTCTCGACCTGCATGGTAATCTCGCCGCCGTCTTCACTGATTCGGGGCCGAAGGTTGAGGACGATTCCCGTTTGGTGATACTCGACTCCAGATGAGAAACCGGATGTCGTAGATACAGACCTTGAAACAGGCACCTGTTGCCCGACCTGGATCCGCGCCTGACGACCGTCGAGGACGAGTACGGATGGGCTTGAAAGGACTTCAGCGTCTCCAGTCTCCATGAGTGCCTTAAGACCGGCGTTGAAGAAAAGGACATCACTCCATGGCTGGCTTTTGTTACGGTTGAATGTGAATGTAAATGGCTTGTCAACACCCGTGTTTGCGTCCTCGACAAACTCACTGCCATAATTGCCATCAAACGCCCGGAAGTTGACGCCAATGTCTCGCATCTTGTCGGTATTTATTTCAATGACCAGCGCCTCGATCACGATCTGGCGAGCTGCCGTATCCAGTTTCTGGCGGAGCAGGTTCAGAAGGTCCTGCATCGGCTCGGGGTCGTTCCGGTCGTAAGCAATCATGAGCCGCTGCTGAGGTTCACCCGATGTTTGCTGATGGAGAAATGTTCCCCCCAGATCCGTTGCCTGTCGTGCCTGTTGAAAGCCTCCCGTTGGAGGGGGATCCATCAGACTCGATTTTGTTGCATCGATCAGCTTGATCACGACGGGGAGTTTCCACTGACCTGACATGAATGTGCTGTAGATCCGGTCGTTGGCCGTCTCGCCCGCCGACATCGAGTATTCGACGGTCGTGTATCCGATTGTCTTGAGTAGCGCTAGTGCACGGTCTGCCTGCAGATAGCTCAGCCTATAAATCTGGTAGTCTAAATCGGGCGTAGCAGAAGAGTTTTTTTCTTGGTTGGCAGTATACTCAGACCGCGATTTGAACGAAGTGAGGTCCGGGTTGGCTGTAATGGTCGGGCCGTTGATTGCACGTCCGTGCACGTAGATCTGATAGGCACCCCCCGACGTGACCGTGTATGCCAGTTCAAGCGTCCGGTAGCCCCCCAAACTGTCCTTCTTGATCAAGTAGCGTTTGTCGCGAAGATCCGGGATTGCGGATGTCTTCCACACGGCCGCAGATGAGTCGGATTCCTCGTAGTCGTAGGTGAGGAGGGCATCGAGTGCGAACGTGTTGAGCAGTCGTCTCGTTCGATTCTCTGAATTGAAAGGGGATGCGATCGAGAATCCCTGGATAGCCTGCTGTGCGCTGGCTTGTGTCGGAAGCAGGCCCAAGGCAGCGAGGAGGCCTACTCCGAAGATCAAATGTTTGCCTGGCAAGGCGGTTTAGTCTCCTTCATCGCTGACCTGTCCCAAGTTCATGTCTCTGAGACGTCGAGTCAGCGTGTGGATGATGGTCAGTGCGACGTTGAAGTGTCTTTCGAGGATGTCATAGAAGTCAGACTGGCGAATCCTGAGGAGAAGACAGTCCGCCTTAGCCGTAATCGTAGCGGATCGGGGTTCGCCATCGAGAATGCTCATTTCCCCAAAGTAGTCCTGGCTCCGGAGAACTGCAAGGGATTCGCTTCCTCGCGTGATCTCGACCTCGCCCTCGACGATCAGGAACATCTCTTCTCCGTGATCGCCTTCACGGATGATCACCTCACCCTCGGGATACACGATCTCCTCCGCGATTCCGGCTAGGTGACCAAGCTCTTCAGGCGGCAGCTTCGAGAAGAGCGGGACGTTCTTGAGGAACAGGATTTTCTCTACGGTAATCATACCAATCAGCCTGCGGTTGAGATTCGTTCTGCGACCATGCGGACGATGTCGGCATCGTCATCCGAGAGGTTCTCGGCTTCCTGTCGAGCGCGCTTCGGGGAGATCGATATCAACGCCTCGAGGGCGGTCTCACGAACGACGGCTTGTCTATGCCGAAGGTTGTCCGTCACGTCGTTGGGTTCTGATCTACCGGTTCTGCCAATGGCGTAGAGTGCGCCGATCCTTACCCAATTCGAGCAGTCTTCTAAAAGGATCTCTTGGAGCGTCGAGTTGGTGTCAGAGGTTGTTGTGCCCTGGTCACTAAGGGTCTGGAGCGTCTCGGTCCGGAGGTCACCCTTCAGAACGTTTTCAAGGATCTCAATCGCGTTGTTCCTGGCTTCGCCCTCTTGACTCAGGCTCTGCAGCATCTCAATCGGACGGACAGTGGGGTGCAGGACGCTAATTAGGGTGAACGCATTTGACAGGTGGTTTTCCGTGACCTGTCTGAGAGCGGCTTCGAGCACAGCGGTGTCCTTTTGACCTGAAACGGCCAGAGCACGCGAAGCCGCAGTGCGTGAGGCCTTGAGCTCTTCTATAGTCAGCTCGTGTATTGTGTCTCGTTGGTCGCCGACTTGCTCGAGAGCCACCGTTATCTGAGCGAAAGCCTTGATCGAGCTAGTCCGGAGCACTGGATCGTGAGACTGCGCGGCTTTCCTTAGACTTGGGAGCGCGGCGGCGTTTCCGATCCTAGAAAGGATCGGTGGAATGCACTGAGCTCCTTCGAAAGAACCCTCCATTTCTGCTATCTCGAGGCATGGGATCAGATGGTCGAGCGATGGTGAACCGAACTCGGCAAGAGCATCGCCAGCTAGTGCCGCAACCTTGGGGTTCGCGAGCAGGGGAGTGATCGCGGGGATCAGTTTTGGATCTCTGTGTTGAAGGCAGGCCTCAAGAGCGGACTGGACAACAACGGTTTCCTCATCCTGAAGGAGACTGATCAACGGGCGGACCAGCCCGCCTCGTTGGAGCCGACCGAGCGCGTGTGCCGCAGCCACTCTGTCAACAGTGCTCGATGAGGCCAGCATCGTCCTGAGTGCGCTTCCGGCAGAGAGGAGCCGATCCAGGTCCTCGGAGTTGATCAGCGAAGCGATCGCGGCTGCTCGAGTCTCGGGCGCTGGGTCCTCTAGGCGAGACTCGACTTGAGCAAGATGTTCCGGGCTACCGAGGGCATCGATCGCGTCGATCGCACCTTCACGGACTTTCGCATCCTGGTGGTTCAGAAGGCTAACGATCCCCGGCAGGTCTTGGTCGCCACCGTGCGTCTTGAGGTAGGACAGTGAAGCGATCTTGATCCTCGGGTCCTTCTTTGTAAGCATCTCTCTGTATTTATCCGACCAATCGACCTGATCAAGCGTCGGCAGAATACCAAGGAGGTAAACGATCTCCTCTTCCGATGCAGACTCAAGGCTGTCTCGGATGTGTCGCTCAAGGGCGACGTCTTGGATCTCGCTCGTCTCGCCGGAAGCGTCGAACCGCTTGTTTCCGAGCGAGTCGACAAGCGCCTTGATGTAGGCGTTGTGGTTGATCCGCGTCAGAACGACCCACACGACGCTGACTATCGTTGCGACCGCAGCGAGTTGGTAAAGCGCCGATGTGGAAGCGCCCAGAATCAGACACAGACCGGTCACACCAGTTGCCACGGGTTTTCCGATCCCTTCTGCGAGGGCTCTGGCTTGGCTGCGTGTCTGCCGAGCGACCCCGAGGTAGAGCATCTGGAGCGCGGCACTGTCGATAGTGAAGGCAAAGATCTGTACAGCAAATTTGTTCGCGACGGTCCAGTCGAATGACTGTGTGACCCAAGCCGTCGCGCTTGTCAGGACCAGAGCTGCGGGCAGGACAGCAAGCCCGGCGAAAACACCACCTTTCTGCAGCACCCTGTGGACAATGAAAAGCTGGATGACTAGCGAAACGGCGCTTGCAACACCGTAGAATAACCCAAAGAAGCCAGCGAGATCATCGGTGTACTCCTTCGCGCCGGCTTTGAATTGATAGTCCACAAGGGTCAGGGCGACTGTAGAGGCTAGCATTAGAGCAACGATGGCCCTGATCTGTGTGTTACCGAGAAGGCTGCTCATCGAGCCAATACTGCTGTCGTTGCCAGTCGCATTGGGTGCCTGCCTGCCGATCCCGTCGCGCCGGCTGGTCCGGCTGATCAAGGCGGCGAAGCAGACCATTAGTACCGTGATTAGCAGTAGGAGGTTTGCCTTGCCGAAGGCCACCGTGTAAGGCTTGATGATGAAGCCGGCAAGAATGCACGCAGTGGTGCCGCCAGCTCCGACAAGCCCGAACAGGCGCTTGGCCTGGCCGGGCACAAAACAGTGCGCGGCGAAGCTCCAAAACAGAAGCATTGGCAGGTTCACTACTAGGTCGCCCAGAACGTAGGCGGCGATCCTGGGGATGTTCGTATCCGGAACCATTAGGGCGAAACGAAGGCAGACGCTCGCGAGGGCAAGCAAGAGCGACAGGATCGACACGAGACGCGCGAGAGGGAGCCGCGAGGCCAGTCTAGCATAACCATATGCGACGGCACAGACGGTTGCAGCTGTTGCGGGATACATGTAGGCGAGATCGTCCGCGGAAAAAGCTTCGAGGAAAAGTGCATCCCCGATTGTCCGTCCGATCAGTGCCGTTGCGGCGACCAGCATAAACCCTAAGGTTATGCTGTAGAAGCGTTTACGGTCTTTCGCTTCCAGATCAGCGAGGGGTGAATTCACAGCCATAAACGTGGGAATAATTGGGTGTAAAAGGAGATTCGCCTAGGATCAGCGGGAAATATAGCGGGGCCTATGCAAGGTGTCAACACGCCCTACTCAGCTGCCGCGATACCTTGATTCAAAAAATACAGAGTCTTACAACTGTCGCATTCACGCGAATTTTGACGGTTTTGGGATGTCTTCCCGATTGGCGGATCACTCACTTTTCCACTACCAAAGTCATTCCCAAGCAAAGGACGGTGTGCGGTTAGACATCGGGATTTTGTTGTCTTCTAGAGTGCGTTCGGGTTGGTCTGTGAATAACCGACTAAAAAGCTGAGATCGACAAACGGGTGCTAGCAGGTTCGCACA
The DNA here is from genome assembly GCA_002714465.1 of Gemmatimonadota bacterium. Next base: position 45,326 of record PAXL01000027.1, on the reverse strand, counting down.
CTCTTTTTCGTACATCAGTCAGCAAGGTCGTCGGATGCCGAGGCTATACAGGAGCCTTGGCAATGAGGGTGTAGCAAGCGTAGTGCGCGAATGCGCTGTCAGAAGTGAAGCGGCCTCGTCGCGTTAGCATCTATGGTGAGAAGGGTCGCTGATGCACTTTCTCGTGTTCTAAGCGCAGTCTGGCCAGCTTCTCGTTCGGCAGGAGAACGCGTCTACCAGCTCCACGGGCGTTGTCGGACAGTTGTTGGTGGAGTTCCCGAAAGCGCGTATAACCGTTGGAGATGTTCTGCTGGGTGACCAGCTCGTCGCCATCAGGGTCGAACAGGCTATCCATTATGAGCCGAAGCAGAGATTGCTCCAACTGGTCATAGTGACGTTGGAGCAGTGGCGTCTGATCGGCGATATCCCTGAATCGGAAACCATTCAGATCTGTATAGCCGACGGTCGCGCTATAAACGAACCCGACCCGCTGCCGGATTTCCTCGAGCATCGCCTCTTCGCTCTGCTGTTGCCCACCCGACTCCGCGCTTGGCTTGAAAACGTATGGCAAATCAAGACCAAAGACCATCAGCGAGGGGAGGGATCCATCGGCGAACGCGCCGCGTTTCCGGATTCCCGTCTTTCCCGTGGTTCCGAGCCCCTCGACGATCGCCTCGTAGTCTATCTTCTCGATAAACACGTTCACGGCCGTGGCCACTTGGCTTCTGTATTCATGGATGCTCTTAATGTCCTTGCTCGCTAGGTCAAACCTCCGTCCGTCTAAGAAGTAGTAGTCTCGCTCGTCTAGCCCGTTGAGTCCAAGGTCGACATATTCGATATATCGCGTTCCCACAACGTCGGGTTTTGGCGGTGGTGGGGGGGGCTCGGTCACCGCTTCATCGGCTGGCGGGCCCGGTGCCGGGATGGGAGGCACGTTTGGGTCAACTTGTGGCTCGGGTTCGGGGGGCTTGGTCGTGTAGCGTCGCACCGTCAACAGATCTTCTTCGTCGACAAGCTGAGCGTTTCCGTTGTCGACGAATCGAATCTGATATTCGACGATTCCTTCGGCTACGGATTGTGAGACATAGGCGTTCCCCTCTTTCCTGTTCTGCTGGACGAGGTAGAGGGCGATGTGTCCAAGCGTATCGTCTGGGAAGTTGTTGTTGTCTCTGAAGTAGAATCGACCCGTCTTCGGATCAATCTCAGTAATGGTCGACGAGTGCGCGAGGACGAGCGTCAGGCAAACGCCAAGGGCCCTAGAAATCGTTGTCATCGGTTTCTTCATCTTCCACCTCACCATACTGAAGAGGTTTTTCATCATCAAACTCGAAGATCCAGCCGCATTCGCAGAGCGGCGCGTCGTCTTCGCGAAGAGCGTTGCATTCGGGGCAACGCTCTCTTGATGGCGTCAGATAGCGTACACCCACAGCTATCAGCAGCACAATGGCGATTAGCAGAGTCGTGTTCACAGTATACAAAGAAAGCAGGCCGTTACGAGAGTAACGGCCTGCCCTGAGTAGGAACGCGTCAGGCGCTCCGGCTAGTCGTCGCTGCCCTCAACGATGGCCTCGGGTTCTTCCTCACCGTCGGCCAACGTCGAGATCTCTCTGGCATCGTGCATCAGACGAGCGATTCTCTCGTGCAGACTCTTAGCTTCAGCCTCGAAACTCTCGAGTTCTTCAACGAGATCCTCGAATTCAGCGGAATTATCCATCTGGGCGGAACCTTTCGTGGCTTCCGGGGAGACGCGAGGGAGAGCTTGGGGGTATTTTATTTAATAACAAAGAGTTACTAGTGGGGTTTTGAAGGGAATCCAAATATACGACAGGATGGTTTGGGGGTCAATCATCAAGTCGACAAAACTCTCGCTCGAGTGAAGAAACGGCCGCAGCGCAGGGTATCGAGGGTTGAGCCCCCATCCGGGTCACGGCAAGAGCCCCGCTGCAGCAGGCGTATCTCAGCGCTTCCCGCAGGTTGTCTCCCTGCGCGACACGAGCAGCGAGGCTGCCGGTAAACGTGTCTCCGGCTGCTGTCGTATCGATAGTCTCGACCTCCGGGCTTGGCTGGTGGCACACGCCCTGGCTATCGACGAGGACAGCTCCCTTGGCGCCCATTGTGATGATCGCAGTACCAACGCCCTGTTCCCTCAGGATTGCCCCGGCCTTAGTGGCCGAATCAATCGAGTCTGGACGTATTCCTGTCAGGGTCTCGGTTTCGGACTCGTTGGGTGTCAGGCAGTCGACCTTCAAGAGGAGAGCAGGGTCGGGTTTCTTGGCGGGCGCCGGATTCAAGATGGTCAGGCTGCCAGCGCGTGATGCGTGTTCCAGGGCGGCCTGAACGCCTTCCAGGGGTGTCTCGAGCTGGCAGACACAAACATCGGGCTTTGCGCTCGGGTAGGCGGCCTCGACTGTGGCGGCGTCAAGAGAACCGTTCGCCCCCGGTGCGACGACGATACAGTTCTCGCCTTCCTGGTTCACAGTTATCAGTGCAACGCCTGTAGGCAGGTCACGGCGCTGAACCGATGACGTGTCGATGCCTTCTTGGGTGAATCCATTAAGGCTTTCTCGCCCGAAAGCATCGCGTCCGATCGCGGTCAGGATCGCCACCTGTGCTCCGGATCGAGCGGCGGCAACCGCCTGATTCGCACCCTTACCCCCACGGGCTTGCACGAACTCACCCCCTAAAACGGTCTCTCCCGGCACCGGGAGTCTGCCCGCGCGGACGATTAGGTCCATGTTTGTTGATCCGACGACGAGAACGCTTCCGGACATCAGGTTTCCTTCTGTGCGACGTAGAACTTGAAGTCTCCGTCGAAGTCGGCCAGGCGGGTGGGAGACTTGCCCGACTCGATTCTTTTGCGACTGTTGTAGTAAACGAGTGAGAACCCAAGCTGGGTTAGGAGCTTGCGATACCTCCGGGGGGAGTTTATCTGCATGTAGTAGACCTCGACGGTTCGCTTCGGATCGACGATGACTTCGCCAAGCTCCGCGTCTTCCTTTGCACGGCCGAGCATTCGGTTGAAAACGTGGATTCCGTATCGTTGAAGTCTGGCCGGTGCGTATTTGTTGAAAGCCTCGAAGGCATGCGTGGTGAAAATCAGAGTGCCACCTGGTTTAAGGACCCGGTAGGCCTCCCTCAGAGCCGAGATCTTTCCGGATTGTTTAGGTATAAGTTCTATGCCGTTGTAGGAGAACAGGATACCGTCTAAGCAGTTTGTGTCAAGCGGCAGGTCTGTCGCATCGCCGACAGCCATCGGGAAGTCGAGGTCCATGTTTTCAGCGAATAGCTTCGCCTGTGAGACCATGGGTTGCGCAATGTCCACGCCGACGACTTGATACCCCGCCTGCCTCAAAGGAACCGTCGTTCGACCCGCACCACACCCTAGGTCAAGGATGCGGCCTCCTGGGTGCCAGAAGCGCTGTATCATCTCCCGCTCCGATGGCCAGAGCCCGACCGTACTGTATTTAGACACGACCCAGGTCCTTGAGTATCCCTGGCGCACTCTGTTTTTCAAGTCATTCACTAGTCCAACTTAGGGCGGGCAAGAACGCCGGGTCAAGGTCCTCGGAGGCCGATTTCTTGACTGTATTTGGACCATTGCTTATTTTCAGAATACGATTCTCTAAACTGAATGTAAATCCTATACTTACGCCGATTTTCCGGACGTAGCCGGCACCGAACCATCGGTCTGGCGCATCGTTCAAGGGAGCGAAATCGTGAGCCTGCAAATCTGGGGTCTGGCCCTCGCTCTTGCACTGGGTCTCGAGGCCTGCGCGACAACACGCTACAAGGAGGTGAGATCTCCGCCCGAATCGGATGGGGAGCAAGCGTCCTTTCCGTCGGTCGATACGACTGTCGTATCTGAAGCTCAGGCGCTCGAAGCGAAGGTCCAGTCGCTGGAACTCCGTTTGATAGAATTCGAAGCGCAGCTACGGACGCTTCTAGACCAACAGGACTCTGCTAACGGCGCGGTGATGGGGAGATTTTCGGCCTTGGCAGACGAGATCCTGGAGCTTCGCCGTCAGATACAGGGCGCGGCTACGCTACCACTAAAGACTGCCGCTAGTGCAGGACAGGGACCCGCTGCATCAACCTTGCCTTCTAAGGGCGTGAACGTGCTCTATGATCGCGCCTTGCAAGCCTTCGATCTGCAGGATTACGCGGGCGCAAAGCGTCTGTTTGCACAGATACTCGAGCAGGAACCGCAAGGTCAGCTGGCAGACAATGCTCAATATTGGCTGGGTGAGTGTGCGTATGCCGTGGAGGATTATACCGGCGGACTGGACGCCTTCAAGCGTGTCTTCGGGTTCGCGGAGACAGAAAAGGACGACGATGCCCAGCTCAAGCTGGGCTATTGTTACTTCAAGCTGGGTGACGCGGAGAGTGCTCTGATCGAGTTCAAGCGACTGACTGTCGACTACCCACAGTCGGAGTATCTTCAGAGAGCGGAAGAGCAGATCAGGCGGATCCGAGCCGCCAAAGCGAGTAGACCTTGATGATCCCACCCACCGCCCGCGCAATTCTGGTTCTGTTTCTTGTTGGATCTCTCGTTTCGTGTGCCCAAGAGTCGAACCGTCGCAAGGACGCGGATACCTATTTGGCTGACGCGAACAAGGCCCTTCTCGATGAGAAGTGCTGGAATGCCCAACAGTTGTTTCGGAATCTTCTGTCCGACTACCCCGGATCTCATCTTGTGGACGATGCGCAGTACGGGCTTGGACAGGCCTACTTCTGTTCGAAGGACTACGAGACGGCAATTTTCGAGTTCGAGCGTCTGATCAATGAGTATCCGGTCAGTAAGTTCATCGACAAGGCCCGGTTCCAGATCGGGATGTGTTACTTCAACCAATCGCGCAGCATTCACCACGATCAGGAAGAGACGGTGCTTGCGATCCGGGAGTTCACGAGGTTCGTCGAAGACTTTCCGAACAGCGATATTGCCTCGGAAGCTCGGAAGCGGATCGGCGACCTTGACGAGAAGCTCGCCTCGAAGGACCTGATGATCGCTCGAAACTACCTGAAGTGGAAGAACCCGGCTTCTTCCGAGATCTTCTGCCGCAGATTGCTCGAGAAGTATCCGGACACCAGGATGGGGGAGGAGGTCCGGTTCGTTCTGGCAGTTGCCCTCCACAGGCAGGGGGAACTGGACGAGGCGCTCGAGATTCTCGACGACCTGGCGGGTCAGAAGACCCCCGAATCTCTGAGTCTGGAGATCGAAGCCGAGCGGAAGGAGGTGCAGAAAGCGATCTCGAAAGCCGTGCACCCTTCGCCCGAGGATGGCGTCTCGGGGCAGGTTGAAAGCGCAGCCGCACTCCCTGGTACCTGAATGGCACAGAAGATCGGAATATGGGGCGGATCGTTCGATCCGGTTCATATTGGCCACCTGATCCTTGCCCAGGAAGCGCTCACCGCGTGTAATCTGGATCGTCTGATCTGGGTCCCCTCCGGAGATCCGCCCCATCGCGCAGGTCCTGTGGCTTCTGGAGAAGACCGGCTTCACATGGTTTCCTGCGTGGTTCAGAATCATGATGCTTTTTCCGTTTCCGACCTTGAGGTTCGGCGTAGTGGGTCGTCCTACACGTCCGTGACCCTCAAAGACATTCGGGCAGAGGCTTGCGACGAAGCGGATCTACTCTACTTGTTGATCGGCGCAGACAATGCTGTAGATTTCAATCAGTGGTTCGAGCCGGACCGAGTGATGGATCTAGCGCAGGTGGTCGTGTTCGATCGTCCCGGAGTGTCCCGGGGCGATGTTCCCCCCGAGCTTGCGGATCGGATGATCTTTCTGGACACGCCGCAGATCGAGATTTCCTCCACAACGGTTCGAGAGCGTGTCCGACAAGATGTATCGATCAAATACTGGGTTCCCGAGCCCGTTCTGAACCACATCGATGCACGGGGCCTCTACCGATAGGAGCTGTGTTGGAACAGGCAGAGAACAAACAGACACCGACCTTGGGTGGTAGCCCCGAGGGTCGTGCGCAGCGCTACTTCTGTGTTGATGACGAGGGTTGTCACGCTTTCGAGAGGCTTTCCCGGGATGCGGAGGTGATCAGTCGCGAGCCCAAGAAGGTCGTCGTCGACGGAAAAGAGGTTTCGGGCTGGATCGTGGAGATCATGGTGCCCGCGACCGATGGTGTCGTCCGTTTTGACCCGGTGGCCGAAGCCGGCGGTGTGTGATGATCTAGTGGCTTGAGTAGGCAACAAAAGAAGGGGGCGACTTCGGTCGCCCCCTTTCTCGTTCGCTCTTTATGGAGATGCGTGCTAGAGTGACGCCAAAAGGTTCAGGCTCTGTTCGGCCATCCTGGAAAATCCGATACGGCCCTCGACCTGGGTTGAAGCAGAGGTCGCGTTGGGGTTGGCGTCCTGGAACTGCAGTGCAAACAGAGCCGACGTCTGGCTTCCTGTCCCAGCAGCCTTCGTGATCTGGAAATCGACGCCCTGTCTCTCCGCATAGGCTTTGACGTCCGCGCCTCTGGATCGGTTCGTCCTGGCATCGAAGCGAAGACTCGCGTCGAGCATCCCGTTTTGAATGTCGAACTTGAACCGGTCGCTGAACTGGGCAGGGCCGTATGTGCTTGGTCCGCCCGGTGGTTCGTTCGAAAGATCGACCGAATCTCCGTCCTTCGGCTCGGATATGTTGACAGTGACCTCTGGGTCCGGAGTAGGAACAGGGCCGACGGTGTTGAAGGATGCGCCACTGCCTGATTGGATGATGTTTGGCATCTATCGTTGCCCTTGTTCTCTCGACCCTCTGGGGTGAAGTCCAACTAAATCTCTCTCCACGTATCGGCGGGGAGCATCGCGGTCTTGAGCCTTGAAGCAAAAAAGTGCAATGGGTCCTGTTTTGTTGAGGATGGGGGTGCCTTGACACTCGATTCAAGGCGTGCTTAGATTGGCCGTAAACTTGGGTGTTTCCGGCTTGGAGGACGTATGACCGGCTCGGCTCAGCAGGCAGATGTAGAGATCTTCGGGAAAACCTATACGCTCGTAAGCGATCGATCTTCTGACTACGCAAGAGAGGTCGCAGAGGAGGTCACCCAGCGGATGGAGCGTATCGCGGCAGAGAAGAATCTCGCCGATACGACGAAGATTGCGATGATGGTTGCAATGGAAATTGCCGATGAATTGGTGAGAACTCGGCAGGCCGGTCAGGACAGGTTGGATGCGACGGAAACCGCCGGGGAGCGGCTGAAGACTACGATACGCGAGGCGGATGGGTGAGCAAGGCGGAAAAGAATAAGCTGGACCGGAAGAAGGACAGACCAGTAATGCAGGCGATTGACCACACGCCGATACAGGCGGTTTCGCGAGGCATGTCTATCTGGTTTCTGATTTCGGCCATCGGGCTTGCGTGTCTTTGTTTTTCGGCTCTCTACTTCGGCCTTTTCGTTGTGGCGTCTACTTTCGGGTCGATCCTCCTGGTCTCGATTACCCTCTACGCCTTTTTTCAATACTGGCCGGAAGACGAGCCGCTCAAACCGGTCTCCCAACGCGTTCCTGCGACTGAGAAGCCGCCCCCACGGAGGGCGATGGTCCAGGTCGTGAACGTGGACGGTCCCCCCAAAGCTCGCTTCTTGATGGCGCTGCGAGACGCGACTCGGCGGCAGGAGAACTTCAAAATCAGCAAGCAGGGCGCGGAGCGGTTCGCAAAGACAATCCGGTATCTTCTCCAGAATAGCTAGGCTGGTCTGGCCGCGTGTTTAAATATCGTGAATAGTATCTTCCACCCGGCCTTGATCGTCCCCTGTAGGGTCCCCGTGATCTTGGAGGCACCGATCCGTTTCCGATAGGAGACGGGCACTTCGGCTGTGCGCACTCTAAGAAGGGCGGCTTTTACCTGCATCTCGACGGTCCAGCCGAAGGTCGTGTCCTGCGTGTCTATCTTTCGAAGGGTTTCCGTTCTGATCGCCCGGAATGGTCCGAGATCGGTGAAGTCCGGACCGAATAGGGCGGATATCAGCGTCGTGGCAAGCCAGTTCCCGAAGCGGGCCTGAGGGGGAATGGCTCCCGGTTCCCGGTTTCCGAGGACTCGGGAACCGACACAGAAGTCGGCATGTCCATCAAGGATGGGTGCAAGAACCCGCGCCATCTCCTCAGGATGGTCGCTGTAGTCTCCGTCGATAAAGGCGATGATATCGGGGCGATCGGCAGAGGCTATTCCGCGGAGGCAGGCGCTGCCGTATCCTCGGCGTGGTTCCTGTACTACGCGAGCGCCGGCGTCTCTAGCGAGTTGCGCGGTCTGGTCTGTGGAACCGTTGTCGACTACAATGACTTCGTTTATCAGGCGTTCTGGCAGGTCCGCGAGGACACGGGCGATGGATTCCTGCTCGTTTAAAACGGGTATGACGACCGAGATCCTTGGGGAAGGCATCAGCCCGGCGGGTTTGCGCCGCGACCCCGTTTCCACTTGGTCGTCTGGCCTGATGACTCGCCACGAAAACGAACGACGAGTGCGATAATACCGAATGCCGCGAGTGTAATCGCCGTGCCACTCATTTTCTCGGGGTGGTCGATGACCCAAGCCAGCCCTATGGTCAGGATGGCGCACGCTCCCGCCAGGATGATTTCTTTGCTCATGTCACCGAGTGTACCGAAGCTACTAGTAGCTGTCAAACTGATCATCGTGAAGGGGGGCTACCTTGGACTGGCTGATGCTAGAGCACATACTGCGTTTTGTGTTCTGGTCCTACCAGATGATATTGGTTTAGCGTCGCCAGATCGAGCGGTATGACGAGCAGATCCTGCAATTGCTGTGGAATGTGGACGAAGTAACGGCGCAGGTAGATAAGTTCGAGTCCGATCAAGAGGAGAGGAAGTCAGAGCAGGGCGAGAAGGTTAAATCGCTAAAAGCAGCAGACAAGGCGAGACGGCCTAGGCGGTTCCGTCTCGATAATATCGACCCCTCAGGCAGCTGAGTCTGACAGGATCCAACGTGGCAGAAGAAGAGGAAGAACACGAAGAGGCGCCACCACCATCGAAGGGCAGCGTTCTGCGATATCTGCCTCTAGTGATTGTACTGCTGGTTTTCCAAGCAGTGGGTGGATACTTCCTGATCCGATGGCAATTGAGTCGCGACTTCGAACCCGAGGTCACTGCGGACGACGCCGGGCGCGTTCGGGTGTATCCAGATGAAGACGAGCCCGTATCTAGCGTCAGCCTGGGTCCGCTGACGGTGAATCCAAGGACTTCACAAGCGCGTCTGTTCGTAATCGCCGATGTAACGCTGGCCGTTGGCCCGAGTGGTGTGGTTGGTGAGATCGAAGACGAGAAGAACTTTGATCGGGTGCGGGATCAGGTGATCTCGGCGCTTAGCGGGGCAACACCCGAGCAGCTGCAGTCACTGGAGGGTAGAAATGTGGTCAAAGAGGATATTAAGCTGCGGCTGAACGAATTTCTGTACGGCGGGCAGGTTCAGGAAGTCTACTTCTCTGCGTTCTACTTCCAGGCAAATACGGGGTATAGCGACGGTCAATGAGGTGCGGCTTCGGGCGGGTCGAGTAGCTCGACGATCCGCACGCCGAAGGTATCTCCGACCACGACGATCTCGCCCATCGCGAAGGGACTCCCATTCAGCAGTACCTTCACGGGGTTGTGCTCCTCCGCATGAAGCTCGACGATCGACCCGGTGGCCCAAGACATGATATCCTGGATCGGGATCTGATTGTCACCCAATTCAACAGTTACCTCTACCTCAACATCGGTGAGGCGCTCGATCCCCTCAGCTTTTTCACTGTAATCGGCGATTGCACTGCCACCGGTGAAGGCGCTCATCGGGTCGTCTCCATCGCCGCTGGCGCTGCTCTCCTGCTCCATGGCTTTGAGGATCTCCTCTTCGAGGAGGCTGTCCATGTCATCGCCGCCAGCATCGTTCCCGGGACCATCTCCTTCCGTGTCGCCTGCGTCCTCATCACCCAGCTCCTCCTGCATCGTGCGGAGCATTTCTGCCTCTGCATCACCTTCTTGGGTGTCATTTTCTTCCGCCATATCGTTCTCCAACGGGCGTAATGTATTGAAAAATCAGGATGTTTAATACTAGGCTTACGGTGGCCTGTATATCAAGGCAATTTCTGTTCCAGATAACAGACTTTTGGCTAAAGCACAGGTCAATTGCGCCGATAGATTGCACGTAAGTAGTTGAAAAACAAGCAGTAAAAGTGGTCTTTCGTTATACGATAAAATACAAAGTAGTACAAAGAAAAGCGTGCGTTATTTTCGGCAAGGACGCCGATTGGGCGATAAGGGTTCGTCCGTGCTACAAGGAGGTTTACATGCCGCTCAGAGTCAACACCAACATTCCTGGAATGAACGCCCAGAGATTGGGGCGGATCAACAACCTGAACCTAGTTCAAAGACTGGAGCGCCTATCATCAGGACTTCGGATCAATCGGGCAGCAGACGACGCTTCGGGGTTGAGCATTTCCGAAGGAATGCGCGCGGAGATTAACGGAATGATGGTCGGCAACCGGAACGCCGAGGCTGCCATCAACCTGATCCAGACCGCTGAAGGTGCGCTGAACGAAGTCAGCGCGATGCTGATTCGGATGCGGGAACTGGCCCTTCAATCCGCCAATTCCACCGTGAACAGTACGAACCGCGAGTCGCTGAACGCAGAGGCGACTCAATTGATCGATGAGATCGATCGGGTCGCGCGGGTGACGTCCTACAACGGTCAGACGGTTCTGTCTGGGTTTGGCAATACGGTCGACACGGATCCGTCCGTTTCGTCTGCCCTCGCTTCTAGGACTACGGGTGTCACGGCTGTTGGACTTTCGAGCGCAGCCGCAGGCAACTACGCTTTCGTCGATAGCGATGGAACGGACAATCTTGTCACGCTCGGTAACGGTGTCGTCACACAGACGATAGATATTGCCCCCGCGCTCGACGTCGATGCCGATGGTGGTGTTGTTGCAACTGGAAGTTCGATCATCGCTAACTTCGACCGTCTCGGCGTGATGCTCACGCTCAGCGGGAACAAGCCCTCAGGAGAGACCAACTCGGCCACGGAAGGGTATCGTGATGGCGATCTCGACGGAATGACGCTTGTCGTGAACCAGGGAACGGGTGGGCAGTTCCAGATCGGACCGGATAACGCCTCATCGCACCGTCTCGAAGTCAACATCCGGGACATGCGAGCTTCGGGTGCGTTCCTTAACCTCGGGACCCTCTCGCTCGCCGAACAGGGCGCGGCACAGTCGGCGATCTCAACGCTCGATCTGGCTATTTCGAACGTGGCACAGGTTCGTGGAGACCTGGGTGCGTTTCAGAACCGGATGACGTTCAGCGTGCGGAATCAGGAAAACTCTGTCGAGAACGGTTCTGCCTCGGAATCAGGGATCCGTGATGCAGACTTCGCGTTGGAGGTCAGCGAGTTTACGAAGGCCCAGGTTCTAACTCAAAGCAGCACAGCTCTGCTCGCGCAGGCCAACGTTCTGCCGCAGAACGCGCTGATGATGCTTGGATAAGCTTGGCCGGCGCTTCCCAAGTTTGACGTAAACGGGGCGTGGACCGCAAGGTTCACGCCTTTTTCTATAGCTGAGAGATTCAGTCGCCCGGATCGGTCTTGAGTGTTTCGGGGACAAGCGTAGCGAAGATCAGGCTTGAGACCAGGCCGAGCGCCGCGACCGCGTAGGTGGCGGGTGACAACCCCGCAAGGTCGGAGAGCCCGCCGACCATCACGGGACTCCCCGTGTGACCGGCATCACCGATCAGTCTCCAGAGTCCGAGAAACTCGCCCATCGATTTTCTGGGTGCGAAGTCGGCTCCCAAAGTCATCATCGTTCCCGAACCGATTCCGTTCCCGAACCCGATCAGGACGGCCGCACCCATAAGTGACCAGAAGGACCCTGTCAGCGGGATGGCGGCCATACCGATCGCTTGGATACCGAAGCAGGGCACCATCGCGAACTTCCTTCCGAATCGATCCATCACGACACCCGCGGGGTAGAACATCAACACGTCGACAAAGGACGCGAGGCTTAGGATTAGTCCGACGTCCTTGATGTCAAGACCGATGACATCGGATCCATACAAAGGAATGACTACGTTTCGACCCGCGCGAACGGCCTGAGCACATAGCTGCCCAGTGCCGGCGCTTGCAAGAACGCGCAGATGGTTGCGTGCGATTTGCAGGATACGGAAGGGTGTGCGGACGTCTTGGCTATCGGCCACTGGACTGAGTGCGGACGCCGAGACCAGGCCGACGACGAGCGCCAACCCGGCATAGAGCAAGAAGGATATTCGCATCCCGAAGGCTGCCGCAACGAGACCGCCAATCGCCGGCCCGGCGAAACCGCCGATCCGATTGACACCTCCGAAGATCGAGATGGCCCTCCCTCGCTCGTGCGGCTCTGTCATCTCGGCCAAGTAAGCGTGTCGCGAGACATTCCAGACAGCGTTGCCGAAACCTGCGACTAGACGCAAGGCGACGATCTGTAAAGCATCGGTCGTTAGGAACAGCCCAGCTACCGATCCAGATGTCACCAGGATACCGGCCATCATCGAACGGTTGCGACCGAGGCGTCTTACGAAGTACCCTGCAGGGATGTCGCCAGAGAGCCGGCCTAGTCCTTCCGCTGCAAGGATCAGCCCGATCCAGCCGTAGCCGGTCACGAACTGCTTCGCAAAGAGCGGGAGGATCGGGATCAGCATGGCCTGCCCGAACGACATGATGAGTGTCGGGATGTAAACAGGCAGGATCAAGTTTCTGCGCGTGCTCAATGGTGGGTTCCCTTGACTGTGAAGGGCTGAGTGTAGGCGTCGTCTCGATTCGTGTCAATCTAACAGGAGGACAATTGGTTGCTCTAGATCTGTTCGTTTCAGGAGAGAATGGCTATCACACCTACCGGATTCCGGCACTGGTTAAGACACGAAGTGCAATTCACGCATTCTGCGAAGGTCGCAAACATGGTCAGGGTGACTCGGGAAAGATCGACCTTCTTATGAGGAGCAGCCGAGATGGCGGTAGGTCCTGGTCAGATGCGAGGGTAGTCGTAACCGAACCGGGCATGACATGTGGAAACCCTTGTCCCGTCTACGACGGGGTGACGGACACGATTTGGCTGCCCTTCTGCAAGAACATCGGGGCGATCGCGGAGACAGAGATCTGCAGGGGGAACGGGCCGCGTACGGTGTGGTTGATGGCGAGCGAAGACGACTGCCAGTCTTGGTCGACACCGCGGGATATCACCAGTCAAGTCAAAGACGCCGGATGGACCTGGTATGCGACAGGACCGTGTCACGGTATTCAGCTCAGTAGCGGGCGGCTTGTTGTCCCGTGCGATCACATGGTAGGTGTCTACCTCGACCGGCACGCCGACCCGTATCACTCCCATGTGATCCTAAGCGATGATCACGGTGAGACGTGGCGGGTCGGGGGTATCGTAGACGAAGGGACGAACGAGTGTGCCGTGGCCGAGTTCGGGAATGGAGACGTCTACATCAACTGTCGGAACTACCGCCAGATGAAGTGCAGAGCGTCGGCCTGGAGCGACGACGGGGGAGAGACGTTCGGACGTTTTACGCTCGACGAGACCCTTGCGGATCCGATATGTCAGGGTAGTCTTCTGGATCTCGGCGACAACCGATTTGTGTTGTCGAACGCGGCGAGTGAGACGCGGGAGAACGTGTCTCTGAGACTATCGGATAACGGTGGTGAGAGGTGGTCTGAGCCGTATGTCTTGTGGGAAGGTCCATCGGCCTACTCGGACACCGTGTCTGCGGACTCGGGTGTCATCGGGTGTTTTTATGAATGTGGATCCGAGGGCCCGTATGAGCGATTGCGATTCGAAACTGTTCTGGTCCAGGATCTGGAGGCTGTCACGTGAACACATATCTCGTGACCCACTTTCGGCACAACGGATACCTGGTTCTGCCACGCAGGCTCTCTGCGGATAGGGTCGACCGCTTAAAGCAGACGATTTTACACGATGTTCAAAAGTTTGTCGAGCCGGTGGTGAGGGATGAAGATCGGGTCACGCGCATCTCCCAGATACTGGATCGTAACCCTGTCTTTCTAGAGACGGCAAGGTGCAGAGAGGTGATTGAGCCCCTCAAGGTCCTGCTCGGACCGAACATCCTTGTTCTCAAGAACCGTCACAATCACGCGACGCTGAATTACCGAACGCACAAGCGGGACAACTTCCATCGAGACAACGTGCAATGGTCGCGTGGGCTGTTGACCGTGATCTTCTACCTAGAGGACACGACGCTCGAGAATGGGTGCACGCAGGTCGTCCCCGGTTCGCATCTCCTTCAGGGTGTCGAGCATCTTCACAATCTTTCGAATACCGATTGGATCTGCGAGTCCGGTCTGCTGCAACAGCGGGTGCCCATTCCAGTCGAAGCGGGACAGATGCTTGCTATCGACAGTACCATCTTTCATCGCGCTGGTCCGAACGTGACGGAAGGGTCGCGGATGAGTATGACGATAGGCTATCAGAGTGTCGATGAGCTCTGGGACGGGGACAACCCCACCCGGCTTCTCGTAGCAGGCGAACGGATCTATATGGGCAACGACAGGAGCCGAGGATGAGTGAGAACACCTTTACGCTTTGGGCTGGCGGGGATGCGCACGTCGGGACCGACCTCCGTGTTAGCAATCGGACGAGCCTGTTTGACGCGATAACGCAATCAGAACAGGGAGGGGGCGAAGGAGGGCCACCATTCGATTGGGACGTCATGCTTGATATCGGAGACCTGTCTGGATCTCAGCTGCCCCCTGATGACGAGGAGGGTCAGGAGGTTGTGAAGCAGTATGGGGCCTTGCGGTCGCACAAGCGTGAGGATGTTTACAACATCGTGGGCAATCACGACGCAAGCGGACCCGACGAGAATATGCAATGGTGGTTCCAGAAATGGGTCGACCCGCTTGGTCAGCATACGGAGTATTCGGGTGTCGACCCCGCGAAGAGACCCTATCCCGTCCTGGGCACTTGGGATCGGTATCGTTTCGACGTTGGAAACATCGTCTTCCTGGTGATGGGGGATCGAAACGATGGTGGTCCGCCTGTCGGGCGAGGAGAAAAGGGCGGCTTCCCTGCTGGTGCAGTCACGGAAGAGACGTTCGAGTGGTGGTGCGAGCAGGTTCTTGCGAACCAGGACAAGATCATCGTATCAGCGCACCACCATATGCTGAAGGGAACGACCGTCGCGTCGCTCGACTGGGTGGGGGTGGATGAAGGGTATCACGGCCGCTTTGAAGCCGGGGCACCGATCGGAGCGTCATACCTCTACTGGGTCGGCGGTAAGCCGGACACAGGCAAGTTTGAGTCGTTTCTCGGCGCGCATCCGGGAGCGGTCGATATCTGGCTGGGAGGGCATACGCATACGAACCCCGAAGACACGACTGGCGGGATGTCGCACGTAGAGAATCGCTGGGGAACGACCTTTATCAACGTGGCGGCCATGTCACGTCACCACGGGAGGAAGAACATCCCCATGAGTCGGATATTGACCTTTACTGAGGGCTCCACGGACCTTAAGATTCGTTGTTATTTGCACACGAGCGAATTTGCGCCCCAGGGATGGTATGGCCGGGCCGAGAGAACCGCATCTCTGAAGCAGCCGTTCGCTCGCTGAAAACGAAGAGAGCTCTCGTGTTCGAAATCGCGTGGGGGCAAGTTGGGTGGGTCAGTGGCATCCTCGTCATCGCCGCTACGATCCAGGGCGTGGCTGGATTTGGGTTCATGCTGATTGCAGCGGCCGGCCTGATTCAGATATACCCCGCGCAGCTCATCGTGCCCGGCCTAGCCCTTATATACATTCCGCTCGGTATCGCGCAGACCATTCAGGTTCGGCGCGAGATCGACAAGCATCTCCTTGGCGCGTGGGTGATCAGTGCGCTGATCGGAGTCCTTCCCGGCACCCTTGTCCTAACATTTGTTGATACGCTCACGATGAAGAGGGGAATCGGACTCCTGATGGTCATCCTAGCTGTTCTTTTGAAGATCAGGCCTGGTCGACCCTTTAGGAATGAGCGCGTGGCCCGTTGGGGAGCAGGCGTTCTCAGCGGCGCGTTGGGTGCGAGTACTTCGGTTGCGGGGCCACCGATCGTTTTGATCGCGATCAAGCAAAGGTGGGAGGTTGAATCCTTCCGCGCCAGTCTACTTGCATACTTCACTGTCCTGTGTATCGTGATCACCGGAGTTCACTCCCAGCACGGCCTTGTGACATCTCAGACAGTCACTTGGTCCGCCAGCGGTATACCGGGCATCGCCGTGGGCTTCCTGGCCGCCACCTGGATGAGGGGCCGTGTTCAGGACGAGAACTTTCGTCGTCTTGGCGTGGCGCTTGTCTTCGGCGGTGGCCTCGTAGCCCTGTTCTTCTAGGCCGACCTGCAGATTCTCACTGAAAGAAAGATGAACCGAGATCGCGCAATCCTGAGGCTCGCTGTCCCGGGCGTAGCCGCCTCTCTCAGCGTACCGATCATCGGGTTCGCCGATACGATCTTTGTTGGGCATCTGGGTGAAGTCGCCCTGCTGGGGGCCGTCTCCGTCGGCGCCGTGATCTTCGATGTGATCTTCTGGGGTCTCGGTTTTTTCCGGATGGGGACGACGGCACTTGTGGCGCAGGCATTCGGTGCAGGCGATCTGTCAAGGTGCAAGAGCATCCTCGTTCAGTCATCGTTGTCGGCCGCAGCGATCGGTATCGTCCTCGTCTTCTGCCGAGGTGTGATCGGTGACGGGGGGTTCGGGCTGGCGGGTCCGAGTGAGGATGTATCCGTCTGGGGACGGCGATACCTGGATGTTCGGATCTATGGTGCCTCGTTCGTCCTTGTCACCTTTGTTCTTACTGGGTTCTTCCGCGGATGCGGTGATGCCGTTTCACCGCTGTGGATCACGATAGTCATAAACGTGATCAACGTTGTTCTCGATTATGTGCTGATCTACGGGAAGTGGGGGGCGCCCGCTCTCGGTGTGGTCGGGGCGGCTTGGGCATCGGTAGCAGCTTCTGTCGTTGGAGTCGTTCTTTCTATCGCGTTGCTTTTTAGGTCGCACGGCGCCGTGGTCCGGTCTGTTTTTACATTCGACTCAAGGCAAAGTGTTACGATTCTGACGACCAACGTGAATCTGTTCGGTCGTACCGCCTGCCTTCTGTTTACGCAGTTCTTGGGGATGTCTCTGGTTTCGCGGATGGGAGAGGTGCCGCTTGCCGCTCACGCCGTCGCGTGGCAGGTCTGGTCTGTCGTCAGCTACTTTGTCGATGGTTTTGCGCACGCAGCGGAGACACTCGTCGGCAATGCGATCGGGGCTGGAAAAGGCAGTGAAGCAAAGGCCTTCGGGAGCCGATGTATCGCATGGGGTGCTTTGATCGGCGCGGTCTTCGGTATCGGCTATCTGGGGCTGCTCGAGCCGATCGCGCGCGTGTTCACCGATCACGAGAATGTGGTTGAAGATGTTGCGAAGTTGTGGCTTTTATTGTCTGTGGCACAGCCAATTAGCGGAGTCGTATATATCTTAGATGGTGTCCTGGTCGGGGCCAATGACACCCGCTTTCTGTTCGCAGCAATGGCTGTAGGGGCTTTCGCCGTCTACCTACCGGCAGTGTGGGGATTGACCCAGGTTTCCGGACTCGGCATTGCTGGTGTCTGGCTGGCCTACAACGCACTGATGCTAAGTCGATTCAGCATTCTGGCTGTTCGATTCCGCGGAGACACGTGGCTCCAGGCCGCGGTTCCCGTTTGCCCTTGACACTCTATTCTGGCCTATTTACGTTCATAAAATCAAGTGGCAAAGGGCCTTTCGGCCTATACAGACGAGCAAGGAAACGAGCTTATGGCATTGTTTGGCGGAAAGAGCAAAGTACCGAAAAAAGGAAAGAAGGCGGCCGCAGTTAACTTCTCCCGCGTTCAAGTGTTCTCCAAAGCCGAAGCGCTCAACTCCCTGCTTAAAGGCCTGAAAGACCAGAAGGTTAAGAGCAACGTATCCCGGCTTAAGTTGAAAGCCGCGTCACTCGTAAGTGGTCGCGGCACAGCAAGCGTTATTACCTACCAGATCCTGAATTTCAAAGCCGGCCCGAGGCCTGCGCTTCTTGTCGGGCGTCCAAAGGCTGTCTCCGGCGGTAACTTCATCCCTGCAGACAACCCTCTCGAACTGGGCGAAAAGATAGAGGTGTCCTACGAGATGTCGCTCGCGCAGGCAGGAGGGAACAACGTCTACTTCACGGCTGCCTGCACATTCCTCCAAGAAGCTATCTTTATACCGAACGCCGAGACCGGGAAGCCTTGGATCGGCTCTCGTGATGCGACCGTAAAGAAGATGGGAGAGGGTGGTCTGAAGCAGGGTGAAGAGGTCCTTCAGCTGCGTATTGACAAGCTCACCTGCTTCCCGAACGCGCCCGAGTCGTTCGACTTCGGGCAGATAGAATCCTACGTGTTCAAGCCTACTCTGTACTGCCTCACTGGTGGCGGGATGTGGGCGAAGAAGGTGGCCGACTACTTTGAGGGTATCCAGGACGATATCCACAAGCATCTCGAGGATATGGAGAAGAAGGAGCAGCTGAAGACCATTGAGAACGTTCAGCTGATCGAGTTTGGTATCGACAACATATCTTTGTTCACACCCGGCAAGCTTCTTTCAGGGATCGAGCACGATAAACTGATGCCGTCGATGTTCAAGAAACCCAACGATAACCTGATAGTCCTGAACTCCTGCGTTGGATTCCTGCTAAAGTTCGAGATTGCGGACGAGATCAAGGAGCTTCTGATGCGGACGTTTGCGCAGAAGGCCGGGAAAGAATTCGAAGTCTGGTTGCCGCTTTCACTCGGGAACATCCAGGAAGCAGAAGCGCCGAAAGAGCGCGTCGCCTTCCAGATCTTTCCACGGGACCTGGTGCAGGAGACAGATCCGAGGAAGCGGAGCAAGTCGCTCGGACTCAAGTTTATGCCGCCATTTACGCTTCATCCGAACGCCGAAGATCACAACACCTACCGGAAGCTCATGGTGGCGATCGGACAGCGTCTCAAAGACGATTCCAGACCGGAAGAAGAGAAGAACAAGATCGCCTCCGTGCAGGCGGCGGTGGCGCAGCGTCAGCAAGAGACCAAGGGGAAGCGCGTAGATGAGAACATGCGCAAAGCTTTCCAGAAACGTGTCGAGGCGAAGAAGCGCAAGGAGACTGCCGACTAAGCAACTCGATTCGACATACTTGGATACGTCTGGTGGAAACACGGGGCAACCTCGCGTGGACGGAAACGGGGGAGTGTCCGGATCAATCATGCCGACCGCCCGGGCACACAATCGTCACTGTGTCCGGGCCTTTTTGTTTCCTAAAGTTATAGGCGATTTTCAATACTTCTACGAACACTATGACTGAAGCTGAACGACAGATCAGGTCCATCCTGGACGAACGCATCCTCGTGCTGGATGGTGCGATGGGCGTTATGCTCCAGGGCTACGAGCTCAGTGAAGCGGACTACCGAGGCAATGCGTTCGTTGGTCACCAAAGTGTTGTGCAGGGGTGTAACGATCTCCTCTCCGTGACGCGTCCGGATATAGTTCAAGAGGTGCATCGCCGCTTTCTTGAAGCCGGTGCGGACATGATCGAGACCAACACCTTTACGGCAACATCGATCAGTCTCGCTGACTACGGGCTTGAGAATTATGTCTACGACATCAACATTGCGGCGGCAAGGCTCGCTCGTGAAGAGGCGGACAGAGCGACACAGCTGACACCTGAGAAGCCGCGTTTTGTGGCGGGTGCCGTCGGTCCGACGAACAGTACACTGTCCCTGTCTCCTGACGTGAACGACCCCGCATACCGGACGATGACCTTCGACGAGGTTGTCGCCGCTTATTCCGAGCAGGTTCGAGGTCTGATGGATGGCGGCGTGGATGTTCTCCTATGCGAGACGGTGTTCGACACGCTGACCCTCAAGGCCGGGCTCTACGCGATCGAGCAGTACTTCCAGGACAACGATGTCCGCATCCCGCTGATGGTCTCGCTGACGATCACCGATCAAAGCGGGCGTATGCTTTCAGGTCAGACGATTGAGGCATTCTGGCAGTCGATCGCACACGTCGATCTGCTGAGCGTCGGCATCAACTGCTCGCTCGGAGCGTCGGACATGCGAGCCTACGTGCAGCAGCTTGCGCATATTACACCACACTACGTGACGTGCTATCCGAACGCGGGTCTGCCGAACGAGTTCGGCGAGTACGACGACACGCCCGAGAACATGGCAGCCGTCCTCGACTCATTCGCCAAAGAGGGCTGGCTGAATGTAATAGGGGGCTGCTGTGGGTCCACACCTGACCATGTCGCCGCGATCGCTGCGATTGCCGAAAAACGCTCTCCTCGGAAACCTGAGACCCTAGACCTCGTCAGCCGGTACAGCGGTCTGGAATCTCTTGCCGTGTATCAGGACACAAGCTTCATCATGGTGGGGGAGCGAACGAACGTTACCGGGTCACGTCGGTTCGCCAGGCTGATCAAGAACGAGCAGTTCGACAAAGCGCTCGATGTTGCTCGACATCAGGTCGAAGGGGGCGCGAACATTATCGACGTGAACGTGGATGAAGTTCTCCTCGATTCCCCAGCGGTGATGACGCGATTCCTGAATCTGATCGCCACTGAGCCCGAGGTCGCCCGAGTTCCGATCATGATCGACAGTTCCGACTTCGAGGTGATCGAAGCGGGGCTCAAATGCGTACAGGGCAAGGCAATCGTCAATTCGATTAGCCTTAAGGAGGGGGAAGAGGAGTTCATCGCTCACGCTCGTACTGTCCAGCGATACGGAGCGGCGGTGGTGGTGATGGCCTTCGACGAAACCGGTCAGGCCACATCGATCGAGGACCGCGTTTCCATCTGCGAAAGGGCCCACCGGATCCTGACAGAGACGGTCGGGATGAATCCGTCGGATATCATCTTTGATCCGAACATCCTGACGGTGGCGACCGGGATTGATGAGCACAATGACTACGCGCTCAATTTCATCGAGGCTGTTCGGCAGATCAAGGAGCGTCTCCCGCGCGCGAAGGTGAGTGGCGGCGTGAGCAACGTTTCATTCTCGTTCCGGGGGAACGACTACGTTCGGGAAGCGATCCACGCGGCCTTCCTGTATCACGCGATCAAGGCCGGCATGGATATGGGGATCGTCAACGCCGGTCAGTTGATGGTCTACGAGGACATTCCCGCGGATCTCTGTGAGCGTATCGAAGACGTCCTTTTCAACCGCAGGGATGATGCGACCGAGCGACTCGTCGAATTTGCAGAGTCTGTACAGGGCGATGCTAAGCAACGGGCAGAGGATCTGTCCTGGCGCGAAGCAAGCGTCGAAGAACGTCTCGCACATGCGCTCCTTCAGGGGAAGGCAGATTTTCTCGAAGAGGATCTAGGGGAAGCGCTCAAGACCTACACGCCTCTTGGACTGATAGAGCGCCCCCTGATGGACGGCATGAACGTGGTCGGCAATTTGTTCGGCGAGGGAAAGATGTTTCTGCCTCAGGTTGTGAAGACTGCAAGAGTTATGAAGCAGGCCGTCGCATATCTTCAGCCGCTGATGGAGCAGGAAGCAGATGAAGCGGGTGGGATCATGGCGCGCGGCAAAGTCCTGATGGCCACAGTGAAAGGTGATGTCCACGACATAGGGAAGAACATTGTCGGAGTCGTCTTGGGCTGCAACAACTACGAGGTGATCGACCTGGGCGTGATGGTTCCCGCCGATGAGATTCTGAAGACCGCGAAGGAGGAGCAGGTGGATATCGTTGGTCTCAGCGGGTTGATCACCCCGTCATTAAAGGAAATGGTGCACGTGGCCCAAGAGATGTCACGACTCAAGTTCGATGTTCCGCTACTAATCGGGGGGGCAACGACAAGCCGAAAGCACACGGCGGTGAAGATTGCGCCGGAGTATGAAGGTGCGACGGTCCACGTCAAAGACGCATCATTGGCTGCTGGTGTTGTGACGATGCTGTTGAGCGACGGACGAGAAGCTTTTGTCGATAAGAACAGGGCATCGCAGTCTCGCGCGCTCGCCGAATTCGAGGGGGGCGATGTCCGACGCCCAGTGATCACGATTGAAGAATCCCGGGCATCCCGCTACGTCGGCGTGTTCGATGGCGCGACGGTGCCGACAACACCCGAATTCACCGGTCATCGTGTGCTCGACGATGTCGACATGAACACGCTGGTCCCCTATATCGACTGGGGTCCGTTCTTCCACACGTGGCAGATGCGTGGCAGCTATCCGAAGCTGTTGAACGATCCGGTGCAGGGCATCGAAGCCAGGAAACTGTTCGACGAAGCTCGCGCGATGCTTAAGGATGTCGTCGATGGTGGATGGGCGAAGGCTCAGGGTGTATATGGCTTCTACTCCGCAAACAGCGACGGAGACGACATCGTTCTGTGGGCGGACGAATCCAGGCAGAAAGAACTAACACGCTTCCACACCCTTCGACAACAGCAACAGAAAAGGGCTGGTGGTCCCTACTATGCGCTCGCGGACTTCGTCGCGCCTGTGGACGCAGGAATCGTCGACCATGTCGGCGCTTTCTGCGTGACTACAGGACACGGGATCGAAGAACGTGTCGATCTGTATCGCAAAGCGAACGACGATTACTCGGCGATCATGATACAGGCGCTGGCCGATAGGCTTGCAGAGGCATTTGCGGAGTATCTGCACGAGAAGGTCAGACGGGAGTGGGGGTATGGGGCCGGAGAGTCCCTGTCTAAAGAAGAGCTGATCCGCGAGAAGTATCGCGGCATTCGACCGGCTCCGGGATACCCGGCGTGTCCGGACCATACGGAGAAGTCAACGCTCTTCAGCCTGCTGAGAGCCAGAGAGCGGATCGATGTCACTTTGACCGACAACTTTGCGATGTTGCCGCCTTCGTCCGTCAGCGGTCTCTACTTCGCACATCCAGATACACAGTACTTCGCGATCGGGAAGATCGGTCTCGATCAGGTCGGAGATTATGCAGAACGAAAAGGCGTAACAGTCGATCGGGCCGAACACTGGCTTGCGCCGAACCTAGGATACTAGCGACTTAGATTCGCGAAGGAGCAGGGATGGCAGAAATCAGGGCGTTTCGGGGGGTGCGGTACAATCTCGAGAAGGTGGGGGATGGAGGCCGGCTGGTCTCGCCGCCCTACGATGTGATCGATGCGAAGCTGCAGCAGGAACTGTATGACGCGAACCCCAGCAATATCGTGCGGGTGATCCAAGGCAAGGTTGACCCGGCAGATGGTGGGGAAAACGCGGTCTACGTGCGTGCAAGAGACAGCTATCGTGACTGGCTTGAAGAGGGTGTTTTGGAGGCGGACGACACGCCCTCGATATATGTCTACACGCAGACTTTTGATATCCATACCCCGGAGGGGGTGAAACGAAAGTCCCGTCAGGGCATTGTGGCTCTTGTCGAGATTCAGCGTCTCGGCGAGGGCGGGATTTACCCGCACGAGCACACAATGCCTGGCCCGAAGAAGGACCGTCTCGAGCTGATGCGGCATACGGAAGCCGCCTTTGGCCAGATTTTCTCGCTTTTCAGCGATCCTGACTTCCACGCGCGTTCGCTCCTGGAACCGCACGTCCAGTCCAGTCCGCTCTTTGCCTTCGACGACTCGGATGGTGTGAACCACGCCTTCTGGCGGATCTCAGATGAGAACACGGTCAACCGTGTGTGCAGCTTTTTGAGCACGCGAGAGCTGTTTATCGCGGATGGGCACCACCGTTATGAGACTGCTGTGAATCACCGAGACGAGAGGCTCGGGGACGGTGGGGAGGAAGGAGCGGGATACTGCTACAGGATGCAGACCCTCGTCAACATGGACGATGCGGAAGGGATGGCAATCAACCCGATCCACCGTGTCGTGACCAACGTGTCGAGTGACGATCTTGCCCGGCTGAAGAGCGGGCTGGGAAAGCTCTTTGAAACGAAAGAGATCCCGTATACGGATGTGGATGCGATCGGTCGCGAAATCGCATCACGTGCCGAGCCCGCACGCCCTTGCTACGGGGCCCTGCTTGGTGACGCGGATACGGTTACCCTTCTCAAGCTGCGCGCAGACGTAGATGTTGCGGCACTCGACAAGGAGTCCCATTCCGAAGCATGGCGAATGCTGGACTCGGGTCTTTTACAGCTCGTTTTGAGCAAGATCCTTGACCTTGGCACGGAATCACTGATCAAGGGCGAGAAGGTGCGGTTTATAAAGATGGAGGCAGAGGTCAGACAGGCGGTTCGGGATTCTTCCCAGAACGTAGGTTTCTACCTCAATCCGGTTGGAATGAAGCAGCTGCGTGACGTGGTGCTTGCCGGGGAGCGTATGCCCCCGAAGTCCACGTTTTTTTATCCGAAGGTGTTTACGGGGTTGGTGATACAGGATTTCAACCTGTCCTAGGTTAACGAATACTCGGATTCTGTTTCGAATGGCACTGGGGGAATTGCGATGCTATTTGTGCTTTACAGCTTTACACAGCATCTGCAACTTGGTATCATAACTTCTTTTAATAACAGCACTTAGGATCATCACGCCCGCTTTTCTGGATGCGCATTCTCCCGTTCACTCTTCTCAAGCCACGCGGTATCGGCACACCCGGATCGATTGTCTCTCGCGCCGGCGAGATCCTGGAACAGTCGATCCGCGCCTGCGAATCCCACGTAGACTTCAAGCTCTCAATTGACACTGTTTGGGCGATCGGGCGCCGACGGGCTTCACTGGACAGGGTTTCGTCACTTTGTTCTGCGGGTCGTTTGGCAATCGGCTCTCTTTGGGCGGGTGTAGATCCTGTCCGTTACCCTGAAGCCTTTCTGCGCGACGTTCAACTCGGCGCGTTGTCTCTCGATCTAGCGGGTATCGACAGCTCAACGATCGTGATCGACGGTGACGGAGGGCCTTCTTCTGGTCTGCTCGATTGGGCAGGCATATGCCGCGTCATCTTCGCGACTAGAGGCTCTGGGTGTGTCGATCTGTCGTGCGATCTCGGTTTGCGGTTCCTGTCGGATGCGGCTCTTGCACATCGCGATGCTGAACGTGAGATCAGTAGTACGGAAGATGTCATTGGACTTGGTGGGGCGCTGTGGTGCCCGACGCTGGACACGATCCGAACCCTCATAGAACGTGCAGAAGACGCTGGCTGGGAGGTCCGCTTCAGTAGTTGGGATGCTCTTCCGGCTGGTGTGCCGTCCGGTCGCGGACAAGCGAAGCGTCGTTACTTCGATGCTATACAGCCTGATGTGTCCTCCGTTCTTCGTCGCGTGACACAGTCTCTCCTCAGGACGGACCGCATCGTGTCGTTGGGCAGCTTGCTGGGTATGGATGTATCCAGCTGGAATACCGAGGATGTCTGGCGTCGTCATCTGGAAGATCTAGCAGGAAGCTACACAGGTTCAGGGGACAGGGCGAAGCAGTCGGAGCTCCATCGTTCGTGCGCGGAGATCGCCGGATGGTCAGAGCGCGCACAAGCGGATGTCGAACTTCGGGTCGCCGAAGAGGTCGATGCGGGCAAGGGACCAGACGGAATCTTGCCGCTCGTGGTCTTCAATCCATCTACGCATCAACGGTCTGACATCGTGGAGACCGATGTCATCTACTATGGGGATAGCCTTGCCACTGACTTTGGACGATACGAGTTCTACCGCATCGTCGATCCGCAAGGTAATCCCGTAGGAGTCGAAGAGATTTCGGGAAAACAGGTGGAGACCGCCGAGGTTCGGATTAGGTTCGTCGCGGAAGACGTGCCGGCTCTAGGCTATAAGACGTATTATCTGGTCCCGAAGCCACAGGATGTCCAGTCTCAGGCGGTGTCCATTCAGGCGCCGGGTGCGATGGTGCCGGACTTTCCTGAGCCCACTTTTGCACTTGAGGATGTGGAGGAGAGGATCTCCGAGCCGAGAAGAGGCCTCCGGCTTGGGCGAAAATTTCACATCGGGGAGTTTACGATCGATGTGGACGAGGTTACTGGCAGCATTGATATCCTCGGGAGCGACGGGCAGAAGTTACTCGAAGGTATGCGTGTAGAAGCTGAGGAGGACTCACTCTCGACAGAGTATGGTGGCTTCGATCCGACGGGCAGGGCTATCCCTCTCGTCGTCCAGGGTGTCGACCTGGTCGAGAGTGGAGAAGTGAGCGCTCGGATTCGGGTATCGGGCCAGATAGGTAAGTCGCCCGCACAGATTGATCTGTGCGCCTACGCAGGTCTACCGTATCTCGATTTCGAGGTTGCGCTTTCCTGGCGCGATTCAAATCCCGCTATGGTGGTGCTGCGAGCCGGGCTAGGCTGCCTTGGGGCAGGCCGGTTTGGCGCTGCCTTCAGTTCTGCGGAATCGTATGAGGCTGGTTACGCGTCGTGGATGATCTCGGAGCGAGAAAGTCTGGCCTTGACGCTGGCGGCAGAGTCGACCGCAATCGCCTGTGCAGACGGAGAACTGCGGAGCCCACTACTACTCTCGACCGCGGATCCGGCGTCCTACGCGTACAACAGAATCTGGATGCCCTACCCGGAGGACGTAACGTATGCCTTCCGCCTGGGGCTCGTGGAGAAGGAGAGAGCCACACAGGTCGTCGACCGGTCCGGTTTTCTGTCGTGCCGCGCCATATATGACCGGATCTCCGCCCGGCGCAGGCCTGCAAGCGACAGCGGGCTCGAGATCGGATCCGACTCTGTCTCTGTTACCAGCGTTCGCTCGACGAGCAGAGGCATCGAATGCGTTCTGCACAATCCATCAGGATCCCCGGGAGAAGCTCGGCTTTCGCACGCCGGGAAGGAACAGATGTATGTCGACGTCGTCGGAAATAGAGTCGAAGATGCCGATGACCTTGTCCAACTCGATGCGGGCCAGGTCAAGGCCGTGATGATAACGTCACGTTCACCTGATGAGGAACGAAATGGCTGACTCACTCCGTGTCGCGGTGCTGGGCATGGCGCACGATCACCTGTGGACCAACCTGACGCAGCTGTCGGAGATCAATGATGTCAATCTGGTTGCAGGGGCAGACGCAGATCCGAGGCTACTTGAGCAGTTCACGCAGGAAACAGGATGCGACGCCGTCTATGACGACTACGAGGCGCTGCTCGAAGAGGTGAAGCCAGATGCGGTCTTCGGTTTTGGTGCTACGGGGGAGCATGCTGATGTGGTAGAGATGTGCGCACCTCTCGGCATTCACGTCATGGTCGAGAAGCCCATGGCGGCCACACTGGAGCAGGCGGACCGGATGCTGGCCGCTGCCCGAAAGCACGAGACACGTCTGATGATTAACTGGCCAACGGCCTGGTCACGGCCACTACGCACTGCCAAGCGGCTGGTGGAGGAGGGGGCAATCGGGGATGTCTGGCAGCTGACATGGAGGGGTGGTCATTGTGGACCTGATGAGCTCGGATGTTCGGAACATTTTTGCGACTTCCTGTTCGACGCAGAGCTGAATGGTGCGGGTGCATTTAACGACTACGGAGGCTACGGATCGTCGATGTGCGTCTGGTTCCTGGGTATCCCTTCGTCGGTTGTTGGTGTAGCGGGGCGGCTTCTGAAGCGGCACCTGCCGGTCGATGACAATGGCATGATGATCCTCAGATACCCGCACGCGATGTGCCGGCTGGAGATGACCTGGACGGAAGCTGTCACACACACACCCCCGCATGACATTGTGCTATATGGCACCGAAGGCACGCTGATCGCCGGCGCCGAAGTGACTGTGCACACGAGGTCGAACAAGGAAGGGGAGACCGTCGAACTGCTTGACCTGCCCGCTGGACAAACCAACGGCCCCGAGTGCTTTGTTGGCAGCATCAAGGCGAATAGCGATCCAGTGGACCTTCCTAACCCAGATCTTTCCCGGGACGCGCAGGAGATTATGGAGGCCGGCCTTCTATCGGCGATCAACGGGATCACAGTATCCCTTCCCGTCGAGCATCATCTGTTTAGAGGCGCGTGAAAGTGAATTTTATCCTCGCTCTTATGTGGGTGGTGACTAGCGTCTTCGGCCAGGAAGACGACGTGATAGACACCACGGCTGAACCGGCCGTTCAAGACAGTCTCGAAGTTCTGCTTACAGAACCTGTGCTGGATTCCGTATTGGCTTTCCACGGTGATTCGCTGCTCGTTCCGATGGCAGGGCAGGCGCGCATTCTGCGTGACGGGTTTGGCATACCACACATATACGGTGAGACGGACGCGGACGTGGCCTTCGGCCTAGGGTATGCACAGGCTCAGGATCACCTGATCCCGATGCTGCTTTCATACAGGATGGCGAAGGGCGAGGCAGCCGAAATCCTAGGTCCTGAATGGATTGAGAGCGATTTCAAGTCCCGGCTTTGGCGGATCGACCACTTGGCGGGCGAGCAGTATGGGGTGATATCGGAGACAACGCGGGCATTGATCGGTGGGTTTGTCGACGGAGTGAACCATTACATCGACATTCATCGGCAAGGTATGCCCGGGTGGGTGCGTCCTATCCGGGGAACGGACGTGGTTGCGTCATCACGCTGGCTTGCCCTCCTGTTCGCCGAGGTCTCCGGGTCGCCTGAACTGGCATCAAAGGGTTTGGCTCCGACGATGGCGGGAGCATTCGGGTCGAATCAGTTCGCTCTTGCACCGACGCGAACGATGGAAGGGAATGGGATTGCGGGTGGCGATCTGCACCTGCCGTGGAAGATTCCTTTTAGACTCTACGAGGCGCATCTCAAGAGCCGCGCGGGGCTCAACGTGTCGGGGGCCACTTTTTTCGGCTGGCCCGTGATCGTGACGGGTCACAACGCGCGCGTGGCGTGGTCCTTCACCGCGAACGATGCCGATATCTTCGACCTCTACGAGGAGAAGCTCGATCCTGCTAACCCTAGGCGATACGTATTCGAACGGGAGAAGCAGCGGATCTCGGTTCGTAAAGAACGTGTGAAAGTGCGGTCGCAGAACGGGGTTGAAGAGGTGACACGCGAGTTGCAGTACTCGCAGCACGGCCCAATCTACAAAGTCGTGGACAACTGGGCGTATGCAGCCCGGACCACAGCCGACGACATTACAGATCTGATCGGTCAGCTTTACCAGATGAACAGCGCGAGGGATCTGCAGACATTTCGGGTGGCCTTGGCAAGGCTCGAGGTCCCACTCTTCAACGTCACCTACACGGATATTGACGGAAACCTGTACTATGCGTTTCTTTCGCGGACACCGATCCGAGCGGAGAAGTTCGACTGGCGCCTGCCCGTGCCCGGTTGGACGAAGGAGACGGATTGGAGCGGCATCTTGCCGTTCTCTCAACTTCCCCAGATCGTGAACCCTGAATCCGGCTTCCTCCAGAACTGCAACACGCCACCGGACGCAGTTACGACACCATCAACACTCGATCCAACGGCATTTCCCACCTATCTAGGATGGGGTGCTATGAACGATCGGGGACGTAGAGCGTTGACGTGGCTTTCCTCGAAACCTTTGGTTACGGTTGATCAGGCGCTGGCGTTCTCGAGAGACGAGTATCT
Organism: Gemmatimonadota bacterium; assembly: GCA_002714465.1. The sequence goes on along the minus strand of PAXL01000027.1, from coordinate 15,940 downwards.
ACTGGCCGCCGAAGAACTCAAGGGGTTCATCCTTAGAGCTTATAATCGAAGCTGGCAGGAGCTTTACGACCCCGAAGCTCGACTTGCATCTGCCGTCTCCGTCCTCCGGGACTGGGACAACCGTGCATCCGTCGATAGTCGTGCTGTCGTCCTGTTTACGACTTGGAAGCGTAGGTTCGACGATCTGCATTCTCAGTTAGGCGAGCCCGAAAGGCAGGATCTGAAGATCATAGAGCGGCTCGCGCTTGAAGCCCTGCAAGGGGCTGTGGCTTATATGCGGTCCACGTTCGGCCGTGTTGACGTGCGCTGGGGCGAAGTGCACCGGATCAAGCGTGGGACAGTACAGTACCAGCTAGGTGGCTCGCCACCGGGATGCGATGCCCTGCATCAGGTCTGGTCCAAGGTCGGCGAGGACGGAACGTTCACGATTACCGGAGGGCCTGCCTTTACGAGCGTCGTCGAACTGAGCGATCCGCCAAGAGCATGGACCGCTCTGCCGTTCGGTAACAGCGAGGATCCGGAGTCCGTTCATTTTTCAGATCAGGCCACCCTTCAGAGGACGAACACACTCAAGCGAACGTGGATGACCGATGAAGATGTTGTGGCCAATACAACGCGTATCCTGACCGTCCCGTTCGAGGATGGTGCGCTCGACCTCGAACGGCGGCGGGTAAGTTGGTTGCTCCGCGCTCGTCTGGCGCCCGTTCCCGATCGGGTCGACACGCTGGAAATCGAGGGGGAATCGGCCGATTAACGGTTGTAGGCTGCAGGATCGAATACTGAAATTGTCACACATGAATCATGCGGGAGACACGATTGGCTACATACAAGGTAGTGATGGAGATCGAATCGGATTGCGATCTGGAGCGTGTTCAGGCCATTTTGCCCAGTTTATTCAACCCGGATCCGGCGACGATCGAGGGTTGTAAGGCCTGGGCAAGCAAAGTTTTGGCGGTTGCTGAGACACAGTCCAGCAAGATGGGTAAGTCTTCCGGCGAGTAGGGAAGGGGACTGGTCTTGGACGACGGGGAGGACACCCTTATTGCAATCACGAAAGTGATCGAGTGCGAAGGTCGCGAAGTGCTGGCGTTTGCAGATGCCTTGCCGGCATTGGAAGAAGTCGGTTTCGAAGAGATTGATCTGTCGTAGAAATCGGTCTAGAGTATACGCGGTTGAAGCTGTTCAAGGTTTCTCATCTCGATCTCATCGATATCTATCAAGCAATACTGAACTGACTGGAGACGAATCATGGCGAAGAACAAGCCCAAGCGACCGATCGTCCACCATATGTGCTCGATTGGGACCCTTGGTGGTTACGGTGGGAAGTCCGGCGAGTGGAGCGTCGATCAGAAGCTCAAGCGGATACAAAAGGCCGGGTTCGATGGTTTCCTAGGTCGGATCCCGATGATCACGCGCGAAAGTGTCGAGAAGTCTGGACTGATCTTCGCCGCAACGACGGATATCGAGAATATTCCGGAGATCAAGGGCAAGCTGAGAGCGATTAATGCCGCCGGCGCACGTTGCGTAAACGTCCAGATGCTCGACCACGATACGTCCACAAGAAGAGCGGTCGAAGTTGCCCGGAGGGTGATCGGCGCAGCAGACGAACTCGAGATGGACGTGGCAATCGAAGTACACCGGGATACGTGCACCGAAACTCCTGAGAAGGCATACGCACTGGCCGCTGGTTTCGAGAAGGCGGAGAAGCGTCCGCTCAAGATGACATGGGACTTTTCGCATCCTGCGGTCGTGAAACATCTGAATCCGCCTTACTGGGACCGGCTCGCCGAGCGCGTCGATCTGATCCAGTATGCGCAGCAGTTCCACTTCCGGCCTTTCAATGGACACCACGCACAAGTACCAGCCCTGAATGGCAAGGGGGAGCTGACTCCTGAGTTTTTGGACTTCATGGAGTTTGTCGATCGGTTGCTTGGTGTATGGCTGGAAGCAGCCACGCCTGGTCGGGAGATGTTCGCGTGCCCGGAGCAGATAGCAGGAGGCTACATGCTCTCGGTCTTTGGCGACAGGTTCAAAGACGTTCAGGCCATCCGTAGGGCGATTGACAAGTCTTTCAAGAAACACCTGAAGAAGTGGAAGCCACCCAAGGGCGACTGAGAACCCGTTGAGCTTTGCCTGGGGCCTCCCACCGGAGGCCCTTTCTCATGGATACAGTCGCTTCGCTTGATCGTCAAAGTAACGCGCACTATCGGGTTGACTCCAACGGGTGTAGAGAGCAGACAGGTTTCGGTAGGCATTCACGTAACTTGGATCGATATCCACCGCGCGCCTTAGACTTGTGATCGCGTCAGCACGCAGGCCAAGGTTTGCCAGGGCGACACCCCGGTTCATGTGTGCTTCAGCGTAGTCCGGATCGATTGCGATTGCGCGATTGAACAAAGCAACGGCTTCCACATTTGCACCCTTCCTCACCTCGATCACACCGAGATTAGACAGAGCCTCCTTGCTCTCGGGTTGGATCTCAAGCGTTCGCTGATACGCATTAATTGCCTGTGACCACTGCGCTTTCTCTTGGTAGGCGTTTCCGAGTAGCAGCAGGATGCGCGGATGGTCCGGTCTGGCCCGAAGGGCTTCCTGATACGCTTCGATTGCTCCTGCGGCGTCACCCGTTTCCCGGCGGTACGTTGCAAGCGTTTCCCAGCCGTAGACTTTCCCGTGAGTCGACAGCGAGGCCGATCTCATGAGTCTCTCATACCGATTCACGGCGCTTTCCGGAGTCGCGTTTACGCTGAGCCAGATGATCGCGTGGATTAGGCAGACGCCAGACACAAGGAGGACGGTCTGTGTTCGCGGCTGCTGTGCAGTCCACACATACCATGTCAATGCGATCAACGGGACGGCCGGAAGGGATAACACGTCCCAATCCCTGAAGGCGCCGATCTCCGGGTTCGCAACGAGCACGAATGCGAGAGGGCCGATGCATAGGCACGCGAGTATTTTGGCTATAGGGTCCGTCACGATCCAGGACGGTTTGAAAACTGGGAGCAGGATCAGGGCAGTCGGACAAACTAGTAGTGCGACATTCAGGAGGTCGTAAAGGTGCTCGAGTGACAGAAGATTGTGTGCCGCGGTGGCTGTGGGGGCACCGGTCATTGGAAGCGTGTGCGATCTCAGCTTGCCCCAATATGCGGCAAAATCGAACCCGATAAGGCTTAGAATGACCACCGTCAACAGGGGGTAGAGAGCGAGGTCGATGATCGGGCGTGCGAATCCTCTGCTTCGGCTAGCGATCAGAGCGGCTGCAAACAGGCCGGGAAAGAAGGTGGCTGCGGTAAAGTGAAGACAGGTCAGCACGGCGAGCAGAATGGATGCCTTCCACATGCCGATGTCGAGTCGGCTGACTCTGCAGGTGCAAAAGATAAGGAGGAGAATTCCGGGTAGGAGTGGTGCATAGTTCTCGACATAGCCGCAGAAATGCATCAGACAGCCTGTTGAGAGCATCGAGACAGCAAGCACAGTCTGTCGGGATCTGTCGTTGGTCATGGACCGGACGGCAAGTGGAATGCAGAGCGCATATGCTACACCACTGAGGGTGCTTATCCATACATAGAGCTCGGTTGCCGTAACCGAAAGCGCGCGTTGGAGCTTGCTCAGAAGCCAGAAGGTCAGGGGAGCACGGTCTGCCCGGTCCAGTCTGTCCCAAGCTTCCGCATCCAGTTCACGGATCAGGAGATAGCCGTCTCCAAGGAGGTGAACGGATGACGGAAGCCCGAGTGAGATGCCGAGGACGAAGAATGGAAGGACGGGGAACGGTATCCACTGGAGGATCGGTAGGCAATACGCTTGGAGCCGATCCGAGAGGAGGATCGACACGAGTGCAGTGGACGCGGCCAGGAATAGCGGCCAGTTCCCCCCACGAAGCGCATCAAGTCCCCATAAAGTGTCAACTTCCAGCAGGGCTGTAAGGACGATCGCGGCATAGAGGGCGATGGCTGTAGATCTGGGGTATAGGTCCCGTGTTTTCGTCATTGATTCACTCACATTCCATGATACGGATCTGTGCATGAAACTCCCGTGTTTTGCTGCCCCTCCCAGCGATCAGAGATTCCTGTGACACTTGCAAGGTTACGGCCGACAGTAAAACAATTTGCCGGATTCTGTTCCTCGGGTCAGGTTGTATATACGCAAAGCGCAAACCTCCGTCGCCGGGGGCACGACAGTCCTAACGAATAAAGGGGGCACCTTGAACGTTAGGAGCATTCGCAGACGAATCCGTGATATTCGAAAGATGAGGGAGATCAAGTCCGTTGAGATGGCAAGAAAGCTGAAGATGAGCGCACCGTACTACAGTCAGATCGAGAACGGTTCTCGTCGCCTTTCTGCCGACCATCTTGTTCGGATCGCAAAGATCTTGGATGTTACGCTCGGTGAGTTGTCCGGTGACTTTGCCGGGTTCCCGGATCTGGGAGGCAAGAACTTCAAGTACGTTCTTCCAGTGAACAATGCGAAGGTCTACAAGGCACTCTCCCAACTCTACGATGTGGACGAACCCAGAACCTCTGACGACTGGTCGACCTTTCTTAGGAAGGCGCATCGGGCGGTCAAGAAGAACTGATCGCACTTGCAGCTTTAGCCCCTGGTCGATGTGCTCGGTCAGGGGCTTTTTTTGGTCATACAGCGAGGTTTGGCTCAAGCCCGGTGAGAGCTTAAGTTGACGTGTCGAAATTGTCTACAATCTCATCAAGTGAGGCGCTCGCATGAGCCAATCCTTCCTCGACGTTGTTCAGCAGAAGCGGGTGCTGATCCTTCTTGTGGCCGGTCTTCTTCTGTCTCTATGGGTAGGATGGAATGTCGATCCTACGTGGTCTGTTGACGAGACAGCGTTGGACGTCCATTCCGAGGACGAAAAAGGCGTTTATTTCATTCAGAAGGGCCGAAAGTCCTATCTCGACGAGGTGGTGGTTTACGAGAGCGCGCAGCTCAACCCTGTGAGACTGGAGACAGGCACTCGTCCGGCTATTTCTGAAGAGTTCGTCATGCGGGGCGACGGAGCAGATCGTTCGTACGCGAGGCTCGACCTGCGCTACCACTTCCAATACTGGTCCCTGCTGCCGGCTATTATGGCCATCATTCTGTGTTGGGTGACGAAGGAACCGATCACTTCGCTTCTGGCAGGGATCGTCTCGGGAGCGTTCTTGCTCGGCCGGTTCGACATCACGGGCGACGTGTTGATTGGTTACCTATCGACGACGTCGGCGGCAACGGTGCTGGTCCTGTATCTCTGGTTTCTGGGCGGCTTGTTGGGTGTTTGGTCCAAAACGGGCGCAGCGCAGGCGTTCGCCGAGTATATGGCTCACAAGTTCGTCCGGGGACCTCGGTCAGCCAAGCTGGTCGCCTGGGCTCTGGGTATCGTGTTCTTCCAAGGGGGGACAGTCAGTACGGTACTTGTGGGTACGACCGTTAAGCCTCTCGCCGATGACAACAAAGTCAGTCACGAAGAACTCTCCTACATAGTCGATTCTACCGCATCACCGATCGCATCACAGCTCGCTTTCAACGCCTGGCCGGGTTATGTACAGGCCTTCATTTATGTTGCTGGTGTCGGCTTTCTGGCGACGGAGGCAGATCGCGTAATCTTCTTCTTTAAGAGTGTTCCCTTTTGCTTCTATGCGATCTTTGCGGTTTTGGGAACGTTTCTGCTGAGCATTGAGAAGCCTATTTTTCTGGGTAAGCGCATGACAGCGGCGATCGAGCGCTCCAGATCGACCGGTCAACTCGATTCTACCGAGGCAAACCCGCTTGCTGCAAAAGAGATCCAGACACCTGATGTTCCGGCCACTTACAGGCCTCATTTGCTCGATTTTGTACTTCCGCTCGTCGCTTTGATCGGGGTCGCGATAGGGACTTTTGTCGCCTTTGGATCTCCGAACGTACTCTGGGCTTTTGGTGTCGCTCTTCTGTTGGCCTCCTTTATGGCGCTTGGTCGGGGACTATCACTGAATGACCTAGTTGATGGGGTGACCGATGGAATGAAGGGCGTCGTCGGGGGATCGGTGATCCTTCTACTTGCTATCACGATCGGTGGCGTCAGCAAGGAGGCAGGGGGAGGGACGTATCTGGTCGATATTCTGAGCGACAGCATCCCGTTTTGGTTCCTACCTGTGATGCTTCAGATCCTGACGATCATTATTGCTTTTTCGACCGGCACGAGTTGGGGGACCTACGCGGTCGCGTTTCCGCTCGCCATGCCGTTGGCCTGGGCCGTGGCTGGTGCTAATGGTCTGGCGCATCCCGAGTTCTTCATGACTATTTGCTTTGCCGCCGTGATGGATGGAAGTGTGTATGGCGATCAGTGCTCGCCGATTTCAGATACAACCGTTCTCAGTTCGATCTCGACCGGATGTGACCTGATGGATCACGTCAAGACACAGATTCCGCAGGCGAGCTTCGCCGCAGGTCTTGCGGCGATCTGCTGGACCATCGCTGCCGCGCTGTCAGCCTGATATGGATACGACGATCAAGACCGGTTTGTTTATGCTGCTGGCATTAGTGGTCGGAGGGCTGGCTCCCGTGCAGGGCAGTCTGAACGCACAGATGGGGCAACTATTGGGACACCCTCTGAGGGGAACGCTCATGAACTTCTTCGTGGGAGGCGGGATCCTCGTGGGGTTGCTGATGCCATTTGTTGGGTTTCCTGCTTGGGCGGACCTGAAGATCGCGCCTTGGTATTTGTTCACTGCAGGACTAATCGGCGTGATGTTTGTGACTGTCTTCCTCGGGCTGATCCCTGAAATCGGGGCGCTGCGGGTAGTTGCGGCTGTCGTGGTGGGCCAGTTGGTCGTATCTGCCGTGATCGATCACTTCGGGATTCTGAACGTAACTGTCGTACCGATGTCGATAAACCGGATTATCGGGATGGGGCTTCTTCTGGTTGGCCTTTACATGATCCAGCGATCCTGACTCAGGCCCGGATCCCGGAGGTGGACCTGAATCGCTGCGCGTGGGGAGACCGCCACGGTTGCTGACCTTGGAAAATCTTCTTTCGGGCGACGGATGACGTCGTCCATGGTCGAACATCCGATTACTTGATCCTTATGTCCGAAGCGATGCGCGTTCTTACGCGTATGGTAGTATGAGTACACGCGAATGCACTCGGTTTTTGAAACTCCAGCTTTGGTTGGGTTTCTTTTGGGTGGGCGGATCATCTCCGAGGATACTGAGGAGCACGTACGAATGGGAAGGTCCATCACAAGTTGAGAGATGCCGGTCTAGCCGGTAAGCGGATCCAGAAACGCCCTGATTCCGAAGAGTCAGGGCGTTTCTGTGTTATGTCTGCGTTCGGTGCTAGAGCTGTTCATCGTGTTCAACTTTGAAGACGTGGGAGTGGAGGCTGGAGACCCAGTTCTTTCCGTCGTGGGTGACGTCCAGATATTTCACAGCTTCTTTGATGTACGGGCTTACGACGTTCCAGAAGAACCCTCCGTAACCCTTCCTCATGTCTCCCGGTGTCTTGTAACCCAGACTATCGTTCGCCCCGAACTGCTCGAATTCATAGAACAGAGCCGGAATCTTCCTGAGATAGTCCGGGTCACCCAACTGGCCTATAAAATCGGCAGCACGCAGAAGACCGGCATAGGAGTCCGTCTGTTTGTAGGCAGGATCTTCAGGTGGGGGGGAGGGGGGCATATCGATATAAGAGCAGATCACGTCGGGATCCATGTCGTGCAACATCTTTGTGCCGAATCGCTCCCTCACGAACTGCTGACTTCGGCTGACGTGATAAGGGGTCAAAACCGCGTCGGTTCCGCTACTGGGCAGGGCAACCGTCTCGTCGCATTCACCCGTCGCGTAGACTCCGTCCCCGTCGAGCTCGCAGATACCACGAACGTATCCAATGTCGTGACACAGAAGTGCAGTAATGAAGTGTGCCCAGTCTCTGGGAGTCACCCCCCCCTCAATCAGGTGCTTACCTACCAAGATCTGCTGCCCGACCGTCGTCACGAGCATCGTGTGCTCGACGTCGTGGTAGAGCATGTCAGAGTTGGCGATGTTCTCAAGGGCCAACCGTCCGATCCAGTTGACATACCCGCCGTAGGCCGGGTCGAGATCGCCGAAGGTATGCCGATAGTCCGACTCGAGACCGTCGGCGAAACGGTTGATCGTCAGATACTTGAAGTTAAAGAGCATGCTTCCCCCAGGCCGATACCCGGTTCATATCCGGTTATTGGTATTCTCATCCGTCCTTCCTCACGCATTTGCGTATCTTGGTCGTTATCTGTAAGACTCTACAAATCCCGAACAAACATACGGAATTTCATGGCCGATTTCCACGGATTCATCGGGTTACCGTTTGGAAGGCATACCGATGTGAGCGATCTTATGGCTTGGCGGGTATCAACTGTACAGTTTAAGAGGGAGTTTCCATGTCATACACATTTCAGCAGGGGATGCAGTACCGGATGCCAACCCACTTCGGGCCTGCGCTCGGCCCGCGTCAGGGTCCTGGCGGCCGCAGATACGAGTGTGAGGACAACCCGAAGAGCACGCATATAGCCGTCTCCTTCGAGACCAACCCCGATCAGCTTTCGGCATTGCTGCCCGAAGGATTCGAGTTGGACGAACCGATCGCGACGGTGACTCTGACTCATATGAAAGAGATCGAATGGCTCGCGGGACGAGGATACGCGACGCTTGGACTCACGTTCCCGGCTACGTTTCGTGGTCAGGAGGATACGGCACACGGCCCGTTTCTGACAGTCCTGTGGGAGAACCTGGCCGATCCGATCATTACGGGTCGAGAGGATATCGGGTTCTCGAAGATCTACTGCGAACTCCCCGAACCCAGATTCTGTAATGGAGAAGCACACGGTATGGCAGCGTGGCTCGGGTTCCAGTTTCTGGATATTAGCGTCGTGAACATGAGCGAGAAAGAGGAGGGAGGCGGCACGGTGAAGAAGTCGGTCGATGGGACTCTGCACTATAAGTATATGCCGAGGACGATGGACTGGGGCGAATCAGATTTAGCCTACGCGGTGATTACGCCTTCCACAGGTGGCAATCAGCGTATCGTTGAAGCGTGGACGGGAGAGGGGACGATTTCGTGGCACCGAGCACGGTGGGAAGATTTACCGACTCAGTACAACATCGTAAACACCTTTGCGGACCTCGAGATCAAGCGCATCGTGAGCGGAACGGTTTCTCGAACCATTGGAGGTAAGGACTTAAGCGACCAGCGGATCCTGAAGTAGACAGACGGGAGAACATACGATGAGCAAACCAGGCGCAACCCCGATAGCGGCACCGGGATGGACAGCAAAGAAACGAGACGGAATCTCGCTCGTGGATTGCGATGTCCATCATAACTTCAAGTCGGCATCTGATCTGATGCCGTATCTTCCGAAATTCTACCAAGACCACCTTCTGGATCAGGGGCTGCACCTGCCTTCAGCCGGTTATGCGAACATCCCTTTCCGAACGAACCGTCCTGACCTCAAGGATCCTGATTTGCAGTCACGCGAGGTGAATTTTAGCCTCGAGTTCATGCAGAAAGAGCATCTCGATCTCTGGAACATAGACGTTGCGCTCCTCACGGGGCCTCCACCGTTCTATGGCTATTCCGGTCTCCCGGATCCGGATTGGGCAGCGGCTCTCTGTCGTGCGTTCAACGACTGGACAATCGAGCACTGGCTTGAGAAGGACGATCGGGTGGTCAACGCCATTCTCGTAGCCCCGAATGACCCCGTTCAGGCCGTCATGGAGATCGATCGGCTGGCCGACCGGACGGACACGGCCGCGGTGATGGTCCCGATGAACACGGAACGTCCGTTTGGTCACAGGATGTATCACCCGATCTGGGAGGCCTGCGCTCGACACGACCTCCCGGTCGTTTCGCACATCGGTGGTGGGGGAGGGGCGGCAAGAAACACTCCTACGCCTGTCGGATATCCGACTTATTACATGGAGTCCCGTATGGCTCGGCCGTTCGTGGCGAGCGCCCAGGCAGCATCACTGATCGTGGAGGGGGTTTTCGAGAAGCTTCCAACGTTCAAGGTTGCTCTGATCGAGGCGCAGCAGATGTGGGCGGTCCCACTGATGTGGCACATGGACTCTGACTGGAAGGCGATCCGGGATCAAACTCCCTGGCTGAAGCGGCTTCCAAGTGAGTATTTCCGTGATCATATCCGAGTGGGAACACAACCCTTGCACGAGCCTCCGAACTCAGATCATCTCTGCGAGATGTTTGAAATGCTTCACGCAGAGGAAACGCTGATTTATTGCTCAGATTTTCCGCACTTCGATTGGAATGATCCGGTGACGACGTTTCCCAAAATGGAGCAGGATCTACACGATCGTATATTCTCCGGGAACGCGCTGGACCTTCTCAGAGGGAACCGGGCGTAATGGCGCGCGTTGTGGTGGGGAAGGTGTCCGAGATTCCGCCTGGAGGACGAAAGATCGTAGTTCCCTTCAGAGGGCGAGCCGGGATCGGCGTCTTCAACATTCGGGGTGGCTTCCACGCCGTTCGAAACATATGTCCACACAAACAGGGACCGCTTTGTACGGGTGAACTGAGTGGTCGTGTGGCGGCGATCGATCCGCCTTCGTTCACGCGAGAGACCCCGGCGGTCACGGGAGAGGGGGAGTTGCTTCGCTGTCCGTGGCATCAGTGGCCATTCGAGATCCAGACGGGACGGTGCCTGACGAACCCGGATGTCCATGTGAAGACATATCCGGTTCGCGTGGAGGGTGAGGATCTTGTTATTGAGTATGAGGACGAGGGGCCAGTTTCTGTGCCGACAGAACGGCCGGTCGAATAGCGGATCGATTTCTGGTCGAAGGGGCCGCGTCGTTGGGATAGAGCGGAAGGAGTAGCTGCTTCCACCGGGAGAAGATATACAGAGTTATAGGATCGCGGATCCCTATTAGGCAGGTGNTGCAGGATCTTTGCTCTTAGCTGGCATTCAGCCTTCTCTTGGTCTCGTCTGTAAGGCGGATGTGCGGTGGTGACATGCCCGGCTGCAACACGCTCGGATCGCTCTCCACACGCACCTGCGGATGAAGAGCGGTGAGCGCCGGGTTTGCTGAGTAGTCTTTGTCCTCCCTGGGCTCGTTGAACCAGGATGGCGAGAACTCTAGGATGCGTTTCTGCCGCTCAGTGAGCTCNGGNTCGTTCGTGTCGTACGCGGCGTCGCCGTGATGCATGCCGAAGGGGACATACTTATAAAAGAGCGTGCGGCGCTCGCCGGTTCCGGCCCAGGGAATCGTCCCGTGTTTGAGCTTCTCGGTGAACAGAATGCAGTCGCCGGCCTTGGCCTCGACGCGGTGCACCGGAACATCNTTGTCCCAATTCGGCAACGTCGACGTCCATTCCGTGTCGACCCAGTTTGACCGCCAGTCTCCGTCGATATCCAAAAGCTTCTGTTCATTGGCCGGTTTGTGGGTGCCGACCACGCATCCAAAACCTCCCTCACCTGGTTCGACGGACTTCAGTTCATAAACGCAAGTGATGTGGAAGTTACCGGGGCCGCCGTGAAGTCTTCCGCCCGGGTCCTCACCGTCCGTTTGTTTCCGCCCAGGCTTGTAGTGAATGTTGTCATGGTCCAGACGGAACTGAGGCCGAAGTTCTTCTGGCATGTGGGCTGGGGCGTGACCCCAAGCGGGGTCGCCGAGCACCTCTTCGAGGATGGGAAACATTGTCTCGTTGTCTATCAGATCCCGGTAGGCCTTGCTCAAAAACCTTCTGCCAACATAGGCGTTCCCATGCCTGTCCATTGTCTCACGCGTTTTGCGTCCGCGGACGGAAAAGCGGATCTGCTTTTCCGTGTTGGACCTGGCCTGCATATCGCCTCGCTCGACGATATGCTGATCGTAGACGTCATTGAGCTCGGCTAACTGTTGGTGATCGAGCACGTCGGGCACGACGACATAGCCTTGCTGTGCGAACGTGTCTCTCATTGTGGCATCCATGTGCAAAGGCTCTCTAAAACAGGTTTCAACAGTCGGGTTTTGTGCGGAGATGGCCGGAAAGAAAAGACTTTCGACTGAAGCTGTCAATGCGAGCCAACTGAGGAAGGTGTGGCCTCCAGACGAGCTAATTCATTTTCGATACACCGGCTCAACGCGCTTGGATACTCTAGCTGTTCGCAGCCTTGAATAGNCCGACCTGTGCCTTGTTGCTAGATACAGGTTCTGCCTGATCGCTTCGTGCAAGGTCGAAAGCTCCTGTCAGATATAGTGCAGTCGCCCGCCAATTAAGCTGGTTGCAAACTGAGCTTAAAAAATCCAACAGGCCCTAATGCCTGCTCCGTCGACTGAAAATTAGACGAAAGACTTCCGGATGGCTACGGACCCTTACGCTGATACACCTTATGGCACCTATGATTCGAGAAGAGACGAATTTCTCGACTTCGCTGTCGGGTCGTATGATCCTGAGCGGCGCGGTCGGGCTGGTCTGTTCGCGCAAATCTGTCACCTCGAAAAGGAAGTAGCCTTCGATGATCGAAGCGTTTACGAAGCACTGCGGCGCGTCGATGAGCGGCGAGATTGCTCTGACTTTACCGTGTCTGGACTCCTTCGAGTGCTTTATAAGTATACAGATCAGATTGACCCCTCGTTGATTGAGGCCATTCGTAAAACAGTGATTGGATTCAAGTACTGGATGGACGAGCCGGGGCATAACACGATGTGCTTTATCAGCGAGAACCATCAGATCATGTTTCACTCGGACGAGTATTTGGCGGGTCAGCTGTATCCCCTGGAAACGTTCGCTGACGGATGCAATGGCGAAGAACATCTCGGTCGAGCTCGCAGGCGCATTCTCAGGTGGATCGATTTGAAGGCGAAGACAGGATTCTCAGAGTGGGATTCGAACGTCTATTATGACGAGGACATGGCACCGTTGATCAACCTTGTAGACTTCGCCGATGACGAAGAGATCGCTACTCGGTCAGCTATGATTCTGGATGTATTGTTCTTTGACATGGCAATCGATTCCTTCAAAGGGACCTACGGGACAACGCACGGGCGGTCCTATCCACGATCGATCGTAAGTGGGCGGACTGAGAACACATCGTGTGCACAGAGGATTGCGTGGGGGATGGGCTGCTACAACAACCCGGCAAATATGACGGCCGTGATGCTGGCGACAAGCCGGAAGTATCGCGTTCCCGAGGTGATCGAAAAGATTGCGAAGGATATGCCAGATGAAATGATTAACAAGGAGCGACAGAGCTACTCGCCGGAGGACTTTGCGTGGCTTGGCATACGATTTGACGATCCTGACAGCGCACACCTAGCGTGGGTCGTAGCGAAAATGGCCACCCTCGAAAATGTTGAATCATTGCTCGAACTAACGGAGAAGCATCCCTCTAAATGGTTTGATGAGGTACTCCGTCCCCTGATTTTAAGGATTCACAACACCTACATCGAATTGGAGAGGCGTGGTGAGGATCCGCAAGGTCAGCTCGACTTCCTGTCATTGCCTACAATCAACAAAATTTGTTATCGCACACCGGATTACCAGTTGTCGGCAGCTCAAGATTACCGGAAGGGAGAGCCAGCTTGGCACCAGCATCTCTGGCAGGCGACTTTAGGCCCCGATGCGATCGTTTTTACGATGCATCGATCGGACGACTTTGAGACGCCTTCTCGTTTTTGGGCTGGAAGATTTCCCAGAATCGCGCAGCATCAGAATCTGTTGATCGCAATCTACGACATTCCGGAGCATCCGATCCTTGGGCCGGGCTCGGAACCGATCCCGGAATCCGTACTCATCCATCAAACGATCGCGTACTTTCCCAGGGTGGCATTCGATGAGGTCGTGGAGCGTTCGGGATGGGTATTTGGCAGGAAGGATCAGGGATACGTCGCGCTCAGGTCACAGAACNCGACAGAGTGGNNCGANTCGGTTCTGTTAGNCCAAGAAGGGTTGGTTGCGACAGGTAGGCGTAATGTGTGGTTATGCGGCATGGGGCGGGAGTCAGTGGACGGACGTTTCNAGGATTGGTATGAGCGAATCGAGTCAGCCTCACTCACTTTTGGGGATCGTTCGGTTGAGATGAGTTCAACGGCAGTCGGTGAAGTCAGCTTTTCCTGGTCGGATCCACTGACAGTCGACGGCTTACCGATAGAACTTGCGGACTATCCGAGATTCGCGAACCCCTATTGTAGAGTAGAGCGTGGCGGTCTGGTATATGACATATCACACGCGGACCAGCGAATTAGACTTGACTTCGAAAATGGGCGACGACACGAGTCCTAAGTCCGCATCAAGGCCTAGATCCAATTCGTAACCAGAAGGACCAACCTTACAGAATTGGCCACCGCCATTGGGGAGTAAAGGTTAACGTTTGAAATCAGTCACGGCCTGCCGCGAGGACGTGGACCACGGGGAGGAGGTGGACTACCTTTTGAGATATGCGTGAACTCGCCATTGAGACAGCGAGGGATATAGGGGTATCCATCAGTGATGATGTAGACGTATTGACCGTCTATGCTTGTTCCGTTGCACTGATCTAGATCACCTATCTCCTCTTTATACTGCCAATCCGACGTATAGGTCCCGTCCGGCAATGTTCCTGCGAGATTGAAGATTCTTGGGTTGGGACCTGAGGCGACACAGTTTTCGCCAGTTCTTAAGGTTTTTGACAAGAGATAGCTGGGCTGGTAAGCACCAGATCTAGAATAGTAGATGAGATATCCGTCGGCAGCGAAACCCACGTGCTTCAAGTCATCATCGGAAGCATAGGCTTCGACAAGCAGCTTCGGTACACCGTGGTAATGATACTTACCTGTGGGCTGAACGTGTGCGTTGTTGACATCGAAGCCTAAGTTGTAGACTTCCTGTAGAGCTTCGATACGGAAGAACTCACCAGTCCCGCAGGATACCGATTCGGCTGTTCCGGGTTCATATGGGACGCCATTTACGGCGACACCCGGTTCACGTGCAGATGTCGAATTGCCAGTAAAGGTCGGCGCGATAGGAAATTCATACCTGAGCGATTGAGCGCTAATGGAGTTCGGGTTCCCATCGTTTGGAAACACGCCGGTCGTGTGATTGGGAAGGCTGTTGGTAACGATGGTCCGAGATGCATCATCGACGATCACAGAGACCAGCGTGCCATATGCATCGTCCTTCAATTCATACGAATCGACATACGTAGACCTAGCTTGCTGTCGGTAGGCCGCGGCAAACTTTAGAAAATCTGCGAAGTCAATCATTCCGCTGTTGTCTAGATCAAACTTACCGTTATTTCCCGTTCCTGGCTGACCATACACTCCAGCGAACAAGAGAAAATCTGAAAACTCGACCTGTCCGTCCAAATTGAAATCAGCTGTGGCCGCCGGTTTATGGAGTGCTTGGGGTTGCGCGAGAACAAGCGCATTTCCAAGCACAACAATCACTGCAGCAATCATCAGTTTCAATGCATTCCCGAGGGACATTTTCCGAACTTTGTTATGATCTGAATGCAGACGGAAAGTTTGGCTTCAGGGGTTTTCAGAAGTTTGCGTCTGTATTTGGAGAAGACGTATAGCGAAAATTGCCGGGCGGCCTTTATGGGTTTTGAAGTCAGCCCGACGTAGCCAAGAGAAAAGGGCCTGGGATTNTTCCCGGGCCCTTTTCTCTGTCCNTACTTCGAGTTCTACTGAATTACTGGTCTTTGGTAGACATTTGGCGTTTCTTGATTTTTTCTGCCACTTCATTCAGNTCGTATCCTGCCGCAGTGATCTGATTTTTCAGTTCATCCGACCATTTGTCCGGAGACGAGGCCATGGCGGCACGCCAATCAACGCCATCGTCTTTGCCTTTCTTGCCACGTTTTTTCTGACCCTTTTTGTCAGTTGATTCCTGGCGCTTCTTAATTTTTTCTGCCACTTCACCCAGATCGTATCCTGCCGCAGTAATCTGTTTTTTTAGTTCATCCGACCATTTGTCCGGAGACGAGGCCATGGCGGCACGCCAATCAACGCCATCGTCTTTGCC
>PAXL01000026.1 GCA_002714465.1 Gemmatimonadota bacterium | reverse complement strand
CTTCACGACACTACAAGAGGCCAAAGTGTTGACGGCCTGGTGGCGACGGCAGTACAATCACGTTCGACCACATAGCGCATTAGGCTACCGCTCACCTGCACCAGTGGTCATCAAATCGCCAATCGCAACCGCATCTTAACTTTGGATGTGGATACATAGATGGGGGCAGGTCAGAACAACATATTGGGCGTCTCGGACCCTGATACAGAATCCGGTTGTGCCGAGTGGTCCGCCTATCTAGTGCAGTGGACACGCTGGAATCATCTTCGCACGATCTCCTAAACGGTCAGGAACGCACTCTTGACGCTCGGTTTCAGATCTCTCTCATGCCCTGTCGTCTTAGTGCGTAGTCGGCAAGTTGCTCCTGTACTTCGTCTGGCGGACAGTTCTTCTCAAGCGCACGCATCGCCATCTCCTGACATGTCTCTGGCGCATTCCCGTTGACCGGCGGATCAAGATCCATGTTTGTGGGAAACGCGTATCCATCCGCAGACGCGGCGATACAAAAACGCGCCTGATCTATGGTCAGGTCACCCGTATTGATCTGACGCAACAGGTGTGGATAGATGTGTAGGAGCATGGCATCTGTGTCGAGCGTCTCCATGGTTCGCCCGAAGGCGGAAGAGATCTGCAGCAGGTTTGCGATTCTATCTGAATCTGTCCGGTTGGCGCCGGCGGCGTGGTATACAGCAGGACTAAAAAAAATCATGTCGCCCTTCTGCATTTCGACCTGTGACCGGTGTTCTGCGAAGAAGGCTTGGAAGTCCGGGTGTCGGTAGGCCTGGTAGCCTGGAGCGAAGTGGTGGGAGTAGGGGAGCAGGCAGGTCGGTCCAGATTCGACTGGCATGTCGGAATGTGCGACAGCTCCCTGCAGCGTCAGGTATTGTGACATCACCTGGGCGTGCGCCGGGTAGCGCTCGATGGTCTCGGGAGACTGGAAGCCGAGATGATAGTCGCGGTGGACCGATTGCTCTGCGCTGCCCGGTCTGACGTTGTTCATCTGGGCCGTGACACGGTAGGCCGGTCCAAGCCAGGATTCGCAGGCAAGCGCGAGTATCGGGTTGCCGTAGTATTCTATAAAAAGCTCAGGATCTCGCTCGCACACCTTCTGGATCGCGTTCCATATGCGTTCGTTGTCCCCGAAGTGATCGCCCTGTCCGCGGTCGGCCCGTCTCTCTTTTTGCACGATTTCTCTGAACAAGAATGTGCTCCGATCGATCGTGGTAATACTCTCGAAGGCATTCCGAATCATGAGAATGCCGGGGCCATCACGTAGCACGTGGCACCATTCGGATGCGATCCTCTTACGTGTGCTAGGATGCGACAGCTTACTGCGAATCCCATCTCCGTCATAAACAATGATTCGTTGCTCGTTGTTTGAGGAGTTGGCGTATACTCCGCTGTCCGGTTGCCGTGAGCATGTTTCGATGAATAGTCGCAGGTCGAGGTCCTCGCCCTGGAAGAAGGCAGGTGTCTGTGGGCTGATCATGTGCAGTCGACTTGTGGATAGTTTGCGATTGTCTATGGATGGTGTTAACTCGGGCGGATCAAGATACGAAAAGTACTTGATAGCGACACGGAAAGGCACTAGGCGGTCCGAAGAGGTCGGACGTAAGGTGATGAAAGAGGATCCTGACCGGTCAAGCAGGTGGCTTCCCTTATCGGCAGGTGCTGGTATGGGGTATGTACCGCTGCTATGATGAAGCAGAGCCACTGGCACGGGCCAGGTGGAAGGGAGTTAGAAGCGAGATGGGGAACCGGATTGTGGCGACATACTGGATGGAGACGCCCTTCGACGTGGAGAGGGCTGCTGATGTTGTGAGTGGTGAGCAGTCCTCTGGCACCTTTGTCCAGGTGCCAGGCGAGACGGCCGATCTGAAGAAACGCTCAAGGGCACGAATCGAATCGATCGAGCGTCTCGAGGATGGGGATGCACCCAGCTTGCCGGGTGCTTTGCCTTCAAAAGACGGTGTGTATCGTCGAGCAGAGGTGAAGATATCGTTTCCGATCGAAAACATGGGGCCTAGTCTCCCGAATCTGATAGCCACCGTAGCCGGGAATCTTTTCGAGCTTCGGGATGTGTCCGGCCTCAAGCTGATCGACCTCGAGCTTCCCGATGACTTAAAGGCCATCTATCCAGGACCGCAGTTCGGGATACAGGGCACACGCGACCTGGCAAGTGTTCACGATCGGCCGATCATCGGCACTATCGTAAAGCCTAGTGTGGGGCTGACCCCAGAAGCAACGGCTGATCTCGTCGGCGACTTAGCTGGTGCGAATATCGACTTTGTGAAGGACGACGAATTGATGGCGAACGGACCGAATTCACCGATAGAGAAGCGTGTCGAGAAGGTGATGGCCGTGATCAACGCAGCAGCTGATGCTTCGGGCAAGCAGGTGATGTTCGCGTTCAACATCACCGATGAACTTGATGCAATGCTGATGCATCACGATCTGGTTCGTGACGCAGGCGGTACGTGCGTCATGGTGAGTCTGAACAGTATTGGTCCCGTCGCGCTTGCCCATCTGCGAAGACACTGTGAGCTTCCAATTCACGGTCATAGGAATGGGTGGGGGATGTATACACGGTCGCCACATCTGGGGATCGGATTCAGAGCGTATCAAAAGATTTGGCGTGTTGCGGGTGTGGATCACATACACGTCAATGGACTGCAGAACAAGTTCTGGGAACCGGACGATTCGGTGGTGGCGTCGATCCAGGCGTGTTTCGAGCCGATACTAGGCGGATACCCCGTGATGCCCGTGATCTCATCAGGACAATGGGGCGGTCAGGCTCCGGAAACCTATACTCGTATTCAAAGCGTCGATGTGATGTATCTCGCGGGCGGCGGGATCATGGCACACCCGGGCGGTCCACCAGCGGGGAACATCGCGTTGAGGCAATGCTGGGAGGCTGCAGTGAAGGGCATCCCGCTCCAAGATTACGCGAAGGACCATACGGAACTTGCACAATCGATCGAGAAGTTCGGCGGCCACGGATAGGTGCGGGGCCACGGAAAACACTCTTACAGCGATCTGGGCGAGGGCCCATAAAGCGAAGAGATAACGAGAACAGACAAGAGGCTATATGGTTTTTCCGAGCATTGCGGAGGAGTGGCGCAGGTCGCGTTTGACACCTCCGGAGGGTCGGCTGAGAGTGATCCTCGATACAGACACATATAACGAAGTCGATGATCAGTTCGCTGTCGTTCACGCACTGC
Source organism: Gemmatimonadota bacterium (assembly GCA_002714465.1). The sequence continues at coordinate 133,274 of PAXL01000026.1, read as the reverse complement.
TCTCACCGGACCGGATCTCCCTCGAAGCGATCACGGCGGCACCCTTCCACAACAACCGATCGGATGGACCCGCTGACGGGATGGAAAAGAGCTACGAAGAAATCATCCGGTTGTTGGAACGGCTCGGGGTTTCCGAACGGGATCGTGTCTTCCGAGGATCGACCGCGTATCTGCTTTCTCGAGAAAAGCCTATCGAAAGTGATGCGGCTGAAGCAATCGTCGAGATGTCGAAGTCTGGTGAAGGGCCCGTGTATGTCGTGGCGATTGGTGCGATCACAAATGTCGCGTCGGCCATTTTGATGGATCCGGGAGTGATCAAGCGGATTGTGGTGGTTTGGCTGGGTGGACAGCCCCGACACTGGCCGAGTGCACTGGAGTTCAACCTCAAGCAGGACGTCCGTGCTGCTCAGCTCGTGCTGGATTCGGGCGTCCCGTTTGTACAGATCCCTTGTGCTACAGTCGCTTCACACCTGTTGACGACGATTCCCGAGATGGAAGCATACGTGAAGTCCCAGGGAGAGGTCGGGCAGTTTTTGTATGAGACATTTGCGGCGTATCGAAAGAACCAGTACGCGAGATCGAAAGAGATCTGGGACATCTCGGCAACCGGCTATGTCATCGATCCAACCTGGGTGCCCGTGACGATTGTTTCGAGTCCGATCCTGACAGATCAGGTTACGTGGTCTGTGGACGAGGGTCGTCACTCTGTGGCCATCGCGCATTCTTTGAGACGCGATGCGATCTTCGGTGATCTCTTCCGGAAGATGAAGCGGTTCGCGGCGGGAGACCTCGCCCCGTCTTGGGCGTGATGTGAGCGAATCCGAGGCGAACGAGTCAGTGAACGGGCGACTGCTTGTATTTGCGTTCGCGTCGCAGATTTTCGCGTGGACAGGAGCTGCACTTTTCCTCCCGATCATTCCGATCTACCTGAGGTTTCTGAACGCGACGGACGTCGAGATTGGTCACTATTCGGCGATTATCCTCGTGTCATTGTCCTTTGGACCTGTGGCGTTGGGTTGGGTCAGCGACCGATGGCATCTGCGGGATCGGCTCGTCGTAGGATGTCTTGCCATACAGGTTCCGGTGTGTTGGTTGATGGGGACCACGGACCAGCTCTGGGTAGCCTGCTTTCTGAATACCCTTCTCTGGACTTTTGGTGCGAGCGCGATCAGTCTGACACGCGCGATCGTCGCACTGAACTTCGCGACGGATCAGCGGGATCGGGCCTTCGCGCGATTGGCGATCGCATCACCGGCGTCCTTCGTGATCGGGGGGCTCGCGGGGGGGCGAATCGTAGAAGCGTGGGGGTATCCAGGGCTGTTCAAGACGATGACGGTGTTCTGGATGCTGGCCATGCTTGCGGCGCTCGGGATTTGTGACCGTCATCGGGTGCAAGCGCAGGACGACACAGACATCGACACCTCATCGATGGGCAAGCCTCTCCTGCTGTTCTGTGCCGCGATGATGTTTCAGTCGTTCTCGTTCCAGTGGTCCGAGATTGCATTCCCCCTTCGTCTCAGTGATATCGGGCTGTCCCTGACGTTTATCACTTCGATGCACTCCGTTTCGAGCCTGGCGAGTATCCCGATCGTCTTGATTGCAGGTCGATACGCAGGCCGGGTGGGGAACGTGAACCTGCTGTTCGGTGGTCTTGTGGTGTTTGCACTGTGCAGACTCGGCCTGAGCTTAGTCGAGGCTAGGACTCACGTGATCGGACTCCAGGTTGTGGCCGGTCTCCCCGCTGCTTTTTCCCATAGCATCGCTTCCGCCGTCATCGCAGGTTTAGGACCTGCACGTTCGGTGGGGAGCAGAATGTCGCTCCTGATGATGTGCGGGGGGGTGGGGGGGGCACTCGGTGGAGTAGTCGGAGGCTATCTGCTCGAGGCATATGGTCCAGCCGGTCTGATTGCGTTCAGCGGAATTGGATTCATGTTCACAGGTATGTATTTGAAACTATTCGTCGTCGACCCAACAAGGGATTCATCAACACGTGCTGTCTAACACAGAGCGGAATTTCTTCAAAGAGAACGGATATCTCGTCATCGAGAGCGCATACTTAAGGAAGCCGCTGATAGATGTGGTCGCTTCGTCTCCTGCTGGATACGGAGGTCGATTGCTTGGATAGCGGGCTCCTGATCAGTTACTACGGTGATGATTTCACAGGATCCACCGACGTAATGGAGTCCTTGACGTTCGCGGGGCTTCGGACTGTCCTTTTCCTCGATCCGCCTACACGGGGGCAGGTCGCGGAACTGGGTGAAGTCCGAGGTGTCGGTGTCGCCGGCCGCACACGAGCCATGCCGCCTAACGAGGCTGAGCAGGAACTGCGCCCCGTCTGGGAAGCCTTCCGTCTTCTGAATACACCGATCGTGCACTATAAGACTTGCTCCACCTTCGATTCCTCACCGGAGATCGGCAGCATTGGGCGGGCGGTAGATGTCGGGGTAGACGTGTTCGAACCTTCGTATGTGCCCCTCATCGTTGGTGCTCCGATTCTAAGACGTTACTGTGCGTTCGGTAACGTGTTCGCATCCAGTGGCCTAGACAGCGAGATGTTCCGCCTGGACCGACATCCGACCATGTCGTGTCATCCAACGACGCCGATGAATGAGGCGGATATCCGCGTACATCTTAGTCGGCAAACGGACAGGCAGATCGGGCTCGTGGATGTCTGCGAACTCGATCAGGCAGAAGCGAAGGTCGATACCCTGATCGAGCAGGGATGCGAGGTTGTGTTGTTCGATACTGTTTCGGACACGGATCTGGTCAAGGTGGGCCAGGCGATATGGGAAAAGCGGAAGTTCGGACCGTTCGTTGTGGGTTCTTCAGGCTTGGAGTACGCGCTAGTCGCATACTGGGAGCAAACGGGAGAGGTCTCGCCTACCCCTATGCTGACGGCAGATCCGGTCGAGCAGATCGTTGTTGTTTCCGGTAGCTGTTCGCCCGTGACAGCCGACCAAATCGATGCGGCTGAAGTGGAGGGATTCGTTTTGTGTCCTCTGGACACAGCGGGGTTTGTGGATGATCGACGGGACCGTGTTGTTGAGCGGGCCATACTAGATGTATGCGCTCTCGTTAGTAAGGGCAAGTCGGTGATTGCGCATACTGGACGCGGTCCAGACGACCCGAGAATCGCAGAGACGATGGTAGCCCTCGAGCAGCAGGGACTCACAGGCGAGACGGCACGAATGACGACTGCGGAGCGGATCGGGCGAGGGCTTGGGCATTTGCTCAGAGGGGTCTTGGAAGAGACCGGTCTTCGGAGGGCGGCGACGACGGGTGGCGATACCTCCTACTATGTGGCAAAGGAGATGGGCGTGACTGCTCTCGAAGCTGTTGCCCCCATGGCCCCCGGCTCACCACTGTGCAGGGTATTTGCCCCAGGCTCAGATTTGGATGGGTGTGAGGTAACCTTCAAAGGTGGACAGGTAGGGAAGTTGGATTTTTTCAAGACTGTTTTGTTCGGAAGGTAGAGTTTGGTCACGATTTTGTGGGACCTGACTCCTGTGGGAATGTGTCTGAGATTGATTCCCGATCGGGTGAGCGGTCCTTCACTTATGGTTAGCATTGGCTCGGCACTTTAGGGTTGGAAAGACATCTTGCATACAGGAACGGCAGGCCGTGATCCGATGTTGATGGACTCGGTTTTAAAGGGAGAGACCAGATGATCAAGATTGCGCTGATCGGGGCCGCTGGCAGCATGGGCACCCGTGCCTTGAATTCACTGAAGGACGATCCCGACTACAAGCTCTTGCCTGTGGAAAGCGAAAAAGGAGAGGCGGTTCTCCGCGAGCGTGGAATCGAACCCGTGTCGCAGTCGGATGCGGTCGGGCAGGCCGACGTGGTGCTGATGACGGTCCCGGATATTCTTGTTGGGACGATCGCTGAACAACTCGTGCCCAATATGGCGTCGAGTGCAATACTGATCTGTTTGGATCCCGCAGCACCCTACGCGGGAGAACTGCCGGAGAGAGAAGACGTTACTTACTTTGTGACTCACCCGGCACATCCACCGGTCTTCAATGACGAGACCGACAAAGATGCGCGTCGCGACTTCTTCGGGAGCGGCCAGGCAAAACAGGCCATCGTAAACGCGCTCATTCAGGGCCCGGAGGAACACTACGCTAAAGCAGAAGCGATTGCCGTAAAGATGTTCCGACCGATCCTTCGCTCGCACCGTGTGACGCTCGAACAGATGGCAATGCTGGAGCCCGCTATGTCCGAGACCGTTGCGGCTACGTGTATCACGGTGATGCGTGAGGCGATGGACGAGGCGATTCGAAGAGGCGTACCCGCACAGGCTGCCAGAGATTTCATGATGGGACACATCAATGTTGAACTCGCGATTGTGTTTGAGGTGATTGACTGGGAGTTCTCGGATGGCGCCAAGAATGCGATCAAGGAGGCGAAGGCGAATCTGTTCCAGTCGGACTGGAAGAAAGTGTTCGAGCCCGGTGAACTTCTCGTCAGCGTCAACAAGATCGTCGGAAAGGTTTAGACATTGCCGGATTCCGTCTATACGGCGCTCGAGGTCCTAGCACAGTCCGGGTCAGACTATGTCACAGAGAGCGAGCTACTCGAGACGACCGGTTTGGCTGCTGACCAGGCCGTCGAGGTCCTGGAGCGTCTGGGGATCCCCGTGGATCGGCATCCGGCCTACGGTCTTCGAATCCCGGTTCCATACGACCTGATAGACCAAGCGCGCGTGATGGACAGCTTGCTAGACCGCGGAATTGATTGGCGGGTCGAAGGATTCCTCGAGACCGAGTCGACGAACGATCTTGCATCTGAAGCCGCTGCGAAGGGTGCGAGCGATGGCACGACGTTCTTTGCCGAGCACCAGACGCGTGGACGTGGGCGACTGGGTCGCACGTGGCACTCTCCGGTCGGGTCGGGACTCTGGTTTTCTGTTCTTCGCCGACACGACCTTGCGATGGATAAGGGGTGGAGGGTTACGCTCGGGGCAGGTCTCGCCCTAGCGGAGTCGATCGACGCTTTGACAACGCTCGAATCGTCGCTGAAGTGGCCGAATGACGTCCAGATAGACGGGATGAAAGTGGCGGGTATCCTTACGGAGTCGAGAGCAGAGTCGGGCCGGCTGACTCACTCGATTGTCGGGATAGGTGTGAACGTTCTTCAGGATCGTGAAGAGTTTCCTCCCGAGCTTCGAGAGATTGCGTGCTCGCTACAGTCCGTAGGTGGACGATGTAAACGTTCGGATCTTTTAGTTGAGATCCTCATACGGCTGGAAGGCTCGCTTGCGCAGGACCCACAGCACTTGCTGGATCGATGGTCAGATCGATGCTCACTCTGGGGACAGCACGTGCAGGTTCAGTTCGGAGAGACCCTTGTGGAAGGTGAGGCGATCAGGTTGGGTAACGACGGCGTGCTTGTGATAGGTACGGAAAGCGGTGAGGAGTTGTCGATTTACACAGGCGATGTGACTCGAGTCAGGGCCTCGACATGACAGCAACCGGCAGACTGCTCGCATTCGACGTTGGGAACACGCGTATCAAGGCGGGTGTGTTCGAGGGGCTGGAGCTTCGCCGGGTTTTTACCTTGGAGACCGGCGGCTACGCCGATGTGTCTCTCGATGATGTTCTTCGCGAGGAGGTTCCAGATCCACCTTCAGTCGTGATACTCGGGAGCGTCGTTCGAGATGTCAGTGGTGTGTTTGCGTCGAGTGTCAACCGTGTCTGGTCAATTGAGCTGATCGAGGCGACGCCTGAATTGCCGCTGGGCCTGCGGGTCGATGTCCCGGATCCGATGTCCGTAGGTATCGACAGACTGCTGCTTGCTGGAGAGGCGTTTGCCCTGACAGGTAAGCCGACGATCGTCGTCGGGACGGGCACGGCGATTACACTCGATGTTGTTGGGGGGGATGGCGTCTATAGGGGCGGGACTATCTCGGCCGGACTGGGTCTCTCGGCGTGGGCGCTTGCCGAGCGGACTAGCCTTCTCCCTGAGGTCAGCACCGACAGTGAACCAGGGACGGTTCCGCAGACAACCGAAGCAAACCTCCAGACGGGTCTGCTAATCGGAGCGGCTGGGTCAGTCGACCGGCTGGTACACGAAATGGCTAGCCGTGCTGGGTTCAATCAGGTTGACGTTATTCTGACAGGGGGCGATGCCGCACGACTAACTGGCCACTTGAAGACTCCCCACCGGATCGTAATAGACCTTGTTTTAAAAGGACTTGCACGTACTGCCGCTCGGATGTTCGGCTCTGCTGATAGCTGAAGCATTGGGAACACTGCAGTCCGATAAGCGGGTTCGAAGCCGCCTTCGGGCAATGGCTCAGTGAACAGGTAGTCCTTTGCTCTCACGCCTAGCTCAACATTGTCGAATTGGAAAGCCACAGCACGAAGAAGATATTGATCCAGTTGGACCGAAGAACATTTTGCAGAGTTCCGGTTGAGAATCTGCTTATCGCAAACTCTGTGGATGCCTCTAACCGGCACATCTATAAGAGTCTGGCTGTGGTCGCTAAGGCAGGAATGATCCGGCTGCGTACCGTCTGCCGTCAGGCTGGAGCTTTGGTTTCGGCTGCCCGGAATGTCAATTATTACAACTGTTTGAGAGATTAGGGGGTAGTTGACAGGCCCGGTAAGGCCGTCTATTTTGCGCCATCACCCCCCAAATTAGGGAGTCATCTGTGAAGACTGGACTATGCACAATCGCTTTCAGGGATCGCCCCTTTGAGGCAGTTCTGGATCTCGCCGTCGCCGCAGGATTCGATGGAGTTGAGCCTTGGGGCAAGCCGGACCATACACCTGAGCCTTTTGACGCAGACGTCATCAGAAAGTATTCGGATGCTGTCAAGGAGCGGGGTTTGGAAGTGGCGCAGTATGGTTCGTATGCGAACCCGACGGACGAGTTGTTCGACCAGCAGATGGCGGATGCGATAGCGATCTCTGAGATCTATGAGACCGACAAGATTCGAGTATGGGTGGGGTCGTGTGGATCGGCAGATGCGGATGATGCCCAATGGGCGAAGGCTATCGAAGGTTTCGCAACTTTTTGCGATTGCGCGGCGGAGAAGGGGATGTCCTTGGTCGTTGAGATGCACAACGGTCGGTTGTCGGACACGGTCGATGGTTGCGTTCGCCTGATAGAGGGTGTCGGCCGGGACAACTTCAGGATGAATTATCAGCCGATGTATACGGAAACCCCGGACCAGATTTTGGATGCGGCACAGCAGATTTCGCCGTTTGTGACGACCGTACACGCGCAGAATTACGTCGAAACGGGGAAGAATGTGCGATCGCTGATCTCGGAAGGACTCGTCGAATATAGAACCGTCATAGGAATCTTCCGAGCTTTTGGTTTTGACGGGTATCTAGAGGTCGAGTTCGTGAAAGAGGATGACCCTGAATCTGCTTTGAAGGCGGATGCGGCTTTCTTGCGGGAGTTGTGTGACTCTCTATAGTTGAAGCAAGCGTTCGGCGGGTCAACGTGCCGACACGGCGACCAGTCAAAGTAGGGTAAAATGGCAGCTGGGCAGGCCCCAGCGGAATTAAAGTGAGTTAGTATGCCAAAGGCAGTGAAGATAGGTGTTATCGGTGCGGGAAGCGCGACTTTCTCCCTCGGCCTCGTGAAGGATCTCTGTCTGACGGAGAACCTGACGGGCAGTCACGTGACTTTCATGGATATCGATGGAGATCGACTCGAAGCTGTCACCAAGATGGCCGAGCGCTACACGCAGGAGATCGGTTCGAATCTGTCGTTCGAGCAGACAACATCGAGGGAAGTCGCTCTTGCCGATGCCGATTTCGTAATCAATACGGCTGCGGCGCAGAGCCATTACCACCAGGTGGATATGCGTGCTGTGTATGCTACGCACGGCTACTACTACCGTGGACCCGGATTCGGGAGCTACTACAACTTCAACCTGATGTTGGATGTGGCGCGCGACATAGAGCGGATCTGTCCGGACGCGTGGTTGATTCAGTCAGGTAATCCGGTCTTCGACGGGTGTACGCTGATGACCCGTGAAACAAGCATCAAGGTCTGCGGACTATGCCACGGGCATTACGGCTACTACCATATCGCCCGAACGCTCGGTCTGGACATCGACCGGATCGATTTCCAGGCGCCCGGAGTCAATCACTGCATCTGGATGACGCACTTCATATACGATGGTGAGGATGCGTATCCGCTGATCGACAAGTGGATCGAAGAAGAAGGGCCGACCTACTGGGAATCGCACGTGGCAGAAGGGACACACGACATCCAGCTTTCACGCGGGACCGTCCATCAGTATCGACTGTATGGGCTTTTCCCGATCGGTGACTCGCCACGGCTGGGGAACTGGTGGTATCACACCGATATTGACACGAAGAAGTGGTGGTTCGGTGAACCCTTCGGGGGTCCCGACACACACATCGCCCGGCCCGTTCACGTCGAGAACCTGGAGAAGCGGCTGAACCAGATACGTGAAGCCAGTGAGGATCCCGCGGCAAAGATGACGGAGCTGTTCGGGACCGAGAAAACACGCGAGCAGCAGGTGCCGATCATCAATGCCCTTACAAACAACGTCGAAGGACAGTTCCAGGTAAACGTCCAGAACAACGGCGCGATCGAGGGGGTCGACGACGACGTAGTTGTAGAGGTCCCAGCGATCATCAACTCGAAGGGGATTCAGCCGATCCAGGTTGGTCGATTGCCCAAGAAGATCATGCTCGAGCAGCTCTTGCCCATGATCCTGAACATGGAACACGGCTTGGAGGCATATCGGACTGGTGACAAAAGCATGCTGCTCTGGGAAGCGCTCAACAGTGGCCAGACACGATCCTACAAGCAGGCTTTTGGGGCACTCGAAGACATCCTACAACAGCCTGGGAATGAGGATGCGAACGATCACTTCAGGTATCCCTGGCCGACCGGACACGAATCGGTCTACCTGGAGGAATAGCCTGGATGCGTGCGACGGTCTGGTGTGTCGCGCTCTTCATCTGCACGCTGGTTGTGGAGGACGTATTGGCTGAGAACGAATACACCATCTATCGGGCGGGAACGCCGATCACGATCGACGGCCGCCTAGACGAGCCCGCGTGGTATGCTGCACCCGGTTTAAGCCCGTTCGTCTTCCCGTGGTATGAGGAAGGCAAGCAGGAGCAGACTGTTGCGAAGATGCTGTGGGACGATGAGAACCTCTATGCCGCGTTCCTCTGCGAGGATGCACACATCTGGGCAACACACACAGAGCGTGACTCTGAGGTCTGGAAAGACGACACCGTTGAGGTTTTTACTGCTCCGAATCCTGATAGACCGAAAGCCTACTTCAACATCGAGATGAACGTGCTAGGGATCTTCCTGGATCAGTATCACCCGGAAGGTTCAGATGTGCCCGTAAAGGGAGAGTGGAACGGAGAAGGGATCCGAATCGCAACGAGCGTTTCCGGCACACTCAACGACGACTCGGATACAGACGAGCACTGGATCCTGGAAGTTGCGATACCGTTCAAGAACTTCGCTCACGTCGCAAAGCACAACCCTCCCCACACCGGTGATGTTTGGCACCTGAACCTCAATCGTCTTGGCGGTCAGACCAACGAGCAATACAGCCAGTGGTCGGCAAGCAAGACACCCGAACCGCAGTTCCATTCCCCTGTCGACTTCGGTCGTGTCGCGTTCTCCGAGATCGCCAGCCCCTTTTGGCATCGTTGATTGCACGTGTCTCCGTCTCGGAATGACCTTCTCGTCCTGCTGCTGATCGTGGTGGGTATCGCGTTTGTCTACTCAAACAGCCTGACCAATAGTTTTACCTTCGATGATCACGCGATCATCGAACGAAACCCTGTCCTGGCTGAGGGGTCGGTTCGCGAGATCGCAGCATCACCTTTCTGGCCGAATCAGCCAGAACACGGTCTTTACCGCCCAGTCACACTGCTCACACTGTCGGCGAACCGCTGGGTGAATGGTCTCGACCCGCTCGGATACCGGGTCGTGAACATCCTGTTTCACGCGCTGGTTGTGTGGCTGCTTTATTTGGTGTTGCTGCCGTTCTACGGGCGGGGAGCAGCCGCTGCTGGTGCGGCTATGTTTGGTTTGCACCCGATCCAGACCGAATCCGTCAATGCTGTCGTTGGTCGCGCAGAATTGCTGTCGTGTGGCTGGATGCTCCTTGCGTGGCTCGCCCATCGACGTTCCGAAGAACATCGACACGTCATCGGGGTCAGTGTTCTTGCCTACATACTCGCATCATTGTCGAAGGAACACGCCCTTGTGTTTCCTGCGTTCGTGATTGCAGAAGACTTTCTTAAGAAAGAGACCCCAATTCGGGAGCGACTGGTTGAAATGCGGCAGGATTGGGGGCGCTACGTGCCCTTTGCCGCTGCCGGTTTGATCGTCCTGTCGATCCGCGCATACGTGGTGGGGTCGGTTGTGCTGCCTTCTGTGCCTGACTATGTCGATAACCCGCTCGCTCACGTGGGTGGGTTCGAACGGGTGGCGACAGGGATTGGGATTCTGTCTCGCTACGTCGGTCTGGTGTTGGTGCCGATGGCATTGTCGGTAGACTACTCTTTCGGTCAGATTCCGATTGCTGTGGACCTAGTGAATGGTCACGTGATCGCTGGCATCATCCTGCTTGCTGTCTTCCTGCAAACCATCCAACGTTCGATCGTAGGCTCGATAGATGGCGTACTAGGTCTCGCCTGTTTCGTCGTCGGTCTGGCCTGGCTTCCGACGTCGAACCTGCTGTTTCCGATAGGCACTCCGATGGCAGAGCGGCTGATGTATATGCCTATGGTCGGATTTGCAATCATGGGAGCCGCCGGATACGCACGGCTGGAAGCCGGGCTTGGGTTCTGCCCGCCTTGGGCATTTGCGCTCACTGTGTGTGTGCTATTCGGTGCAAGGACATCCGTTCGAAACGTAGACTGGAAGGACGACTTCACACTGTTTTCGTCAGCCGTTCAGGTGTCGCCAAACAGCGCGAAGGCATACTTCAACTTCGGGAACGCCTTGCGGGACACCGGCAATCAAGCTGGTGCACTTGACGCGTATCGAAGGGCGGTGGATATCTATCCGGGCTACGCAGAGGTTCACTACAATGCTGGCGTGATCTACCAGGATGCGGAGAGAATCGATGAGGCGCTGTCATCGTATCAGACGGCGCTGGACGCGCAGCCGGATCACGTGAGTGCGCTCGTGAATAGGGGCATTCTGCTCGTACGGTCAGGAAATGCGGATGCGGGTGTGGAGCTGCTCAGGTCGGCCGCGAGGGTTGCGCCAGAGAGGTCGACCGTTCACTTCAACCTCGGTGTTGCTGAAGAAAGGCTGGATCACAACCGCGCCATTGCGGCTTATCGGCGGGCGCTCGATCTGTCTCCGTCGTATGCAGATGCAGCCATCAACCTGGGTATGCTGTTTCGGCAGGCAGGTAATTCGGACGCGACCATCCTTGTCTACCAGGATCTGCTGAAGTCTGACCCGGACGCATACCAGGTGGCCTACAATCTTGGCGTTGAATTGGAAAGAACTGGTCGGTCGACTGAGGCCCTGAGAGCTTTCCGAACGTCGTGGGTTGGGGGGGGAGAGGTCGGCGTGTTCAGCCGGTTCAGGATGGGGCAGCTCTTTGCAAGATCCGGTCAGGTGGATTCCGCACGTCTTGCTTTGAGCGAGTTTCTCTGGTCGTGGCAAGGCGACCCAGGTACGGCAGACAGCGCGACCCGGATCCTTGATCAACTCACGGATCGTTGATCTGGAACAAGTCGCTCGGTTTTTTAGTAAACATCCGCTTTACCCCCGAGGTGATTGTGAAATCTGATTCCCCTTCAGATCCTCAGGCGGCTCTGCCCGGTGTGATGGATCACGTGGATGTGTCGTTTACAAGGGCACGCGCAATCCTTGTTGCCAGCCGGCTCAAGCCGATTCTTTTGAAACACTGCCTCCGGTCTCCGTCCGGCAAACCGCTCTGTCAGCTGGCCGGGAGCCTCCGGCGTCGTGCCCGTCACGTCCACGACATCGATATCGTGGTGAGCATATCTCGCACCCCTGACGACCTGATGGCTCCCGAGCAGAACCCACGTTCTTGTCTGAGAGAAGCTATCATCGCACGTGAAGGTGAGATCGTGTCGTGGGGACCTGATCACGCCAGGTTCATCTTCGAAGAAGTTCCGGTCGACATCTACTTTACCAAGCCTTCCCGGTTCGCTGTTGCTTTGGTTGTCGCCACGGGCAGCGTACACCACCTCCGCAAGCTGGATCTACGTGCCCGCGAGCGGAAGCTACGTCTCCAGCCAGAAAATCATCTCATACAACGCCAGGACCAGAGCGAGATCGTGATGCGTTCGGAGGATGAGGTGTATTCGACACTGGGCATGCCGTATCAGTCGCCGCAGATGCGCGCGTAGTGCTTGGTGTTGATTACAAAGCAACGAGAGTCAAGAACCGAAGGAAAATGCGCAAAATCCGTTTCTGAGTAAGGTGCTAGACGGGAACCGTAAGCTGATTGAGGAGGTGGGTGGAGGATGGAATATCGAAGATAGAGGATTGAAAGGCGTTACTTCCTTGCGATATGGAGTGGTGCGCCGGGATGGAGGGGGAGGAGGATGTGCCAGTCGCGTGTATTGCGAAGGGAGAGGCGGAGTGACAGACTGGTATCATCTGAGTCGGTGATCGTCGGGGTGACGCGTGGGCCGGGGCCGACATCGTAAACGACGAGGAAACGAGCAGACTTACCCCTGTTTCTGAGTATAGCCGTGTTGAAGTATTTCTTCGGGTCTTCTGCAATCTCGTACTGCGATCGCCAGCCCGGCGACTCGTATGTGATTAGTTCAGAGCATTCAGTAAGAATTGTGGCATAGACCGACCTGTCTCGTGAGCCCCATGATACGTTGAACGGCAATCCGATGTGGCCGCCTGTCCGGAAGTTCTCCAAGGGATAGAACGAGTGGTTCTGGTAGAGCTTCGTCTTTCGTGGCTCTGTGTGTTCGCTCACGGTGAAAGCACGTAGCGGGGCGTCGACCCGAGTGGCGTAGTCCTGTGTGCGTCCCCCTTCTATCTCGAGCAGATCGATCAGGATCGGCCATCCGTTTGGTTTGCGGATCAGTGTCACGGCCCTTCGCATGTGGTGTCCGTCCTTCAGGGTGAGCCGTTTCTCGATATATCGATGCGAACCCTTCGTTTCGAACGACACAAGCTCGCTTGGCTCCTCCGAATAGCCGTTCTCTCCGTCGATTGTGACGGTCTGGTGACTCGGGGTCGCTTTAACCCATTGATTGCCGGGGTGGTCGCATATGTACCCAAGGTCGGGGAAGACCTCCCAGTTGTGGGTGTACAACTGAAGATTGAGTGGGGCGGCGTGCCTGTGTATGCGACACCCGTCCTCGCCCAGCACATAGACCTGTGTTGACGTCTTGCCCGAGCCAAAGCCGACACACGCTAGGTGTCGACCTTTGAAGTAGTGATTGATCGCCTTCGTAGTCGACTGCCTTCGTGGGCGTCGGGTGAGATCGGAGTTGTAGAGCGCGAACTCCGATGGAGGTCCAGGCTCACCGGGGATATGGATATCGAAACGTTCGCGGGCAATGTCGAACGATTCGACGGGGATCCCCCGGTAAACAAAAGTGTCATCAAGTGGGGGCGCAGTGCCCCACGGTGTCAGGATCTTCGAGAAGGCATCAAAGGCAGGTCGAAGCAGGCTTTTCTCGTAGAGATCATCGCTGCCGCGAAGCATCTCGGGGATTTGCCACAGATTCTCGCCAATCGGTTTGTGCCCGTAAAGTGGGGTCTCCCTGTGTGAGCCGTCCTCGTGGAACTGACCGCCCAGGATGGCGTGGAAGCCCTTTACTCCTTCGCGTGTCTCCCTGGCGTTTCTGTAGACTTGACCAAATGCGACTCGCGCAGCTCTGATGTTCCCCGCCTTGTTCGTGATGTACTCGTAAGCTCTCGTGTCCAGATACAGTTCGAGCAGGAATCGTTGCTCGATATCACGCCGAACAACCGGGTCTATGGCTGACTTGGTGAGGTCGTAGGCCTGGAAGGTGGTAAGGAAAGCGTGTCCCGTCGTCGTCAACTCACGCGCGATGCGGCTCGATCCCCAGAGACCCGTGGCCACACGCGTACTGACGGTCGTAGTCTTCTCGTGGTTATATCCGAAGCTCCCGTCATACACACCGATGCAGGCGTTCCGTTTGAACACTGTCGGAATGCTGTCGGCATTGTCCACGGCGAAACCGGGATCGGCGTCGACGACATCCTGGAAGTAGCTCTGCAGGGGATACCCGTGGTAGACGTCAGCGAAACGTTGGAGAATCTCCCCGACTCGGTCGGCGTAGCGTGTCTCTCGAGTCAGCGCATATGCGCGGCCCAGTGAGTTCAGGCGTTCGATCGACCAGTTGATCCGGAGACTGCGGATGTTGCCGCTGAAAGAAACGTGGATTGGCTGGGCTACGAATCGCTCTGCCCTCTGTCCAAGCCTCCAGTCCTTTGTCTTGAGCTCAGCTTTGCGAACGTGAAACTTGTAGGCGAGTCCGAGGCGCGGCAGCAACAGTGTCGCGTTGTCCTGGTAGTCTGCGTTTGGGAATGTAGTTCTGCAGTATGGACAGGTCAGTCTTTCGGGGTCCCGCCAGTCCCAGTCCCAGAAGTAGTTGTTGATACCCTCTGGTGATTTGTTATAAACGCAGTGAGGACAGAAGTTGCCGCCCGGATTCCATGGGCCCAAGTCGGGGATGAAGCTGTGAAAGAACCCGGGAGGGAGTGAAGCGACTGTGTCTGCATCGTCGAGGATGCCGTCTCGATGTCTGCGGGCGGTCGCGTCGACTTTCGCGTTTTTCTGCAGGCGAGCGATCTGCTCACCCCGAATCAGGAGTGATGGTTCTGTCCTGCATTTACCCGCGAAGCGCCGTTTCCATCGTTCACGAGACGCACGAGATGCCTTCTCTTGGGGTGTCGCATAAGGGATCGCATCGATAGATGTGCCGGATTCGGTTAGGCCCATCCAAGTACGGAAGACACTTGTCTGTTTGGGGTTAAGGTCGCAGACGCGTTTATTGGGCAGCGGGAGGTAGCGTGGCCACATTGGAGTCTCGTGTTCTTGGAGTCAGGCGATATTCGGTAGCTTGGTCTTCTTGCGGGATTTCTGGGATTTCTCCAGGGCTTCCAGCGCGGCGACGGGAGTCAGGATAGACTCGCGAGTTTCGTTGGTCTTGCCTGTTTTGAACGTGCGGCAGAACGAACGGATTCCAGTCAGGTATGTGTTGTCGTCGTATTTGATGACGCGATCGATGCGGCCCTTCTCGCCCACGGCGGAGAGATGGAACGCGGGACGTCCTTCACTGATCAGATTTATCGTCGAGATGGCACCGCTCGACGAATAGAGGGTGGCGGTATGGTTGGTCTTGCCCCGGTGGAGTTCAGCGTGGGTGACATCCCAGCCAAGAAGGCGAACGACCATGTCGACCTGATGGATGCCATAGAAGAAGACGCCGCCGTGCTTGGATTTGATGTCACACGGCCCGGTCGAGACCACGGACTGGATCTTGCCGAGCTTCCTGGCATCTCTTGCGAAGTCAGCGAATGCGGCCTGCTTCGGGAGGACCGAGAAGGATGTCACGGGAACGCGGAGATGTTTTGCGCGATCCAGGAATTCACGTCCTTCCCGGATGCGGTAACAGAAGGGCTTGTCGACGAAAAGCGGGATTTTTTTCTCGAGCAGGGGACGCACGGCCGGCAGGTGGAACCTAGCGTGTCGATGGTCGACGATGGCTGCATCGACGTTTCCGATCATGTCTGAAGGATCTGAAACGATCTCGGGGATTTGGCCTCGCTCCTGGGCGTCGCGTGCGTATGTCCGACTCTCTCCCCAGACGCTGACGACCCGGAATCCGGGAACACGCTTCTCGATGTTCAGGGTCTTGGCGATCGCAACAGTGTGGCTGTTCTCGGCACCTACGATTCCAATATTGATCATGGTGACCTCAGTCTGTGGGATTCCAACACGTCAGCTCCAGAGTCGGTCGTTGACGTGTTCGCCGTCCCATTCGGGTGTTGGTTCGAAATACCCCGGGCAGTCCGGGTCGATGTGCGTCTTGATCGCTTCTTCGTTCAAATCAATACCCAACCCCGGCGTTTCGGGGACGTCAATGTAGCCCTTCTGCACGATGGGATTCGAGATCCCTGTGACAAGGTCGTTCCACTCTGGGTAGTCGATCGCGTGACACTCGAGTGCTAAGAAGTTTTCGGTCGCCGCGGCACAGTGCACGCTCGCCATCTGAGCGACTGGTGTCGCGGCCATGTGCATAGCCATCGCGATCCCGTGCTCCTGCGCGTAATCACCGATCCTCTTCGTCTCGGTAATCCCGCCGGATGTCGCGAGGTCGGGATGGATGATGCCCACGGCGCGGTTCTCGATCAGGTCTTTGAAGCCCTCCTTCAGGTAGATGTCCTCACCGGTGCAGATCGGTGTGTCACACGCATTCGTCAGGCGCACATACTGATCGGTGAACTGCCAGGGCACCATGTCCTCATACCACGCAAGGTTGAAACGGTCGAGCTTCTTGCCCAGCTTGATGCACGATTCGATGCCGATGTGACCGAAATGATCTGACGCAAGAGGAATCTCGTATCCGATTGTGTTGCGTACCCTCGCGACATAGTCGACCAGCCAGTCGCAACCCTTCTCCGTGATTTGGATGCCCGTAAAGGGGTGCATCACATTGTTGGTCTCGAGCATGCCTGCCGGTGCCGATACGGCTCCGTCTACGCTTCGAAGAAGCCGGAGCCCGATGTCCATCTTCAGGAAGGTGAATCCGCTCTCCATTCGCTTCTTGAGACGGTCGCCCATCTCGGCGGCATCCTGAGTCGAGTCCGTGTCGCAGTAAATGCGGACTTTGTCTCGGAACTTCCCACCCACGAGCTGATAGGCCGGAACGCCATAGGCCTTGCCTGCCAGATCCATCAGTGCCATTTCAACGGCGCACACACCACCGCCCTGCCGCGCGTGCCCACCGAACTGTTTGATCTTGCGGAATACCTGATCTACGTTGCACGGGTTCTCGCCTACGATGACACGTTTGAGTATCAAGGCATAGGCAAAGCTCGCACCGTCTCGGATCTCGCCCAGACCGTAGATGCCTTGGTTAGTGTCCAGACGGATCAGGTTGCTGGATCGCATCGGGACATTCTTGAGTCGCACGATACGCATGTCGGTGATCCGTAGGTCTGATGGGCGGGATGCTGTGTTGTTCGGTTCTTGCATTTTATCTCCTGTGTGTCGGTCGACCTCCCCCTGTCGACGAGAGAGTCGACTTCCCTCTCACAGAGAAGAGTGCTGTTCCCGAAGGGAACCAAGAGAGATCGCTACTCCAATCCCTCGGTCTTGAGGTCGTGGGTCTTAGACCACTTCGCAAAGTCCTCTTCCATTAGATCCGACCACTTCCGGTCGACCTCGCCAGGCGTGTAAACCCCTTCGCGGATTCGCAACTGACCGAAGTAGTCTCGTAACCGGACATTTTCGCTGCGTTCTACAATATTCTTGGCGAGATGTGGCGGGATGAAGGTCACGCCTGTCGGAGTCCCCAGGACGACATCGCCGGGGAGACAGGTTGCAGCTCCTATTCGGATAGGGACGTTGATTTCGGGCAGACAGACTTCTTGGATGGGCGTCGGGTCAAGACCCTTTATGAAGCCGTTGAAGTTCCCGAGTTCGACGACTCGCTGGTAGTCACGCATACCGCCATCGACGACCATGCCGCCGGTGCCCTTCGTGTTGGCTGCAATCGCGGTGGAGAGGTTGTCGCCGACGAAGGTTCCCCAGACGATTTTCCCGAACAGGTCAACGACGATCACGTCACCTTCGACCAGTGTATCGATTGCCCAGGAGTTCTGGCCGCCGACACGGCCTTCCTTCTTGCCTGTTTCCTCGATGACGGCGTTAAGATCGGGACGCGTCGGGACATAGCGGCAGGTCACCGCGCGCCCGACGAGGATCTCGTCCGGATGCAGGATCTGCCAATTGCCCTCAAACTGGAGCTTGTAATCGTTCGAGTTCAGTACACCCCAGGCTTCCTCGCTTGTCACACGTTTCATCCGTCTGATGATGTCGTCCGGAACCTTCGGTCGACCATCGGGGAAGCGGTCGTACGGATTTTCAGGTGTCAGGTCGATGATTTTCTGTTTGTCATTCCAGTTCAAGAGAACCTCCAAAGGCGATGGAACCACACAGAACACCCCTCGACTTCGCTCAGAGCAGGGCTCCGGACACGGAGGGGACGCAGCTCGACGATTGAGGCGACCCTGATAGTTCGATTGTCCGGACAGACTGTGAAACGCGCGGGCTCTGCCCGAAAAAGCCGTGTCGCGCTAAGCTTGTCACCGAATCTTCACGGTGACGTCAGGAACCACTCAGTCGACGCCTCGTGATGCGTGACGGAATCAGGGGCGCATGGGAGAGCCATCGGGGGATCGGGTTTGGGTCCATTCGATGACGGGGTTTGTGCACGGATGCTGGGCGGCCAGTTTCTCATTGATGTCGATGCCTAGGCCGGGTTGCTCGTTCGGATACATGTAACCTTTTCGGACCTCGGGGAGACCGGGGAAGATCTCGTAGCATAGGTCGTTGAAACGGCACCATTCTTGGATTCCGAAGTTCGGAGCCCAGAGATCGAGATGCAGGTTCGCCGCGTGGCCAACCGGGGATGTGTCGCCGGGACCGTGCCAGGCGGTCCGGACATTGTACATGTTTGCGAAGGCCGCGACGTGTCGGGCGGGTGTGATGCCGCCCATCTGGCTGACGTGCATTCTGATGAAGTCGATCAGTCGTCCTTCGATTAGCGGTGTCCACTCAAGTGGGTGGTTGAAGAGTTCGCCCATTGCAAGTGGGGTAGCGCACTGCTGACGTATGTTATCGAACCACTTGATGTCTTCAGGGGCGAGTGCGTCTTCAAGAAAGAACAGCTTGAAGGGTTCGACGTCTTTGGCGAACTGCAGGGCATCGATCGGACGGAGCCGCTCGTGTATGTCGTGCAGAAGCTCGATCTCCGGGCCAACCTCCGTCCGAACGTGCTCGATCATCTCTGTCATCAGTCGCAAGTATTCGCGCGGATGGTAGTAGGCTCCGTCCGGTGCGCCATCGGGCTTCTGGATCGTGCTCGACTGGCCGCCATACCCTCCCATCTGGATTCGAATATGGCGGTAGCCCTTCTCCATATACTTCCGGACATTATCGACGACCTCGTGCTTGTCCTTGCCACTTGCGTGCGCATACGTGTCCGCAGCTTCACGGCACTTGCCGCCGAGCAGCTGGTAGACAGGCATCCCCGCTCGCTTGCCCTTGATGTCCCACAGTGCCTGATCTACGCCTGAGATCGCGTTGTTGAGCACTGGTCCGTTCCGCCAGTAGCTGTTGACGGACGACATCTGCCAGGTCTCTTCGATCCGGTCTACGTCACGCCCGATCAGAAACGGCTTGAGGTGCTCTTCGATGGCGGTGACGACTGCGTTAAAGCGTTGTGTGAAGGTCGCGCAGCCGAGTCCGTAGAGCCCGTCGTCAGAGGTTGTGACCTTGACGATGATCAGTCTGGAGCCGGCAGGCTGTGTCAGGATAGTCTTGATATCTTTGATTGTGACGGGCATGTGTGCTGAGCCTGGTTATGTGAAGCCCCGGTCAGGAGCATTTTCTCGTTCAATGCGTCGGGCGTATCACACCCTCTTTCTGCAGGATGCTTGCAGCTATCGGATAGGTTGTTCCGTGCATAGCGTAGACGACTAGTCCGATTCCCTCTGCAAGATAGCCTCCCGGATACAGGTTCGCGACATCGATCGATTCATAGCTGTGTGGGTGTACTCGCATCTGTCTGACCTGGAACCGATAGTCGTCGTATTTGTCGACAAGCTGGATGTCCGGGAAGCCTTTGAAGAGACTGTAATCTGCGCCCCCGCCGATTTCCACGATCACGTGATCGACCTGGATTGTAGTGGTCCCAACTTTGGATGACAGATGAAGTGTGCCGTCAGGATCTATCCGAGTGATGGTCGTCTCGTATCGACAGTCAAACCGGGGTGAAGCCTCCTCCATGATCTGTGCGATCCGGGCATAGTATGGCAGATACAGACTGTCCCGAATGAGGGGAGCGTGCTGGGACTCCGGTTGACGCTGCACATACGTGACGTATCGGCCCGCATCGTGAAGCTCGGTCGCCGCCCAGTCAGCTGATCGTCCACCACCAACGACGACGACGCGCTCCCCAGGAAAATCGTCCGGTGTGTCGTATCGGTTGGTCACGAAGGGGAGGTCTTGGCCGGGGGCCCCAAGCTCGCGAAGAATGCACCGCTGACCGGCCGCGTAGACAAGGTGGTCGCAGGTCATCGCGCTGGTTGTGCCGGAGTTCAGGTCTTCAAATTGGACCCTGAAGCCGATTCCTTCCGGTTCGATCCGGGTCACATTTGTGTGGGCCCTGATTCTGTCCGATTGTCCAAAGCGCTCCGGGATGCTGTGGTAGTAGTCGATCAGTCGATGCTTGATGATCAGGTCATTGACATCGATGTCGATTTCGTTCTCGTGCGCCCACTGTTTGATCGGATAGAACCCAAACTCCATCCACTGCCCAGGAGAAAGGGTAAGGAGGTTTTTGGGAACGTTATTCCAGAGACCGCCGACCTCTTCACGTGTCAGCAGGACGTAGTCTATGGGATCGTTTTTCCGGAATGTGTAGGCGACATTGTCCAAACCCCGGAATTTCTTACCGGGGTGATGAAGCAGCCTGAAGACGTCGGCCGGAGAGAATCCCTGTGCAATGAGGCTCTCGAATCGAAGAGAGAGAAGAGTTTCTTCCTGATCGGAAAGATAGCTGTGAAGCTGAGGGTAACGGGCGCTGAAGAGGTCGCTACCGCGGTAGTAGGGCCAGTGTCCGCCGAGGACGATTGCAAGCGGAAGACCGGCCGGACCTCCACCGATGATAACGACTTTGTGGTGCTCTAGCGTGGACAAGCGGCTAAACCGGTGATGTCAGTTCGAGTCTTCGGGCGGCTTCCTGAATTTTCTTGACCGTTCCGGGTGGAAGGGGAATACCGT
Organism: Gemmatimonadota bacterium; assembly: GCA_002714465.1. The sequence continues at coordinate 112,255 of PAXL01000026.1, read as the reverse complement.
TTGTAGATCGGTCATCGAATGTGCGGTGCTCGGGCTCGCCGGGAATCAGGATGTCATCGTGTCCGTCGGCAGTCGGGAGGGCTTTGAGCGCGTCGATCGTGTTGTCGAGCTCTGAGCGATAGTCGTCGACATCGAGAAAGAAGGAGATGTCGATAGCGGCGACGATGCTGTTCTGGTTGTGGACCTTCTTGCCAGACGAGAGTACCGGGGTAATCAACGGATTGCCTGCCATGATACTCGTAAGGCACTGAAAGACCATCGCGAGGCCGGAGCCCTTTGGTCCGCCAGCTGGCAGCAGTATGGAGGCAACATCTGGGTCGGTGGTCTGGCTCCCATCAGGGGCGAGGGCCCAGTCGATAGGGATGGGGACACGTTTGTCGCTCGCAACGTTCAGTTTGCCACCCGCCGCGACGCTCGTGGCCATGTCCAGTGTTACCGTCTTGTGACGTTCCGTCGGGAAGGAGAATGCTATCGGGCTGTTGTGGAGTCCCGCAGCCTTTGCGCCGAAGGGGGCCATGTTCGGTGGGCTGCATACGATCGCGATCCCGGCAAGCCCCTCTGCCACCGCCATCTCAGAGTAGTAGCCCATCGCTCCCTGGTGCGTCACATTTCGGATCAGCGCCCATCCGATCCCGACGTTCTTTGCCTTCTCAATCACGGCACGCATGGCCTGAACCGTCGGGATCGGGCCAAGACCCCGGTCCGCATCCATGAAGAGGACGGCGGGCGACTCCCTAAGGATTTTGGTGTCCGGAGATGGGTTCATCCAGCCCTTCTCGATCATGTCGAGGTAACCAGGGATTCTCTGTACACCGTGCGAGTCGACACCCCTTAGGTTAGCCCATACGAGGACGTCAGCTTGGATTGCTGCATCTTCGGGCGGCAGGCCGGCTTTCTCGAAAGCCTGCGCGGTGAATGCGGTGAGTATCTTGTGGTCGATTCTGGGGTCCGACATACGATCGGTCCGGGGTTCCGTCCGTTGGTCAGCCTACGTGCCGGGCTACCTTGACTTTGGATAATGGATGGGCTATGATGCCCGCCTTGGAGCCAATTTCTAGGCCATCTGCGGTCGCGATGCAAGCTAGTACGGTCGTCCGTAGGCGTCAAGACGTATGTGATTTGTTATGAGGTGTTTATGAGTTCTGCCTTGATCGATGTAAATGAAATCAGGCAACAGGATTTCGATCACGTTTGGCATCCGATGATGCAGCACGAGGGGATGGCCCCCGGTGACCTGATGGTCGTTGTGTCTGGGGACGGATGTGAAGTCACGGATGCTGACGGTAAGACGTATCTGGATGCCTACGCCGGGATCTGGAACGTGAACGTCGGGTATGGTCGTCAGGAGATCATCGACGCCGTCAACGTGCAGATGCAGGAGCTTGCGTTCTACCCGCAGACGCAGATCAGCGTTCCTGCTGCCAGACTTGCTGCACGGCTCGCGGAGCTGCTTCCTGGTGACCTGAACCATCTGTTCTTCGTGAACAGCGGCTCAGAGGCGAATGAGACTGCGATCAAGGTCGCGCGTCAATACGGACGGCTTACACATCCCGGTGAGAATCGCTATAAGATCATCTGTCGCTACCAGGGATACCACGGTTTCACGATGGGTGCGATGTCAGCGACGGGGCAGACGTTGAGACGGTCGCAGTACGAGCCGCTCGCCCCCGGGTTCGTTCACGTAGAGCCGCCGAGTGGAAGTGCACACGGACCGGACGAGATTGCCCAGGTGATCGAGCGGGAGGGTCCGGATACTGTTGCCGCGATTCTGGCTGAGCCGATCATCGGTGGTGGCGGCGTGCTTGTACCGCCAGACGAATATCTGCCCGGGCTCAGAGAGCTGTGCGATCAATACGGTCTGCTGTTGATGCTGGATGAGGTGATCACAGGGTTCGGACGAACGGGCAAGCTGTTTGCGTGCGAGCATTGGGGTGTTGTTCCTGACGTGATGCAGATCGCGAAGGGACTGTCCAGCGGATACCTCCCAATCGGTGCTTGTGCAGTATCAGACAAGGTTTTCGATGCCTTTAAGGGCACGCCGGACGAGTATAAAGAGTTCTCGCAGGTGTCAACCTATGGCGGACACCCCGCCTGTTGCGCGGCTGCGCTCGCGAATCTGGACATCCTCACGGGGGAACGGCTCTGGGAGAACTCGGCAGAGGTCGGAGCACATCTTCTCGATCGGTTGCAGGAAATCTCGTCGCCGCTTATCAAAGAGGTCCGCGGGAAGGGTCTGATGATCGCGGTCGAGCTGCAGAATGAGGATGGTTCGGAGCTGGATGCCGCGAGGACGGGAGCCTTCGGGAAGGCGCTGCGGAATGCAGGCGTGATCACGGGAAAGATGAGTCATGTGAGACCGGGATCGGAACCCGTCTTTACGATGTCACCACCGCTGATTTTAAAAGCCGAGCAGGCGGACAAGGTGGCTGCGGCTTTCGTGACGGCGTTGAGAGCCATAAGTCAGTGATAATTGACAAGCGTAAAAAGAAGGGGTGTGAAAAGCTTTGAATGAAATGCTGAAGGAGACATACGAGCATAGTCTTCGTCTGCGGAAAGAGATGGAGGCGTGGATCGATCAGTCGAGGCTGATGGATCCGCCGAGCAGGTACGGTGGTGGTGAGGACGAGGCCAACTATGCGCTGGCGTGGTTCCCTCATTATCTGGTTACGCAGAGCGCTTCCGTGGGTGAGCACTTTGTGAAACTGCGAGACCTGCTGAGTGGGTGGGTCGATAGAGAGTGTCACCATGGGTACGAGCAGGAGGCGGAGGCACACCACGGTACCGAGCCGTTTCTCCTGTTTCTGCCGCGGTTTCTCGGGCTGTTTCCGGATGACAAGAAGGCTCAATCGCTGCTGATCGATGCTGCGCACCACATAGGGAACTGGGTCGAGGGTGTTCCGGCGTGGTTCAACTGGGAAGAGAATCACTTTGTCGGATACCGGATCGGGTCTGTCGACGTGGAGAACACGGCTGAGACGCGGGTTGAACTGGCAGAGCACTTCCGGTTCATACACATCGCACTCGCGGCCCATCGTGTGACGGGAGACGGTCGGTATCTGGACTGGGCGGTTGGATACGGCCGGAAGCGAGCACAGCAGATCAGTGCGGTCGAAGAGGATCGGCTTCCCGTGATGTGGGACCACTCTGGGCGACCGATCCACCAGGAAGAGCTGGTTAAGGCACAAGGCGGCATGGCGGCGCAGAACCATCACGTTGCGGGGGACCCACTGGTCGGTGTAGAGGTGCTGCTTGCGAGTGGGGCTGTCTATGCACTCGGTGACCTGTTCCGTGAAACGGGAGAGAGCGTTTTCTCTGACGCAGCGAAACGGATCGTTGAACCGATGGTAGATCAGCTTCTCGATCCCTATTGCGATCCGGGCGCCGCCGCAATTCTCTACTATCGCTGGACCTTCGGTGACTTGTCACTCGATACGAGGATCAATAGCAAGATCGATGAGCTGCCGGAAGAAGAGAATGGTGAGCTCACGATGATGTTCCCTGAGCGTCGTAAACGAGTATGGGAGGGGGTCGGGAAACGGGCGGACATGACGTTCTGGGGCACGTGGCAGGAGGACGGATCAGCCAGTCCTACTCAGGAGCCGAGCACGTCAACCCTGGCGCTGGCATACCACCTGACTGGTGATCTCGATTTCGCACGGCGTAGCTTCAAGCAGGCTGCGCGGAAGCTGACGATGGCGCGAAGAGTATTGCGAGGGGGGCGAGAACACGCGGACATGGGGGGCGGTGTGTGCTCGGCCGCAGCGGGTCACGGGAGGAATTGGGGATGGGGTGCTGTGACGGGCTGTTACGGTCCGCTGATGCTCGGGACACGAGAGATCAAGGGAGCGGTGGAGCCGACGGTGCGAGTGGAGTCGCGTGGTCAGATGCGGGTGCCGGACGATGTTGTGACACTGGTTCGTCCGAACTGCAGCGGCGAGTCAAAGCTGATTGTTTACAACGGTGGATCGAATGCACAGAAGATGACGATCCACGCAGAGACGGCGATTCCTGTGACCGTTGAGCCGGGTCAGGTGATCGAGATCCAGGTGGATGAGAAGTGAACTATCGTCCGTTGGGGGATACGGGTTTAAGTGTCTCGGAGATCGGGATTGGTGCGTTTCCGATCTCCGGGATGCAGAAGCAAGCAGATGGATCGATGCACGGGTGGTCCGGTGTCGAAGATGACGAGTCTGTGGCCCTGATCCATCGCGCCGGAGAGCTTGGGGTGAACCTGATCGATTCCGCTGAGGGGTATGGGAACGGCCACAGTGAAGTGATAACGGGACGGGCGCTTAAGGGACGCCGAGACAAGTGGGTCGTCGCGACGAAGGTGCAGCCGAACCATGGAATCGATGCAAACACAGCGGATGGGGCTGCTGCGCGGAAGCGTATCCGAGAAGCTTGCGAAGACAGCCTGAAGCGTCTCGAAATGGAGACGATCGATCTCTACCAGCTACACGCAATCCCACATCAATGGGCAATGCCGTATGTGATGGACGAGTTTGCCAAGCTCAAGGCCGAAGGTAAGGTTCGCTGGTATGGCATATCGACAAACAACCAGGAGGCGATCGAGACGCTCAGGACGTATGGTCCCTTGGACGTACTTCAGATCGGTTACAATATGATCGAGCGGTCGGCAGATGAACTGTTGAGCTGGGCGAAGGGCCAGAGCATCGGAACATTGATCCGGGTTCCACTGGCCAAGGGGATGTTGACCGGGAAATACTTCGGATCGAATGCGGAGACGCTTCCTGAGGGTGATGTTCGATACGAGCGGTTTCAGAAGGAAGAAACCAAAGCTGGGCTGGCTCGACTCCCAGAGTTGGCGTTTCTTCAGACGGAGAGACGTTCGATGGTTCAGACAGCTTTACGGTTCGTCCTTGATCATCCGGGTGTGACGTGCGCGATAGCGGGCGCGAAGAACCGTGAACAGATCGAACACAATGTGGCTTCGTCGGAGTTGGCCTCGTTGACAGAGGAAGATTTGGGTAAGGCGTTGCCGATTGCTGAAGATATAACGACCCCGGGGTGGATATAGAGTCGGATGGCGATAAGCACGAATAATCTCGGATACGGGAACACGTAAGCGCCATCCCCTGGCGGCGTGGTTCTGATGAGGACGAAGATGACGATCGCGTTTCGGTTCCCGCTCTGGTGAGCGGTCTTGCGAAAACGCGGTTCGTAAGCGGAGCACGAGACAAAATATGAAGATCACTGCACTGAAGACATTCGTTCATTCTGCCGGAAACACCTTTGTGAAGGTGGAGACCGAAGACGGGCTGTATGGTATCGGCGAGGCCGGTTTGAAGCAACGAGGCCGGGCGATCGCCGAGGTAGTCAAAGGGTTCGAGCCAGACCTGATTGGCGCCGACGCCTCGCGTATCGAGCATCTGTGGCAGGTGATGTTTCGGGGTGGGTTCTTTCCTGGGGGTGTGGTGCAGTCAGCAGCTGTGAGCGCGGTGGACATCGCGCTGTGGGATCTGAAGGGGAAGCGTCTTGGCGTTCCTGTATACGATCTGCTGGGCGGTCTGACGAGGGAGAAGGTCGCGTGCTACCCGCATATCGGGGAGCGGGACGCTCTTGATCGACTCGTGGCAAACTGCCAGCTGAGACAGTCAGAGGGTTGGTTGTTCGCGCGATGGGGGATGAGTGATCCCAAAGGAGATGCCGGCGCTTTCGAGCCCAGACGCGCGGTCAACTATGGGATTGAACAGGTCGAGGCCGTTCGGGAAGCTTGTGGTGACGAGTTTGGTATATGTGTGGACGTGCACACGAGGCTGGATCCGACTTGGGCGATCCAGTTCTGCAATGCTGTCGAAACTTATCGGCCCTTCTTCATCGAAGACCCGATTCGGAGTGAGGGCACGCAGGCGCTCAGGCTGGTCAGGCAACAGACCTCCGTGCCGATCGCAGTCGGTGAACAATGGGATAGCAAGTGGGCGTTCCAGCAGGTTATCGAAGAAGATTTGATGGACTACTGTCGTGTGGATCTCTGCATCGCAGGAGGACTCACGGAAGCGAAGAAGATCGCAGGTATGTGTGAGACGCACTACATCCATCTCGCGCCTCACAACCCACTGGGACCGGTCTCGACAGCGGCCTGTCTGCATCTCTGTCTGTCGTCGCCGCTCGTGGGTGTGCAGGAGTTGCCGAGGATACCGGGGACAACGCTCACCGATGTGCTCCCCAGTCAGGTACCCTACGAAGCGGGACATCTGCTGGTCCCTGAAGGACCAGGCCTTGGTGTGGAGTTCAACGAGGAAGCGTTCGAGGCCGTTGAGCCTTACAAGGCCGGAAAAGGGAATTACTTTCTGAGGGATGATGGGAGCTATACGAACTGGTAGCGGTGTCAAATGACAAGTTTGAAACGACCCGTCGTCGCGCAAGTGTTAAGGCGTGAAAGGCAGGTGTTAAGGGCGATCTGGTGGCGATAAAGATCGGGGTCATAGGGTGTGGGCGGATTCTGAATGCGCATTTGCGCGGGTTCAGGATTCTGCAGGAGGCGGGCTACGAGGATCTGTTTCAGATCACGGCTCTGTGCGCGCGTAAGGAAGAGGATGCGCTTAGATTCCGTAAGCGGGGCGAAGGACCATCGCCGCGAACGAATCCGATTGAGACACCGGGAGATCCTCTGAACACACCGCACATGTATGTGGACGATCTGCACCCGGAGTTGGAGGTTGCGGTCTACACGGATTACAAGGAGATGCTCCAGTCGGGTGACGTCGATGCTGTGGTGGTTTATACGGGTCACGACAGCCACCATACGATCGCGATCGATGCGATGCGAGCCGGGAAGGATGTGGCCGTCGAGAAGGCCATGGCGATTTCTGTGAAAGCGGCCTTGGCTATGTGTGAAGCTGCGGACGTGACCGGTCGTGTCCTGTCGGTCGACGAGAATGTCCACTTCGGCGCAGGGACCGTTGCTTCACGCTGGGCAATCGAGCAGGGTCTGATAGGTGATGTCCAGATGGTCTACAGAGGGGTCATCGGATTTCCCTCACATCGCCCGGATCTTGCGACTGCGCGGACAGCCTGGCGGCATTCGAAGCTCGGGTCTGGTGGAGGTGTCTCAATCGATCTTGGGGTCCACCTGTTCAACGGCATCCGAACGATGTGCGGGCCCGTGACCTCTGTCAGCGCGACCTGGCAAATCCTCGAGCCTGTCCGGGTCCTGCTGACGGATGACGATTCGGCGGTGGCTGAAGAAGTTCCGAACGAAGTGGACGACGCGTTTTTCGCAAACTTCAGGCTAGACCGTGGAGGACAAGGGCACGCAGCGGTTGCAAGGAGTACCCACGGAAGACAGATTGGTGTACCAGGAGGGACGAATATATTCGGGACGCGGGGGGCTATCAGCGACGGCAGTTACTATTGCGATGATGGCTCATCGGGAAGCGTGGTCGGCAAGTTCCAATCCGAAGCACCCGACCTATATGAGGCTGCATTCCCTGTGGGAATCGTAGATGCATACGCTCTCGAGCAGCTCGATTTCCTGCTGGCAATCCGGGACGGAAGTGAGCCTAAGATGAACGGGGTGGAGGGGGTGATCGATTTGGCTCTGAGTTATGCGATACTGGAGTCGGGTCTTCTTGGACGTGAAGTTACACTCGAAGAGATGCTGTCTGGTGAGGTCGATGGGTATCAGTGTGAGATTGATCAGCACTATGGGTTGTAGTCAGTTTGACTAATTGGTTGGGTCACCGCAATGTCTTAAGGGATTGTTGGAGGTCAGGGTCGTTAGGGATTTTATTCAGTCCATCCCTGTAAAGCCCAATTGCCTCCCTGTGTCGGTTCTGAGCTACGAGGAGTGCTCCGTATTGTAGGTAGTGCCTTGTCTCAGTTGGCTCCAAATTAATGGCTTCTTTTAGCAGGCGACCTGCTTCCTCATGAATTCCATTCTCGGCCAGCGTTACGCCTAGGATGTGCCGCAGTTCCGTGCTCTTAGGGTTCTTTTCGATACCTTTCCTCCAAGAATTTAGTCCCTCTACCACACGACCCAGCTCGATCAGGGCCACACCGTGGTTCTGATGGATCGATTCATCCCGAAGACCCATCCGCATGCCCGCATTCCAGTATCGTACCGCAGCCTCCCTGTCTCCGGTTCTGTAGGCGCGTCTAGCAAGAGAGCGCATCTGCTCGGGTAGACGGTCGAACGTCACTGGAAGGTTATGGTGGGTAAGTTCCCTAAAGGCCGCTACGAGAAGTTTTTCTGCTCCCTCGCTGCGAATCAGGGTGCCAGGGTTCTGCAAGTCCATGAATGCAGCGCTGGAGTAGGTTAGCCCGGCTTTCGACAACGCACCATTTTTGAAAGCTTGTTGCCCTCGCCGGATCAGGTTCTCTGAATGCTGAGCAAGGAGCGTGTCGATTTCGTCTTTTTTCTGAAGCTTGATGAGCCCGCCTCTAAGAAGCTTATAGGCTTCAAGGTGCCAAGGTTCTCTTCTAAGTACGGCGCGTGCGGCCGGGATGGTTGTTTCGAAATCATAATTTTCACTAGCAATTGCCGCGAGGTTGTATTGCAAATCCAAGTTAGTCGGATCTTTTTGCGCAGCACGTTTGAGGACGGAGATCGCCTCTTGAGGCATCTCTTCTTTTCGGAAAGCAAGAGCGACACGAACCGCGGTATTGTGTGATTCGAAGTAGCTCGTCTGTTCCCCCATTGTGATATCTTCGAGACGGCGAATCGAGGCATCTGTCGCGTTGATCCAGATCCAGGGGACCGTGTTCAGCAGGCCGATAACGCAAGCCGGGATGGCGATTGATGACCTAGTCTGCTTGGGTAGAACTGGAATCGCCAATGCCACCATTATGGTTAGAGGGAAAGACATTAGAGACATCAGATCCCAATCCAGGCTGCCTAGAACGAAGTCGAAGGCAAAGAGGCCAGCGAGACCAGATCCTGCCAGGATTAGCACATAGAGACGACCTGTGTCGATCACTCGGAATCCACTCAGGATGAGGATCGGGAGCAGGGCAGGTGCTGCCAGTATGACGCCGTTGAGACGTTCACTCAGATTCTGGAACGTGATCATTCCGTACGGTTTGTCGTCGGTAGGAAGAACCGGAAGAAGAACGGAGACAATCTTCTCGATGGCTCCCTCGGTGAGCGCTACCACGACTCCGGCGCCAAGTACACCTAGGAATATGAATCGAATCGTGCCCGGACGATGCTGCACGTCGTATCTCCACATCAGGAAGAGTGCGGGCAGGATGGTGATGCTTCCGAGCGGGTGGATCATCAATCCGCCCAAGCCCAATAGGATTGCGGCGTGTCTGTGTAAGGGGCTGTTCTTTGCTTTCAGGCCGAGCCAAACGAAGAGAAGGATCAACACCGGAAGGGGAGGGTATACCTCCACATAGCCAGCGTAGAGTTGCAGGATGCCCGAAGACACGAGGAGGACGGACACCGAGACTCTGGATAGCCGGTCTGTCGAGATGTCCCTTCCAATCATTAATGAAAGATAGATGAAGGGTATTCCGAAAAAAAGACTGACGATCGCGAATGACTCGACGCTTGTCAGATCGAACGAGCGTGACACGAACATAATCAGCCAGATGTAGGCCTTGCCGTTGGAATGCACAAGCTCGTTATCTAGCTCACTCGATCTAACGTGGCCGTCACCGAGAAACGGATATTTTTGACGAAGTAATCCGAGAGCAACTGCGAGGAGAAGCGTCACGATGAGGCAGAAGGCGCCGTCTTTCGCTATGACCGGTTTGGTGATTCCGTGGACGATACGGTTCTGGAATGGCTGCGTGAGCGAAACCGTAAAGAGCATGTACGCGATCAGGACGGTTGGCAGGGAAAGATAGCTTAGATGATGGAACCCCCAAGTTCGAACCCAAGGATCAACTCCGGCCTGAGGGAGTAGGAAGACCCCCACAAAATGCAGGACACCGAAGATGGTGTATACTACTGCGGCTCTTGTCATTCTTGGCCAATGCGTAATTCGTTCGGACCGTTGAACCCCTTGCCACGAAGGGCAGTGACTTTTGGGCGAGATCGCTCCAGAAACAACGGCCTTGTGGCGATTCTAAGCTAACCTAGGTGGACCTCATGACCCAGGCAACTCCTGAATTTGGACCAGCTGCGCTTCCTATTGTAGTCGCTGGAAACACAGTTCTGGACGTTCATGTTTCCGTCGACGGAGGCAATCTGGGGTTTGAACAGGAGTGGGCGGCAGGTAATGTGTGCCTTCTCGATACCCCGCCCCAGGTTGTGCTTGGTGGGAACGGAGCTGCGACATCCTATACGCTCGCCAAGCTGGGTATCCCGGTGCGTCTGAATAGCACGGTAGGCGAGGATTCGTTTGGAGAACTCGTGTCTGGATGGCTCGAGTCGGCTGGTGTCGAGCTGGTAGCAGATCGGGTGAAGGCTACGGCCGTCAACTGGGTCCAGTCGAGAGCTCACGATGGCGGTCGAATCTCGACTTTCTACACCGGGGATCCTGTCGATTGGTCCACAGGGATTGAGGATCCCTGCGCATGGTTTTTTGCGTCTGGCTACGGTGGCGTTCCGGAAAATGGGTTCGTCGGGCTAATGACCGCGTTCGATGCAGTCAAGTCGAAAGGAGGATGCGTGGCGTTCGATCCGGGGCCATGGTTCGCAAGGCTTGTTCCGCAGCCGGAGTTCCGTGATGCAATGGAACGTGTCGACCTGCTAACAGGAACTGAAAAAGAACTTCTAACGTGGTCCGTGGGAGATTCGGTTGAGGACATACTCGATGACTACCTAATGCTTGGACCGCAAACTGTGATCGTCAAACGAGGACCAGAGGGTGCCAGTTACGGCTGTGTGTCAGGCGAGAGAGGCCGGGTGGAGGCAAACCCGGTCGAAGGGGCACACGCTGTTGGGGCAGGGGACACCTTCAACGGCGCTCTGATCGCGGCATTGTATCGCGATGCGGAACTTGAGCAGGCGGTTAACGCCGCGGTGAGGCAAGCCGAAGCCGCCGTGAGGAGTGGACGCGGTGTTCTCGGGGCCTTTGAAGACCAGGATTTAGGCGATTGGCTTTGACACGGTTTGGGGTGCCGTTATATTGAGTCGCCTTACGACAAACTGAGAGATCGTTTCTTGAAAAGGTGCAGATTAAGGAGGACGTGAGATGGCCAAGCAGTTGAATGTCGCCCTGCTGGGATATCAGTTCATGGGCAAGGCCCACAGCAATGCGTTCCGCCAAGTGGCGCGATACTTCCCTGAGATTGGCGTCGAGCCTGTACTGAAGTGTCTCGTCGGCCGGAACAAGGATGCCGTGACCGCGGCGGCCGCCGACTACGGGTTTGAGGAGATCGACACGAACTGGCGACGCGTCGTGAATCGGGACGACATCGATATCGTCGATGTCTGCACACCGGGCAAGTTGCACGCACCGATGGTGATCGAGGCACTGAAGGCGGGTAAGCACGTTATCTGTGAAAAGCCGCTGACCAACACCCTTGCAGAAGCCCGTGATGTGATGAAGACGGTGAAGAAGTCGAGGAAGAAGACACTGACGGCTTACAACTACCGTCGTGTGCCCGCTGTGGCGCTGGCAAAGCAGCTGATCGATGAGGGCCGGATCGGCAAGATCTACCACTGGCGGGCGGTCTACCTTCAGGACTGGATCATGGATCCCGATTTCCCCCTAGTTTGGCGTCTCAAGAAGAGCGAAGCCGGATCCGGACCACACGGCGATTTGAACGCGCATATCACCGATCTAGCTATGCATCTCGTGGGTGATATCGACTCCGTGGTCGGGATGACCGAGACTTTCATCAAAGAACGTCCGGTTGCCGACGCGATCGACGCCGGTCTAGGAGCCAAGGGAAGGTCAAGGAAGAAGGGGAAGGTGACGGTCGAGGATGCCTGCCTTTTTCTTGCACGGTTCAAGAACGGCGCTCTTGGATCGTTCGAAGCGACGCGGTTCGCGAAGGGACGCCGGAACCACAACCGCTTTGAAATCAACGGCAGCAAGGGCAGTATCGTGTTCAACCTAGAGAAGATGAACGAGATTCAGTTCTTCAGCGATGACGATGACAGCCACGTTCAGGGCTTCCGAGAGATCATCGTAGGGGAAGGGGATCACCCATATATGTCCGCCTGGTGGCCGCCGGGACACATCATCGGTTGGGAGCACACCTTCACGCACGAGTTCAGAGATTTCCTCGAAGCCGTGGCCCGGAACAAGAAGGTGACCCCGGACTTCCGCGACGGCGCGAAAGTGCAGGCTGTACTGGAGGCCGTTATGGATTCGGCGAAATCGAAGCGATGGACCAAGGTTGCGAAGATCTAGAAGATGTGAAGATGTGTTTAAAGAAAATGTGAAAATCGGAATCAAAATCTTCTTTTATACATCTTCTATTTTCAATTTGAGTGAGGTGAGGGATGAGTTATAGACCGTGTACGCTGTTCACCGGCCAATGGGCCGACCTGCCGCTCGAAGTGCTGGCTTCGAAGGCGAGCGAGTGGGGATACGACGGGCTCGAGTTGGCGTGCTGGGGCGATCACTTCGATGTCCACAAGGCGGCTGCAAGTGACAAGTATTGCCGGGAGAAGCGCGAGATCCTCGAGAAGTATGACCTTAAGTGCTGGTCGATCTCGAATCATCTGGCAGGTCAGGGCGTGTGTGATCTGATTGACGAGCGTCATAAGGCAATCCTGCCCCCAAAAGTCTACGGGAGCGGGAAACCTGAACAGGTCCGTCGCCGTGCGGCGAAAGAGATGATGGTGACTGCTGAAGCTGCGAAGGCTTTCGGGGTGAAGGTTGTGAATGGGTTCACAGGGTCTTCGATCTGGCACCTGTTGTATTCGTTCCCGCCAGTTGATCCAGTCCAGATAGATGCTGGGTTTGCAGATTTCGCAGACCGGTGGAATCCTATTCTGGATGTGTTCAAGACCAATCGAATCCGCTTTGCTTTGGAAGTGCACCCGACCGAGATCGCCTTTGATATTTCGTCAGCCGCCCGGGCGGTTAAGGCGCTAAAGAATCGGAAGGAGTTCGGGTTCAACTATGATCCAAGCCACTTCGTTTACCAGAATGTCGACTACGCCGGGTTTATCCGTGAATTCAGCAACCGGATCTATCACGTCCATATGAAGGATGCATATCTGGACCCGAACCCGAAGCGTGCCGGTATCTTCGGTGGACACACGAACTTCGGTGATCCGGATCGGTCCTGGGACTTCCGCTCGCTAGGACGTGGCAGTGTGGATTTCGAGGAGATCATTCGGGCGCTGAACGACATCGGATACAAAGGACCGCTGTCGGTCGAGTGGGAAGACTCGGGGATGGATCGTGAACACGGTGCAGAAGAGGCCTGTATGTTCGTTAACAGCGTCGATTTCCCGCCGTCAGGTATTGCCTTCGACGACGCGTTCTCAGAGTAAAAAAACAAGTCGAAGACCGAGGCGCCGGCAGAGGTTTGCTGGCGCCTTTTTTGCGAGGTGAACTATGTCACGCCTGCTGGTTGTGCTGATGCTGTTTGTTGTGATCGCCTGCAGTAAGGGCCAGAACCAGACACTGGTGTTCGGGCGTGGTGGAGACAGCGTCGGACTGGATCCGGCGCTGGAGACCGATGGTGAGTCCTTCAAGGTCGCCGACAACATCTATGACACACTCGTTCGATTCAAGGAGGAGTCGACCGCACTCGAGCCGTCTCTGGCGGCCTCGTGGACTGTATCCGACGACCGTCTCACGTGGACGTTCAAACTTCGGTCCAACGTGCAATTCCACGATGGAACAGCTTTCAACGCGGATGCCGTTGTGTTCTCACTCGGCAGGCAGTTCAAGGAGGATCATCCCTTCCATAAGGTCGAGGGGGCTTACCAATACTGGAACAGCATGTCAATGTCGGAGATCGTGAAGGATGTTCGTGCCGTCGACGATCTGACAGTTGAGATCGAACTCTTCCGGCCGAATGCGCCCTTCCTGTCGAATCTGGCGATGAATTTCTGTGCAATCGTGAGTCCGACGGCGGTCCACAAGCATGGTGACGAGTATGCGCGTAACCCCATTGGTACGGGGCCTTTTAAGTTCGCTCAGTGGATCAAGGATGACCGTATTGTGCTTGAGCGAAACCTGAACTACTGGGATGGAGCGCCGTCCATCGAACGGATTGTCTTTCGGAGCATTCCAGAGAACTCGGTCAGGCTGATCGCACTGGGTCAGGGGGCCGTCCTGGGGATGGACAATCTGGTTCCGGATTTCGTGTCGAACATAGAATCGGACCCGAAGCTGAAGCTGCTGAAGCAGCCGGGCATGAACGTCGGCTACCTTGCGATGAACTTGGACAAGCAGCCGTTCCATATACTGAAGGTGCGACGGGCAATCAACCACGCGATCAACAAGCAGGCGATGGTCGACAACCTGTATCAGGGGATGGCACAGTCGGCGGTGAACCCGATTCCGCCGACGATGTGGAGCTATCACGAAGGGATCGTCGGCTACCATTACGATCCCGATCTGGCGAAGCAGCTTCTTGCTGAAGGGGGATACCCAGAGGGCTTCAAGGCGACACTTTGGGCGATGCCCGTCCCGCGTCCCTACATGCCGCAGCCCCTGAAGATCGCGCAGGCCATTCAGGCCGATCTGCAGGCCGTAGGGATTCAGGCAAAGATTGTGACGTATGAGTGGGGGACGTATCTGGACAAGGTGCAGCGCGGCCAGCATGATATGGCGCTACTCGGCTGGACAGGAGACAACGGCGATCCCGATAATTTCTTATATGTATTGCTAGACAAGAGCGCGACCGCTTTCCCGGCGAGCAACATCGCCTTCTACCGAAGCGAGGAACTTCACAAGGTTCTGGTGGAAGCTCAGATGGAGATCGACCTAGACGTCCGAACGGGTCTGTATCGTCGCGCTCAGGAGATCGTGCATCAGGACGCGCCGTGGGTACCGCTCGTCCACGCGACGCAGACAGCGGCGTTCAACGTGAATGTGTCCGGTTTCAAGCTTCACCCGACGGGCAGCAAGTTCTTCCACAAGGCTCGACTAGGCGGCTGACACGTGCATAAAAGGGAATTATGTAGGGCAGGCGCGATGCGGCGCCTGCCCTGTTTTCTTTGGTGATCGATGATTTGGTATCTGATTCGACGTGTAGCACTCTTGATCCCAACACTGCTCGGGATCTCCGTTGCCGTGTTCCTGATGGTGCAAATGGTGCCCGGGGATCCCGCACTGGTGATGCTCGGGGAGCGTGCGACACCGGAGAGTCTAGAAATGTTGAGGCAGGAGCTTGGGCTCGATCAGCCTGTCCATGTCCAGCTCTGGCGGTATCTGAAAGGATTGATCACGGGGGATCTAGGTCGGTCGATCAAATCTCACACGCAGGTGCGTGACGAGTTGACGGCCAGGTTTCCGGCGACCTTCGAACTCACCGTTGTGAGCATGCTGTTTGCCTGCGGGATCGGTGTCACCATCGGTGTGATCTCCGCTGTTCGACGAGGGTCTGTACTCGACGCGCTCGGTATGACGGCATCACTGGCCGGTGTTTCGATGCCGATCTTCTGGCTCGGACTTGTGATGATCCTATGGTTCGCCGTCGGGTTGGGTGCGTTTCCCGTTTCAGGCCGCTTGGGATCTTTCACGTATATCCCGTCCGTTACAGGTCTGTTCTTGGTCGACAGCCTGCTGGCAGGAGATCTGGCGGCTTTCGTGGATGTTCTCCACCATCTGATCCTGCCAAGTATCACATTGGGAACTGTTCCGGCTGCAGTGATCGTGCGTATGACCCGGTCGAGTGTGCTTGAGGTGATCCAGGAAGACTACGTGCGAACGGCGTGGGCTAAGGGATTGTCCGAGCGGGCGGTGATCGTACGTCACGCGCTGCGAAACGCCAGTATCCCCGTGCTGACGGTGATCAGCCTCCAGTTCGGGTATCTCCTAGGTGGGGCCGTGATCACGGAGACGATTTTCGCGTGGCCAGGGATCGGACGCTGGCTGTTGCTCGCCGTTCACGCTCGTGACTTTCCGGCGATTCAGGGCGGTGTGGTTGTCGTTGCCACGACGTTCGTGACGATCAACTTAATTACCGATTTGTTGTATGCGTGGCTTGATCCCAGAATCAGCTACAGTGGAAGCGGACGATGAGTGAATCGGTCCTCGAAAACGACCTGCCCGAACCGCTCAGCTGGGTCCAGCTGATCTGGAAGCGCTTTCTGTCGAACCGGAGTGCCGTTATTGGGGGTGTCTTCCTGACGTTGTTCCTGCTGGTCGCGATTGGGGCGCCTCTGCTGGCTCCGTTCGATCCGATCGAGCAGGACCTCTACAACCGGTTGGCGCCTCCAAGCTTCGAGCATCCTTTCGGTACCGATGACTTCGGACGCGACATTATGAGCCGCGTGATCTTTGGGACACGGATCTCACTTCGGATCGGTGTCGCCGCAGTGCTGATCGCGCTGGTTGCAGGTACGCTGATTGGTCTAGTAGCCGGCTACTATCGTGGTATTGCCGATCAGGTTTTGATGCGGTTTATGGACCTGATACTCTCGTTTCCAAGTATCCTTCTCGCGATTGGGATTGTCGCCGTTCTGGGACCCGGGCTCGAGAACGCGATGATCGCAATTGGGGTCGTGGCGATTCCTCAGTATGCCCGTCTGATCCGTGCATCGACGCTGACCGTTCGTGAAACCGATTATGTTCAGGCTTTGCGAGCGCTTGGAGCTCGAGATGCACGCATCCTGAGGACGGCAGTTCTGCCGAACTGTCTGGCACCACTGATGGTGCAGTCGACACTGAGCTTGGCGACAGCGATTCTCGATGCAGCCGGTCTGAGTTTTCTCGGTCTTGGAGCGCAGCCTCCTACACCCGAATGGGGGGCCATGCTGAGCGGCGGACGCGAACTGATCCTAAGTGCACCGTGGGTACTGACGTATCCTGGCATCGCGATTTTCGTGACCGTTCTCGCCTTCAATTTGCTCGGTGATGGCCTTCGCGACGCGTTCGATCCCAAGACCGTTATAACGAAGTGACACGCGTTGACTTGGGCGTGTGCGTAGCTTATACTTTGATTACACAGAAAGGAGGTGGTCTGATGATAGATTTGACCAGTGGAGGTGGCTGTAGTTAGGTGCGCTTAGCCAGGCGCGAGGAATTATCTCGCAAGGTTAGCGCACCTGGCAATCTCACTCAGCTACCGAACGGTTTGTGACTCGCCACCTTGACGGCCTCCGGGTCGTGAGGCGAGAACCACCGTCAGCTACAACAAGCGCCGCACAGGAGATGAACCCCTTCGGGGATCCCGTCCGTGCGGCGCTTCTTTTTGCATTAAACGGGACCGGCGGGATGGCCGTCCAACGCGTTTTGCCTTGACTTGGCCCGCGCCTGCTCCAATACTGTAAAAGCGTAACCACCTTATTTTATTGAAGCTGCAGGCATCTTTATTCACAGGTATACTACTGGGAGTTTCCGATGGCCAGCCTATATTTTGACATCCGAGATCTATTCAGTGCCGTCCGAATGGGATGGTCTGGCAAGAAGATCTGGGCCGGGCTTTGCGGTCTGTTCATCGCTTACTTTGTCTATTCGGCTCTGGTTGTGGTCGGGTATGTGATGTCCGGAATGACCGGATCGGAGTTGTTGCATACGTACGGTCTGTTTCCGGGAGCTGCGCCCGACAAGGTCGGAGGGCTCCCAGCCATTCTGCATCTCGTCGCGATGGTTATCGCAGCAGTCGTGCTATTCCTTACGACCAGCATGATGTGCAAGGTGACCTACCAGCAACTCCGTGGCGATGACTTCTACAACTTGGGTGAGGCGTTCGGGTTCATCAGGAAACACTGGGGAGGGGTGGTCTTTGGTCCGATCGCATGCTTTGCCCTTCTTGTTTTATTCCTCGTGGCGGGAATGATCATCGGATGGCTCGCCGGTGTCATTCCGGCAGTCGGCGAGATCGCATTCGCGATCGGATTCATACCGATTTTCTTCGCTGCACTTGTGGCCGTGTTCATAGTTTTTGCGATCATCGCCTCAATATTGCTCGCGCCTGCGATTGTGGGGACAGTAGGTGAGGACGCGCTCGAGGTCGTCATTCAGTCATTCTCTGTATGCTGGAGTCAGCCCTGGCGGAGCGCCCTATACCTCGTGTGGCTCGGGATCTCGGTTTATGTTGGGACCGTCATCCTGAGTGGTCTAATGACCTTGGCTCTCGGTCTTATTGGTTGGGCGTGTGGGATGTTCATGGACGAGAAGCTGGTCGGGATGCTCCAGATTGCTCAGGGCTACCTGCCGCCAGTTGACTTCAGTACTCCTATATTGCACGCTTACCCTGAAATGAAAACGATCTGGTCGGACCTTGCAGAGACGCAGCCGAACGCCTCAGTAATTTGGTCTGGCCGGGTTCTCGGTATTATGCTGATCATGCTGACCGGTGTGTTGCTCTCCTACGTGCAGGCTGCATTTGCGAGTGGGACGACGTTGATATACGTGATCCTCCGAAAGAAGAAAGACGACGAGAACATGCTCGAATGGGAGGACCCCGACTTTACGGACTTCGATTTCGACGGTGAGGATGAAGCGACAAGCGAGGACTCAGACTCGACCGAAGGCGGAACTGCCAACGAAGAAGATGCTGCAGGTGGATCGGACTCGTCAGCCGAGAAGTAATGTCTGATCCCTCCAGACTCTTGGAGGAACTCGCAGACGCTACCCGCCTGAACGAAGGGCCGGAGGGTGTCCGCAAGGTTCTCAGGGCGATTTACAGGTCAGGTCCCGTGCCGATCCGAGAATTGGCACGGGACCTTGGCATTCCGGTTCCGGTGGTCGCAGCCGTTCGGGGCGAGCTCGAGACGCGCGGCCTGGCTGTCCGTGAAACAGGTGTAAAGCTGACCTCCCTGGGTGTCGAGATCCTGGAGACTGCCTGCGGTATTGCCTGCAAGCAGCGATTCACGATCACTTCTGTTACACTCCTACCTGAAGGTGTCCTTTCTCTCGTCCAGGAATTCGCTAAAATCGTTGAAGCGCGTCCGGGTGCTGACTTCACCTTGGATCAGTCACACGCAACGGCAGAGACGTCCATCAGACGCGCTCTGTATCTGTATGAACACGACGCGATAGAGGGACGGACCATCCTTTTCCTTGGGGATGATGACCTGACATCGATCGCTGTTGGGCTGGTTTCGCGGCATCTGGGTATCAAGCCAGCACGTCTTGTCGTACTGGATGTCGACGATCGATTGACGGGCTACATCGCGGCGTGTAAGGAGGAGCTGCATCCAGTAGAGACCGTCTGCCGTGATCTTAGGGAAGCCCTGCCTGAATCGCTGATGGGTAAGGCTGATGTTTTCTTTACCGACCCACCTTACACCATCGATGGACTCCGCCTGTTTGGCTGTCGCGGTGTGAGTGCTCTCAAGCAGGAAGTTGGGAAGCTTGGTTTTGTTAGCTTCGGTCATAAGAGCCCATCCGAGGGTGTCGCGATTGGGCAGACGCTGTCGGGTCTCGGGCTGTCTTTGGTGGAGATTACGCCTGACTTCAATCAGTATGACGGCGCTCAGCTTCTAGCTGGTTCTAGCCAGATGATCCGGCTTGTCTACGGTGGATCTTCGCACCTTTCCGGCGAGTTCTATAAGGGCCCCCTTTACACCAGAGATGTCCGAGGCAAGAAGCGTGGATGATCTCCCCGGCAGTTTTCACGAAATCGTTCCCTCCGACACCCCAACGCTGTTCGATGCCTTCGATCGGGCGGGCAAGCGTGCTTGGTGTTACTACGCGCCGTTTCTGACCTGCTACCATCTGCCACCTGGAAGGCGCGTTCTCGTTGGTACATACGAGTCGCTGTTGTTTATTCTCGCTCGCACGGACCGAAAGCGCGTCGTCTACAACCTCTTGGTGCCACCGATTCCATTCGATCCGGGTGCAATGACTCGTATGTGTGACTCCCTGCGCGAGTTGACAGATCTGGACCCGCGGGTGCTCTGGTGCGACAGCGAGGATGCTGAGACGGCCCGGTCAGCCGGATATGAGGTGGAAGAGAAGGAGCTGGAATACTGCTACGACCCGTCCCGCATCAGCGCGATGGAGGGGAGCGAGTACAAGACGCTTCGCAAGCGGGTCAGGCAGATTGAGGCGCGGCTTCAGCCCGAATGCAGAGCGCTGGAAACTGACGACTTGGCTGATTGCCGCGACCTGATGAAGAAGTGGCGACGGATTCAGGGTCGTAAGCAGCCATTTCTCCTTGATTGGGGATACACGAACGCTGCGTTGGATCGGTTTGGCGACTGGGGCGTTCAAGATCTGGATGGATGGTGTGTGACCGTTTCAGGGCGTCTGGCCGGTTTCGCAATGGCTGGTCGAATGACCTCGGATCAGGCATCTTTCTTTGTCGCCAAGACGGATCCGGAGTTTCCTGGATTGTCCGCGTTCCTGAGGCTTCACGTGTACAGAGCGTTGGCCGACTATAGACGCGTAAATGATGCCGGAGACCTAGGTCTGGATGGTCTCCGGCAACACAAACAGATGTTCAGGCCTGTCGAATTGCGACGAGTCTATTCTCTCAGTCGATGATACAGGGGAACACGAACGTGCGGAAAGCCCTACTGATCCTGTTGCTGCTTGCGCCGATGCTTGCATCGTGCTCGAAGACGTATACCTACCAGAGCTACGAAGTGATTCGGTCATTCAACGCAGTGAACCCCGGTGAGGATGTGAAGCTTTTGAAGAAAGATGGGGAGCTGATACAGGGGACAGTCGTGCAGGTCGAGAAGAATGTGCTGACCGTTGCGACGTTCGATCGGGGTCGGAAGAAGGTGACCTGGGAGGAATTACGTGTCGCGGAGCGAGTGCGAAAAGCGGTGGTGATCGTGCCGTAAGGCAGCAAGTAGCCTGGAGGCTGTTTCTTTGGTGCCCTTGGCCATTCATGGTCGAGGGTATTTATGTTGGAGGACCGGAAGCACCGTTTATGCTTCCAGCTAAGAACGAACGGCTATTAGCTCGCTCATCTACACGTTCTCCAACTCGAACTGCAGTTCCTTGTTCTCCTCCGGAATCACAACCTCTGTCGGTATTGCTCGCGCCTGGATTTCTTTTTTGAACCATTGTGCTGCTTCAAGTTCACCGTGCACGAGCAGCGTCCACTTCGGTTTGAGGATTTCGACCATCTGCGTGATCTGACGGCGGTTGGAATGGGCGGAGAAGTGGAATTTCTCAATCCTTGCGGCGACCGGAATTGCCTTGCCTGCATCCGTCATTCTGAGGACCTGACCCTTGTGGGCGGTCATCACCCGGTGACCCGGCATGGCTGGGTCGATGTAGCCGACAAAGAAGATACCGTGATGGTCGTAGGGGAGCATCTTCTCTGCCATTCGATAGGACATCGTGTGTTCGGCCATCATGCCAGATGATACAACGATTATACTTGGTCGCTTCAGGTGGGGGCCGCGCGTCACGTCTCTGGGCAACGGCCGTATGTCGAGCTTCCGTAGTCGGAGATCCGCGTCCATCCGTCGTGTTCTGGAGGCGGTGTTGTCATATACCTCGGAGAGGACTCCACCAAAGCCGGCTGTATAGATCTCGACATCCGGGACTTGACCGCGCTCACGCATCTTGTGGATCATCGCAAGCATCTCTTGGGTGCGTCCAAGCGAGAACGCCGGGATCAATACAGAGCCCCCTCGCTCGATCATCGTGGTTACGGCCGTCGCAAATCGCTCCTTCTCTTCTCTTCTCGTTCTGAATTCAGCCCGTTCATCAGCCCCGAGTGTACATTCGGTGATTAGTAGATCGACCTTGCCTTGTGGATACTGAGCTCGCGGGATGATCTCCTGGTCGTGGGCGGTCGTATCTCCCGTGTAGAAAACGTTCCCTGACGGTGTCTGGAGAAAAATCCCTGCCGCTCCCAGGATGTGTCCCGCATCGTAGAACCTGGCGTTAAAATCGGCACCGTCCTTGGCTAACTCACTGTAGATTGGGAACGATCTGTCTGGTTGGAACCCCTGGAAGACATATGACATTGCATCCACATCCATTCGGCTGTAGAGCGGATATTCGGCGATACCCTCCTCGTCACGGATCCGTTCCATCACGCGTACGGTGTTCTCGAGCAGTGTGGGGGCGAGCGTGGCGGAGGCATCCGTCATTATCACTCGCGCGTGAGGGAAATACTGGAGTGCGATTGGCAGAGAGCCAAGGTGATCCAAATGACAGTGCGACACCAGAATCGCCTCGACGTCGATATCCTTGATCAGGTCATAGTTCGGAAGGCTGTCGTAGCCCTCACGACGCGGGTGAACGCCCGCATCGAGCAGGATCGACGTGCCGTCGGCCTGGATGAGGTAGGCGGAATCGCCGACGTCACGGGCGGTGCCGACAGAGGTGAAGGAGATCACGGCTGGCCGACTTGAGGTTTAGGGTTTAGGGTGTGACGTGCAGGAAAGCTGAGGATCACGTAGCGACGCTTCTACTCCTTTTCCGCTCGCGGCGGCAGATGAGAGTAGTCTGTCGACTTCGTTGGGCCAGGTTCCTTCAACTCTTGCGCCGAACTCTGACAGGCCGCCGCTTGCTTCAGCGCCTGTCAGGTGGGTGAAGCGGTCGTAGCCGTGTTCGGGAATGTGGTCGCTTCGGAGGAAGTGGAGGGCGAGACCTGCGCGTTCCCTATTCGTTGTGTTGGCGCGGGTGGCGTGGGCGATACCAAAGTTGAAGAAGACCACGCCACCGGCAGGGAGTTCGACTGGGACGGCCTTCTCTTCAGGGACTTCGCAACGGATGTGATGATCGCTAAAGGGATCGCGGCCGTGATCGAAGGGGGTCTCGTGACTCCCGGGGATCACGTGGATGGTGCCGTTTTCGACTGTGGCATCGTGGAGGGCGACCCACATTGCCGTGCCCTTTGTCGGGTCTTCGACTTTGAAGTACGCGTTGTCCTGATGCCAGTTCGTCCCAAGGCCGGTCTTGCCCGGCTTGAGGAAAATTTGGTCCAAATAATGGACGAAGGGTTCACCGATTAGGGCGCCAACGGCTGACAGGACCAGGGGATGGAACTGGAAGGAGCGATAGAAGGAGCTCTGTGGGGTGATCGGACAGATCTGGAGGTTCTGAGACGTGCCGGAATGGGTTTGACCGTTACCCTCTGTCGCGACGTTTCGCAGGAGGCCGTCACGCTTGAACCGGTCCAGCTCGGCGCGCATTGCTATGATCTCGCGTTCGTCGAAGAATTCGCCGATAGCGGTGTATCCCTCTCTCTTGAACTGATCGATACACGTATCTGGTAGAGTGCTCATCTGACTATCTCGCTGAGCGTTTCGGTCGGGTTAATGTAGCACACGTCTTGGTCTCCCAAGAGTCGAAGGATGGACTTGAAGTTCTCGAACCTGTCGTCATCCCAGCCACCTGGATGTAGTTGCAGTGTTAGGACCGGAATGTCGGCGCGGTAGTCATTCCGGAAGCCTTCGAAGTTCGGGTAGTGTGTCGGCTGCTCGATGTTGATTGTCCGCTCCAGGATGTGAGCCGTCGACCGTGTATCGCCGTAGAGCCAGACAATCAGGTCGTCGATCGCGTCGACTGCCTGCCAGGTATTGTCGTCAATGTGGTTACCGGGCGCGCCGAAGGTTGTAAACGTGAGACCGAGCCTTTCTTTGGCAAGTCTCTGTGTCTCTTTCAGATGGTGACGCTGATGGTCAAGCGAGGTATTGTGGAACTCGGAGTAGGCGCTGCCATTGTTGCGTTCTCGTCTGAGGTGATGATCGAATCCGTGGTTCCAGATCTCGAATCGGCGATCCTGTGACAACTCGACGACGCTGTTCAGGAACGCGTCCGAGGGGGCGATGAGCGAGTCTCCGATTAGACCCAAAGCGGCCTTTACGTTTGCTTCTCGGATGATGTCAGCGAATCGTGCCCAGTTGTCTAGGAAGGGCGGATTATCTTCTCTTACATCGTCCGCCTTTAAAATTACGAGTTGATTTCGGATCATTGCGCGCCGAAAATACTCGCACTCCCATTCAGTGTCAAGCTACCCGCTTCTTTCGACGGTCAGATTGGAGACAAATAAAGATGTTCCTGCTCGACAGCCACGCAGTTGGCATTACGCTCATGACATTGGTGTTTTTTGGGGCGCTGCAAGCGAGCGTGACGATTGATGAGGCACCGGCAGAACCCGGCCGTTGGGGTTTTCGGCCCGTTCAGCAGGAGACTCTCGCCGTCAATCCGCCGAATTTCTCGTGGCGTCCTCAGCAAGATGCAGTGAGCTACATCTTGGAGGTGTCGGGGGACGACGCATTTAGAGATGTGGTCTATACTGCCAAGGATATTAGCTACAACGTCCACACACCGACTCGAACTTTTTCTCCGGGATCGTATTTCTGGCGATTTCAGTTCACCAGCCGGATGGGAGAGCGCTCGTCTTGGAGCCAGACACGCGCATTCACGATTCCGGAGAGTGCAGTAGAGATGCCGCTTCCGGATCTTGCGGAGTTGATCGACCGCATTCCCAGAACTCATCCACGTTTGTTCCTGCGTCCCGAGGATCTTGTAGATCTGAGGGTTCGCAGAGAGACCGATCTACAGGCACATTACCAGGCCCTGGTCGCGGAATGCAATGAATTGCTGGAAGATCCTGTTCCAACAGAAGAACCGCCACTTTACGACGACGATATGGTTCGTGGAAGTGACCGATGGCGTGAGGTCTGGTGGGGGAATCGGCGTTACACCCAGAAGACTATGAACGGAGCGGCCACGCTCGCCTTTACGTGGCTGCTCGACGGCAACGAAGCCTATGCTGCCGAGGCCAAGCGGATCCTGATGGCTTGCGCTGAGTGGGATCCCAAAGGTTCGACTGGCTACCGCTACAACGATGAAGCCGGGATGCCCTACAACTACTATTTCTGCCGCACATACACCTTCCTCTACGACTACCTGACTGAGGAGGAACGGGATGTGTGTCGTGGATTGATGAAGATCCGTGGCGACGAGATGAACGATCATCTCAATCCACGCCACTTCTGGCGACCCTATGGCAGTCACGCGAACAGGGCCTGGCATTTTCTCGGTG
Source organism: Gemmatimonadota bacterium (assembly GCA_002714465.1). The sequence continues at coordinate 87,295 of PAXL01000026.1, read as the reverse complement.
AGATCGGAATCACGTTCCTTGGTGAGGTGAAAGGAGCGGAGGAGTGGGTCTGGTTCGCGATGAATGTCTTTGCGAACACCTACCCGGTTTGGAACGACGACGATGGCGGATGGCACGAGGGAACGGCCTACTGGAACAGCTATCAGTCCAGATTCACGTGGTGGGCCGACATTATGCGGGCGGCTACGGAGATAAACGCCTTCGACAAACCGTATTACTCACAGGTCGGTTACTATGCGATGTATCTACAACCACCTGGGACGAGAGGGGGCGGGTTCGGGGATCTGACGGCAAGACGCGATTCAGACGACAATGTGAATCTGATGCGCGTCTTCGCGGCGCAGGCTGGGAACCCGCATTGGCAATGGTATGTCGATGTGCACGGGAAGGAGGATCGTCCCCGCGGATATGTGGACTACATCCGTGGAGCTCTTCCGGGCATTAAACCGAAGAAACCGACGGATCTTCCGACAGCGAGGTTGTTCAAAGGTGTGGGACAGGCGTATCTGAACACGAACCTGATCGACGCGAAAGAGAACGTGGAGATCGTGTTCAAGAGTAGCCCGTTTGGAACGCAGAGTCACGGATACGATTCCAATAACGCTTTTCTGCTGTATGCGTTCGGGGAGCGCCTGCTGATTCGGACCGGCCGGCGTGACAGCTACGGGAGCGAGCACCACAAAGAATGGATGTGGCACACGAAGTCGGTTAACAGCATTACCGTTAACGGGGAGAGCCAGGGCAAGCGTACGGCCGACGCTAGGGGTGAGATAACCGATTTTTACACGTCCGAACGGCTCGACTACGTGGTGGGAGAAGCGGGGAATGCATATGAGGGCATACTCGACCGCTTCACTCGGAAAATCCTCTTTCTGAAGCCGGACGTGATTGTTGTTTACGATGTGGTCCAGGCGCCGGAAGCGTCTTCGTTCGAGTGGCGTTTGCACGCCCCGACTGAAATGGCAATCGACGGACCGTCTGCACGGGTCGTAAACGGGGACGCCGCCTGTGATGTTGATTTCCTATGGCCTCGTGATCTCGTGACCTCAGTCACAGACAAGTTCGACACGCCTCCGAGACCGAGGATCAAGCTGGTCGAGTATCACCTGATGAACACGCCCCCAACGCCGTTTACATTCCAGACATTTGTGACGGTGATTCGACCTTACAAGTCTGCAGGATCAAAGACGGCGTCGATCGAGAAATCGGAGCCCGTCGAGAGCGGATACGGTATCAAGATTCGTACAGAGTTAGGCCAGACTACGTTCTTGCTGCAGCCAGATGGCGGCAAATTCCTGAATTGGGAAGGTGTTGCGACATCCGGATCCGTGCGCGTAGTGGGTGACGGGGTAAACTTCGAACGAGAGTAGGTGAGCCCAACGAACAGACCCTAATAATGCGGTCGGCATCTTGGAGAAAGCCGATGACGTTCCCTTGAAATGTGGGTTAGTCGTATCCGGTGTTGCAGAAGGCTCTGATCAGCTGTTGGAGATAGAAGGAAGATCCGGCGAGTCTGGTACAGAGGGTCGGTTCAGGAAGAACTCGAATAGCGTCTGCCGGCTTGGCCCAGATCCGCCGAGAACCTTTGGCAAGTTCTCGAAGACCGGTGGGACTTTGACGCGCTGGCACTCGTAGGCTATCACGGCAGGCCTTTGTCTGGTGCGATCAAAAGAGATCCCGATCCTAAGTGGAGCCTGCCTCCGAGTTTTCTGTGACCCAGCGGTACGGATAGACGTGGATTGGCTGTCGCCTGGTGACGCAGAAATGTGAAAAATACGGGGGTGCCTTTACCTTGGCTCCAGAGAAAATCATTAGCGTTGAGGCCCGCCTTGCCAGTTGAGTCAGCGCTTGTTTGAGAGTTGCCAAACTTCCTTGAAGAAGTCTTGTCGTGACTCTGCCAGTCCGCCGATCACCGTAGGGTTCATACAGGGCTTCGGTTCGTGGTACCGGACCGTGCTGTGGTTGTATGCGATCAGGATCGCGTTCCGAGGATTGTTCTCGTTGGTCCAGTCGGCGCCTGTGTGCCTCGTACCCTCCGAGAACACGACCAGGCTGCCCGCCGGACATCCGTAGGTTTCCCATACACCCGAATCGGGATCATCTGCTTCCTCCGGCCAGTTACCGTTCTGTGCGGACGCTAGGTTGGCCTTGTGCGATCCCGGGACAAGGCAGGTCCCACCCTTGCCCTCCACGACTTCGTTCAACTCCCACACCACGCGTGTCATAGCGCTGTAGATCCGACCATCGTGGTAGCGATACGACATCGACGGGTGCAGGTTCACGCCCCCGACGTGCGGTCGCCAGTGCACGTGGTCCTCTCCCGCCTTCCGGCGTGAGATGAATACGCTTTCGAGTCGAAGTCGCTCCGGATTCGGATCGATCACGTCCTGCAGGATACCCATCACACGCGGGTGATCGATTAGGAATTCAGCTGGTCCTGCGATTGGAGACCGATGCTCCTCGGGTAGACTGTCGGGGTCGTTCGAATAGACGTCGGTGTGTTTCCGAACAGTCTCCAGTTCTTCATCTGTGAGGACGCTGGGGATGACGGTGAAGCCCTTGAGGTCGAAGATGAATTTTTCGTAATCGCTCATTGGGGTCGGATCGGAAAGTGCCACAATCTGTCTCCTTTTTCGTTTGCGTCTATGTTGGATCAGGCTCTATGAGTCCAAGCTTATGGCAGTGAGCCAGCTTCTGGCACGCGACTGAAGTCGTCGAAAGGGAAGAGGACGATCTGGTCGAGCGGCTGAGAGAGACCGCCATTGTTGATGATCACGGTGATCTCCAAGAGGAGTCGTGTTTCGCACTGCTGAGAGCGTGGACAAGTAGCACGTCTACGGTCCGGATGTCAAAACGAGTCTCTCGAGAGTGCCGACCATCGTGTGCGGAAACCCCGATTCGAGCGTATCCTATGTGACAGCTAGGGCGAGCAAGGTTGGTGTCTGATCGAAGGAGGCTCGATGTGGCAGAAGGAAGACTTAACGGCAAGGTTGCCATCGTGACAGGTGGGGCCACTGGTATCGGTGGTGGTATCGCAGACAAACTGGCCGCAGAAGGAGCCAGTGTTCTGATCGTTGACATCGACGAGGCAGGTGCGAACGCAAGGGCGGTGACGATCCAGGATGAGGGCGGTGGAGCCTCTGCGATGATCGGGGATGTTTCGCAGGAGGGCATAGCAAAATCGATGGTGGATCGGGCGGTCGCTGAATTCGGCCGTTTGGATATTCTTGTACAGAACGCCTATGGCGTGATCGGTCTGCAGGATGGGAGCGCCCTGGAAACGACAGTCGAAAGCTGGCACAAGGGTATGAATTTGCTTGTGATGGCCCACTTCCTGGGCGCGAAGTACGCTGTCCCGGCTATGCGGGCCTCGGGACCGCCTGATGGATACGATCCCGGTCAGTATGACGGGTGTGGGCTACGACGCGGAGCACCACCTGCGATGGAGATCGGACGAATCGTCAATATCTCGTCAGTTCACGGGCTCCTACAGGCCGCAAACACGATGGTCTACGAGACTGGCAAGGCGGCCGTCAACGGTCTGACCCGGCAGATGGCCATCGACTTCGGCCCGCTCGGGATTACGGTGAATGCGATCGCACCTGGGCATATGGTTACCGAGAATCTCGAGAGTCTCTGGGAAGATGTTGGGAACGTGGAAGGCTTCCATCTTGAGGAATTGCAATACCCGGTTCGACGGACGGGTACACCTGCGGATGTAGGCAACGCCGTGGCTTTCCTCTGTTCGGACGAAGCTGCGTTCATCACGGGGGTCGTTCTTCCCGTGGACGGAGGACTCAGTATTCAGCTTCAGGAGAACATAGTTCTTGAACTGAAGAACTACATCCAGGAGAACCCTGGTCTGAAGACGTTCTTCGACGGTGGATTCGGGACGGGTGATCGACGATAGCAACGGTCTTTAGATTATCGACGAGATGTATCAGGTCGCAGGTATGCGAGAACTGACGATGCGGCGTCGCGATGCAGCAATGGGTGACGGGAATATTTCAGGTCGGATGTCTAACGAATGAAAGGCATACAGATGCAACCGAACATCCTGTTCCTGCTGAGCGACGAGCACAGTTACCGCTTCCTTTCTGCACGATCTGAGGCCCAGGGTGGCGAGCCGTGTCGGACTCCGACCCTCGACGGTCTGATCGAGCGGGGATATCACTTCGAGACGGCCTACTGTCAATATCCACTTTGTGTCCCCAGCCGTGTAGCCATGCTTTCCGGACGGCCCTCCTCTGAATGTGCAGTGCTCTGTCCGGGTATCCCGACGATCGCCTCATACCTGGGTGATCAGGGATATGCAACGGCCACCGTCGGGAAGATGCACCTGATCGGATCGCGGCAGATGGCAGGCTTCCAGCACCGACCTTACGGGGACTTTACCGCTCCGTCTCCCGCACATCAGAAGGACCCGCTTGGCTTGACCGGACCCCGAGATCACATCTTTATGCCCTCGGTGCTGAGAGATCCGGGGGTCAGCGAAATCCCAGAGTCGCTGATGCAGGAGCAGATCGTCACACGCGAAGCGACAGCCTGGCTGCGTGAGCAGCGATTTCGGAATCCTGATCGACCGTGGTTCCTAATGACCTCGTTTGCCCACCCGCACTTCCCGATGAACGCTGCACGTCGATTCTTCGATCACTACTATCCCGATCGTGTCACATCGCCAAGGGTCGGTCGTACAGGGGACACCGCCGATCATCCACTCACACTCGGTGCCCTTCGATCCGGTTCAGGCGAGTCTCAGGGCCTCTTCCTCGAGAATGTGACGGATGAGCAAACTCACAAGGCCCGTGCAGCGTATTTCGCGTGTGTAGATCAGTTCGACGAGATGCTCGGAGACTTTTTGGCCATCCTCGATCGAGATGGATTCCTGGACAACACAGTTATCGTCTATACATCGGACCACGGCGAACTCGCCGGTGAACACGGTCTTTGGTTCAAACGCACTTGGCACGAAGCATCGATCCGTGTACCTCTGATCATCTCGACGCCCGAGCACAGAAGTGGTGATGTTGACGCTTCTGAGATCGTAAAGCCTGTTAGCCTGGGGGATCTTTTTTCGACGTTCTGTGGTTTTGCTGGTATCGATCCACCCGGAGATCTGAATGGTGTAGATCTGTCCGGGGTTGCGAGAGGAGGGCAGTCGGACGATCTGGAAAGACGAGGGGGGGCGATTATAGAGAATCTCGCGGGATTTGCGGGGTCGGGAACTGAGTATCGGGCCATACGAGCGGATCGCTACAAAGTTGTGACTTTCAGAGACTGTGAGGACCTGGCCTTCGATCTGCAGAACGATCCCGATGAGCAGGTCAACCTGCTGAAGGACGAGGCGCCACCCGCTCCGTCTGAAGTCGAGACACTCCGAGCGTCTTTGCGTGATGGATTCGACTACGATAAGGTGCTGGACAATCTGCAGGAGCAGAGACGAGTGCACGCGGAGGCTTTTTCAGGGCGCGTTTCACCGAAGACGTCGAACCAAATCCTGCTCGGGGACGGCAGGCTTGTCGATGCGGATATGCATCTCGAGTATCCGAATGTTGTGAGTGAGCGACCGTATGAGGACTTCGATGACTGGTCGGAGTCACGAGACTGACAAAGGTCGGCCACGAAAGCTTGCCCCAATGAAGGTGGGGAACCCAAAAATTACGAAATGGGAGTTCCGGCTGACCGTGCAAGTAGCGGGCAGGTGTGGAGTCCCGGAGACACGATGGGATGGGGGAGGATTTGGACAACAGATTACTGGACTTCTGGGACGAAGAACTTCGGTTGTTCGGGGTAGGGAAAGGGGGTGAGCATATCGATGGCTCTCTCGAAGAACGTCGTGCTAACGGGTATAGGCCAAGTGGTGTGGCTCTGGACCACGCTGACCGTGTCGTCGGAGATCTCAGCTTGGTTTACACGCCCGCTGAAACCGGCTTGCAGTCTAGATTCGGCTTTGTTTCGGGGCTATGGGGAGAGCGTTGGGACCTTTCGCACTACAAGCAACTCCGACTTTGGGTGAAGGTCGAGGGTGAGTCGAGTCGATCGTGGGAAGTGTTCGTGATCGATTCTGAAGGACGGCAGATTGCCTGCGGCATTCCAGAGTGGCCGCCGGACGAGTGGCAGGAGTTGGTGATTCCGCTCGACCAGTTGAAAGGGCCTGACGATTTCGACTGGGGGAATGCGGCTTCTGTCGAGTTTCAAGCGCAGTTCGGCCAGAGCTCACGTATTCATCTCGATGGTGTTTGCTTCGAGGGGAATGAGGCCCTCATCGGTATTACAGACAAGGCGCTCGCTCAGCGGATGGCAGAAGCAGAGACAAGTCGATCTGCACGCGTAGAGGATGCATTTAGGAGAGCCTCCGCTGATGACGAGAGCCCCGGCCTCAACGTTGTCGTAGCGGCTTTCGCTAAGATGATGCTCAACGAGGACCTCGAAATGGCCAATCGGGTCCTCGTTGAGGAGCTTAGGAAGAGCTCCGATGAGAATGTTTGGAGCCTCCTGCACACGCCTCTCTACTGTCGATTCTACTACCTTTTTTCAAACCGTTGTGGGAATTACCCGGGGAGGATGACGCCAGAAACAGAGGGGCTCCTTCTGGAGACGCTTTGGGACCGTACGGCCGTCAAGAACGATATCGCCTTGGCAAGAGAGAGCACCTGGTGGTTGGATGGGAGCGAAAATCACGATCTCAATGCCAAGGCTTGCAATCTGGTCACCTCGCGCATATTCAGGGACGAACCGGATTACCGCGATCGTGTCTATCCGGACTACGGTTTTGGGGGAAGCTACCACTATGGTCATGCCGGTTATTATGGCCCGGGGATCGATCCAGCGAAACGAAATGGTGGGGGTCGTGGGAATCTCGCCGACGGCAACGAGTACAAAGCCAAAGCCCACTACGAGGCCTGGCTCATCTACATGAAGAGCTACTTCAGAAGTCGTGCCGAACGTGGATTCTTCCTCGAATACGCATCTCCCGGATACACAAAACACACTTTGAACATGGTTGACCTCGTCTACCAGTACAGCGGTGACGAAGAGTTGCACGAGGTAGTCGGTGATTTTCTCACGCTTTTTTGGGCGGAGTGGGCACAGGTGTCGATCTCGGGTGTTCGTGGCGGCCCTAAGACCAGGCATCACCACACCGTCTACCGTAACGATGCGAATGGTCTGATCGACTTCCATCTCGGGGGGGCGGGGAACGCAGGTGTGTGGTGGTACTGGAATCTGATCAACGACTACAGGCTGCCCTGGGCTGTCTGGGGGATGGCTCTCGATCGCGATGGGATGGGGTGCTATTCCTACAGAGCCCGTGGAATTGGGGAAGAAGAGAACCATCTGCCCCGGCCTCTTGGACGAGAAAGATCACTCGTTGTCGATACGGATTCGCGCTTCCTGAAAAGCACATACATCACGCCGGACTACACGCTAGGAACGCAGATGGATCACCCGTCTGCCATCCACTCACACCTGAGCATTTCAGGCCGGTGGAACGGCATGACGTTCGCCCAGTCCGCGGAATCCAGGATTGTCCCAGTCAGTCTTCCGGAGGGGCTGAACAAGAAAGGCCAAAAGAACCCGTACGAGCTCGAGGCGATGTTCCAGACGGTCCACCACGAGCAGACGTTGATACTGCAGCAGTCGCGTCGTTGGTATGCCGTCCATCCGGAGTGGTTCCCGACGAACGCCGACTATAATCAGCCGATTGGTATCTGGACCGGAAAGGACTGGGATCGGCTTGAGGAGCACGCGGGGTGGCTGTTTCTTCAGCGGGGGAACGCCTATGCGGCCGTACGCCCAATCCTCTGGGATGAATCCTATGAGAGAGAGAAGAAGGTCAAGACGGAAGGGAACCAGGTTTTTTTCAACGCGCCCCAGGATGCACCTACGGTGAAGCTTCGAGAGGACGCCTACAAATGGAACGAGGACGGCGACATCTTGCATCTGGCTGACGCGCACACGCCTGTGATCATCGAAGCAGGTCGAACTGCGGACTACGTTTCGCTTGACGCATTCAGGAATGCTGTGCTCGGCTGCTCACTCGATCTTTACAAGACCGTTGTCCCTGGCGATCACATCCTGGTCTATACAGGCTGCAGTCACAGCGCAAAAGAGATTGTCCTCAATACGGGTGTGTCACAGATTCCGACCATCGGCGGGGAGCCCGTGGACTACAACCATCCGATGACTTTCGATAGTCCGTACTTGAAGTCTAGCTACAAGAGTGGTCAGGTCAAGATTACTTATGATGGCGGGCGGCTGGATCTCGACTTCTCATACTAGGGCGCCTTGCGACTTTTATTCGATGGTCGTAGGGCATTCCTGACCTTTCTATTGTGCTCAGAGTAGGCTCCATCGGGAATCCAACTAATTGCTCCCACGTATAGACTGTATGCCGACCGAAGTTCATCCCGAGGCTGGTCGAGGGATTGGCGCGACGGTTGCTAAGAAATCACACCCTTGGAGACAGTAGATGCCCACATCAGATAAACCCAATGTTGTCTACATCCTTACCGACCAATGGCGTGCAAAGGCGACCGGCTACAACGGTGATCCCAACGCCATTACTCCGAACATCGACCGGCTTGCCTCCGAGTCGATCGATTTCACTAATGCCATCGGGACGGCGCCGGTCTGCACACCTGCAAGGGCCGCTCTTCTGACCGGCAGGTATCCGACCACCACCGGGATGTTCATGAATGACATCCCGCTGAACCCGGACGAACAGAGTATCGGCAAGGTGTTCAAGGCCGGCGGATACGAGACAGGCTACATTGGTAAATGGCACGTGGACGGGCACGGCCGAGCTAGCTGCATCCCACCCGAACGACGGCAGGGCTTCGACTACTGGAAGGTCCTCGAGTGCACACACAATTACCAGAATTCGGAGTACTACGAGGGCGATGATCCGATAATCAAGACGTGGTCGGGCTACGATGCCTTTGCCCAGACTGAAGATGCCTGTGAATACATCCGCCAACACCTCGAGAAGCCATTTTTTCTGACCTTATCCCTTGGACCACCACATTTTCCGCACAACAATGCTCCCAAAGAGTTTCAGGACAGGTTTGATCCGGAGGCCATCCAGTTTTCACCGAACGTCGCCTTTGAGGATGCAGAATCGGAAGCGTTCTGTAGGAAAGAGGCTGCCGGCTATTATGCACATATCGATGCGCTCGACGGATGTATAGCGACAGTCGTCGAGACCCTGAAGAATCTGGACCTTGAGGAAAACACGATCCTTATATTTGCCTCAGATCATGGGGAAATGATGGGATCGCACGACCACACACCCTGCAAGAAACAGATCTTCTGGGACGAATCCTGCCGTGTCCCGTATCTCCTGAGATATCCACCGCTGACTGAGGATCAACAGGGACGGAAAGCGACGACTCCGTTTGGAACTGTGGACATCATGCCGACTCTGCTGAGTCTGTGTGGGCTCGACATTCCCGAAGCTGTAGAGGGGCGTGACTTGTCGGCGTGTGTACGAGAAGCTGTCGAAATCGATGATCACACGGCGCTGTACATGAGCGTGTCGCCATTCAGCGGGAAGAACTACCTCGACCCTGCCTACAGGGCGTTACGGACGCACAGTCACACCTATGTGCGGACAGGGGACGGAGAACGCTATCTGTTCAACGATGTGGAGGATCCGTATCAACTGGAGAATCTGGCAGACTCGGCAGATGCAAGAGAGACTCAGGCAACCTTGGAACAAGAGCTCCAGAGACAACTTGACAAAATTGACGATCCCTTTAGGGAGGGGGATTACTACCTGGACAAGTGGGGATACGAGGTGAACCAGACTGGGGAAGTACCCTACTCGCGATAGGCAAAGAGGACCCACGAAGGTGAGGAAGACTGTGGCTGAAGAAGAGCAGGACGATAAACTGGTTTACGAGGGATACGTCCCTGAAGCGACCCTGTCCGGTGTCCCTTATGGGGGGCACGAGCGCCACATACTCGATTTCTGGAAGGCGTCGTCGGAGGAGCCGACACCACTGGTGTTCGTCATCCACGGTGGCGGGTGGACCGGGGGCAGCAAGGAACGGATGCAGAGATTTGTAGATGCGAGGGCTCTCCTAGAGGCAGGTATCTCGGTCGTTGCGATCAACTATAGACTGATGCGTCATGTTGGTGATGTCATTCCACCTGTAAAGGCTCCCCTGTATGACGCGGCCCGCGCACTGCAGTTTGTTCGCAGCAAGGCGGAAGAGTGGAACATAGACAAAGAGCGTATCGCTGCTGCGGGTGGATCGGCGGGGGCCTGCTCCAGCTTGTGGCTGGCTTACCATACCGACCTTGCCGATCCGCAGGGCGATGATCCTGTCGTGCGAGAGTCGACGCGGCTACTGTTTGCTGCAGTTCGAGGGCCTCAGACTACGCTCGATCCAGCACAAATGAAGGAATGGACGCCAAACAGTAGATATGGTGCCCATGCCTTCGGGAAGAAGGACTTCGCTCAGTTTATCGAAGATCGAGAGGAGATTCTTCCCTGGATTGCGGAGTATTCTCCGTATTACCTCGTTGATGCTTCAGCACCTCCGGTATGCCTGTTTTATGGTGCCCCTCCAGCTGTCGGGGAACAGCAGAAGGATCCGACACACACGGCCAATTTCGGGGTGAAGCTCCAAGCTCGTTGCCAAGAACTCGGGGTGACGTGCGAGGTCGTGTATCCTGGTGCTACGAATGTGATCCATGAGACGCCGTCGGATTACCTGATTGCCAACCTGACGACCGGTAGCTGAAAGCGGGAAAGAGACTGAAACTTGGAGATGATGATGTCGAATGGGAGAGGCAAAGTCAGACCGGTCAGCATCGGTCTGGCGGCATACTGGCCCCAGTTCGGGGTCTGGAAGAACGTCTGGCCAGGTGTGGGTGACTGAGCTCGTGGTCCAGGACCAGTCTAGATCTGATACTGGACGAGTATCGGTTTATGGTCCGATGGGTAGACACCTTCCACATGGTAATCCACGATCTGGTAATCAAGGACCTCAGCCTTCCCTCTGGACAGGATCCAGTCAATCTCGTTCCCGTCCGCAGTACTGTCCGTAAAACAGGCTCCATCGGAGTCTTCTCCCCCGACGAGCGCCCGGTGTACCTCGCCCTTAGGGCGAGCGTTGAAGTCTCCGAGCAGGAAGATCGGGCGCGGTTCAGTCCACTCACCAAATCGGTCGAGTGCGTGGATCTTTTTCGTGATGAGCCTTGCGCTGCTGAGTCTTGCCAGATGCCGGTCTTTGCCCACATCCAGGTGGGTGTTGAATACGTAGAACTCCTGTGTGTTCTCCCAGTGTCCTCTGTAGTCCATCGGATAGGGGTTCGCACCTCCGGTCAGTCGATTGATAAGCGCTAGGCGTGCCCAAGTGACCATTCGGGGGTTGTTGGCCGGTCCACTGCCAATCACATTCGGTGTCTCCGAGAGTTGGAAGCTCCCTAGCTCTCTGAGACGAAGTCGGTCCCGCCTAATGAACATCGCCATGTGTTCGTCATCGTCGCCACCTTTGCGACCCTCTCCGACCACCAAGTATTCGGGTAGCTGATCCATTAGGTAGTCGATCTGCTCTTTCAAGCCTTCCTGTGTCCCGATGACATCGGGTAGGTGCTGACGGAACAAGTTCACCTGCATGTCGCGTCGCACTCCCCACGGCGGATCAAACTTGGGACTCGCGAACTTCAAGTTATATGTCATAAGCTTGATGTTGTGGGGCATTTCAATCCTTATCCGAGGTTTGCGTTACACACCTGATCCAGAAACCTCGAATCTGGATCGGAATCACCTAAGATGTGCACCGTGTCATATCGCTATACAGGGGCGTCACTAGGTCGGCACCCACTGTCGACGATGCTGCGGGTCACTTTGCCGAGTCTCCAGAGTCGAACGAACACGCTCTTATGCGTCGCCAATGATCGCGGCCTTTTCCGACGGCCAGGCAATGCCGCCGCACAGGATTAGATCACCCGTCGTCTCCAAGAGCGTAATCAACTCGTCCGTAAGGAACTCCTCGGTCTCGCACGACATAGGGTCACCGGGGTGATGGAACGGTTGCTACGCCATAGCAGCCGAGATGTGCACTGAGGTCGTGAGTGATAATCGCGATGATGTTCGGGCGGTCTGCCTCGTATCTGCCTTAGGACGGATGGCAAAAGGGACGTTAATCGCATACCTTTGGTAGTCTTCATGAAGAGGACGTTACACCTAAACCACAAGGGGGACCTGCCCCGATGCTCTACAGCACCTTCGCGGGATGTCACCTTGACGGAAAGATGACTCACGCGTCAAGTTTTCTGAAACGGTTGTTTCTTTGAAAGATTGGATGAGCGATCTGTGCTTAGGCAGAAAACTTGTCGCTGAGGGGAGTGAACGTGTCCACGCTTGAGGATAAGGGCTGCGCTACGTTGGCCGCGATGCGGACGGCACTGCCGTAAGTAAGTCCGGGCTGGTATCCGCGAAGGCCGGTTCGTCTACTATTCCAATGGAGTGGGTCGCTCAAAGCGACGAAGCTAAGAAGTCGAATCCGTATAGCTGCTCGAACCTTACAATCCGAGAAACTACTGACGGTATGTTGCAGGCGCTTCGGGAAAGAGCGGCAAAAGCCCAACGTCTCGGTGAGCGCCTCCTGACACAGGAGACGTCGTGAGAATCACGGCCTAGGATTAGGCTAGATCTGATACTCGACGAGTATCGGTTTATAGTCGGACCGGTAGACACCGCCCACATTATAGTCGACGATCTGATAATTGAGGATTTTCACGTTTCCTCTGGACAGAATCCAGTCGATCTCGTTTTCTGTTCTTCTGGAAGGACTGAAATCCGTTGAAGTCTATCTTGAGCACCTCGGCTTAGCTTGGCACAGGCTCCGCCGAGGGACGGGAATGACTTTAGACTGAGACAGGGAGTGGGGATGAGATACAAGCAGCTGGGGAACACGGGCATTGAGGTGAGCGAATATGGTTTAGGTACTTGGGCGATGGGCGGCGGCGCATATGGAGCCACCGATGATGATGAGTCGATTCGTGCCATACATCGGGCAGAAGAACTGGGTGTCACGCTTCTCGATACGGCACCGATGTATGGTTATGGTGTAGACGGCAGAAGCGAGACGGTCTGTGGTCGTGCTCTGAAGGGTAGACGTGATCGCTGGATTCTGTCGTCCAAATTCGGCCGATACTTGTCGAAGGATACAGAAGGGAAGCGTGTCATCATTGAGGACTATTCGCCCGACAGGGCCACCGAGAGCATCGAGGTCTCGCTCAAGAGACTTCAGACCGACTATCTCGACGTCTACTTCGTCCACACACCGACACCGTATCAGCCCGGTCTCTTCGACCCTGATGAAACCTTCTCCGTGATGGCTGATCTTAAGTCCGAGGGGAAGATCCGAGCAGTGGGGTTTAGCTTTCACCTTTATTCGGAGACCTGGGCCGATGCGATCGAGCCCTTTCTTCGGTCCGGTGCGATCGATGTGGTCCAGGTTGGTATATCTCTGATGCTGCCTGAGCCTGTGGATGTGCTACTTCCGATTATAAATGAAACAGGAACCGGATTTGTGGCGCGGGAGTCCTTGGCGAACGGATTTTTAACAGACTCTTTTACGGTTGAGGGCCCGTTCAACGAAGGAGACCCAAAGGCTCGACAGCCGAAGGAGAAGGTTCAGGAGAAGCTGGACAAGGCGGATGAGTTCAAGTTTCTAATCGATCGGTCTGATGGGATTTCTTCACTACCCGAGGCAGCCCTGCACTGGACGATTTCGATGCCGGAGGTGACGACGGTTATCCCAGGTGCGAAGACGGTCGTCGAGATCGAGCAATGCGTTCATGGCGTGGACGCGAAGATTTTTGATCAGGAGACGATGGCAGAGGTTCGGGAAATACAACGAGGATGGGGAGACTGGGATATCTACGTGTGACCCGGCCCTTGTTCGGTCTTATTCAAACTCAAACTTGCGAATTGGTTCATTTATAATTTTTTTTCAATATGACAGTTCTTTTGCTTCTGTTCCTTACGGGAACCACAGCGTTCGGAGAAGAAGTTGAGTCCGATTCCCTAACGGTTGACCGGCCTTCTTTTTCGATGACGCCTACGTGAGTGGGCTGACCTGGCGAAGGCGCACCACTCCGTGGGAGTGGAATACACACGAAACTGACATTCTCTGCAAGATTCGTCGATACCGCTTTGGAGCGACCCAGATGGCGATTCACGGCGAACTACCGAATCCATAATCGTCTCCAGGTCGGTGTCGAGTTCAACCCGAAGGCCAAAGAGATCGGTCCTTTGTTCACGGCGTTTCTCATAACCGAGACGGAGGCATGGCCTGCGCTGTTTTTCGGAACCAGCTCCGACAGAGTCGGGTCGCCATCTGGCGAGCAGTCCTACTTTGCGACCGTCAGCAAATACATACCCGCTCTCCGGGTATCGATCTATGGCAGTTTCAACTACTCAGAGTGGGATGAGAGTTTCAATTTTCCAGTAGGTCTGGGGTTGGAGGTCGGTAAGGGCTTTTCTGTGCGTTCTATGTATGACGGCGAACGGGGTCATTTGATGTTCAACTACTTTGCTGATCGGTATGGCGTCAGCCTGATGCTCGTCTGGCTCAATACGATGGGTATATCACTTTCTGCAGGAATCTGAGGAGCCTCGCTTGAAACGCATTGTTCTCTTGGTTGCGACCTTGATGGTCTGGGCTTGGCCCTCTTACGCGAAGGATGGCCCTAGAAAGGCTCTGTGCCCCGTGTGCGCAGTAAGAGGCGAGATGGAGAAAGAGGTGGTCCGGGCACACGCCGAGCACGACGGGAAGGCCTACTACCTCTGTTCCAAAAACTGCAAAAAGGAATTCGATGCTGATCCGCTGGCCTACGCTCGACCGAAACTCCCACGTCCTCTTCCAGATTTTTCTGTCGAGGCCTTGGATGGAGATGTGGTGAACCAGACGTTGACTAAAGGGAAGCTGGTCCTGCTTGATTTCTGGGCAACCTGGTGCAAGCCCTGCGTGTATATGATGTCTAGGCTTCAGGTGCTCTACGACGCCTATGCGAAGAAGGGGTTGATGGTTATGGGAGTGTCGATCGATGATGGAAAGGACCGGGTTAAGAAGATCGAAAAGTTTGTCGACAAGATTGATGTGACGTATCCCGTATACTCTGATGCGCGTCCTACACCAGCGTGGCATACCTTCAAGGTCAAGGCTATACCTGCTCTATTTCTAATCAAGGATCAGGAGATTGTTGCACAATGGCTGGGCAATATTGACCACGCGGATATGGAATCTGAGATCAGGAAACATCTGCATTAGTTGGTTGTCGGTCGACCGCGCATATCTGTATTGATGGGGTTCTGCTACCGATTCACCGCTATCTTCCTGCCGCCTTTTGGGTACAAAGCCTTTTCCCGTTGTGTCTGCTATGTGAACGTTCTAAACGCTGTGCTGCCAACGAGTAAGGTTGCTCGTTCTTGCGATCAGCAACCTGAGAAGGCCACCATCATCGCCAAGGAAGTCACGAGGCACTTGGCTAGCCGTCGTATACTTGCTTGAGTCGACAGTTTGGAGGAAGGGTATGAATTGATGCACATCGGCGATGGCGATGCACTCTAAAGGTTCCTGAGCCGTCGAGGCGCACGCATTATCCCATACCACGAGAAGAAGTCGCAGCGCGATCGTTTCAAGGTGTGTGAAGAATTTTCGACCCACAGGTACGCGTTTGGGAGCAATCGCCGGACTTGGAGGATTTGTTCCGTGCAGATGGACGTGATATTTTGGGGTTAGTAGATCAGGTTAGGGAGGGTTCGACATGACACAACGATTTAATCAGTTGTTCGGCTCTGAGATTTCAAAGGGTCTCGATGTTGGGCATTGCGAAAGGTTGGAGAATCAGATGGCGTTTCTAGCAGGATCACGGTGTAGAGCAAGGACGATAGCCCAAAAATGCGGACCACGAATACGAAACGAGTGGTGTCGATGACCCTCCACCATCAGAACTGGTCCGGGAACGTACCCTTCTACTCAACTCGATTTCACGAACCTCAGACAGTCGATGAACTGTGCGATGTCGTGCGAAAGGCGAGCAAGGTTCGGGTGATCGGATCCCGTCACTGCTTCAACGACATCGCTGACACCTCCGGTGATATGATCTCCCTGAGTCGGATGGATCACAATCTGGTCATCGACCGGGAACGTCATCGGGCAACTGTCAGTGCGGGAATCACCTACCGGGAGCTCTCACCGAAGCTGCACGCTGCGGGCTATGCACTCCACAACACGGCCTCTCTAGACCATATCACAGTGATCGGGGCGTGTATGAGTGCAACACACGGGTCCGGTGACGGGAACGGGAATCTAGCGACAGCCGTGTCTGGTCTGGAAATGGTTGCGGCTGATGGAAATCTGGTCACGCTCACACGAGACGAAGATGGGGGTCGATTTCCGGGCGCTGTTGTAGCGCTCGGCGCACTGGGGGTGGTGACGCGTGTGACGCTCGATCTTGTTCCGACATTCGATGTTCAGCAGCACGTCTACGCCAAGCTCCCGTCAGCTGAACTCTACGAGGCGTTCGATGCCATAATGGGCGCTGGGTATAGCGTCAGTCTCTTTCCGACCTGGCAAGAAGACCATGTGGATTCGCTCTGGGTGAAGCAGAGGATCGAGTCAGATGACACATTGTTGGAAGTTCCGGAGATGTTTCACGGGGCTACTTTGACACCTGAGGGTGGAGTGGAAGATCCGCCGGACCGCTACCTGACAGAGATGCGGACTGTTGGTCCGTGGCACGAGAGGCTGAAGCATTTTGACTTCAAGGATGCCTTGCTCGAGGGGGACGAGCTTCAGACCGAGTATTTCGTGGCGCGAAGACACGCTGTCCCTGCATTGCGGGCGGTCGAAAGGCTGCGGGAACAACTGAAGCCGATCCTGTGGTTAAGCGAAGTGCGTACGGTCGCGGCAGACGATCTCTGGCTCAGCACCGCATATGGGCAGGATGTTGTCGCGATTCACTTCAACTGGCATAAAGACTGGCCTGGTGTGAACGCGTTTTTGCCAGTCCTGGAAGATGCGCTTTCATCGTTCGAGCCACGCCCGCACTGGGGCAAGCTTTTCAGGACTCCTGCGGCTCAAGTTCAGGCCACCTATCCGCGGTTGACTGAATTCCGGTCTCTGGCCAATGCCTTGGATCCTGAAGGTAAGTTCCGGAATGACTACGTAGAGAAGTATGTCTTTAAGGAAGGTTAGGGTGGTATAGGAAGGCTGACTTGGGTTCACACGGTCATTCGGTTTGAGCGGTTTCGATTTCCTGGAAGGTCAGTTCGCCGGCGAAATGACAGGCGGCCTCGTGTCCCGGCTCTATCTCACGAAGTTTGGGGGCTTCTGTGCGACAACGATCGTCGGCGTGTTGGCAGCGAGGATGGAATTTGCATCCGGGAGGGGCGTTCGCCGGATCTGGCACGTCACCTTCTAAAAGGATACGCTGCATCTGGTGATCGGGGTCAGCTACGGGAACGGCTGACATCAATGCAGCAGTGTAGGGATGGAGGGGATTCTCGTAGATTCTTTCGGAGGTGGTCAGCTCGACGATCTGGCCGAGATACATAACTGCCACGCGATCGCTGATGTGTTCAATGATACTCAGATCGTGAGCGACGAACAGGTAAGTGAGGTTGAACTCTTCTTGCAGTTCGGCCATCAGGTTGACGACCTGCGCCTGAACTGAAACGTCAAGGGCCGAGACCGGTTCATCTGCGATGATCAATCGTGGCGTGACAGACAGAGCACGGGCGATTCCGATTCGCTGGCGCTGACCGCCGCTGAATGCGTGAGGATAGCGTCTAAGGTGATCCGGACGCAGACCAACGCGAATCAGCAGCTGCTCGACGCGATCATCGAGCTCGCTGCCCTTGGCGACGTTGTTGATCACGAGTGGCTCGGCGACAAGATCGAAAACCGTCATCCGTGGGTTGAGTGAAGAGAAGGGGTCCTGGAAGATGTACTGGAGCTCACGGCGGAGCACGCGCATCTCCTCCTTGTCGAGGCTCCGAAGATCGATTGCTTGACCGTCGTGATAGAAGGTGACGTCACCTTCCGTTGGCTCGATCAGCCGGATCATAGAACGACCGGTCGTTGTCTTACCGCATCCTGATTCACCGACAAGACCCAGCGTCTCGCCACGGTGGAGCGTCAACGACACGCCGTCGACAGCCTTCACATACCCGACGACCTTCCGCCAGATGCCCTTCTTGATGGGGAAATAGGTCTTGAGACCTTCGACTTCTACCAATTTTTCGTTTGCTTCGGTCATTTCAAGTTATCAGCGTGTCACGTTGAAGTTGGGTCAAAACGTGACACCGTTAAGTTTCGTCTATCCGCGTCGATCAGGTTAATCCAGGTTAGCCTTCGATTTCGAGCCAGCAGCTGACGGTGTGTCCGGGCTCGATTTCTTTCAGTTCCGGCTCCTGCTTGCACCGGTCCGTCGCGTGAGGACATCGGGGTGCAAAAGAGCAACCAACCGGGCGCTCGAAGGGATCCGGTACTGATCCCTCGATCGGTACGAGCTTCTCTTTCGAACCGATCTTGGGGATCGATTTGATAAGGCCTTGTGTATAAGGATGTTTCGGATTCTTGAAGATGGTGCGAACATCCGAGTACTCGACCACCTTGCCGAGATACATGACGGCCACGTTGTCGGCCATCCAGGCGACAACACCGAGATCGTGTGTGATCAGCATGATCGACATGTGAATCTCGTCCTGAAGTGCAACCATCAGATCGAGAATCTGAGCCTGCACGGTCACGTCTAGAGCTGTGGTCGGCTCGTCGGCGATTAGCAGACTCGGGTTGCAGGAGAGGGCCATCGCGATCATCGCTCTCTGACGCATACCACCACTCAGTTCGTGCGGATATGCATCGAGTTGTCGCTCTGGCTCCGGGAGCCGAACCTTACGCAGGACCTCACCCGCGCGGCTTCGGGCCTCTTCCTTGTTGACGTTCTGATGAAGCTCAATCGCCTCGCCGATCTGGTTACCGATNGTGTGTACTGGACTCAGCGAGGTCATCGGTTCCTGGAAGATCATCGCGATATCGTTGCCNCGAATGTCCCGCATCTNGGGGCCGCGTGCATCGACNTGGGTCAGGTCGATNGGTGATCCGCCGTNCTGGTGGAACAGGATTTGGCCTTCTACGATCTGCCCTGGGGGACTCGGAATNAGTCGCATCGTCGAGAATGCCGTGATGCTTTTTCCGCACCCNGACTCACCGACGACGGCCAGCGTTTCACCCTTTCCGATGCTGAAGGAGACCCCGTCGACCGCACGTACGATTCCGTCATCTGTGAAGAAGTGCGTCTTCAGGTTCCTGATTTCGAGCAGTTGATCTTTTCCGTTGTCACTCATAGTGCAACACCAAGGCACGAAGAGGCGATGATACCTATGGTGGGGTATCTTTTCCGGTCTTCGTGTCTTTGCGTCTTTGTGTTCATGCGTTTAGCGGCTTGAGTATGGATCTGCGGCGTCGCGCAGGCCGTCACCGAGGAAGTTGAATGCCAGCACGGCGATGATGATGCAGAAGCCTGGGATAAGGAGCCAGGGATAAAGGCTTAGCGAATGAATGTTCATAGCGTCCGAAAGGAGCAGGCCCCANCTGGTCATGGGCGGCTTGATCCCGAGACCCAGGAAGCTGAGCGTNCTCTCACCTAGGATGAACCCGGGGATCGCGAGCGTTGCGATCACGATAATGTGGCTGAACATCGATGGTAGAAGATGGCGGAACAGAATTCGCCCGTCCTTTGCACCACAGACGCGCGCAGCCATCACAAAGTCAGACTCTCTGATGGAGAGCGTTTTGCCTCGGATCTCGCGAGCGAGTCCTCCCCATCCGACGAGCGCCAGAACAGTCACAATGCCCATAAAGACGAGATGGGACGGCCACTCTGGTGGGAGCACGGCACTCAAGGCCATGAGGATTGGGATTGAAGGGAATGCAAAGATCAACTCAATCATTCGCTGAATGACGTTGTCTATAGTGCCCCCATAGAACCCNGAGATCACACCAAATATAGACCCGAGGGTAAGACTCAGCGTAACGGCCAGCAGGCCGATGGTCAGTGAAATTCGTCCGCCGATGATGATTCGGGACAGCATGTCGCGGCCAAAGCGGTCTGTCCCAAACAGGAACATCGGGTTCTCTTTACCAGTCCCGAACAGATGGAGGTCTGTTTCGAAAAGACCGTAAAACTCATACTCGTCGCCACGGACTAACAGGTAGATTGGATACTTTTGNGTGGAGTCCTCGGTGTATTGCTTGATCCCGGTCTTCCGGTCGAGTGATCCCTTGATGCCGTAAACGAACGGTCTCAGGTGGAAACCTTCATCGGAGAAGAAGTGGATCCGCTGCGGCGGGCAGTGCACGACCTTGTAGTATCGGTTGCTGATCCCGTGCGGGGCGAGAAACTCGCCCATAAAGACGGCCAGATACAATAAGATCACGACGTAGCCACCTACGACCCCAGCTTTGTGCTTTTTGAACCGACGCCAGATCAGGTTCCACTGGGAATAAGAAGCGGNTACCGCTTTGGACGCTTCCTCTTCCATCTGCGGAGACTGCAGATCGAGCGGTTGCTTCGTCTCTGCGTGGCTACTCATACCGAATCCTCGGGTCGAGCCACGCGAGCACGATGTCTGCGAGCAAGTTTCCGACGAGCAGGAACGTCGCCGCAAGAAGCAGGAAGGCTCCGGCCAGGAACATGTCCTGAGAGGTGAGAGCTGTGAGGAAGATTGGTCCGGCCGTCGGGAGACCCAGAACGATTCCCGTCACTACGGCTCCGGAAAGCAGGTTCGGTAGCTCAAGACCCAGACGACTGACAAGCGGGTTGATGGCGATTCGGACACCATACTTCATAATGACTTTGGTCTCTTTGAGTCCCTTTGCTCGTCCCGTCTGGATGTGCTGCTGACCAAGGACGTCCATCAGGTTNCCGCGCATGATCCGGATGACACTGGCCGTCGCGCCCGTACCGATTACTACAACGGGTACCCAGATGTGTGCGAGCAAGTCAGCGACCTTACCCCACGTCCATTCCGCCCCGATATACTCAGGTGAGAGCAGCCCACCAACGGACTCCGTTTCGAAGACCGAGATCTGGATGAACATGATGACGAGTGCGAGCAGGAAGTTCGGTGTGGCAAGTCCAACGAATCCGATGAACGTGAAACCGTAATCTCCGACCGAGTATGGTTTGGTCGCCGAGTAGATGCCGATCGGGATCGCTACCAGCCACGTGAAGATAAGTGTGGAGAGCGTAAGCACCAAAGTCAGCCCGAGTCGCTCACCCAGCAATTGCATCACATCCATCTCGTAAGTGAAGGACTGCCCAAAGTCCCCCTGGAAGATGATCTTACCGATCCAGCGGAAATACTGGACGTAGATCGGGTCGTTCAGACCATACCGCTCGCGGAGAGCTTCGATCTGCTGCATTGCACTTTCGGACCCAAGCTCGCCTTGCTCCGCCAGCTCTGCCAGACGTGAAGTCAGCATGTCGCCAGGGGGCGCCTGGATCACGACGAAACTGACCATCGAGATCAGGATCAACGTCGGGATCATGTGCAGGAGTCTTCTTAGGATATATGCAATCATTGTATCCGAATAAGCGCCGTCTTTTCGAATCGGCGTCGACTTCTTGTNAGTGTCCCNATNGAGGGAAGGCCATNACTTTAATGTCTGGGAGGATTGTGAGCCTNCCTGTGGCGGGCCAATTTATGCAGTCCTAATCGCTCCCACAACCGATTTCCTCGNATGAAGCTGGCTAGAGGCGTGCCAAAAACGCAGCTACCTCATCTTTTTCCCTTCGTGGCGCGCCCTAGTTCTTGAAGTAAAGCTGCTCGTGATATACTGGACGTCCCCAGCCTCGGAATACATCCGCTGATGTACCGTCGTTCGGTACGTTCCCAAGACTTGTGCTTGCACCCCATACGTGGTAGGGAGATCCGACGACGATCACAGGTACGTTCTCTGTGTGTAGTTCACGAGCCGCCACCATATGTCGCTTTACATCAGCTGGGTCCGTAGTGGTCATTGCAGACGTGATGTGATACGTCGCACGGACAAGCCACTCGGTCTCACGATGCTTCGAGTTCTCCCTATGCCAGAACGGCGTAGTTGCAGCCATCATCGCCCAGTCCTGCGGTCGACCCAATGGATCATCCGGTCCTTCGAGACCCCAGTGATGAATCTCATAATCGCCATTCAACCTTCGAGGCCAGATGATGTCTCGCAGGGCAATGTTCAGGTTGGTCTTGATGCCCACCGCCTGCCACTGAGACTGTACGAGCTCGCAGATGTCCACCTCGACNCCCGGTCCGCGGACATCGATGGTTATCTCGAACCTTGATCCATCAGAAAGATTTCGCCAACCATCTCTGTCCGTGTCTCGATATCCGCTCTCGTCCAGGAGTCGGTTGGCGTAGTCTGGGTCGTAGCGAGTGTATCGCTTGAACGCTTCCTCTGAGAAGTAAGGGTTTTGTTTACCGAACGTATATCCCGACGGTACGAGAAGACCGTGATAGATGATTTTGTTGATCTCCTCACGATTGATGGCGTGTGACATGGCAACCCGGACGTTCAGATCTCGGAAGGCTTTGCGGATCTTCTCACGCGGCGCATCCCAGTTTAGGTAGAAAGAGGGACCTCTTCCAGGGCCTACGAGAACGACCTTGAATTCTCCGTTCGCTTCCTCCGCCTTGAGAGTCGGAAACATGTCGATCCTCGAATACCGGCCGAACAGATCCAATTCTCCGTTGATGAACTTGAGCAGGATAACCTGAGGGTCGGGAATGACGTTAAAGACGAGGCGGTCAGCGTATGGAAGCTGATTGCCTGCCGAGTCAACCTTCCAGTAGTAGGGGTTCCGCTCGTAGACGATCCGCTGCCCCCGGATCCACTCTACGGGGATCCAGGCCTTTAGCTTCGGTACCCCGGGCTCGTAGGCCATCCGCGCGTCCGTTGCCCTCTCTTTGAACTCGTCGTATGTCGCCTCAGGATTGTATTTCGGGTGCCATTTCGACATGACGTGCTTTGGACGGGCGACCGTGTCCGCGCAGAAGGCGTTGAGAATCCGACCAAGCGGCTTTTCGGACGAGACCTTCAGCGTGTGGTCGTCGATCTTCTCAATTTTTATGGGTTTGCCGTCAACGGTGAAAACCGTCGGCGGGATCGGCTGGTTGTGCGGGCGTGCATTGTCGTCGAACTGCGTATCGTAGTACCAAAAAAGGATGTCATCGACCGTAAAGGGGTGGCCGTCTGACCACCGGATCCCTTTNCGGATATTGAAGANCGCCTCTAGACCATCCTCGCTGAATGAATGGCTTTCGGCAAGGTTGTGCTGGATGCTCTTCGGGACCGGTCTTTCGTATCCCATCAGGCCATCGCTCAAGGTTTTGCTGAGCCCCGCCGTCTGGATGATGTCCCCAGTCAACGCACGTCGGAGCGTTCCCCCGTATTTCCCGATCTCCTCGAGTGGTATCACGACAAGCGGATTCGCCGGCAGACGTTCACTCACCGGAGGCAACAAACCCTTCCCGACCTTTTCGGCCAGGATCGGCGCTTCACCGAATTGTCGATTTGACAAGATCTCCGGGTCGAGACTCTGCGGGGCCGTCGTCTCCGACCTCTNAGTATCTCCGCTTGCTTTGGTTACCTCGACTCGATCGACCTCCCAAGCTGGGTCCGACGGGAGACACGCCGTCAGCAGTAGGAGAGAGACACCCCAACACACACGACTAGAACTCGTTATCACATTGCTCCCTTTGTCTGAGTCATTGTTCGCAACTCAAGCAATATACAGCAGTCAAGGACGATCCGGTGATCCTAGCTCGATTCTCGATCTCTTGACTCTCTCCCGCTTCCTGACTAGTTTCGGTCAGTCTGTCCGCCGTTCCCCGCCGTTCTTCTCGCAATACGGTTTCCTTTGCCTTCATCAAGTCTTAAAGCGCGAATCGCGGAGCTCAAGCGCTCGTCAATTCGCCGTCCGATNGAGCCTCCTTCAGCGCAACTGGAGCCATCAGAGACAGGCGTTGAGATGCCGCCTCCCAGCGTTATCCCAAAGGCGACGGCCANCGATGCGCGTTTGAAGCTTTCACTCGATGACATCGCAGAGGGATCGGAGAAGCTCGTCCCGCCCGGCCGGTTCTACCTTATCAACCAAAGCATCGCGGCACTGATCCCCCATCGAGGACCCGAACTTACGAACCGCNTTGTGCGTTTACTTAAGGGGTTGTCCGGTGCAGATGGCATAGCTAACGACGAGTTCGAGACGTTCCAGGCGCTGTTGCATAGTGCGCCAGACGAGCTCGTGTTTGTGGACATCGAAGCAACCGGCTTCACAGCGGGAACGCCTTTGTTCCTGGTCGGTGTCGTGACGGTCGAAGGGAACGGTCTGTGTGTCCGGCAGATGCTCGCCAGGGATTACACGGAAGAAGGCGCACTCCTGTACTATCTCAGGAAGCTCTTCGAACGTGTGAGGACCGTCGTCAGTTTCAACGGGAAAACCTACGACCTGCCGTATATCCGTGACCGGATGACTTACTACGGCTACCGAATGCCCTATGATTTCGCGCAGATCGACCTGCTCCACGAAGGACGTCGACGCTATAGGGACCGACTCGTCAACTGCAAGCTCCAGACGCTCGAGCGNGCGATCTGCGGTCGAGGAAGAATCGNGGACATCCCNGGAAGCGAGATACCCGACGCATATCACAACTTTGTCCGTACGGGCAATGCTGCCGAGATGCGGGATATTCTACACCATAATGCGCTGGATCTTGTGACCNTGGTAGAGGTCGTACTGTTCATGCTTGAAGGACGTAAATTGTGACGCCCCCTTCTACACGCCTGATCGACGCCGCGCTTTCGCTCCGGGGGAAGCGCGTCGTTTTAGCTGGGCTTGGATTGTTTGGGGGGGGAGTGGCCGCGGCCAGATACCTTGCCGAAAAGGGTGCGGAGGTCCTGGTAACGGATCTTAAGACGGAGGCAGACCTGGCGGGGTCGATGCGGGCGCTTGAAGGAGTGGCGGTCGAATACAAACTCGGTTGGCACGATCACGAAGACTTTGAGCAGGCCGATCTTGTCGTCGCAAANCCGGCGATCCCGATTCAGTCACCGCACCTGCAGNCGGCTCTATCAGCTGATGTGGCGGTGACGACCGAGATCGGACTCTTTGCCGCTGCTTACAGGGGAAAGACGATTGCCGTCACCGGAACGAGTGGGAAGACNACGACAACGACNCTGCTTGGTCAGATTGTGTCGAACGCAGTACCTGATACGCTGGTTGGCGGGAACATGGGAGTGTCGTTGCTGGATCGGCTNGAGGAGACAACAGAGAAGACGACGGCCGTTCTGGAGCTATCCAGCTTCCAGCTGCGATATCTTGGATGGATGGGCTGGCGACCCGATGTCGCTGTGGTCACGAACTTTGCGCCAAACCATCTGGACATCCACGACGGGCTTGAGGATTACAGGATCTGCAAGCAGCAGATCCTAGCGGGTCAGGCGGAGGGGGATCGGGCCATCCTGAATGCGGAAGACGAAGAGATGTCCGGCTGGACAGCAGGCGGAGCAGAACGTCGCTGGTTCGGGGAAATCCAACCGTCGACGAACGGTGTGTTCCTCGATGGCGGAGAGATCGCNAGCTTGGAGGATGGGCGCCGATCCGCTCTGTGTCCCGTGAGTGAACTCAGGATCCCGGGACGTCACAACCAGATAAATGCCTGTGCTGCTGCGTGTGCCGCATTGTCGGTAGGTGTTTCGGCCGACCTCGTCTCGGAGGGGATGGTCTCCTTTGGCGGCGTTGAACACCGGCTTGAGCATTGTGGGACTATTGATAACGTGGACTTCTACAACGATTCGATNGCAACCAGTCCTGAGAGGACGTGTGTCGCACTGGATGCGCTTGATGCACCTATCGTTTTGATCTTAGGCGGATCGGACAAGGGTCTCGAGTATGGCGAGATGGGTAGACGCGTATCTGAAAGAGCGAAGGGTGTGATNCTGATGGGGGAGACCCGGAACGCGATCGCCGCGTCCATTCTCGATGTCTCAATGGATTTCGCCGAGAGCCTCGAGCAGGCTCTCGAGATCGCCCGGCAGCGTGCGAAGGCAGGAGATGCCGTTCTGCTCTCCCCGGCTTCCGCCAGCTTCGACATGTTCGCAAACTTTGAGGACCGTGGACGTCAATTCAAGCGGCTGGTCCAAAGCATGATGGCCTGAGAATGCAAAAAGCGGAACAAGCCCCGCTTNCTCCGCTCATTGATCCTCCCTCTACCCTGTTCTCTGACTACTCCGAGTCGGAATACGGGATGAGACGTCTGCCCCTTGTTGGGTGCCTCAACTTTCGCAAGGCCTTCTCCTTGATCTGCCTCACCCGTTCGCGTGTCAGCTTAAACCTTAGTCCGATTTCCTCAAGCGTCATCTCCGCCTGCCCGCTCAGGCCGAAGTAAAGCCGTATGACCTCCTTCTCTCGGTCATCCAAGGAATCGAGAGCCTCACGGATCTCTGCCGTCAACGAGTTCTCTANGAGCATCNTGTCCGGCGACTCCGTGTTGTCGTCAGGCATGACTTCGAGTAGACTGTTCTCGTCTTCGTCTCCGAACTTCGCATCGAGAGACAATACACGCTGGCCGCTCGAAAGCGTTTCGACAACCTGTTCAACAGATATTCCNAGTTCTTTGGCAACCTCTTCTTCATGCGGACGGGATGANGTTTCCTGCTGCCGGCTGTTTGTGTAGCGGGCAATCCGTCGGAGCAGATCGACGCGATTCAACGGGAGTCTAACCACACGCGAGTGTTCAGCAAGTGTTTGGAGGACCGACTGGCGGATCCACCATACCGCGTAGGAGATAAACTTAAAGCCTCTGGTTTCATCGAAGCGTTCTGCCGCAGTAATCAAGCCGACGTTGCCTGCNCTAATCAGGTCGACAAGAGGGACGCCCTGATTTTGATATTCGCGCGCAACGGTAATGACGAATCGGAGGTTTGCTTCGATGAGTTTCGCCCTTGCATCGAGGTCACCTTTCTTGATGCGTTGGGCTAGCGAGACTTCTTCCGCGGCTGAGAGCGGTGTTGAAGATGCTACGTCTTCAAGGTATCTGTGGAGGGAATCCTTAACGCCTGCGAAGTCGGATCGGGTTGCTCGCGCCACGGGGTGTCACCTCGACTTTGTCATTTGGCCCAATGCAGACGGATTCATCNGGGTGCGACTTGAAGCGCGGTCAATAAAGGGAATCTCGAATGTCTGTCAAGCTCTCGTTCTGATTTAACTCGTGTAACATTCCTGATAAGGATCGGCGTAGACTTGNGCAAAGCCAATCCTCTNAAAAATCAAGGACTAAAAAAGAATATTTCGACAGATGCGGGTAGAACCTTTAGTCGCTTGACCCCAGAGGACTGTCAGTCTAGTTTCGCTTCTGGCTCCCGTCTTATGATGCTCATAAATGGAACACGACGGACAAACACGCTTTTCGTATTGCGAAAGAATTAAGTAATGGAGAAGAAGGTGAATGCCCGGGGTGGTTATGATTACTTGACGGGAATCTCTGCATTCTCGTCGGGTGTCCGCGCTCACCANGGACGTGAAATCGTACGCGCCGTGTTCGAACGACCTGTTCCTTGGGAAGTTGGGTTCGATCGCGTCGAGCAAACATTATCTGATGAGTCTGTCGAATCAGTGTCACTTTGCTCGGTCGAACTGCGATGCAGCAGGCCCTACTCGACAGACGGCTTCGATGCTTTCAATGCAAGGTACGTTGAGCGACTTCTGTCGATGGGTGTCCTTACCAAAGGGGATGACAACTCGGTTGGTCGAACGAACGTTGCACAAACTGATCACTCACCCGACGAGCAGAGCATGTATGCGTTCTCCTTCATTCGGAACGCGTCGACAAATCGTTCTCTGAGCTTCGTGATTGCCGGTGGGGGAGAGGTGCAGGGTGGCACGATCTCCCCGGACACGATCGTTNGGTACGGTGAGACGACTGAAGATGCTATGCTCGATAAAGCATCCTTCGTGTTGAAGGTGATGGAGAAGCGACTCGAAGGNCTCGGCCTGGCTTGGTCGGATGCTCGGTCGATCAACGTTTATACCAAACACCCGATCGACGGTCCAGTCGTGCATCTGATCCACGATCGTATTGGAGAAGCAGGACAGCACGGCATCCATCGATATTATACTGCACCACCCGTCGAAGGGATCGAGTTCGAGATGGATGTCAAGGGTCCGACTTGGGAGGTCGCACTGTCTTGAGCGAACAGCCACACAGTCGCCGGCAGTTCTTCCGGGAAGTCGTCAAACGATATGTCGAACCGGCTGCCGACTATCTTGACGCGAAACGCCAGACAGAAAGTCCCGTCGTGCTTCGACCGCCAGGAGCGATCGTCGAAGAAGCTTTTCTGTCGACGTGCGAGCGATGTCAAGCGTGCGTATCATCNTGCCCCGCAGGCGCTATTAGATCGATCGAAGTAGAGGGACCGCTTCAGGGCACTCCTGGTATCGTAGCGGCCGACCAGGCATGTGTCGTGTGTGCCGATCTGGACTGCATGTCGGCCTGCCCGTCTGGTGCGTTGCAGGTCGTGTTGAGAGATGAGATAGATTTGGGCAGGGCAGTCGTAGAGGCATCCATCTGCGTCAGGTCCAAGGGAGAGGGATGCAGTAGCTGTATCGATCTGTGTCCAAGAGGAGGGTGTGCGATTCGNATAGGGGAGTCGGACCAAGTCGAGATTCTGGGTGGATGCGTNGGTTGTGGCGTATGCGAGCAAGTCTGTCCGACGACCCCCAAGGCGGTTCGTGTGGACCCACGTGTGAGACTGGAAGTCTGAGCGTGCTTCTGCCGCTCGGGAGTTGTCTGAGTCATCTGGACCGAACAAGGTTCGAAGTAGAGACCGGGGCTCAAACGAAACGCCCGACTGCAGAAGGAGTCGGGCGTTTCGTTTGCATAGAAGTTAGATCTAGGAGATCGATTCGAGGACGTTCTTGAAGAGGATCTCGATCTTCTTGCGATCCACCTTGTAGTAGGCGAATCGCTGGTCCTTCTTAAACGCCTTCTGGCAGGAGATGAATCCGGCTGTCTTCAATACCTTCAGGTGATGCGACACGTTCGGCTGCGAGATAGACAGACTTTCCGCAAGGTCACGGACGCAGACGTGCTTCTCCTGTTTGACCCCCATCANCTTNTTTAGTATCCGGAGTCTGGCCGGGTCTGAAAGCACCTTAAGGTTGTCGGAAATCTCGTTCAAGCTCTCTCCAAGCAGATGATTATTATGAACGTTGTTCGCGATGAATATAGGTGCCCCCATACTAAAGGCAAACCTGAATACGGTTCATTCGTGTGGCTTCTACTTCGTCATTACAATACTCTGGATTCGATATTCCGTATTCGCTCATGCCTAAAAAAATTCCCCTTTCCTCAGGGTAGAGAAAAGGGGAATTGACCAATCGATACCACCGCTCCACGAAGTGGCGAGTCGGCGTTACTCCCGGTTGAACCGCTATGCCTCGACTACTGGGCAAGCAAGTCGAGTGACGACCCCGGAGATGGCTGCTTTGTCGATTCGGATTGGATCCGTGTGTTGCGGCTCTGCAACTGACGGATGGCTTGGTCGGCGCTACGTGCGTCCTGCTGAGCCGCTCTGCGGTCAGCCTGAAGAGACTGAATCTCCCGCTGGTTTTGCTGGACCTCTCTNCGCGACTGAACCCGACCGGCTGCTTCTGCATTCCTCGAAGCCGACTCGGCGTTCTTTCGACTCTCGATCGCAGCATCGGCTTTGAGGCCGCTTGCGATCGTCTGGAGATCGTCACGCAAAGTCTGCTGCTGATCCTCGCGTGTAGGGCCGGTCGATTTTTGCGCGGTGGTGACTACGACGTTGATCGTCGGTTCGGCCTGTAGGATGGTTTCATCGACGACTGCAATTTCGACCGTCTGCTCTTTCTGAAGCGTCGTAATCAGACGGTCCAGCTTGTCCTCGACGGCTGAAGCGGTTGCAGTCTGGTTCTCAACTGCGAGATTCTCGACCGCGGCCACGTCGACCTCAGGGACAGCTTCGGTCGAATTAACTCGATTCGCCGTAAGCTGATCGGTCAGTGCACGAAGTCGCTTTGCAAGGGGACCCAGACTGGTTTCAACACCGACAGATGGCGAGGGTGCTGGAGCGTCCACCGGATTTTCGANTGCCTGAACGTGTTCGGTCGCGTGNTTTTNCTGGATNNGNTTCGCGCCATTNCGACGCAGACGGAGTTGGTCCAAAAGCGTCAGAGAGCCAATTGTTTTGGATGAGCTCTGGGGAGATTTGTCAGCNGGNAGATCTGAGACTGATACAGGAGCTGATCGCGTCGATTGTTCGTCTGTAGACACGAGTGAGGTAAGATCCCGAACGAGTTTTACTCGATCAGCGTACTGCGGGGAACTGCCGCTCAAGGCGGGAGAGGCCTGTGATTGGGAAGCGGATCGCTCCGGAGTCTCGTTACGTCGAGAACTCGGGCTGATGAGATTCCCTATGAGCGACCTCTCAGGCGAGAATCGTGAGACAAAAATCGGCATGTCACTACCCTACCAAACGTTATCGGTTCACTTCGACTTGTTAATGTTTCCGAAGCTTGTCGAGCTGTCCTGTCTCCACGCACTTCGTTGACGGCTATGCTGTGGCCCGGAATCTTCCGCGCGATTCCCTGCCTACCGTCAGCAGATGACTCGATTAGATCGAGACGTCTACGTTCTGACCCAAACCGTTATCCGCATTCTGCGGGTTTAGGTTCTGCTGATTCTCAACACCCTGAGAACCTGTTCCCGGGTCTGGCGANCTGACCAGAGTTTCGGGTCCTGAGGCGAGGACGGCCTGCGAGTTCGATGTATTCGACTCAGCGACGGGCTCTCGGTTCCGCGATTCCGATTGCGCCGCCTGAGCAGTCCTTGGCGTCAGAATACCTGCTGTAATGACTGAATTGTTGATTTCAGCTGGCAAGTTTGTGCTCCCACCCGGTTTGGTTAGTGCTTTATTCTGGAGAGCTCACGGGGTGGTCGGGAATTCCTTGTCTTTGCGACGTTTGTGATAAACGGGTTCTCGGCTTTCGAGATGTTCACCTTTTCACGAAGGCTACCCAAAGGTATCATCGCCCTCTCTCTGGGTATCGGCGGCTGGAGCAGTCANCTTTAGGACTTTTTCAATTTTTTTAGTTTCTCCGGTTTCTCTGAGAAAAAGAAGTTTAGGTGAGTTTAGAGCGGGTGTGGAAGAGCAACAGGAGATCAGTGGAGGCGAAGAGGAAATCCGTTGTTGAGCTCCATCAGGGCGACCGAATAGGCAATCACCTGACTTTTAGGGTGTTAGTATACGAAAGAAGCCACGGACGATTTGTCCGTGGCCTTTCAGGGTCTTTGGTCCGCTCAAGCTGGATCAGGGCGCGATCAACACCTTGCCTTTGGTGGCTCGCGATTCCAGGGCCCGGTGTGCCTCCGCGGCTTCGGCAAGCGGAACGGTACGGTCGATACGGATGTCGAGTTTGCCGGAGTTGANCCATCCGAGGATGTCGTTTGCACGGCCCAAGAGCTCCTCTCGTGTGAGGGTATAGCTCGCGAGGGTTGGACGTGTTAGGAAGAGCGAACCCTTTTGGCTGAGCATCAGAGGGTCGATCGGGGGGACCGCGCCGCTCGCATTTCCGAAAAGAACGAGATAGCCGCGCGGCTTCAGGCAGTTTATGCTCTTCTCCCACGTCGATTTACCAACGGAGTCGTAGGCNACATCGACGCCTTGTCCACCGGTCAAGCGACGTGTTTCTGCCTCGAAATCCTGCTCCGTATANAGGATGACCTCGTCTGCGCCTGCGCCTCTGGCGAGNTCTTCCTTTTCAGGGNTACCGCAGGTACCGATCACGCGCGCNCCGAGCATCTTTGCAACCTGGACCATTATCAGACCGACACCGCCTGCGGCCGCGTGGACGAGTGCCGTATCGCCGGGTTCCAAAGCGTAGGTGCCGTGTGTGAGGTAGTGCACGGTCATGCCTTGTAGCATCGATGCAGCTGCGACATCCAGACTGACACCGTCGGGGACCTTGACAATCTTCTCCGCAGGAGCAGCGACATACTCGGCGTAGGAGCCGGGACATCCGGCCCAAGCGACACGATCCCCCTCGGCAAAGTCCGTCACGTCAGAGCCGANCTCGCTGATTGTCCCCGCCCCTTCGAGGCCGAGTGTCAGCGGGAGGTTGAGAGGGTAGAGTCCCGTGCGGT
Organism: Gemmatimonadota bacterium; assembly: GCA_002714465.1. The sequence goes on along the minus strand of PAXL01000026.1, from coordinate 55,053 downwards.
GGTAGGTGTCTATGTAATTCAGGCCGGCCGCCTCGACCTGGATCAAGACGGATCCCGATTGCGGTTGAGGTGTGTCGATTTCCTCGTGAGTCAGGATCTCCGGGCCTCCGTGTTCTTTGATGCGAATCGCTTTCAATGTTGCCTCCGTTGTATGTGGATTCTCAGGTCGTGTCCTAAAGTAATCGCAACGATTGCCGGGTCAAGCCTACCCGCTCCAGGCCCCACCTTGACAACATCGGGGGTCACGGCCATATTCGCGAAAAGAGTCGGGGACATCCCAATTAGGAGTCAGAATGAGGACGATGAGGCAGTTGCAGGAGGAGCTGGGAGGCACATTNAGAGANCCNGNCGAGAACCAGCCCGAGCATTTCGGTGATGCCTCTACCGAGGTGCAAGCGGCACGCGAAAGCGCGATTGTCGTGGACCGGTCTGAACGGGGGAAGCTCCTTTTTACCGGTGAGGATCGCGCGTCTTTTCTCCACGGGATGTTGACGAATACAGTCGAAGGGCTTGAGGATGGGGACGGAAACCACGCTGCTCTGACCGANGCCAAAGGGAGTANNCGGGCGGACATGTGGGTCTATCACTGGGGCGATTCCTTAGCGATGGAGACAGAGCCGGGGCTGCAGTCTGCGGTCAGCGAGTTTCTTGACAATTACATCATCGCGGACGATGTGACGATCAGCGAGGTCTCCTCCGACTACTCGATTGTGGGCCTACAGGGCCCGGCGGCCGACCAAATTTTGGATGTCGCAGGAGGTCCGACGGACCTTGGTCCATATCAAAGTCGATGCTGTGAGATCGAAGGCGTCAGAGTGCGCGTCTGCAAACGGTCATATTGCGGCGAGCTGGGGTATGATCTGTGGGTCGCAGCAGATNGGGGTGCTCAGGTTTTTGAGGCCGNCCGGGCCGGAGGGGCTCAGCCGGCCGGGCAGGTCGCTGTGGAGACGTTGCGTATCGAATCCGGAATGCCCCGTTATGGGCTGGATGTGGACGATCGCGTAATCCCATTAGAAGGTGGGATGGCTGATACGGTCGACTTCACAAAGGGGTGTTTCATAGGGCAGGAAGCGCTCGCCAAGATGCACAATCTGGGCCAGCCTAGGCGGTATCTGGTCGGTGTTCGAGTGGAGGGCCAAGATCCGCCGGTTCCTGAGACAGAACTGGTCCGCGATGGNAAAACGGTCGGTCTCGTGAAGTCAGGGGTCTACTCGGAGGCTGTTGAGCAGATTGTCTGTCTTGCATCTGTCAGACGGGGNAACGAGGCGAGTGGCACACAGCTCACAACGCCCGCTGATCAAGTCTGCGAGGTCGTGAGCCTCCCGTTTGTCGAGGGCAAGTCTCTGAGCCTGCAGAGTTCGAACCTTTCCGCTTGAACCGGACCGCACCCGATCCCATATTTCGCGAGCATGTCTATGTCCGATGACGTCATCCGTATCCGCAACATGCGTTTCTACGCCTACCACGGGCTCTTACCCGAGGAGAACGTTCTTGGTCAATTGTTTGAGGTGGACGTCGAAGTCTTCGGCTCTTTCGCCGGATGGGCGTCTTACGGTGCCGACCCAGATGTGACACAGATCAAAGGCGCGATCAACTACCCAGAGGTTGTCGAGCTCGTCGACTCCATCGTGACCGGGGAGAGATATGGGCTCGTTGAATCGATTGNGGACCGTGCAGCGAGCGCGATCGAGGAGCGATTCGGTGTCGAAAAGTTGATCGTTCGCGTTCGAAAACCCAGCCCACCGGTTGCCGCTCAGTTCGACGGGATAGAAGTCGAGGTCACGCGCGGATTTGAGTAGGGGCGGACCCTCTGCCCAAGTTTTCGCCGGAATTGGTGGTAACGTCGGCAACACAATCGTCACGATGCGTCAAGGCCTCAACAAGCTCGACAGGCTGGATGACGTCGATGTTATAAGGGCCTCGCCAGTCTACCGGAACCCTCCTATGGGNCCGCAGGACCAGCCNGCCTTTCTGAATGCGGTCGTCGAGTTAACGGTGCGCACCTCNCCACATAAACTGCTTGTACATTTCTTGAATGTGGAGAAGGCCCTTGGACGCGTTCGGGATGTGAGATGGGGTCCCAGGACCTTGGACCTCGATATCCTAACCTTCGGGATTGAACGTGTAGATGAACCGGGGCTGAAGATCCCTCACACGCACATGCTCGAACGGTCCTTTGTGCTGATTCCACTCGCTGACCTGTATCCCGAGGCGACACATCCCGAGGACGGACGCACCTACGCTGAACTCGCCGATGAGATCGGTCGGGATAGCCTCGAACGATGCGAAACCACCTTGCGGACTGATGCTTGAACCATGACTGATGCGCGCTACATCGCTGTGGAGGGAGTGACGGGAGTCGGCAAGAGCCAGTTGGCCACGATGCTCGCGAGTCGTCTCGGAGCCAGACTCGAACTCGAGGAACCNGATGACAACCCGTTTCTCCCGCTCTTCTACGACGATCCGGATCGGTTCGGTTTTCAAGCTCAGGTATTCTATCTTCTNGAGCGCTACCGACGGCTGCAGGCCTTCCACCAAATGGACCTGTTCCGCGCGCAGGTCATTACTAACTATATGTACGAGCGCGATGCCGTGTATGCTCACGCCACGCTCAACGAGACAGAGCTTGGTCTGTATGAGCGGGTTGCCGAGTCGCTGGACGATCGCGTTCCCAGCCCTGATCTTGTAATCCTGCTGCAGGATTCTGTCGAGAATACCGTCAGGAGGGTCAGGGCTCGCGGAAGGGGATACGAGCGTGGTATCACCGAGGCGTTCATCTCAAGGCTGAGTGATGCGTACACGCATTTCTTCTTCCACTACCGGTCCAGCCCGCTTCTCGTCGTTAACATTTCTCAAGTCGATTTTGCGAATCGTCCAGAAGACCTGGACCATCTGATTCAGCAAATCGCGGGGCCAATCTCCGGGACACGATACTACCGTCCCGCACACGTCGAGGTGTGATGGTCAAGACCACGGACGACATACGCGCGATGAAAGGCGGCGATCCGATTGCCATGCTGACGGTCTACGACTACCCAACCGCCCTTGCCCTTGATACTTGCGATCTGGACATCCTTTTTGTGGGGGATTCCCTCGCCCAGACGGAGCTCGGTCTCGCCTCGACGGCGGACATAGGGCTTGAGCAGATGCTCCATCATCTCGGGGCGGTCGCTCGTGGTGTGAAGGCTACTCACTTGCTCGCTGACCTCCCGTTCGGAAGCTATGAGACAGCAGATCAGGCGCTTGAAGGTGCGCGTCAACTGATTGAAGCTGGGGCAAATAGTGTCAAGCTTGAGGGACCACGATACGAGGTGGTGGAACACCTCGTAAGTAACGGCGTCGATGTGATGGGGCACGTCGGCTTGCTCCCGCAGACCGCGAGACGCTACCGACTACAGGGTACGAAGGTCGAGTCTGCTGCGCGTATCCACAAGCAGGCACTCAGGCTGCAGGAAACCGGGTGTTATGCGATTGTGCTCGAGTTCATGTCGCACGAAACCGCGGAGTCGATCACCCAGACGTTAAATATTCCGACGATCGGGATCGGTGCAGGACCTGGTTGTGACGGGCAGGTACTCGTCAGTTCCGACATGCTTGGTCAGTTCGACAAGGTTCCCTCTTACGTTCGCAAGTACGCCTACCTGAACGAGACCGTCGCAAAGGCTGCCCGAGCCTACCGCGACGATGTCAAGAGCGGGGACTTCCCCGACTGACCGTGTCCAAACCACAGATCATCGAGCACGTCAGCGAGATGCAGGCGTTATCCGCCGTCGCTCGTCACCGCGGAGAGCGTGTGACGCTTGTCCCTACGATGGGGTATCTGCACGAGGGGCACGCGAGTCTGATTCGGAGAGCGCGACGGGATGGCGATCTGGTTGTGGTAAGTCTTTTCGTTAATCCGACACAATTCGGTCCCAACGAGGATTATGAGGACTACCCGCGTGACTTCGACCGGGATCTTGCCCTGATCGAGGCGAACGGCGGTGACGTTGTGTTCGCTCCGACCGCCGAAGAGATGTATCCGCAGGGATTCTCCACGACGGTGTCAGTCGATGCACTGACGAAGGGGCTCTGTGGGGCATCAAGGCCGACCCATTTTTCTGGCGTTGCCACCGTGGTGACAAAGCTGTTTGCGTCCTGTCGACCTGATGCGGCGGTGTTTGGCCAGAAGGACGCTCAGCAGGCAGCAGTAATCCGTCGGCTGACGGCCGACTTCAACCTTGGCGTCGACATACTTGTGATCCCTTCGGTCAGGGAGGCGGACGGACTGGCGAAGAGTTCTCGCAACGTTTATCTGACTGCGGAAGAGAGACGCGCGGCACCGGTCCTGTTCCATGCCCTACAACAGGGCAAGTCTTTGGCTGTGTCGGGGATACGCAGCCGTGACAGGCTGATCCGTACGGTGACCTCGATCATCGAAACTGTCTCGTGTGCTCGTATCGAGTATGTGGAGGCCGTAAAGGCTGAGGATCTGCGCGAAGAGCCCGATCTGAAGGGACCGATTCTTCTTGCAGTCGCTGTTCGATTCGGGAAGGCCCGGTTGATCGACAATGTTCTGGTTCCGGCCACGTGAACCGCCTATCCAAGCCGCGTAAGACCCGATTTTTTTGAGAAAAGGCACACAGGCGCCGTCTTGACGGGTTCTCGGGGGTTTTATATATTTCCATCTGATTTTGCGCGTCCATCCTATTCAAATGGACATTTTTTAAATTGTTGTTATTCAATTTGTTACATCTTTCTCGTTCGGTTTTTCCGGACAGAAGAGGAGATTTCTAATGGCTCACATTCTACCCGATCTGCCTTATGCCCACGATGCACTAGCGCCTTACATCGGTGCGGACACGATGGAGATCCACCACGGCAAGCACCACAATGCCTACGTGACGAACCTGAATGCCGCGCTTGAGGGTACGGGTCTAGAGAACAAGGATCTCGGCGAGCTGATCTCGGATCTGGATAGTGTTCCTGAAGATAAGCGTGCAGCAGTGCGGAACAACGGCGGCGGTCACTGGAACCATACGTTGTTCTGGCAGGTAATGGCCCCCGCTGGCAGCGTGGGCGAACCTTCTGACGCTCTGATGGGGGCCGTGAACGCAAAGTTCGGTTCGGGCGATGCCTGCAAGGAGGCGTTCAACACGGCAGGGGCTACCCGTTTCGGGAGTGGTTGGGCGTGGCTGATCGTCAAGGACGGTGGTGTTGATGTGGTGAGCACCCCGAACCAGGACAACCCGCTGATGGACGGAAGCGGCACGCCGATCCTGGGTCTGGATGTCTGGGAGCACGCCTACTACCTGAACTACCAGAACCGTCGTCCGGATTACATCGCCGCCTGGGTGAACGTGATTAACTGGAACAAAGTGAACGAGCTGTTCGACGCCGCAAGCTGACCTTACGAGAGGACTCGAAAATGGCAATCTCTGTTGGTGATCAGGCCCCCGATTTTACGCTAAAGCGTAAGGCGGGAGATCTGATCGATGTCACACTTTCAAGTTATAAAGGCAACAAGAACGTCGTCCTTCTATTCGTACCGCTGGCCTACTCGGGACCGTGCACGGAGGAGCTCTGTTCTGTCAGTGGGGGGCTGAGCGACTACGAAGGACTTGACGCGGAAGTAATCGCCATTAGTGTAGATAGCCCATTTGCACAAGAAGCGTGGGCTAAAGACAGCAACATCAATGTGCCGTTGGTCAGCGATTTCAACAAGGAAGTTTGCCAAGCTTACGGCTGTATGCATGATGAATTGCTGGGTTTCAAAGGAGTAGCTAAACGTTCTGCCTTTGTTCTTGACAAGTCGGGAGTTGTCCGATTCGCTGCGGTGTCCGATGATGCAAGTGTATTGCCAGACTTCGAGGCCATTAAGTCCTGCTTATCGGAATTGAACAAATAAGGAGTGAGGGTCATGGTGACCGTCACAGAGAGTGCTGCGAACAAGATTAGAGACCTGCTGAAGAGAGAGGACCAACTCGATTTTGGACTACGCCTCCGTGTCGTGGGCGGCGGGTGCTCGGGTCTTCAGTACAAACTCGAATTCTCAGAAGAACCTGATGGCGAGATCGACGTGATAGAAAGCAATGGCGTCAAGGTCTTCATCGATATGAAGAGTGCCCTATATCTAGCTGGATCCGAATTGGAATATGAGGACGGCCTGATGGGGCAGGGTTTCAAGATCAATAACCCCAACGCCAAGAATCAGTGTGGCTGCGGGGAGTCGTTCGGCGTTTGACCGCAGGAACACGGCGGTGAACAAGTATCTGTCCTGAGAGGGCTATCTTGTTCCTTCCGCCATCTTTTTCGGGAGCCCGGTTTTTGGACCTTCTGCATCTGATAACAGCTTTGATGCTCTGGCTCGTCACCGCACGATTCGTGCGGCTTGGATGGCACGTGCCGTCCATACAGGTGAGTCGAGGTCTGCCGGGCCAACTGCTCTGGATCTTGAATTTGAGGACTGTCGGAGGCCCCAATGGATTTGCAATCCCTTATGGGAGCTTCGATGGCACAGGATTACGCAATCATCGGTGTGGGGTTGGGGGGTGCCATCCTGCTTTTTGGACTGGGTTGGGTGTTCTGCTCTCGCGTCAAAGCGAAACAGATGGCCGATCTGGAATCGGAGAACGAAAGACGTATAGCCAAGCTGATGGAGAAGGCCGATCGCGAGCGGCGTGAGTCTTTTCTCGAAGAGAAGAATGCTTGGTACGAATCGAAATCGCAGTATGAGTCAGAGCTCGATCGCAAACGTAAGGAATTTGACGACCGAGAGACATCGCTCGACGAGCATGAAGCGGACCTGTCGGACAAGAACGAGGTTCTGAGACAGCGAGACAAGGGTCTGGCTCGACGGGAGAAGGACACGCAGAAGCGACACGACCGGTTAGGTCAACAGAACGAGGAACTTGAGAAGATCCTTACGGAGGAGCGCTCGAACTTGGAGCGGATCTCCGGGATGAACGCGGAACATGCCCGAGAGATGCTTCTCGAAAAGCTTCGGAACGATCTCCAGAGAACGGCAACGGAGATTGGTCGCGAGAAGATCGAGCAAGCGAAGGAGCAGGCCGATCGCGAAGCGAATAGGATCATCGCGAGTGCCATAGAGCGGTGCTCTACCGATCAGACCGTTCACTCCTCGATCTCTGTTGTTCCGCTTTCAGATGACGACATCAAAGGTCGGATCGTCGGCAAGGAGGGGCGTAACATTATCTCCTTCGAGGCCGCGACCGGTGTCAAGGTGATAGTCAACGACACACCTGAAGCTGTCGTGTTGTCGAGTTTTGATCCCGTAAAGAGGGACGTGGCGAGGCTGGCGATGGAAGCCCTCGTCAAAGAGGGGCGGATAAACCCAGGTCGTGTCGAAGAGGTCGTGGCTCAAAGCGAGAAGAAAATCGATGCCATGATCGTGGAGGAGGGGAAGCGTACCGTCAAGGAAGTCGGCGTTGACGATATGCACCCCGAGCTAGTCAAGCTGGTCGGCAAGCTCAAGTATCGGACGAGCTTCGGACAGGGGATGATTGGTCACTGTAAAGAGGTGGCCTTCCTTGCGGGAGCAATGGCAGCAGAGCTTCGTCTGAGCCAGAAGCTAGCCCGTCGATGCGCGTTGCTCCACGACATCGGCAAGTCGATTGATCACGAGCAGGAGGGCAGCCACGTCGGAATCGGCGTGGATATCGCGAAGAAGTATGGCGAAGGACCCGAAGTGATCAACGCCATCCTCTACCACCATGAGGAGGCGGAGCCACTTTCGCCCATCTCGTTCCTTGTCAAAGCGGCCGATGCAATTTCATCGTCGCGGCCAGGTGCACGCAGGGATGATGCCGAAGGATATATTCAGCGTGTCCGCGATCTCGAGGATCTCGCGCGCGGATTCAACGGGGTTCGGGATGCCTATGCGATCAACGCGGGGCGCGAAGTTCGGGTAATGGCCAATGCCGGCCGGATCTCGGATGATGCGGCCAAGAATCTGTCGTTTGAAATCGCCCAGAAAGTCCGGGAAGAATTGACGTTCCCCGGTGAGATTCAGGTCACGGTGATCCGTCAGACCGTCGCCACCGGATGGGCCGGGCGTCCGAACAAGAAACGTCGGGGTCGAAACAGGAACCGCAGAGGAGATCGTAGAAATGAAAAAAGTAGGTCACGAAATGACGCTGACCGAAAAAATGTATCTTCCGGCAATAACAAAGGGGCTGTCGCTGACCTTCAAGCACCTGTTCGGAAAGAAGGTCACAATGCAGTATCCCGAAGAAAGATGGGAAAAGCCGGAAGGGTATCGCGGTCTCCACAAGCTAACAAAGGACGATCAGGGCAGACCTAAGTGTGTTGCATGCTACATGTGCGCGACGGCGTGTCCCGCCGAGTGTATAACCATCGAGGCGGCCGAAGCACCGTGGCCCGATCGTGAGAAGTATCCGGATAGGTTTGAGATCGACATGCTGCGCTGCATTTTTTGCGGCATGTGTGTGGAGGCCTGCCCCGAGGACGCGATCGTTATGACGGAGCGTTCGGAGCTCGCCGAGGAGACCCGTGCGGACCTGATCTACACTAAGGAGCGTCTGTTGGCGGTCGAGGAGCGGGTTACATTGACTCCACCGCGACGGCCGTTGGATAACGTCCAGTACTGAATCTGTGAGCGAAGCCTACTCGGACATGGTGCTCGATCACTTCGAGCATCCCCGGAATGTTGGGGAGATGGACGACGCAACCATAATCGGCAAGTCCGACAACCCGTCCTCGGGAGCTTCGCTGTTTTTATATTTCCGGCTCGGTGACGGTGAAGTCATAAAGGCAGTGAGGTTCAAAGCACACGGCTGCACGGCGACGATCGCAGCAGGCTCTGTTGCGACCGAACTGCTCCCAGGTAGGTGTCTCGCGCCGAGAGCGCTTTCAACGGACGAGCTTGCAGTAGCGCTCGACGGTCTTCCTCCAGGTAGGAAGCACGCTTACAGGTTGGTGACAGACGCCATCGAGTCCGCCGCACTGAGTCGGTCGGTTCAGCAGCCGTCCTGAACGAATTCTAATCTGGTGATGAGGGCAGAGCACAAATCGTGTTCTGCCTTTTCATTTTAAAGTGACACGATCTGATCTGACACGACGGGTCAAGGCGACGGCCCGAGAGATGGGGTTCAGCCCCGTAGGGATAACCTCGGCCGCCCCCCCCGGACACTGGGCTTTCTACAAGTCCTGGGTGGACAAGGGGTATGCTGGGGAGATGGGATACCTGACTCGGAATCTCGATCGCCGACAGGATCCGACCCTCTTGGTGCCGGGTGCTCGGTCGATCGTTTGTGTGGGGCTGAACTATAGGCCTGACAATCAGGTACCATCTGATGAAACTCCGTCGGGACGGATCTCCTGCTATGCAAGAGGAGACGACTATCACGACGTGATGAAGGGCCGGCTGATCGATCTCCAGAAGGAGATCACGTCTCTCGCTCCGGGGACCGAGGGGCGGGCCTATGTAGACACAGGTCCTGTGTTGGAAAGAGAGTTTGCGGCGAGAGCCGGGCTGGGATGGTTCGGGAAACACACGAACCTTATTGAGAAGCACACGGGCTCGTGGTTCTTCCTCGGCGAGTTGATTCTGACCGTGGAACTGGATCCGGATCCGCCTGCCACCGATCACTGCGGTACCTGTACACGCTGCATTGACGCGTGTCCGACGGAGGCGATCGTGGAGCCCTACGTGCTGGATTCAAACCGGTGTATTTCGTATCTTACGATCGAACTCAAGGGCCCCATTCCAAACGACTTACGCGAGGGCGTGGGGGACTGGGTCTATGGGTGCGATGTGTGTCAGGATGTCTGCCCGTGGAACGAAAAACACGCGGTTCCAACCTCTGATCCTGCCTTCCAGGCCCGACCTGGGTTTGATCGACCGAGTCTGCGCGACCTGCTGTCACTCGATCAGGAAGCTTTCAGCAGTCAGTTCCGGAAGAGCCCCATCAAACGGACTAAGCGACGGGGTCTGTTGCGAAACGCAGCCGTGGCGCTAGGTAACGTAGGGACTCACCGTGATGTGCCGGCTTTGTCTAAGGCGCTGAGTGATCAGGAACCTCTGGTTCGTGAACACGCGGCTTGGGCGCTGGGGAGGATCGGTGGAGAAGAGGCCGTGGCGACGTTGAAGAGCAGGCTAGATGTAGAGGATGTGGCGTCGGTTCGGCAGGAGATACTGGACGCCCTGAAGGCAGAGAATAGATAGTGGATGAACTGCAGATCATAGAATCGAACCATCCGGTGGTGACTGGACCATCGGACTTGGACGTCGTTCCTGCCGGTCGGGGCAAGGTCTATGTGGAGACCTACGGCTGTCAGATGAACGTGTCCGATTCCGAGGTTATGCTCGGTGTGCTACAGAGGGCCGGCTATTCCGGAGCGAACCGCGTCGAAGATGCGGACGTCGTGCTCCTCAATACGTGCGCCATCCGCGAGCACGCGGAAGATCGCGTCTTGGGCCGACTTTCGCAGTTGAGCCACCTAAAAATAAAAAACCCCGACATGGTCCTAGGTGTCTGTGGCTGCATGGCCAAGCACCTATCGGAGAAGCTCCTCGACCGTGTGCCCTATGTCGATCTGGTTTTGGGACCCGATTCCTATCGGGATCTGCCGCGTATGGTTCAAGAAGCCCGTGACGAACCTGCTCTAGACGTGAAGCTCGGCAGGACAGAGACCTACGTGGGGCTTGATCCCGCCCGCAAGGATGGAGTCAACGCGTGGATCACCGTGATGCGGGGATGCGACAAGTTCTGCACCTTCTGTATAGTGCCCTATGTCCGAGGACGCGAACGAAGCGTGTCAGCTGACGAAGTCGTCAGGCAGGCGGAAATTGCAGCACAGCATGGGTTCAGGGAGGTTACACTCCTCGGCCAGACAGTGAACTCATACCGGCATGAGGACACGGATTTTGCAGATCTGCTGTCACGTGTTGCCGAGGTAGCGGGTGTGGAGCGGATTCGGTTCACGTCTCCCCATCCGAGCGACTTCACCGAAAAGCTGATCGCGACGATGGCGAGCGAGTGTAAGGTATGCTCGTTCATCCATCTGCCTCTCCAGTCCGGATCCGACGGTATTCTCGACGCGATGAAGCGTAGCTACACTTCGGACCACTTCCGGTCGCTCGTATATGATCTGCGGAACGCCATCACGGGGCTCTCGCTGTCGACGGACATCATCGTCGGGTTCCCTGGTGAAACAAAAGAAGATTTCGACAGGACGCTTGACCTGATGCGAGAGGTTCGGTTCGATTCGGCATTCATGTTCAAGTATTCGGCCAGGGAAGGAACTGTGGCTGATCGTGAGATTCCCGATACGGTCTCAGAGGAGGAGAAGGGACGGCGGCTTGAAGAAGTGATCGAGCTGCAGAATTGGATCTCTTTGGAGATCAACAGGGAGTGGGTCGGTCGGGAGGTCGAGGTGCTTGTCGAGGGCCCGGCACGTCGGGCAGGGCAGGTGTCGGGGAAGACCGAGTCTTTCAAGACAGTCGTCTTCGAAGGGACTGCTGATACCAACTCCTTTGTGACGGTTCGCGTGACCGATTGCACACAGAAGACACTGATAGGCCGAGCTGTCTGATGAGTGAGCTGATCGACATCGCTCCTCCGGTTAGGCGATCTCGGCTGCCGAGCTGGTTTCGCGTGCCGGCGCCCGGGAACGCAGAGTATCGGAGCCTGAAGAGGCTCGTCAAAGAGAAGCAGCTCCACACTGTGTGTGAGAGCGCGCGATGCCCGAACATCGGCGAGTGTTGGGGGGCGCGTACGGCGACGTTCATGATCTTGGGCGATATTTGCACACGATCGTGTGGGTTCTGCGCTGTCAAGACTGGTCGACCCTTGGGGCTCGATCTGGATGAGCCGTTTCGCGTAGCGGATGCGGTCGCTTCTCTCGGCTTGAGACACGCGGTGATCACATCGGTCAACCGGGACGAGCTGAGTGATGGGGGAGCCGGGGTGTTCGCGGAGACGATCCGTCAGGTTCACATCGCCTGTCCGGACACGACGGTCGAGGTCCTGATACCCGATTTTCAGGGGAATCGGGATGCCCTCGCGGTCGTGCTTGAAGCCGGACCGGAGATCCTGAACCATAACGTGGAAACAGTGCCGCGGCTGTACAGAATGATGCGTCCCCAGGCCAACTATGCACAAAGCCTCAAGCTGTTGTGGAGGGCGAAGGACTTGCGGCCCGAAATGCCCGTGAAATCAGGGATCATGGTTGGGGCGGGTGAAACACGCGATGAGGTCGACCAGACTATACGAGATATCGCCGATCAGGGGACGGACATCCTGACGATTGGTCAGTATCTGCAGCCGACACAGAATCACGCGCCGATCGATCGTTTCTACGAGCCCGAAGAATTTGACGACATGCGGTTGTTTGCGAGCACGCTCGGGTATCGCCACGTCGAGTCGGGGCCGCTTGTTAGAAGCTCCTATCATGCTGCCGATCAAGCCGATCCCGTGACTGCATGAGCCTGTTCGATATTAAGGGGTGGATGCGAAAGGAACCCGCGGAATCGCGCGAAAAGGACGACCGAAAATTTGTGTACGTGGGCAGGATGTCCGACATACCGGTCGGATCGGGCAAGGTCGTTGTCGTGATGGGTCGGGATGTGGGTCTCTACAACTGCGCTGGGACGATCAAGGCGATAGAGAACCTGTGTCCCCACAACAATCGTCCGATCGGGACGGTGGAGTTCGACGACCAACACGTTACCTGCCTCTGGCATGGGCTGCGATTTGCCTTCGACTCGGGTGTCTGTCCCGAGGCTGAGCACTACCGCGTTGAGACCTACTCGGTCCGGATGAACGGTGAGGAAATATGGGTGTCTGCCTTGCCGGACGACCCAGTCGAGGAGCGGAAGACACGAGTAAGCCGATCGCACTGACGGCGGTCCAGCAGGGTGAACCGATACGGCTGCTAAGAAAAGGCGGTATCGGCGGGGATGCGGGGTTCGTTTGACGTTCGCTCAGATGCATTCTTTTTCTACCCGGCCTACTATCACCAGAATCCAAGGATCCTGAAGCCCGACAATCGGTGCTGGTTTGGAGATGAACCGGATACTGTCGGTGACGATGTTACGATTGGTCTCTATGCCGAGTTGGCGGACACGATCTGGATCGGGGATATGCCCGCTTTGTATGGTCTGAAGTCGCACTTTATCTGGACCACAGATTACATACGAGATTGGTTCTACTGGAAATCTGAGAAATCTCTCACGTTGCAGTTGCTAAGACCCTTCAAGCTCGATCACCCGGGGACCCTGACCGTTTTGCCGGACTACGCGGGGTGCCTTTCGCGCATCGAACCGGAGAAGACCATCAAGGTGTCGGAATGTAATCCGGTGCTGAACGACATTGACCGTGCCCGCGAAGGGGATGCGATCCTCGATGTCGTGTCATCCGTCACGAGCTAAGGAGCACAAGAGAAATGTTCTCCCGACGACTAACCGCATACTTTGCCGCTTTCACGGTTGCTGCGATAGCGGTACCGGGATCCCTGTGGGCTCAGGATGCGACATCTATAGAAGAGGCGGATCCCAAGGTGGAATGGCCACGTGGCAGTCTCGGCGATCTTCAATTTTTCGCTGATGCTGCTCTGTTCCGCGGTGTCCAAGGGTTTGCTCTGCAGGAGTTCTACACGGTCCTGGATGCGAGACAGCTCCAGTTCGTGCCCGAAGGCAACCAGTTTGTTTCTCAGGTCGATCTTTCTCTGATCATTCGGGATGCTGCTGGTCAGGTCGCGGGTGAGGAAAACTGGACGCGAAACTTCTCTGTCAGCAGTCTTCGCGAACTCAAGGAGACAGGCGGTGTTGTTCGCGACCAGATCGGATTCAGTCTGAAGGCGGGCGACTACACCGTTTTGTTGACTGTCGAGGATATCTACGGCGATTCACAGGGGGAGGTAGACGCGCCGTTGCTCGTAGAGGGCTTTGAGGCGACGGGTTTCGCATCCAGTGGTGTGTTGTTTGCGACCGCAGTGGCGAAGGCGCGTGGTGAGGGCCGGTTCGTGCGTAACGGCTGGGAAGTCATCCCACGTACGACTCGTGTCTACCAGAACAACGAGCCGATTCGCTTCTATCACGAGCTCTACAACCTGTCACCGGGGTCAAGTCTGGGTGCCTTCGACGTCCGGTATTTCTTGCTGAGCGAAGAGGGAGTGCCTGTTTCCGAGACCGTCGATCATCGTTACAAGAAGGGCGGCGAGAGCGCGGTCCTGATCGATTCGATCGCCGCGACTGATCTCGATCCAGGTCGGTATTTCCTCGAAGTTCAGTCGTTGGATCTCGACAATAAGATGCAGACGAGGCGGCGAAGCCTCGTGTTCCTTCAGTCTGAAGAAGGTATTGGTGATGGGCTTACAGAGGACCAGAAGGTCAGCCTTGTCTATTACAGACACATCAAGTGGGTGGCAGAGGAGGCAGACCTGAACGTTTATGGAGCGCTGGAAAGGCTGGAGCCCCGTGACAAGTTTCTGAAGGTCTTCTGGAAACGGTTAGATCCCACGCCGAGCACCGTGATCAACGAGAAACTGATCGAACATGTCAGGCGGATGAGATACGCCCACAACAACTTTTCTGGTGGACATCGTCAGTCCGGATATGACACGGACAAGGGACGTGTGTACGTCAGATACGGTCCGCCCTCGGATCGGGAGTATCGTTCAGCTGTCGACAGTGTCAAACCCTACGAAGTTTGGACGTATGATACACAGGGGACATACGAGTTCGTCTTCCGTGATCGCCGCGGTATCGGTGTCTACGAACTCGTACATTCGACATATCCGGGCGAGTTGTACAACCCGAACTGGCAGAACGAGATCTAGGTCACGGTATGGATCTAAGGTTCAAACAGGAGGAGGGTATCAGCATCTTTACCGGCAACGAGCTGCTGGTCAAAGGTGCGCTTGAGAACCGGGTTGGTCTGCTGACCGGATATCCGGGTTCGCCCGTGGCCGAAGTGTTCGATGCGGCCGAGCGCATTCGTGATTTGCTCGTCGAGAAGGGCGTGATGGTGCAGATCGCGAACAACGAGGCCCTATCTGCCGCCCGTCTGAACGGGGCCCAGATGGAGTCTATCCGGGCGGTAACTGTGATGAAGAGCGTGGGCGCTCACGTGGCGTCTGACGCGCTCGCCCTCGGCAATATGGCCGGCACGGGGCCAGGAGGTTCTGCGGTGGCTGTCTTCGGCGATGACACCTGGTCTGAAGGAACACAGGTCCCGGCCGACTCCCGGTTCATTGCTAAACACCTATATATGCCGATCATCGAACCGAGCACCTTCCAGGAGATGAAGGACTGGATGGGTGCGGCGCTCGATCTGTCGGAAGAGACACGACTTTATGTCGCGTACCTCGTGACGTCCAATCAGGCGGACGGCGGCGGTACAGTAAAGGTTCACCCAAACGACTTTCCCGATCTCACAGTTCGGTCTCCCGTGACGATCGATAGCCGCACTATTCCCGTCGACGACCGTGTCATTATTCCGCCTAGCACGGCGATCAAGGAAGACGATGTTCTCCACACCCGCTTTCCTGCGATCATTGAAGCCGCGCGCGCACGGAACCTGAACCGTATCGTCCACGGTCGGGCGGAACGAAGTTCTATCGGCTTCGTTACTAGCAGTCTCTCATACTGCTACCTTGAACATGCACTCGACCTGATGGGACTTGGTGGTCGTTTCCCGATCCTCAAGTACGGTCTGACATACCCGCTCGACAGCCGGATCCTTGGTGAGTTCTGCGATCAGGCGGATCAGATCGTCGTCGTGGAGGAGAAGCGTCCATTCCTCGAAGAACAGGTGAAGGCGGCCGTGTTCGAACTCGAGAGGAACGAGATCTCGGTCTGGGGGAAGCGGTTCCCTGGTGGTATCGAGGGTTTTCCTGATACACAAGGGATGAATCCGTCCATCGTGCTCGAGGTGCTGGCGCGTTTGGTCGATGCCGTAGGTCTGGACGATCTGGACCGAGACCGAATCGATGCGGAGGTCCGACTGATCCAAGAGACGTCCGAATACGAGCTGCACGCGACGGATCGCACTCCCTCCTTCTGTCCCGGTTGCCCGCATCGAGATTCCGCGAGCGTCCTGAACCGTGTCGTCGACGATTTCATGGATTCGGAATACATGCGCGCGACGCATGGGCGGGACGAGGTCGATCTCGTGTTCCACGGCGACATCGGGTGCTACTCGCTTCTCAAGTACAAGCCCTTCGACCGTCTGATGCACAATCTGTCGGGCATGGGGCTCGGAGGCGGTACGGGAGCGGGAATCGATCCGTTCATCCGGAACAAGCAGCTCGTTTTTATGGGAGATTCCACGTTCTTCCACAGTGGGATGGCTGCGATTTCGGATTCGATCAAGCACGCTCAGGACATTACCTACATCATCCTCGACAACAAGACGACGGCGATGACTGGTCATCAACCAACACCGGGCGGCGATGTGGACATCCTGGGGAATCCTACGTTTGCACAGGATATCGAGAAGATCGTGCATGGGATGGCGGGTGAAGGTGGAAGTCCCGTCTCGATCGTCCGAATGGACCCGGCCGAGCGTGAAGGCTATCGCGAAGAAGTCGAAAAGACTCTGCTGAAAAAGGGTGTGAAGATTGTGATCGCCGACAAGGAATGTGGCATCACGTTCAATCGTCGTCAGAAGAACGAAGAGCGAGCTGTTTTCCAGGAAAAGGGCTTCCTGCCTGAAGAGAGCCATATCAATATTACCCCCGAGGTCTGCGAATACTGTCTAGAATGTACTAGAGCGACGGGCTGTTCAGGCCTGACGGTAGAAGAGACCCTGCACGGACCGAAGGTGGCGACAGACCTGTCCCTGTGTGTGTCTGATGGAGCGTGTACAAAGGTGACCGTGGCGAACGGTGACAAGACGTGTCCGTCGTTCGAAGAGGTAACGATTCGCAGACAGCGGGCCTCCGAGGTCAAGACCGAATCGATTGATTTGAAGGGGCTGCCGCTCCCGAACTCCGAGGACTTCGACGACGCGTGGTATGCGTATGTGGGGGGGGTGGGAGGCATGGGTGTCAACACCATTGCCGCGATCATCTCGACGGCCGGCGCACGACAGGGTTACACGGTTCGATTCACAAACAAGAAGGGTCTTGCGATTCGGAACGGCGCGGTGTACTCGCATATCAGCTTCTCCAAGGACGAGCGGGTGATCAGCCAGTTGACCCCGCACGGTCATGCTGACCTGCTGCTGGGGCTCGACATTCTCGAAGCGGTCCGTGGGATGGATCCGAATGGGACAGGGCGGGTCGCAAGTCCGGAGCATACGACTGCCGTCGTTGAGACCGGTAAGCGCGAGACGACAATGACCATGACTGGGGTCGATGATTTCGATACGAAGGATCTGGAGGACTTGATACGACGGTACTCGCGGCTGGACCGGTACTTCGGGATGGATCTGGGCGAGATCTCAGAAAGGTTCCTTGGCAACAAGATCTACGCGAACAGTATTCTGCTAGGTGCGGCCTTCCAGCGAGGTGCGCTGCCGGTGACTCTCGACAACCTGCGATGGGCGATGAAAGCGAACATCCGGTCGGCGGAACTCGAAGCTAACCTGAAAGCATTCGAGATGGGACGGAAGGCGGCGGTTGAGCCGGCTGCTTTCGACAAGCCGGCTGAGGCCGTGACCTATTGGGACGTGCTTGAAGACAAGACACAGATTCTGCGCGACACGAAGGGGGCATTGTTAGCAGATCACTACCGTGTGCTTGCCTCTCAGGTCGAGGACTGGCCGTTGAGCGAGGAGGGGAGGCTGCAGTTCGCGCTCGGTGTCTACGACACGATTCAGTGGGGGGGACTCGGCTATGCGCGGTCCTATGTAGCCTTAGTCGACGGTGTCTACGGAAAGGACGACTCTGGTCGAAGACTCGAAGCGACGGAGGCTCTGATCCCGAACCTGGCACGGGTAATGGCCTACAAGGATGAAGTGTATGTTGCCCATCTGGCGACTAGTGAGGAGAAACGCAGACGCGACTGCGCTCGCTACAACATCGATCCTGATCGGGGAGATAGCATCACCTACCGACATATAATGCGGCCTCACTTCGAAGTGTTAGGTGTGGATGTCAAGTTTGATATATCACCGCCCGTTTGGATGCTCCGACTGATGAGACGGCTAACCTTCCTTCGCAAGCTGCTCCCGGCTTGGCACGTGGAGGAAAAGGCCTATCGAGACTGGTATATCGATCTAGCTGAGCGATTCAGCGTAACGGACAATGGCCAGTATGGGGCGTATGTCCGAGTGTTCAAGCTCCCTGATCAGGTCCGTGGCTACCGCGAGGTGATTTGGCCAAAGATGGAAGCAGCTAAGAAGACGTCGGAGTATCTACTCGAAGGGAAGGGGAAACCGGTTGCCATCGATACCTACAAGAAGCCGGAACCGGTTCTAGAAAAGTCATAAAGGATCCCGCACGATGTTAGGGCGCAGAGCTGTGTCGCGTCCTTTTTGGTGGAGGCTATTAGGTGCGTATCGGAATAGCGGGGCTTCGGCGAGGCCAATCGTTTCTTCGCGTGTTTGAGGAGCGGTCTGACTGCGAGGTATCGGCTCTCTGCGATACCGACGAGGATGTACTGAATGAAGTCGGCAACGTATGGAAATCGGCAGACAGATACGATACCTTTGATTCGTTGCTCGATGCGGACGTGGATGTCCTCGTCGTTTCGACACCCGGACCTTTGCACGCGGATCAGGCGATTGCGGCGCTCGATTCGGGGAAGCACGTGCTCAGTGAAGTGCCGGCCGCTTGGTCTCTCGAGTCGTGTCACGCGCTCGTCGAGGCCGTCGAGCGGACAGATGTTGTCTACTCGCTTGCTGAGAATATGTGCTATTTCCATTACCTAGTGGATTGGAAGTCTCGGATCCGGGCTGGCGAGATCGGTCAGGTGACCTACGCAGAGGCCGAGTATATCCACGACTGTAGTGCTCGGATGCATGACGGCAACTGGCGGAAGGAGATGCCGCCGATCTACTACTGTACTCATAGCCTGGGGCCGGTTCTGGAGATTCTCGACGATCGGTGCACGCAGGCGATCGGCCTGTCTACGGGCAGTCGTACTCACCCGGAGTTGGGTGTGCACGACATGGAAGTGGCCCTGTTTCAGACGGAGCGAGGGGTGCCGGTCAAAATCCTATGCGGGTTTGCGATATGTCGAGATCCAGCCTTCCACTGGCAGGTGTTCTACGGGACCGAAGGTGTGATCGAGAACGGTCGGCCGCCTGACGATTCTGCAAAGATGTTCCGGAAGGGCAATCGGTCGATGCGGGAGATCGAAGCAGATGTGTCCGACCCCGGTTTGAAAAGTGCAGCAACTGGTGGACACGGCACTAGTGAGATGCTGCTGGTCGACGATTACCTGAAGGCGGTTCGTGGGGAGGGTCCGAACAGGATCGATGTCTACAAGGGGCTTGAGATGTCGGCACCGGGTATCTGTGCACACGAATCTGCGCTAAAAGGTGGCATCCCTGTTGAGGTTCCGGACTTCAGGGCAGGCCAAAGATCCGATTACCACTGACCGATCATAAAAGTACTAGTGACTCGGCATCATTACAGTCCTACCGAACGTCAGATTCGTGCCCTATGATCTGGCGTTCTTTTTTTCCTGCCTTTAGGCATCCATCCTGTCCTGCGGGCTTTTCTCCAACCCCTTTGTGCTTGACCCTCCAGATTGATTCCCTTACTTTTCACGGCCTTGCGAGGTCCTGTTTTCGCTTAATTTACGCGGTTTTCGGATCGCCGTTCAGTGCCTCGTTTTGTTTGTGACCAATTTCAAGGAGGGGTTGTTTTGGCAGATTGGGAAACTCACAATCCGTCGGGAAGCAAGCGCGTCGTTTGTACCAAGCAGCTTCCCGGCACCCGGTGGCTGGACCTCTTGACGGCCGCCGACTGCAGCGTCGAGGTAGGCACGTCGACCGATATCCTGAGCGTTGCCGAGATCAAGGAAAAGATCGGTGACAACTGTGACGGTGTAATCGGTCAACTGACCGAGGACTGGGGAGAGGAGCTCTTCTCCGTGCTTAAGGCTGCAGGTGTGAAGGTTTACGCCAACTACGCCGTAGGCTACAATAACGTCGACGTCGACTCGGCGACCAAGCACGGGCTGCCGGTTGGGAATACGCCAGGTGTGCTGACAGAGACTACTGCAGAGATGGCCGTTGCGCTGACTTTCTCTGCCGCTCGACGCGTTGTCGAGGCCGATGAATATATGCGGGGTGAGCAGTATAAGGGTTGGCTGCCGACGCTGTTTCTGGGTGAACTAATGACCCGCAAAACGGTCGGCGTGGTCGGCGCGGGCCGGATCGGTGCCTCATACGCCAAGATGATGATAGAGGGATACAAGATGAACTTCCTCTACTACGATCTCTACCAGAACAAGGCCCTTGAAGACTACCTGACTGGATACGGGGAATTCCTGAAGTCACAGGGCGAAGAGCCCATCACGTGGCGCAAGTGTGAGACAGTCGAGGAGGTCCTGCGTGAGTCCGATGTGGTTAGTCTACATCCGCTTCTGGACGAGACGACACATCATCTAATGAATACCGAGCGTCTTGGAGTGATGAAGGACAATGCCATCCTGGTGAATGCAAGCCGCGGCCCCGTGATCGATGAGATCGCCCTTGTCGAGCATCTGAAGGCCCAGCCGGACTTCCGTGTTGGACTCGATGTGTTTGAGGACGAACCTGCTATGAAGCCGGGTCTGAAGGACTGCCCGAACTGCGTGATTGTGCCGCACATCGCGTCTGCCACGATCTGGACGCGCGAGGGTATGGCCTCACTGGCTGCCGGTAACGTAGCCGGGATCCTGAGTGGTCATCCCTGCTGGCAGGATCAGGACGATATCCTTGACTTTCTTGAGGGCGAGAATCCGAAGGCCGCACCTAGCATCGTCAACCGTGACGAACTCGGGCTTCCCGCATTTGCCTGAGATTAATCGCAGAGGACGGGTATGAGTCGGCCTGCCCCCCTCGAAAGGTTGGGGGCAGGCTATGAAAACAGGATATAGGGAAGGCTGGTAGGAACTCAGAGACGGAGGGAAGACTTGTCTAGGGCCCTGATCTATGTGCAGGAAGGATGGGCTTTGTCCGATCCTTCCTGATTACTGTTCCTCCGGTTCTCATTAAAGCGCAAGACAAGACGGCGGGTCGGATCATCGGCTTGCCGTTTTTTGTTACATTCACCTTGTATGGACAGTAAAATCGACAGACGATTCTGCGTCGCTCCCATGATGGACTGCACGGACCGGCACGAACGTTACTTTCTCCGGCTGATTTCTCGTCACGCCGTGCTCTACACGGAGATGGTAACGGCGAGCGCGGTTATGCACGGTGATCTACGGCGACTTCTTAGCTTTAACGACGCTGAGCATCCCATTGCGCTTCAGCTTGGGGGCAGCCACCCAGGGGATCTCGCTGTCGCTGCGCGGATTGGTGAGGCTTTCGGATACGACGAGATCAACCTGAACGTCGGATGTCCAAGCGATCGCGTGCAGTCGGGGCGGTTTGGTGCCTGCCTGATGGCCGAACCTCAACTGGTTGCGGACTGCGTCGCGGCAATGCAGTCCGCCGTGTCCATCCCCGTGACAGTGAAGACGAGGATTGGGATCGACGACCGGGATTCGTATGATGAGCTTGCTGCGTTCGTCGACACGGTCCGGTGTAGCGGCCCTGAGACCTTCACGTTTCACGCTCGGAAGGCCTGGCTGCAGGGTCTGAGTCCCAAGGAGAACAGAGAGATCCCGCCGCTGCAATACGAGGTCGTTCATCGCATCAAAAGCGAATTTCCGGAACTGGAAGTCCTCATCAACGGTGGGATCAGGACGATCGACGAGGCTCGGGAGCAATTGGCCTGGGTCGATGGTGTTATGGTTGGACGTTCCGCTTATGAGAACCCGTATATGCTTGCAGACGTGGATTCTTTGGTATACGGAGCTCAGCGTGAAGCCCCGACACGAGCAGAGGTCGTCAGGCGCTTTGCTCGGTATGCGCACTCAGAGACGGCGAGAGGGACAAAGCTTCACCAGATGACACGTCATATCGTTGGACTGTACGCCGGGATGCCAGGTGCGCGACGGTGGCGTCGACATCTCACGGAGGAGGCCGTCCGGGAGGGCGCACGGCCGGAACTGATTGAAGAGGCTGCCTCATTCGTTCAGGACAGCGCGGAAGCGGCATAAGTAAGCAGAAATGGTTCGACCCGCGGTTGCGCCTTCGATTTCCATCGTCTGGATGTCGTGTCTAGAAGAAGATCTCCGCTGTCGCATCCAAACACTGTTCTACCGTTCCCTCATTGAAGTGGGGATGAGGGCCGTACTTGTTAACATCTAACTTGTAGATCAGCAATTTCCACTTGTTGGGACCCAAGAACTCCAGTCGCGCAACCTTTCCGACACCCCGCACTGTTTTGTTTCCGAAGAAGTTTCCGAACAGCCCCGACTTACTTTCCTTCACCACATCCAAAAACATGTAGTTTCCCTTCCAACGAACACGAATGTCGGAGATGCCTTTACGGCTATACTTCTTCTTGTGCTGGTTCAACCGCTTGAGCGTCATCTGCTTGTCGTTTTCGCTCGGAATGTTCATCGACTTCAAGATCCCTTGATCTGAGTTTAGCCCTTTCTGACAGGCCAAATATGTGTAAATCATAAAAGAGGCTTACGCAGTTTTCACGTAAGCCTTTTGGTTTTCTATGGTGGAGCCGAGGGGGATCGAACCCCTGACCTCCTGAATGCCATTCAGGCGCTCTCCCATCTGAGCTACGGCCCCAAACTTATGCGAGAGTAGTCTAGGGATTTGCATCTATGGTGTCAAGCCAAATCAAAAAATCAGATCGCATAAACCCCTGTTTCTAAGAACGATAACGGCCGGAGACATCAGACTGCTCCGATCAGACCCGCGAAACCTGCCTCGTCGAGGATCTCGATTCCGAGCTTGTCGGCTTTCGTCTTCTTCGATCCTGCAGACTCTCCGACAACCACGAGATCCGTCTTCCTGCTGACGCTGGATGTCGGTTTGCCACCGAGGTCGCGGATGAGGTTCTGAATCTCGTTCCTGCCCCACCTTTCAAGCGTACCTGTCACGACCACGGTCTTGCCTGAGATTGGCGAGTCTGCGGCTGCTTGGGCACGCGCCTCCGATTCGGTCGTGACACCGGCCGCTTTGAGCTTATCGATGACTCCCCAGTTCCTCTCGTTCGCGAGATGATCTCTCAGACTCTGGACGATGATCGGGCCGATCTCGTCTACCTCGAGCATCGTTTCTTCATCCGTCTCACGCAGTGCGTCGATCGATCGAAAAGCATCCGCAAGTGACTGTGCCACGGTTACCCCGATGTGTCGAATCCCGAGCGAGAAGAGAAGCCGATTCAGGGGCTGAGTCCTGGATCGCTCTATCGCCTTGACCACATTTTCTGCGGACTTGGTGCCCATCCTTTCGAGACCTGCAATCTGATCTACAGTCAGCGAGTAGAGGTCGCCTACATCCTGGATAACTGACGCCTCGACAAGCTGATCGATCAGCGCTGATCCGAGACCCTCGATGTCCATGGCGGTGCGGGAAGCGAAGTGGCGAATGTTTCCCTTCAACTGCGCGGGACAGCTGACGTTCGAGCAGCGTATGGCGACTTCGGATTCGTCCGTCACAAGAGGGCCATTGCAGACTGGGCAGTTTGAGGGAGGAGGATACGGTTTAGAATCTTTGGGGCGTCCGTCCGATACAACCGAAACAACCTTGGGAATGATGTCACCGCCTTTTTCGATCAGGACCTTGTCTCCCTCACGGATGTCCTTACGGGCGAGCTCCTCGAAATTATGCAGGGTCGCTCTGCTTACCGTCGTGCCTGCGATAAGGACGGGGGAGAGGTGGGCCACCGGGGTGATTGTCCCAGTACGTCCGACTTGTAGACCAACCTCCTCGAGGATGGTTTCGGCCTGCTCGGCGGTGAACTTGTATGCGACTGCCCATCTCGGAGCTTTGCTTGTCGCGCCCAGTTCTTCCTGGAGCTCTTGGCTGTCCAGCTTGACGACGACGCCGTCGATCTCGTAGGGGAGTTTGTTCCGTCTTGCGCCATATTCCTCACCATACGCGATAACCTCTTCGGCCTTCTGGAGACGACGTCTCTCAGGATTGACTGCGAAACCGGAGTCCTCGAGGAGCTGAAGACGGTCGAAGTGAGAGTCCGTCGGTGCTTCATGCGTTCGGAGTGCGTATGCGAAAAAACTCAGATTCCGATTCGCCACGGTCTGAGGATCCTGAAGCTTAAGCGTGCCGGCAGCGGAGTTTCTCGGGTTCGCCAAGAGTGGTTCTTCGTTCGTCTCTCGCTCTGCGTTGATCGCCGAGAAGGCCTTATGTGACAGGTAAACCTCGCCTCTGACCTCGCAGTTCCTGAGGTCGCCTCTAAGACGAATCGGGATGGACCGGATCGTCCGGACGTTTGGCGTGATGTCTTCGCCCTGTCGGCCGTCGCCTCGAGTCACACCGCGTATGAGTAGCCCATCCTGATAGATCAGGCTGAGTGCGACCCCGTCGATCTTCAACTCGACAGAGTAGGCGATGTCTGAATCGGGTAGGTCTCGGTTGACTCGTTTGTCGAACTCGAAGACTTCCTCCGGCGAGTAGGTGTTGTCTAGGCTCAGCATCGGAACTTCGTGAACGACGGTCGTGAAGGTTTTGGTGAGGTCGGATCCGACACGAAGCGTTGGCGACTCCGGGATAACCAGATCGGGATGTGCGGCCTCCAAGGCTTGGAGATTCTTCATCAGCTCGTCGAACTCCTGATCGGATATGGTCGGGTCGGCCAGAATCCGGTAGCGGTAATCGTGTTCGTTGAGCTCATCGACGAGCTGACGTATCTGTGCTGCGGCGTTGGCTGGCTTATTTAGTGACATCGTTCGCGAGTTCAAGTAGTCGTTCAGCTTCGAAAGGTTTTGAGAGGCAGTCGATGACACCGTGTTCTTGAAGGGTGTCTTCGGTATCTTGGCTGAGGTAGGCGGAGATCACAACGATCGGGGTTTGACTGTTAGGACCGTCGGTCGAGACAACCGATTCGATCAAGCTTAGACCGTCTAGAGAAGGCATGTTCAGGTCGACCGTCAGAAGGTCGTAGGTGTTGGCCATCGCCTCTTCGAGTGCAGCATGACCGTCTCCGACCAGACGTACTTCGAACCCGGCGATCTTCAGCAGCTCGCCAAGGGATTCCCGCACAGGACGCTGGTCCTCTATGATCAGGGCACGCTTCATCAGTTTTTTGCAGCGGTGGAAATGTTAGTCGAGCAGGGTGGTGATGTCAAGATAGCCCGGTCAGAGCTGGCTGGTAAGCGGGCTTTTCAGACGGGAAGGGTTCAAAGGAAGAAGTTAGGGTTTAGAAAATCCACAAACACATCAGAGTGTTTCGGACTTCTCGTACGCCTCGTCGCACATGATGCGTCGGTCTCTAGCCAAAACCTTACTACAGAAAGCCCTCGGTATTCTGGGGGCTTTCTGTAGTAAGGTTTTGGCTAGAACTGGGAGGAATGGGAACCCGGCGGCGGACTAGGCTGGGGTAAATGGCCGTCCTGTGCGATCTTGTCGAAACCTGTTTCCTTGGTCGGCGGCGGGGTTGGACGGTGCAGCTGCTCTTTCAGGAGCTTCCCGGGTCTGAAGTGTGTCTTGCGACGAGCGGGAACGTGGATGATCTGCCCCGTTCTAGGGTTGCGGGCTGCGGGTTTTGGGCGTGTCTCCTTAACCTGAAAGACGCCGAAACCACGGATCTCAATCCGCTGAGCCTTCACCAAGCTCTCTCTCATAGCCTCGAACACGGTGTCGACCATGTCTGAGGCCAAGTTCTTTTTGCATCCGGTCTTCTGCGAGACCATCAGAGCGAGCTCTTTCTTTGTGGTCGTACCCAAGCCGCACCTCCAAAGTCACTGATCCGGGGCATCCGCGACGTCGATCTGCCGCGATCCGTAACTCATAATCGCTCCTTAAGTTAGCATAATCAATGAGTTGTGTCAAGAAGGGGCGAGCGGTGGGAATACCTATGAAATCAGGGAATCTAGCAAAAAAGCAGCAATCCCAAGTAGCATGCCGGCTTTCAGGAGGCGGCTTGGGCGCTCTAGGAGGGCATCTTCCTGGGCCTGCCAGACCAGACAGACTGTCAATATGAGCAGTGCACTGAGTGCGAGTCCCAGTAAAAGAAAGGCGGGTCCCGCCCAGTTCCAGAATGCGGGGAGCGGGATCGCCACGACCAGACCTAGAAGGAGCACGGTGACAATTGTCTTGCTCGCTGTCTCACCTGCTAGAACGGGGAGGGTGGCGATAGAGGCACGTTCGTCTCCCATTCGATCCTGGACATCCTTCAGAATCTCTCGGCTGAGATGGAAGATCACGGCCAGGCTGGCGGGCAACAGCGAGGGCGCAACAAGTTCGACAGTCAGACCACCGAAAGCGAAAGGGGCGCCACCTGTAGCAGCCACGATCAGGTTGCCTACTAGTGGGAGATGCTTTAGCCAGATATTGTAGAGGAAGAGCGACCCAACGATTCCGAGTGCCAAGATGCGGCAGGCTATCGGAAGGGGAATGCTGACGATCAGGCCAATGGCATAAGCGATAGCACTGAAGGTTCTGGCGAACCTTCCAGATACGGTCCCACGGGGCAGGGGCCGATCCGGGTGGTTGATACGGTCAATTTCGATGTCGACGAGGTCGTTCTGAACGTAGCCAGCGGCTGCGATCAAGGCTGCGGAAAGGGATGCAAGCCAGAGTAACGGGCTTAGGTTGGCCACAGCAAGCCAACCTCCCAAGAGGACCCCCCCGGCTGTCAGGCAGACGTTTAGCGGACGAACGATAGCGATATAGGGGAGGAGCTTCGAGGAGCCCATAACGGTCAGGATGCCGCGATCTGGCCTTCGGATTCCTTGTTCAGATCTGCGGCGTCGAGGATGGCGTAGCGGTAGCCCTGCTCTGTCAGGAACATCTGTCTGTTGCGTGCGAATTCCTGTTCACGAGTGTCTTTGGTGACGAGCGTGTAGAAGTGCGCGAGGTTCTCGCCGGTCTTGGGTCTCAGGATTCGACCCAGTCGCTGTGCCTCTTCCTGACGCGAGCCAAAGGTGCCCGATACTTGGATCGCAACGTTCGCATCCGGCAGATCGACGGCGAAATTCGCCACTTTCGAAACGATCAGCATCCCGAGCGTCCCCGTCCTGAACTTGCTGTAAAGTTCGTCGCGTTCCTCGTTCGGTGTTTTGCCTTGGATGACTGGGACACCGAGCTCTTTCGCCAGCGCTTCAAGCTGGTTAAGATACTGGCCGATCACGAGGATTTGATCGTCTTTGTGCTTTTCGCACAGCTCTTTTACAATGCCGATCTTATCCGGGTTCTCCGAAGAAATCCTGAACTTCATCCGACCACCCGCGACGGCATACTCCATCCGCAATTCGTCGGGGAGTGGTATCCGGACTTCCAGACATTCTGCCGTGGCGATCCATCCCTTGCTCTCGAGCTCTCGCCAAGGAACATCGTATCGCTTCGGCCCGATTAGGCTAAAGACGTCTGTCTCGAGGCCGTCCTCGCGGACCAAGGTTGCGGTCAGGCCAAGGCGCCGTCGCGCTTGGATCTCTGCCGTAAACCTGAACACAGGAGCGGGAAGCAAGTGCACCTCATCGTATATGATCAGTCCCCAGTTGCCTTGGTTGAAGATCTCGAAGTGAGGGAATTTGCCACCCTTCTTCTTTCGGTAGGTCAGGATCTGGTAGGTGGCGACCGTGATCGGTCTTATTTCCTTCTTCTCGCCTGAATACTCGCCGATCTGGTCTTCACTAAGCGTGGTTTTGTCAAGCAATTCCTGCTTCCACTGACGGGAAGCTGTGATGTTGGTCGTTAGTATCAGTGTCTGACACTGATACTGGTTTAGGATTCCGATCCCGACGATTGTCTTCCCTGCGCCGCACGGGAGCACGATCGTCCCACTGCCGCCTTCCACTCCGCCGCCTGCGTAGAAGATGCTAGCCGCTTCCTTCTGGTAGTCCCTGAATGAGAACTGCTTTTCCGCAAGCGTGAAATCCCGGGTGCCCAGCTCCAGCGGTGCGCCTGGGAGATATCCTGCGAGGTCCCGGACGGGAAAACCGATCTTCGTAAGGGCCTGCTTGAGGTGCCCTCGATAGAGTGGGTCGATCTGAATGCTAACATCGTCGATCTGATCCTTCAGGAAGGGGACGACGATTTTGTTTCGGATGACCTCCACGAGCAAGTGGGGCTCGTCAGTCGCGAGAATCAGCTCGGGCCCGTCCTTCTTCAGTTCGAGTCTGCCATAACGGCCGATAATTTCGTTGATCTCGACAGATACGTTCTGAGGGATGTCGTATTTGCTGTAGGACTTGAGCGTCTCCTCGATCTCTGGTGCGCTTAGCCCTGCGGCAGCGGCATTCCACAGCGAGAGAGGCGTGATCCTGTATGTGTGGATATGCTCGGGGCTCTTCTCAAGCTCGGCGAAGCGGGCGAGCTCGTCTCGGGCCTCTTCGTACTTCAGAGCGTTAACCTCGACCAGGACCGTCAGGTCGCTCTGAACGATAAGAGGGTTCTCAGGGTTTAATGCCATGCAGTATTCAGAATGCCTGTTTGGTGGAATAAGCGGGTTGCGTGGAGCATCGAGGGAGCCCGAACCTGCGGTCCAAAGCAGTCAGGATTATGTCAGGATCTGGCCGGTCAAACAAGGTTTTCAGACTTTTAACTATAGGGAAATCAACAACCTTTGTCAATTCGTGCGATACAGATCGGCTCTCTGGGACAATTAGTTTGACTTGTCAGACGGGTTCGCATAGTTTACGCATGAACTGCGGTCCGGGCGCGATTCCGTGCCGTAAATGGGGCCGCAGGTCTCACAGTCTTGCGGAGGGGGATCAGGATGGAAAATCAGTTTCCGAAATGCCTGAAGTGTGGGACAGGCGATTTGCTGCCGCTTTCGGACTATGGCCGAGAGGGGGCGTCGATCCGTTATAAAGCCTGGGTGTGTAGCAACCCCGACTGTGGGTTCAATCTGCGTATCGACAACGGTGAAATCAGCACCGGACGAGATATCACCGAATCCTATAAGTAACGATCAGATAAAACTTAGGAATCCNGAACCGGGCATGGGGTATTGGCAACCTTGTCCGGTTTTTGTTGTATGGGGAGGATCCGGGGAGTAGGGTAACGTCTTCCCACACCCCATTTTCAGACCGTGAATAAGACCCTGAGCTATCGAGATCCACCTGTAATGAATTCAACCTCCAACCCAGTTCTCGGTATCGAGACCTCCTGTGACGAGACATCAGCTGCGGTGGTTGATGGACTGACCGTTCTGTCGAACGAGGTGTATACGCAGACGGAGCACAGCCACTTCGGGGGGGTGGTTCCCGAGATCGCGTCAAGGAACCATGTCCTGAAGGGAACTCCGGTTGTGCGTGCCGCGTTGTCATCAGCAGGGGTCGAACTCCAGGACCTTGCCGGGATCGCTGTGACACAGGGTCCCGGTTTGGTGGGGAGCCTGCTCGTCGGTCTTTCTCTAGCGAAGGGGCTTGCCTGGGGAGCTGGGCTACCGCTCGTGGGTGTCCATCATATCGAGGGACATCTCTTCTCGCCGTTTTTAGACGCTCAGGATCTCGAGCCGCCCGTTTTAGCTCTGATCGCTTCAGGGGGGCACACGGATCTGATCCTGGTCGAGGCTCTCGGCCGCTATCGATACGTGGCCCGAACTCTGGACGACGCAGCTGGGGAGGCTTTCGACAAGGTCGCGAAGCTCCTCGATCTGCTCAAACCGGACGAACCGACTATGGGCGGCCCGCGTTTGTCGGCCCTTGCGGAAGAAGGCAACCCCGACGCTTTCGATTATCCCCGGGGTCTTGCGGGTGAGCAGGCTTTCAGCTTCTCGGGTTTGAAGACCGCCGTGCTGTATCATCTTCAGAAGATGGGCCCGTCCGAACTGGAGGCTGCGAAAGCGGATGTCGCTGCGAGTTTCCAGGAGGCTGTCGTCGATACGCTGGTTCGGAAGACGATCGGTTCCGCCAAGTCGCTGGGCGTAAAAAAATTGATCATCGCAGGGGGCGTTGCGGCCAACAAAAGACTACGGTTGCGCATGGATCAATCAGCTGTCGAGACTGGGATGACTCTGACGGTCCCAGGGTTTTCGTTGTGCACGGACAATGCGGCCATGATCGCTGCGGCCGGCGCTTTTCGGCTAGTTCGGGGAGATATGGCTTCCTGGAACGTGAACGCAGACCCGAGGCTTCCTCTCCCGGGCTGCTTGGAGCTGGCTGATTGAGCGTTGGAGGCTACACGCTTGGCCTCATAACCTCTGAAGGTTGGCTGTTCCTGCCTGTCGGCCTCCTGCTCGGCATCCTTGCGTATCGCGCATACCGACCTTCCAGATCCGGCCCTTCTCTACACGTGCTTCTGTTCCTCCTCAGATCGTTTGTTCTCCTACTTGCAGCTCTCCTTCTCATCGCACCTCGTTTGACGGTGACCGCAAACAGGTCACGCCCACCTCTGGTTGCTCTCCTGATCGACGACTCGGAAAGCATGCGTATCCTTGCAGGCGACGTTCCGAGGTACCACCTCGTCTCGGACATCTTGGAAGCGGGGACTTTCGACCATCTTGGGGGCGCAGCAAGGTTCCGAGTATTTCGGTTCTCCGAGGGGCTTGCCGATGCGGACCTTTCTGAGCACTACCGATGGCGGGGCCAGGCGACGGATCTAGCGACGAGTCTGGCCCAAGTCTCGACGCGTCTGCAGGGTGAGGGGCTGTCAGGCCTGTTTCTCCTTTCGGATGGCGCGCACAACGTCGGACCCAGCCCCCTGCAAACAGCCCAGGCATTCCCTTCTCCGATCTATTCCGTGGCGATCGGAAAGGATCATCCGCCCAAGGATGTGTCGGTCAACTCGGTCACGCATCCCACTCTCGGCTACCTCGGGCAGAAGGTAAAGGTTCGAGCTAAGCTGGGTGTCATTGGAATGCAGCGCGTCGATCACTCGATAAATGTAACCGATGGAGGCCAGGTTCTAGCGTCTCAACCCATCATCGTCGATGCGGGCGAACAGGAGGTTACTGTGACCTTCACACCGGACGCATCGGGCGACCGTACCTATACAGTCGTTGTCCCGCCACTCAAGGGCGAGGTGGAGCCACAGAATAACCAGATGCTCACCAGGATCGAGATTCTCGTCGCGAAGAGGCGTGTGCTCCTTGTCGGGACGCCGTCGGCCGACTTCGCCTACCTACGTCGAATTGTCGCAGCGGACTCGAACGTGACAGTCGAGACGATATACCCGGATTCGCCACTTGGATGGGCCTACAAGGTCCGATCGCGTCTCGCTGATGCGACCGGATACGATCTTGTGATCCTTCACGACGTGCCCGATGCGATCCTGACCGCCGAAACCTCGGCGCAGATCAAGTCGAACGTTCGGGATGGCAGCGCGCTGCTCGTCGTTGGCGGCGAAGAGGGGTTCGGGCCTGGCTGGGGGAGCGATCTGACGGATATACTGCCGTTGCTGCCGGCAGGTCCTTACGAGGGTGGTCTTCTGTCTGGTACGATCGCGGGGGAGTCTTCCAGTCATTCGATCCTGATGCTTGAGGGCAAGCGACTTGAGCTTAAACCTGAGTGGGATCGGTTGCCCCCATTCACGGGAGCCAACTCGACACGGATCGCCCGAAGTAGCGGGGTGCGATTGCTTCTCGAGTCGGAGAAGGGAGCCCCGCTTGCAGCAGTCCGGAACGCCGGACGAGGCAAGACGATGGTCGTTGTGGGGAGAGGTTACAGCCGTCAGGGTCTTATGATGTGGGGTATCGGTGAGACGGATGCCGTGACACGATCGTTCTGGACGCGCGCTTTGCGCTGGCTTCTGACGCAGGAAACCGTTGAAAAATTGCGTGTGACGACTGACAAGGAGACGTATCGAAGTGGTGAGCCGATAAGTGTGCGTGCCGAACTCTACGACGATCTATTGAGCCCGATTGATGGCGCAGAAGTGCTGCTGGACGTGGATGGCTCTCCCGGCCGGACCGCGATTCTGCCTGGCCGCGGATCCGGGATCTATGAGGGGCGACTGCAGGGGCTGCGGCAGGGCCAGCACGGATACAGAGTGACGGCACGTTATCCAGAGGGTAAGCCCGTTGCAGTCGAAGGAGACCTGACGGTCGGTCGATACAGCGTCGAGTTCGAACAGTTGTTGACCAACGTAGCACTCCTAGAGGAGGTGGCCGAGCGATCAGGGGGCCGTCTTCTCGAGTCCGATTCGCTTTCCGCGTTTGTGCGCTCAATGAAGCTATCGCCACAACCTCACGTGTCGATCCACGAGATTGACCTCTGGGACGATCGGTACTCGCTGGTTGTGCTGGTGGTCGGTCTGGCTGGCGAATGGTTCGTGCGAAGAAGAAGAGGAATGATATGACGAGTGTGTGGCTGATCTTAATGTTCTGGTGCCGTGTTTCTGAAGACGGACAGGTCGATTGAACAAATCGATCCCAATGAGTCATCGACCTTGGGCAACTGGGTGCTGTACTTTCAGGAACTCGGCGGTACACCCGGCAGGCAGAATCGAGTGTTACTTATCGGATCCTTGAAACTGGTTGCCGAGCCGAATCCGTTTGCAGATACGATCTAGACTCAGCCGAGAGAGCAAGGTGCTAGGGTCGTCGTTCAAGTCTTCGACAGACGGGGAAGTCTATGCAGACGGTTGACCGACAGGATGGCGGTCGGTCGGAGCCTGGGGGGGCACCTAGGATNNTCGTGACGACAACGGCATGCCGGTGTGGCCGGGGCTCTATGTCTTGATAATGGAGTCNTCGGACAACTACAGAATCGTGGATTTNAACCGGACGCTCGTAACCTTCGCTAAAGATTTGTAAGCCTATCAGATAGGAGAATTACCTACACGAGCAAGCGCTGATGTCGTATCTTTTTTCTTCAGCCGTTCCCCAACGGCTGCTGCTTCTCCCCTTCGATCGATGTGGCGACTGGACTACATGGCTAGGTCATCGAAGAGTGCAGTATCTGACAGCCGATATGGACTACTGGTCCAAGTATTCGGCGTTCTCCTCCTTGCGATCGGGCTGCTTTGCGTTGTCAGCCTGTTATCTCACTCGCCGGAGGACCCTCCAAACTCAAGTCGCCCCCCAGAACTCGCAGAGAACCTCGCGGGCTGGTTCGGCGCTCATCTATCATACCGACTTCTGTTTGTCGTCGGTGTCGGTGCCTANGCCCTAGCTGGACTATTGTTCGCGTGGGGTTGGTATCTGTTCCGGAGAAAGCCGGTCGTAAAGCTAGGCTGGCAGACCGGTTCGATCCTGATCCTGATGACGTTGTTCTGCGCCTCCACGGGTGTGCCATCGAGCGGACGAACGCATCAGGCTTTCCAACTCGGCGGATGGCTGGGTGTGACCCTGTCTTCGCAGGTCTTAGTACCCTATCTGGGCCAGGTCGGCTCAGCGATCTTTCTGGGCACATTCCTGATTGTTCTGGGTATGGTCGCAACGGACCTGCCTATCGCCAAGATNCCTGATTTCACGATGCGTGGCCTNCAAGGACTTGGGGGGGGCATCGTCTCTGGGGTCAGGTCACTGGCCCTACAAGTTACCGGCTGGCGGGTCAGCTTTGCTAGGTGGTGGCGAGAGAGGGCAGAGGCTCGCAAAGTTAGGAGAGAAGGGAAAGCGGCGGATAAGGAGGCTCGGAAAGCCGAGGCCGATTCAGCAGAGGAACTTGAACAGGAAGAAGATTACGATTACTACGAGGCCGACGAGGAGAAAGAAGATTGGGAGCAGGAAGAAGCCTACGCTGCGGTAGAGTCCGACCCGGCCGATCCCGAGTTCTTGGAACCCGANCTGCCCGCGGATCCGGTGCCACCCCCTCCTGCAGCGAAGCCGCGTATCGTGACGAAGGCGCAGAAGAGGGAAACGCCTGCGGTCGTGGGCCGGCCCGCGCAGCCGGTTGGGGATATGGACTACAATCTTCCGGATCTGGACATTCTTCCGGAGGCGCCGGCAGGCCATGACGAGGTCGACCGGGACTATTTGTTGGAGGGTGCGGAGATAGTAGAGCGGAGCTTGGAGAGCTTCGGTGTTGAAGCCAAAGTAAAGCAGGTGAACCCGGGGCCTGTGATTACGTCATTCGAAGTCCAGCCGCCTACAGGCGTGAAAATCAATCGCATCGTGAATCTTGCGGACGATCTCGCGCTTGTGATGAAAGCCCGAAGCATCCGGATCCAGGCACCGATTCCGGGCAAGGCCGCGGTTGGGATTGAGGTGCCGAGGCCCGATCCAGCGATCGTCTACCTCCGGGAGGTTCTGGAGGATCCTTCGTTCCAGAAGTCGAAGACCAAGCTGATAATCGGACTCGGCAAGACGGCGACGGGCGAACCGATTTCGGCGGATCTAGCAAAGATGCCCCATCTGCTGATTGCTGGAGCGACTGGTGCAGGTAAGTCTTACTGCATCAATGCTTTGATTGCGAGCATCCTCTTCCGGGCAACGCCGGAAGAGGTCCGATTTATTATGGTCGATCCCAAGATGCTTGAGCTGTCTCTCTATGACAGCATTCCGCATCTCTTCGCTCCGGTGGTTACAGACCCCAAAGTGGCCTCCGATGCCCTGAAATGGGCCGTTGCTGAGATGGAGAATCGCTATCGCGCGATGTCGGAGTATGCCGTCCGAAACATAACCGAGTACAACTCGAAGCTTGATGCTATACGTGAGCAGGCCGAGTCGGAAGAGGACAGGATGGAGGTGCCGCAAAGGTTGCCCTACCTGGTCGTCATCGTTGACGAACTGGCAGACCTGATGCTCACGGCGCCGCGTGATATCGAGAATTCNCTGGCTCGGCTCGCACAGATGGCTCGCGCGGTCGGTATCCACCTGATCCTTGCGACCCAGCGGCCGTCGGTGAACGTGATCACGGGTACGATCAAAGCCAATTTCCCTTCGCGGATCGCATTTCGAGTAGCCTCGAAGGTCGATTCGCGGACAATTCTCGACACGAACGGTGCAGAAAAACTGCTAGGAAATGGTGATATGCTGTTTTTGCCGTCGGGGAAACCGGAACCGATCCGTATCCACGGGGCGTTTATAGAGACAGAGGATACGGAACGACTGGTCGAGCAAGTCTCCAGTCAGGGGATCAAGCTCGACCGGGTTGAGTTCGGATTGGGAGCGAACGATTTCGATCTCGAAGAGGAACAGCGGGACGCTCGGTTCGATGAGGCTTTGCGCTTGGTGGTGATTCACCAGCAGGGCTCGGCCTCACTCCTCCAGCGTCGGATGAAGGTCGGGTATGCGAGAGCAGCTCGTCTCGTNGACGAGCTTGAACGCGCCGGGGTCGTGGGACCTTCAGACGGGTCGAGCAAGGCGAGGCCCGTTCTCGTTGAGGAGGACTATTTGGAGCGTCTTGACCAGATCGAAGAGGAAGCGGACTAGGCTCGTGGATCGATTGATCGTCATCGCGCTGGGCTGGTATGTTCTGGTCGGGAATGTGAGCTCCATCGATGGTCCGGAAGTGATCGGGAAGGTCCAGAAGCAATTTGACAAGGTGAAGAGCCTAAGTGCGCGGTTCGAGAAGCGCCACTTCTGGAAGCTTGTTGATCAGACTCAGAGTGTAAAGGGGGCACTGCACGTCCAGAAACCGAATCGATTCCGGCTTGAGTCCGAGATCCGGACCGTCGTGACGGACGGGGAGACTGTCTGG
The DNA here is from genome assembly GCA_002714465.1 of Gemmatimonadota bacterium. The sequence continues at coordinate 19,376 of PAXL01000026.1, read as the reverse complement.
AGCTACGATCCNCAGAACGAGCAGGTTCTTCTNAACGACTATGTAGCTGTCGAAGACGACAGTAGCTACGAGAAGCTTTTATTCGATCTCGTGCTTCTCGGGGGGTATGAGGACCGATTCACGCCCACATATGACGGCGAAGCTAAGGTTCGTGGCCGTCGATGTCACCTAGTTGACTTGCGCTCGAATGAGCAAGATGCTTACGTAGAAACCGTTCGGCTATGGATCGACCGGAAGAACTGGATCGTTAGACAGGTCGAGTACCAGAACATTAACGGTGATGTGACGACATACGAGCTGGATCAGGTCAAGCGGAACAAGAAGCCCAAAGAGGGGCTGTTCAGCTTTGTCGCGCCGACTGGCGTGGAAGTCGTCGATCTGAGATAGGAGGCAGTATTGGCCACCGAAATCCAGGCCAGCGACGTTCAGTCGCGCCTAGAGGACTATCGAATACGTGTCGATAACCTCGGGAGGTATCTTTGAATTAGACTCACGGCGGTCTCGCATCACAGAGCTGGAGCGTCAAATGGAAGCTCANAACTTTTGGGACGACCAGGAAAAGGCTCGCGAGACGATCGACGAGGTCAATCAGAACAAGGAATGGGTCGATGGCTGGGAGGAACTCAGCACCAAGTTGATCGATCTTGAAGAGCTAAAGGAACTCATTGATGTCGAAGAGGATGAAGAGACACTCCTCGAGGTGGATGGCGAGCTGAACTNACTCCAGGGCGAACTGGAAAACNTGGAGTTGAAGCATATGCTGGGGGAGCGCGAGGACAAGTCCAACGCGATTCTGACGATTCACCCCGGCGCAGGCGGTACCGAGGCGCAGGACTGGGCGCAGATGTTGATGCGGATGTATTCGCGCTGGTCGGAGCGTCACGGCTTCAAGATGGATACGCTCGACCTGATGCCGGGGGAGACTGCCGGGATCAAGAGCGCCACACTCGAGATCGGCGGAGACTACGCTTTCGGCTACCTCAAGGCCGAGATCGGCGTACACCGTCTTGTTCGCATCTCGCCGTTCGATTCCAACAACCGCCGTCACACATCTTTTGCNTCCGTCTTCGTCTACCCGGAGACGACCGGCGATATTGAAGTCGAGATCAAGCCAGAGGATCTCCGCGTCGACACGTATCGTGCGGGTGGAGCTGGTGGTCAACACGTAAACAAGACGGATTCGGCTGTCCGCATGACGCACATCCCCACCGGTATCTCTGTCCAGTGTCAGAACGAGCGCTCTCAGCACAAGAACCGTAACTCCGCGCTGAAGATACTGAAGGCACGCCTCTACCAGCATTATAAGGAGCAGGAGGAGGAGAAGAAGGCCGAACTTGAGAGTGGGAAGAAGAAGATCGAGTGGGGCTCGCAGATCCGGAACTATGTGTTCCAGCCGCACCAGATGATCAAGGACGTCCGGACGGGCGTTGAGACATCGGATATCCAAGGTGTTATGGACGGGAAGATCGACGACTTTATCAAAGCTTTCCTTGTGGAATACAACAGCTAATCCAAGGTCTCTGCGCCGATAGTGCCAGGACGCCGCTGGCTTCAACCCCTGCGGGGTGAAACAGCGAATAGGTCAGGCTGTTGTCAGGGCCTCGCTTGTGTCTAGGACGTGGCATTCTGCGGATCGTATGCGCCAGCTGGAACAATCCGAAGCCTAGCGATCCTGCTGAGTTATCAAACTCGACCCCTTCGGCTGAGACACGACACAACCGGCCTAACCTGTTAGTTTTTTGCTTCGATAAGGAAANCTTGGGTTTCTTGACAGGATTTTGACGTTTGTTTATAGTTTTGTTGCGCAAAATCAGATAGTTACGCGGTTTTTGGGTCAGGAGGCCGGATTGAGTAAGCAGGAGGGAGAGGCACCCGAGTTAGTGCTGATCGAGCAGAGGTTGAAGAAGCTCGAGGCGATTCGAGAACTCGGCTACGATCCCTATCCCTACCGNTTTCAGCCAACCTGCTCCTCCCCCCAATTGCGAGAAAGCTTTGACGCCTTGGAAGCCTCGAGGGAAGAGGTCTCGCTTGCCGGACGCCTGGTCGTTGTCAGAGGTCATGGCAAGGCCGCCTTCGCCGATATCCGTGACGGCGAGGGGCGCTTCCAGATCTATGTCAAGCTTGACATCGTTGGTGAAGAGACGTTCGCTCTTTGGAAACTGTTGGATATCGGTGATTTCCTAGGCGTGACAGGAACGNTGTTCCGCACGCGCACAGAGGAGATGACGATCCAGGTGCAGGAGTTGCNGGTCCTGAGCAAGTCGATACGGCCTCTGCCCGTTCCGAAAGAGGAAATTCGCGACGGTAAGAGAGTTGTCCACGATCAGTTTACGGACAAGGAGCTGCGCTACCGTAAACGGTATCTCGATCTCGCGCTGAACCAGGATGTGCGNGAGGTCTTCCGGAAGCGATCAGCTGTTATAACGGCCATACGGCAATTTCTCGACGGTCGTGGGTTCCTCGAAGTCGAAACACCAACGCTTCAGCCAATCTACGGAGGCGCCTCCGCGAGGCCGTTCACGACTCACCACAACGCACTCGACATGCAGCTCTACCTTCGGATATCGGACGAGCTGTATCTCAAAAGGCTGATCTGCGGCGGGTTCGAACGGGTCTACGAGATCTGCAAGGACTTCCGGAACGAGGGCATCGACCGGACGCACAATCCTGAGTTTACGCTGCTTGAGCTTTACCAAGCCTACGCCGACTACGGCGATATGATGGAAATAACCGAGCAGATGGTGTCCCAGGTGGCTGAGACGGTGAACGGGTCGACCAAAGTGACTTACCAAGGGCAGACAGTCGATCTGTCGCCACCTTGGAACCGGATCTCGATGCTTGAGGAAATNGGGAAGAAGGGGGGTATCGACGTGCAATCTGCCGATGACACTGATCTCAAGGCNCTTTGCGATCGGTTGGGAGTGGAGGTCGATGACCATGCGAATAGGGGTCAGCTGATCGACGAGATCTTCGATTCAACAGTCGCACCGGACCTGATTCAGCCGACCTTCGTGATCGATTATCCCCTAGAGATGTCCCCTCTGGCGAAGCGGCACCGGAGTGAAACAGGTCTGACCGAACGGTTTGAGCCGTTCGTCTGTGGGGGCGAAATTGGGAACGCGTTCTCTGAGCTGAACGATCCGATTGACCAGAAGTCTAGATTTGAGCACCAAATGTCGCTGAAGGAGGCAGGGGACGCTGAGGCACAGGTGATGGACGAAGACTACGTCCGCGCGCTTGAACACGGGATGCCTCCGACGGGCGGTCTCGGAATCGGGATCGATCGGCTGGTGATGCTTCTGACCAATTCGCCGTCGATACGGGATGTCATCCTCTTCCCACACATGCGCCCCGAGGAAAGTATGGGCAGCGACTAGGCCCGCAGGGAATCCGATGACCCCAAACCGATCGATGCTTGAGGCAACGGGGATTACAAAGAGGTTTCGCGTCGGCGACACCGACTTGCAGGTGCTGAAGGGCATCGATATCAGCGTCGGCTCGGGTGAGATAGTTGGACTAACGGGCCCGTCCGGGGCGGGGAAGAGCACGCTGCTTCACATTCTAGGTGGCTTGGATCGGCCGGACAACGGGTCTGTTNAAGTCGCCGGAAAGGACCTGTCGTGCCTTTCGGACGATGCGCTCGCAGGATTCCGGAATAGACACATCGGGTTCGTTTTTCAGTTCCACCATCTCCTGCCCGAGTTCACGGCCCACGAAAACGTGATGATGCCACTAATGATCCGCGGCGCATCCCGTCCGGAGTCCGATGAGGCGGCCAAGGTTCTTCTCGAGCGGGTCGGTCTGGGAGGACGGATCGATCACCTTCCCTCGGAGCTTTCGGGCGGAGAGGCTCAGCGCGTTGCGATCGCTCGCGCTCTTGTGACACGACCGTCGATCATTTACGCGGACGAACCGTCGGGGAACTTGGACGCGGATCGAAGCCTTGAACTCCACGTGCTGATCCGGGCNTTGTCTCGTGAGGTGAGCTGCAGTTTCCTTATAGCCACACACGATCCGACGCTTTCTGACCGAGTCGATCGAGTGGTGAAGATGACGGATGGGCTGATAGTCGATGAAAGGGTGTGAGCCGTTTCGTCTATGACCTGTCAGAATTGCCACGAACACGAAGCCACCGTCGTGATCACGAAGATCGTCGGTGAACAGCATTCGATCACGCATCTTTGCAAGACCTGCGCGAACGAACTGGGCGGGGCCGACGGTGTGGCCATCAATATCCAGAATCTGACGACAGGCAGCGAGCAGGTCGGGGCCTGTGAGACGTGCGGAAAAACGTTCTCCGAATTCAAGCAGAGCGGTCTTTTCGGCTGCGCTGAGTGCTACACTCAGTTCGAGCCCTATCTGGCGAAGCTGTTCAAGCGTGTGCAGGGTGTGACCGCACACGTGTCGCCGGAGCTGAGGTTGCCGAATGACGACGTGACGTCTCTNGAAGCGGAGCTTACGGATGCCGTGTTGAGCGAAGACTTCGAACGTGCGGCAACGATTCGGGACCGGCTAGTAGTGCTGAAGGGAGGGTCGAAGCCCTAGTGACGTTCGACGATTTCGCCTCACGCGTCGCAGGATGGCTGACTGGATCGGGGCACAGATCGTCCCTTGTTCTGAGCAGCCGGGTTCGGCTCGCCAGAAACCTGGCAGAGGTTCAGTTTACGAACCGTGCTTCGGACTTCGACAAGCAGCAGATCGTCGATTGCGTCGTCGACGCGGCAGCAGTTTCACCTTGTTCGGACATGGCGTTCTTTGATACGGCGTCGCAGGACGAGCTACAACGCCAGCTTCTTGTCGAGCGTCACCTGATAAGTCCAGCTCTCGCAAGAGAGGGTGGGCCTCGTGGTGTTCTGGTCGACGAGACTGAGACCGCGAGCGTGATGGTAAACGAGGAGGATCACCTTCGGCTTCAGGTCATCCTGTCCGGACTGCAGCCGTCTGAAGCCTTCGAGGCGGCACGGGATATGGAAAGTCATCTGGCGAGGAGTCTGAATTTTTCGGCTTCACCGCACTGGGGATTCCTCACTGCCTGTGCCACGAACACTGGAACGGGTCTTCGGGCTTCAACGCTGATTCATCTTCCGGGGTTGGCCCTGACGAAGGAGATGGATGGTGTCGTTCGGGGGGTCGCTCAACTGGGATTCGCCGTAAGGGGCATCTACGGTGAGGGCACGGAGTCTTCGGGGAACCTTTATCAGATNTCGAACCAGCTGACCCTCGGACGATCCGAGCAGACACTTCTAGATGGGCTCAGCCGTGTCGTGGGACAGGTTGTCGAATGTGAGGTAAACGCGCGCGAGACGCTCGCTCGTGAGGCACGAAATCAGATCGAGGACAAGGTCTGGCGAGCCTTCGGTATTATGCAGCGAGCCCGACTGCTGACCTCGCAGGAACTGATGAATTTCTCGTCAGCCATCCGGCTTGGAATAGACATGGATGTGCTGCCGGGGTTGGCGACGGGAACTATTAACGATATCATGGTGAGTACACAACCGTCGCATCTACAATATCGCGCTGGCAAACCCTTAGATGCCGCGGAGCGTGACGTTTTGCGCGCAGCTGTGGTCAGGGAACGTTTGGCGTCCTAGATTTTCTGGAGAGGAACGAAGGAAGGACTTCTATTACCGCGTAGAAATCGCGCTTGCCCTGAACGGGTGAGATACGGGAAGAGGAGAGAGTAATGAACAATATGTTTTCGGACCGAGTAAAGCGTGTCATGCAGTTGGCCCGTGAGGAAGCGGCCCGGCTTGGACACAACTACATCGGGACGGAGCATCTGCTGCTCGGGATCATCCGGGAGGGTAAGGGTTCGGCCACTGCGGTCCTGCAGAACCTCGGCTTGAACCTTGAGAACATCAAGCAGTCCATCGACGATTATGTGGCCTCTTCCGGCGGGTCGATGACGATGGGCGAGGTGCCCTTCACACCTCGCGCTAAGCAGATACTCGAAATTGCGGCGAATGAGGCGAAGGAAATGAAGAGCCAGTTCGTCAAGACGTGCCACCTCCTCTTGGCGCTTCTGAAGGACAAGGATGGTGTTGCCGCCCAGATTTTGGCGGCGTTCGGTGTTGATCACAAGACGGCGAAAGAAGAAGTGATAGCCGTTATACAGGGCAAGCCAACGGGCAAGCGAGAGAAGAAAAAGAGTAAGACGCCCTTCCTNGATCACTTCGGGCGTGACCTGANCGATCTCGCGCGNCAAGGCAAACTGGATNCGGTTATCGGTCGGAACGCCGAGATCGAGCGTGTGTCGCAAGTGCTTAGCCGTTACAAGAAGAACAACCCAGTTCTGATCGGTGATCCGGGTGTCGGGAAGACCTCGATCGTTGAGGGGNTGGCACAGCGGATCATCGAGCGACGTGTTCCGCAGGTTCTCGTCGACAAGCGAGTTGTGACGCTTGATATGGGCGGGATTGTGGCCGGTACGAAGTACCGCGGACAGTTTGAAGAGCGGATCAAGGCGGTGATGAACGAGCTCCAGCAGAGCACGGACGTCATCATCTTCATCGACGAGCTTCACACGATCGTGGGTGCGGGCTCGGCCGAGGGAACGCTTGATGCTTCCAACATGTTCAAGCCGGCCCTCTCGCGGGGCGAGCTTCAGTGCATCGGCGCTACGACGCTCGACGAGTATCGCAAGTATATCGAGAAAGACGGCGCGCTTGAGCGACGCTTCCAGCAAATCCTGGTCGAAGCTCCTTCCGTGGATGAGTCGATCGAGATTCTGAAGGGATCGATTTCGAGTTACGAGGCTCATCACAAGGTCAAGTACACGGATGAGTCGATCGAAGCAGCGGTGCGCCAGGCTGATCGCTACATCACGGATCGACATCTGCCTGACAAGGCGATCGATGTCGTGGACGAGACGGGTTCGCGTGTTCGTCTTGCGCGGTTGAATCCGCCGACAGAGATCAAGGACCTTGAGCTCGAGATTGAGGATATCACATCGAACAAGGATGATGCTGCAGATCAGCAGCAGTTCGAGGAGGCTGCAAAGCTACGCGATCAGGAGCGGTCAAAGAAGGCGCTGCTTGAAGAGAAACGCAAAGATTGGGACCAAAAGGTCAAGGATGAGGTTGTCGAAGTCAACGAGGACCAGATTGCCGAGGTGATCTCAAGCATGACTGGCATTCCGGTCTTCCGCCTTGCTCAGGAGGAGTCGGACAAGCTTCTCAAGATGGCGGAAGAGATCAAGGGACGCGTTGTTGGCCAAGAGGATGCGGTCTCGACGGTCTGCCGGTCGATCCGAAGAACACGTGCGGGTCTGAAGGATCCGAACCGTCCGATTGGGACGTTCCTGTTCCTGGGCCCGACGGGTATCGGCAAGACGTGGCTCGCCCAGGTGCTTGCAAAGTATCTGTTTAACGAGGATGATGCTCTGATCCACGTCGACATGTCCGAATACATGGAAAAGTTCGCGATATCTCGTCTTGTGGGTGCACCCCCCGGATACGTCGGGTATGACGAGGGTGGACAACTGACTGAGAAGGTGCGTCGTCGTCCATACTCTGTCGTGCTGCTTGACGAGATCGAGAAGGCGCATCCCGATGTGTTCAATCTGCTTCTGCAGGTGCTCGACGAAGGACGCCTGACCGACAGCTTCGGTAGGAAAGTCAATTTCAAGAACACGATCCTCATCATGACCTCCAACCTCGGGACGCGGGACATTTCGAAGTCAGGCGGTCTTGGATTCCAGACATCGGACAAGAAGTCCGTGCGGGAGCGGATGGAGCACCGGATCAACGAAGAGGTTAAGAAGACTTTCAGCCCGGAGTTCATCAACCGTCTGGATGAGACGGTGGTGTTCAACCCGCTGGATAGGAAAGACATCCTGTCTATTGTGGATATCGAGTTGACGGACGTGATCGAGCGAGTGGAAGAGCGCGGGATGACAATCAGCCTGACGCCTGGTGCTAAGACCCTTCTTGCCGAAAAGGGCTTCGATCAAACTTATGGTGCACGCCAGCTGAAGCGCACGATTCAGAAGCTGGTCGAGGATCCGCTCGCAGAGGACATCCTCAAGGGCCGATTCACTGAGGGCAGCAAGATCCGCGTGTCGAAGAGGGCGGGGAGCCTTCACTTTGTCGACGAGCTGGCCAATGAGGTGGAAGAAGTCACAGAGAAAGAGGCCGAGAAGGCTTAGTTTGCGGCGGACTGCGGCTGTCGGACGATACATCGTCGGGCTCGGGATGTTTCCCGGGCCCGACTCCGTTTGTCGATGAGGAACCTTTCGACGAGCCGGGCGTATGGCACAGGGAGTCTAGGGAGATTTGCTTGTGCGCGGGCGGCTTGGAGGTCGAACTTGCACTGTAAGTATCAGAAAAACATTTTGTTGATTGTGGTTTCAGCATTTCTGCTNGCAACGTCGGNGTCGGCTCAGNTNGAACGGCCCACGATCGCGGAAATCCGTGTTCGGGGGAACGATCTGACCGAGGAATCCCTCATCCGCTTCCAGTNCGGGCTNGAGGAGGGCAAGCGTCTTCAGCCGGATGACCCGGCGTCAGCGATTCGGAACCTTTACAGCCTCGGTCTGTTCNCGGACGTCAAGCTCTTGGCGGACCAGAACGCCGAAGGTGGTTTTGTTGTGATCATTCAGGTTATCGAGCACCCTAGGCTTTCGGAAGCCGTGTTCGAGGGGACCAAGGCCATCAAGTCGAAGAAGCTGAAGAAGGAAATCGGTTTCCTTCGAGGTGAGGTTGTGACCCCGCAAGCGATAGTGGGTGCGGAGCAGACTGTTCTGGAGGCCTACCGGGAGAAGGGATACAACCTCGCGAGAGTCGAGGTTGAGGAGGGGCTCAGGGATGACGAAGGCAGACGCGAGCTCGTGTTCAAGGTGGAAGAAGGGCCGAAGGTCAACCTGAAGGAGATAGTCTTCGAAGGGAATGAGGCGTTTACGGACGGGAAGCTGCGCAGCCGAATGAAGGAGACCAAGCAGGATGGCTGGTGGTTTGGCGGTGGAAAATACAACGCGAAGACCTACGAAGACGACAAGGAACTCGTACTCGAATGGTATCGCGAGCACGGTTACCGTGAAGCCGAGGTCGTGCGAGACAGCCTGTATTTTGACGAAGGGGGCAAGGACCTTTTTATTAATATCCGTCTGGACGAGGGGCCCCACTACACGTTCGGCGAGGTGACTTGGGAAGGGAACGAGACACTTCCGGATGTTGCTTTCCACTCATTGGTAGTGAGCCGAAAAGGTGACGTCTATAGTTCCGAACGGATCAAGAAATCGATAGAGGATCTAAGGAACGCCTACCTCGATATCGGTTACCTCGGTGCGAACATCGGCAAGACGGAGCATCCGCGGGACGACAATGTTGTAGACGTGAATTACTTCGTACAGGAAAACGATCCGTGGAAGGTTCGCGAGATCGTGATCTCGGGGAACACGAAGACGAAGGATCGCGTGATCCGGCGGGAGCTCTGGATTCAGCCAGGCCAGGTGTTTGCCCGCTCCAAGATCGAGCGAAGTGTCCGGAACCTGATGCAGCTCAACTACTTTAACACGGTCGAGCCGGATTTAAGGACGAACGAAGAGACTTCCGAAATCGATTTGGTGCTCCAGGTTGACGAGAGGCAGACGGGAACGGCCTCGATCGGTGCAGGTTTTTCCGAGCGTGACAAGCTGGTCGGAACTGTGGGGCTCCAGATTCCGAACTTTCTTGGGAACGGTCAGCAGCTGGATTTTCAGTGGGAGTTCGGCACCCAGCGTGAGACGTTTGTGCTAGGATTCACCGAGCCCTGGATGCTCAACACACCGACGAGTATGTCGGCCCAACTGTTTCGGACGACGACACGCTTTTTCTCGGACTTCGATCAGCGGTCGCAGGGTGGTACAATCCGCGTCGGGCGACGCCTGCAGTGGCCGGACTTTTCGAGCGTCTCAGCTGGATACAACATCAGTGAGGTCAAATTCATTAACTTTCAGGACTCGACCCGTATCAACGATCCAGCCTTTCGCGACAACGTTACCAGCTCTTTTTCCTTCAGCTTCCAGAGAGACAGCCGCGATCTTCCGATCTTCCCGACTTCCGGATCTGTTTTCACCTATCGGCCCGAGATTGCCGGCGGTGTTCTCGGCGGCAATACTGATTTTCATAAGCATGATTTCACGGCTAGTTTCAACTTTCCCGTCTTCTGGAAGTTCGCACTGAACGTTAGGTCGACGCTAGGGATGGTCGTCGGCTATGGCGATCGTGCAGTGCCGTTCAGCGAGCTGTATACGCCCGGTGGGGTCGACCTGTTCGATAGGACCATGCTCCGAGGGTATACGGACCAGTCTATCGGGCCCCGGAATTCGAGCGGCGCTGCGATCGGCGGGAATTCGCAGCTGCTCTTCAATGCAGAGTTGAGCATCCCGATCGCGCCGAACCAGTTCTACGGTCTGCTGTTCGCAGATGCGGGAAATGCTTGGGATAATCAAAGTAAAATCAGTATGTTTGACCTTCGCCGGTCGGTTGGATTCGGTATCCGGATCGTAGCGCCGCTTCTAGGCATCATGGGTTTCGACTTCGCTTGGGGTCTTGATCGTGAGCTCGTCGATGGCCAGCCGACAGGGATGACAACGCACTTTCAGTTCGGACCACAGTTCTTCTAGTCGGCCCGCAACAATCTGAGTATCAGAGCGGGTNNGTTGGGCTCGTATAGTTGGATCGTTGAAAAGGGAGAAACTCATGCGGTTTCGCTTTGGAACCTTTCTGGCCGTCGTGCTGATGACGCTCAGTGTAGCGCGGGTCGAGGCGCAGTCAAAGATCGGCTATATCGATGCTGATGCGATCACGACGTCCTACAAGCGCTTCCAGGATGCACAGAAAGAAGCGCAGCGCTACGAAGAGGAGTTGACGAAGGAATTCAACAAGTCGCAGAATGAGCTGGCGCGTCTGAAGGAGACCTTCGATCGGCAGTCTCTGCTCATGAGCGAGCAGCGGAAGAAAGAAGAACAGCAGAACATCGAGCGGAAGCAGCAAGAACTCCAGAAGTTCTTGGAGGATGTGAGCGGGCAGGGGGGCAAGCTCCAGCGCAAAACGCAGGAGCTTCTGCAGCCGATCATCCTGCGAGTCAACGAGGNGATCGCGTTCGTCGCGAAGGACAAGGGCGTAGATTTTGTTTTGAACACAGCAGCTATCGCGTATGCGAACGAGGACTTCGACCTTACTCAGGCCGTTCTGGATCAGCTCGAGAAAGAAGATCANGAGGCCGTTAAGTCTTCAGGCAGAACGACGGGTCGGTAGAAAGATGGCCGACGATACTGAAACGGGGATGGACATTCTGGATATCCAGCGTCTCGTCCCGCATCGGTATCCGTTTCTCCTTATCGATCGCGTTGTGGAGCGCGTGCCCGGGGAACGTGTCGTGGCGATCAAGAACGTAACGGTGAACGAACCGTTCTTTCAAGGGCACTTTCCGGGCCAGCCCGTTATGCCGGGAGTTCTGATTGTTGAGGCGATCGCGCAGACGGCGCTGACTCTGATCGGAGACGAAAGCGGTCAGAAGATTCCGCTCTTTATGGGTATCGATAAAGCNCGGTTTCGCAGGCAGGTCGTGCCGGGTGATCAGTTGCGGATCGAAGTGACANTGACGCAGTTCCGTCGGAACGTGTGCAAGGCCCACGGAGAGGTTACTGTCGGGAGAGAGAAAGCCTGTGAAGCNGACATCCTTGCGACGATCGTCGACTCGGATGCGATGTAGCGAGTTTGGAAGGAATCAAGAGGGGCGATGACGTCGGGTCATCGCCCCTCTTTTTGTTCTCGAGATAGGCCCGCTTCTTCTCGCGATCCATCACGTTCTTCTGAAGGTCCTGGATCCGGANCAGGGCACGATTCCTTGGCGTGACTTCACCTATGTGTAAGGGNCTTGTGATGCAGTCGTTCGTGCCGGCTTCAAGTCCCACCACCCCATCTTCGATGTCTTTCCATGCCCGTGAGCAGAGATGACGGGCAGTCCGCTATACGCCTTTTCCGAGATCCGTTTGAGGCAGGCCTCTTCGTTGGGTGTAGCCGTAACCCTGTAGCCTCCGTTCTTTAGCTCATTCTTCCAGATACGTGGGTATGTCATCCACCACTAGGATGTAGCTCACGCGGATTCTTCCACCTGCTTGATGGATTCGTCGATCGATTCCCACTCCGCATAGCGCTGCTCGATTGCCTCTTTCTTCTCTNNCTTCTCTGCCGTGAGCGAATCGAGTTGCTCCCAGTTCGAGCTGTCCGCGTCTTCGATCTGCTCGTCCAGTTGTTCGACGTTCGTCTCAAGAGTCGCGATCTCGGTCTCAATCTCCTTGATCCGGCGTTTGAGTTTCTCCGTGTTCCGCNGTTGACGTCTCGCCNCCGTGCGGTCGGGATCCTCGCCCTTGTTCTTCCGTCGCGAACTGGGTCTGTTTTTAGCTGTCCAGAGCTGCTCAAGCGATGCGTAGTTGCCTTCCATGAGCTGCCATCCGTCCTCGTCGATCACGATCAGCCGGTTGATCAGGTCGTTCAGGAAGTAGCGATCGTGGGAGACGGCGATGATCGTCCCGTCGAACTGTTTGAGGGCCGCCTCGAGCGCCTCCCGAGACGGAATATCGAGATGGTTGGTCGGCTCGTCCATGACGAGCAAGTTACACGGGCGCCTAATCATCTTCGCTAGGGCCACTCGACTCTGTTCGCCACCGCTAAGGCTGTCAATGCGCTGTTCTACCTCGTCACCTAAGAACAGGAAGGCGCCCAAGAAGGTGCGGATTTCCCCGACGGTGGACTCAGGGGAGACAGACCAGACCTCTTGCAAGACTGTATTCATCGGGTTCAGGTCGTTCCGGCCTTGCTCGTAGTACTGGATCTCAGTGCTCCGTGCCGCACGAACCCAACCTGTGTCCGGCTTCAGATTCCCTATCAGCATCTTGAGCAGAGTGGTTTTTCCTGATCCGTTCGGCCCGACGATACCGATCCTGTCACCTCTCCAAGCGACCATGGAGAGTGGGGCGAACAGAGGATTCGCCCCGTCGTAAACCTTGGTGATGTCCTCCACCTGTATGACCCGATCACCACCACGCGTTCCAGTCCCGAACTTCAGCTGGACCTCCTTCTCTGCGGTTGGTCTGTCCACGCGGTCCATCTTCTCGAGCGCTTTGCGTCGACTCTTGGCCTGCTTGGTCTTCTGCCCCGCGATGTTTCGGCGGATAAACTCCTCGGTTCTCGCGATCTCAGACTGCTGGGACTCGTATGCACGTTGCTGCTGCTCGATCTGTTTGGCCTTCTCCGTGGCGTAGACNGTGTAGTTCCCAGAGTAACGCTTGATCCGACAGTTCTGAAGGTCCATCACGATCTTGACGGTGTTGTCGAGGAAGTAGCGGTCGTGCGAGATGACTACGAGGGTGCCGTCGTAGTCGGACAGAAATTTCTCAAGCCACTCAATCGCGCGAAGATCGAGGTGGTTGGTGGGCTCGTCGAGCAGGAGCAGGTCGGGTTGAGAGGAAAGCAGTCGGGCGAGGGCGAGCCTGTTTTTTTGGCCGCCGCTCAGCACGGATACTGGGAGCTTATGATCCTGTTCAGGAAAACCTAGGCCATCGAGTATGGCCTCGGCTTTGGCTTCGAGTGAATACCCGTCGAGGCGTTCGTATTTGGCGGACAACTCGCTGTATTCGGACAGGGTCTTGTCGGCGTGGTCACCATCGGACATTCGNTGCTCGATCTCACGGAGCTGCTTCTGGATGTCGATAAGCTGGCCGAAACCCTCGAGGACNGTGGAAATAACCGTTGCATATGGCTCGAAGACGGGGTTCTGGGCGAGATACCCCATTCTTGTCGACTTTGCGCGGTGGACCGAGCCAGAGTCGTGCCGGATTTCACCTGTGAGGATGTGTAGGAGTGTCGTCTTCCCACATCCGTTTCGTCCGACCAGACCGATCCGGTTGCCTTTGTCGATGTTCCACGAGACATCGATGAGGATGTCGTTAGCACCGTAGGCTTTGCTGACTTTCTCAAGTTGTACGACGGACATTTGTATTCAGGCGCCTTTAAGGGTAGAGANCCANAAGTATGNCCGTTGTGTCAGGTCAAGTCAATAGACCGGCNGNGCAGACCAAGTGTTACACCGATTGTTGACCCTTTGGTGGTGGGAGGCCTATAGTTCGATAACCTGTTGACATCCCTGAAGTTATCGAAGGATTTTGCGTGCAGCGATTCCTGATGAAACACCTGGGACTCGTCGTCCTGCTTCTCCTATATGTGGGGTTCTCGGCAACCCTGATCCCGGTAGCCATCGATGACATCCGGATGGCCGATGTCTATTCCGTGGACGAGAGCGGGGCGGCCATCGAGATCCGGTATTATCTGGCCACGGGACGACTTGACCGGGCGTCGTTCAAATACGGTTCCCTGTTCTACTATATCCCATACGTCGCACTCAGCGTCTACGGGGCCTTCGATGCCGTTCGGGATCAGGTCATCCTGACTGTTTTACGTTGGTTCGGTACGTTGTCCGGTGTCGGCTGTATCCTGCTTTTGTATGCGTTGGGATGTCGACTTTATGACAGGACTGCTGGTCTCGTATCGGCGGCTATCCTGGCCACGGCGCCTGCCTTTGCGAGGTGGAGCGTTGAATCCCATCCGGATTTACCTCAGATGCTCTGTGTCTGCGCGTTTCTCTGGGCTCTTGCGGGGCTCGCCGAGAGACTCGACCTGAAGCAGAGCTGTTTGGCCGCCTGCTTCGCAGCCGTCGCTTTCAATGTGAAGTATGTTGGCATCTTCCTGATGCCCACTCTTTTTCTCGCCATCCTGTTGCTGGGGAGGGGGAACGAGTTCAGCATCCAGCTTCGGACGCTGACCGAAGTCGATCGCTGGAAGATTGTGGTCGCCGCNCTTCTGACTTTTCTGGCCGTCTCAGCGATCACTAACCCGTATGCAGTCCTCAATTACGACTCTTTCGTCAAAAGTCTTCAGGCTGAACGGAAGATCATGTCCTTCGGCCACACAGTTCGTGCGAGCGGGGGCGTGGTCGCTTGGCTGGCGCAGTTCAGTGCACTGGCCGGTTGGGTCCATCTTGGTGTGTTCACGATCGCCTTAATAGCAGCTGGAACTTGTCGAGAGAAGCCGCGTNCCGCTGTCGTGGNCTTCTGGATCTGGTTCNTCAGCTATCTGCTCTACCTGATTGTCTTCTCCCAGCTTATTCGTGCTCGCCACGCACTGCCCCTTTTTCCTGTGCTCGCGATGGGTTGTGGGTGGGCATATCGATGGATGTGGCTTGCAATGAAGGAGAGGCGGATGTACCAAGCCGCACAGGCCACGCTGGTTGTCGTTTTCGTGATCGGTTTGTATTCGCCGGTTAAGGGCGTGGCCGGTCTGGCCCAGGTCCGACTGGACCGGATGAAGGGCAGCGACGAGATAAAGGCTGGTCGGTGGCTGGGTGAACATTACAACGAGAACACATCGATTATGTATCATTCGTATGCCTATGTGCCAGGGAAATTCATGCAGTGCGCTCGAAGCTTTGGGATGACGTATCTAGCGATCGAGCATTTCAGACCGGATCTGCTTGTGGTCAGAAATGCGATCGTGTCGGACTATGCGGATACATCGCGTGCTTCCGACTCGCGCATTGGACGGGCGGCCTACCTGGACAGTCATTACTTCTACGAGTATCTGTCGGAGGGTCGCATTTTGGCCTACCGCGAGGTCAAGGCATACCCCTCGCTAAGAGTGTACGAGCGCACGAAGAAGCTCAAGCCGAGGGATGCCTCTTGGGACAGGCTCATTAAGATGTTCGGTGCAGGGAAAGCACTGGGGGGTGCGGCGGCACGGCTGAAGATGTCGGAGTTGCACCTCTTGGCTGGGCGACACGATGAGGCGCGCTTGCAGCGGATGCTGGCAGAAAAATCCAGAAGTAACGCAGTTGACAAGTTCAACCTGGCAAAGGCGTTTCTGATGGAGGGCAAGTTGCAGGAAGCACGCAAGGTTTTCGACGATATGATGTCGATGGTCGTTTCACAACCGGCGATGAATCGAGCGCAGATCCTGCAGCATATATCGAGAGCTTTCTTCGAGACCAGTTACTATGTGGATGCGGTGAGGGCCGCCCGTCTTGCGGTCGAAACGTACGACTCGCTTCAGGAAGCACACTTCGAGCTGGGGATCTTTCTGCTCGCAGCGGGGAAGGCGCAGGATGGACACGCGGTACTGAGCCGAGCCGCGGGGCGGTTTGGTAAGAGCCCGGAGGCGCGTGACCTGCTTGAGCAGATCGCGCGGAACGACATCGTTCCGGACGAAGCCAGGCGGGCGATCCAGCGACATTTCTGAGGGGGAGACTGTGGCTGATTCAGACAGTGAACGCTGCCAACCATCGATTCGCGTGATGCTGATGCCGAAGGACACGAACGGACACGGCACGATCTTCGGTGGGGTGATTCTGAGTCACCTCGATATTGCGGGTGCGGTGGAAGCCAGAAAACACACGACTCATCGTGTGGTGACGGTGGCTATCGACAAGGTTGAGTTCATTGCGCCGGTCGAGGTAGGTGATCTCGTGTCATACTACACGAAGACCGAGCGAGTCGGGAACTCGTCTGTGACCGTGGCGATCGATGTCGAAGCTGAACGCGCCGACGGAACGGGAACGGCCCGGGTAACCTTGGCGCGAGCGGTGTATGTCGCAGTGGACAGCCGTGGGAATTCGGGGTCGTTGTAGTCTAACCTCGGCGGGATGGGTCACGCTGTTCGAGCCTCGACGTCAATCCTCCGTTATCCTACCCTCGATCGTCGCTCGCAACTCCTCTGTCGCTTGACGCGCGCTGCCCGCATAGTCCGACCCATCTGACGCATACAGAATGCTCCGCGATGCGTTGATTAGGACGCCGAGGCCGTCTGCTGTGGCCGCCTGATCGACGATTTCGCTCGCATCCCCGCCTTGGGAACCCACGCCCGGGATCAGGAAGGGCAAAGTCGGGGCGACCTGGCGGACACGTGGCAGATCTTCTGGATGCGTTGCACCGACGACGAGGCCGATCGAGCCGCGATCCGACCAGTCGGCAGCCGTGCGAGCAACGAGTTCGAATACCGGACCCTTTTCGGTCTCCCTGCGCTGGAAGTCGGCTGAGCCGGGGTTGGAGGTCAGGCAGAGAAGGAAGACGCACTTGTCCTGTCCGCGGAGAAACGGCTCGACGGCGTCTTCGCCCATATATGGGTTCACTGTCACAGCATCTGCCCTTAGAACGTCGTAGGCCATCTCTGCGTATTTCGCGGCTGTGTTGCCGATGTCACCCGCCTTGAAGTCCAGGATGACGGGCACTGAGTCTGGTACGTGGGTGATTACGTCTCGCAGGACGGAGAACCCGTCGGCACCAAGAGCTCCGAAGAACGCGAAGTTCGGTTTGTATGCGCAGGCCAGGTCGTGTGTCGCGTCGATGATGTTCGTCAGGAAGGTGGCGATGCCTGCAGCGTCTCGAGACACGCCGGCGGGAAGCCTTGCAAGGTCAGGGTCCAAACCGACACAGACTTTGCTTGCTGCCTTGCGGGAAGCGGACAGGTACTTGTCGTCGAACGTCAATTTGCTCTCCCTCTCATCGGCTGAAGTGCTCTCTTAGCCGCGCTTGAAAGGCATCATAGCTCCCCTGTGAGACAGGGAGAGTTATGACGCGTTTGATGCCCGTGAAGGTGGCGAGAATATCGATCATGGCCTGAGCAAAGGCTTCGAGGGAAAGACCGACGACACCAGTTTCGATCACAGGGAAGGCGATCGATTCGAGGTTGTGTTGCTATGCGAGGGGAAGGCTGTTCCGGCGATCGTGATCATCCCGCTGCCCGCATAAAGAAACGGCGGATCGCTTGAGCGAATCCGCCGTGTGTTATACAAGCGGGCCTGTAAGCCGAGTTCTGTCGCCGGACCCGAAGGGCCGACGGATGGTCATTTATCTGGGACATCGGTTACCCGATACCTCGTGCAGCCAACCCGAACGTGCAGTCCAAGCGCGAGCGCTCAGACCGATTGGCGAGGCGGGCCCCCTCTCCGTTCCTATTCGGCCTTGCACCGGATGGGGTTTGCCGTGCCAGCTCCGTCACCGGAGCCGCGGTGGGCTCTTACCCCACCGTTTCACCCTTGCCCGCTACGAGCGATGCTCGTCCGCTGGCGGTCTGTTCTCTGTTGCACTTTCCGTCGGGTTACCCCGCCTGGGTGTTACCCAGCATCCTGCCCTGTGGTGCTCGGACTTTCCTCACCCCTCGGCGAACCTCGGAGCGCGACCATCCGACCCGCTTGTTCCTTTGATCAGATCGCGGTCCACGATGCTTCAGCTAGACCGGGACCTCATCTTTCCAGACGGTAATGCGACCGCAGTTTTCGCAGCGCATCACGCGATTGATCCTGCGAGCTTCGACGAGGAGCTGTGGTGAGAGCTGCCGGAAGCACCCCCCGCACGAACCCTTCTTGATCTCGACTACAGCGATACCCCCCTTGACCATACGCCGAATGCGGTTGTAGGCCGAGAGGGCGGGTTTGTCGACCGTAGATTCGATGCGTTTTCTCTTTCTCTCCCACTTTTTAACGTCTCCCTCGACGGAGTCGAGTCGTGTCGTGAGATCCTTGATTGTCGAGAGAATTTCCTTCTCCCGGTCAGAGAAGGCATCCTTGTCTTCCGTCAGCTTTGTCGTGAGGTCTTCATGATCTTCGATCGATTGCAGAATACCGTTTTCGTGTTCATCCTTCTTCGTGCCCAATGCCTCGATCTCCGCCTGGAGCGCGTCGTACTCTCGGTTCGACTTCACCTCGTATAGGCGGTCTTGATGCTTCTTAAGGTCCGCGTTGATCGATTCGAGTTCGCCTTCCATCAGGCGACGCGAGCTCTCGAGCTCGGCAACGTGGTTTTCCGTCTCGCCGATCTTGGCTCGTGCCGCTTCCAGCTCTTCGTTCACCCTGCCGATATCTGCCGGGAACTCCTCTTTCGAGCGTACGAGTGTGTCGATTTCTTTGTCGATCTCCTGGAGTTCAAGCAGGTTATACAAACTCTCCTTCATGCGACTACTCCCCTCGCGTTTGATGGCAGGACAGGCAAAAAAGAAAGGTGCATCTCTCGCGTGGGAGATGCACCCTGAACCTCTGTGTTTTCCGGAAGCTCTGTCTTGATGGGAAAACAGACCCTTGACTGGTGGGCGATACTGGATTTGAACCAGTGACCTCTGGTATGTGAAACCAGCGCTCTAACCAACTGAGCTAATCGCCCTCTATGGCTCGAACAGATTTGGGGCCGAGAACGTCCCCTGGGACACAGATTCATCATCACCTGCAAACTTGATCAAGATGACTTTCAAGCCGGTCTAATTAAACAGGCGGGACCGGTTTTGTCAAGGGAAGCGGGTGTCTAACTGACGGTCTGGCGGGGGGTTGTGGGATCGTTCACTGGATACTCCGGG
>PAXL01000025.1 GCA_002714465.1 Gemmatimonadota bacterium | reverse complement strand
CAGAATCAAGATCAGCAGGACGAACAGAACAAGCAGGATCAAGATCAGCAGGACGAACAGAACAAGCAGGATCAAGATCAGCAGGATCAAGAGAAAAATGAACAGCAGAGTCAGCAACAGCCCGGCGAACTCTCTCCAGAGGAGGCGAAACGGCTTCTCGATGCGTTGAAGGATCGCGAATCTGAATCGCAGAAGCGACGTCGACTACGTCTTCAGGGCAAACGCTACAGAGGAAACCCTTGGTAGCCCGTGTATTGACAGCCTGGGCGATGGTATGCTTAGCCCTGATACTGGTTGCAAACGAGGCTGATGCCGTGTCGGTGCAGCTGTCAGCAGACAGGACCCAAGTCAGGACAGGCGATTCGTTTACCGTGACGGTTGCGATATCGATCGACGATGGATCGAGCCAACCGGAACCGGAGCTTTACCTTCCGGACGGATTCGAGCTCGTCGGGTCACGATCGTCGTCCTCCACGTCGATTAGCATCGTCAACGGCGCCGTGACACAGGAAAAGACTGTTAATGTGGTTAGCACGATCCGAGGCAACACCGAAGGGACGTTCACGATCGGTCCTGCCGCCGTGAAGGCGGCAGGGAAGACGTTGCGGTCGAACGCAATCGGGATCCAAGTGGTTAAGGGTCTCGCCCAACCACGGACTTCTTCGGCTCCTCAGTCACAAGAGTCCGTGACGGCAGATCAGCTGGAGGAGATCCAAGAGAACCTCTTCATCGCCACGACATCTGACCGAAAGTCTGTCTACGTGGGTGAGCAGATTCTCCTGACCTACGATCTATACTCGCAGTATCGGAGGATTCAGAATCCGCGTTTTGGTGCAATTCCCTCGTATACCGGGTTCTGGGCAGAGAAGGTGTTCGACGCAAACAGGCTGGAGCAGCGATCCGAGGTGGTGAACGGGCGACCCTACAACAAGTCGAGGCTCAAGCAGGTGGCTCTTTTTCCAACGCTTCCTGGAACGAGAAAGCTGGAACAGCTGGAGTTCATCTGCGACCTGCCGATCCGGTCGCGTAGGCGAAGCCTGTTCGACATGGATGAGTTCTTCAGCTGGGATCCGTTCCGATCGCATCAGGTCACTGTCAGAGCTGCCGATATTGAGATCGACGTCAGACCTCTGCCATCGGGTTCACCGACATCGTTCTCCGGCGGCGTTGGGACGTTCACCGTTCGCGCCGATGTCTCATCTGAGAAAGCGGCGCAGGGTGACCCGGTCACGGTTACGGTGACCGTAGAGGGTCGAGGGAATCTACACGGCGTGGGTGAACCCCCCCGCCCGGATCCCGAAAGGTTCAAGTTCTACGACCCGAATGTAACCGTTGAAGCAACGATTCAGAACACGGTCTTAACCGGTTCTAAGACGTTCGAGTATGTGGCGATTCCGGAGACGAGTGGACGGGTGGATCTTCCCTCTTTCGAACTGACCTACTTCGATCCCCGTCAGGCCAAGTACGTGACCCTGCAGACCGATCCCATCCCGCTCGAGGTTGCTCCTGCTGCTCGCGTCGAGGAGGTTGCCATGACGGCCACACCCGGTGGCTCGGCGGTCAAGGTTCTTGGGGAGGATATCCGGTTCATCAAGGCGGATGCAAGTTCCTTGAGTGATCATGCCAATTACCTACACGCGTCCGGACTGTTTTGGTCATTCAATGCGCTCCCTGTGCTCTGTTTGATCGCAGCCTGGCAATGGCGACGGCGCCAGGCCATGCTCGATGGGGATTTGGCGTATGCCCGGCGACACCGATCTAGAGGCGAGGCCAGAAAGCGTCTTGCCGAAGCGAAGCAACTGATGGCCACGGATGGCGCCTCTTTTTACTCAGAGGTATATCGCGCGATGTCGAGCTTTCTCGCGGACAGGCTGAACCTCGACGCCTCCGAGCTTACGACGAATCAGGCAAGACAGGCGCTCGCTTCGGCATCCGTGCCTTCGGATCTGACAAACAAGGTTGTGGGCGTGTTCGAGGCTTGTGACTTCGCGCGGTTCGCATCAGGTGCACAGACTGCCACAGATCGTGAGGATATTCTTAGTCAAACAGAAGACTTGATTGGGGAATTGGAGCGTGCACTGTGAGGCACGTTACGTTTACCCTTCTGGCGTTTTTTCTGACTTCGAACCCTGGGCGCTCAGAAGCCTCGGATGCGGCAAGTGCACTCTACAACGAGGGCAATGCACTGTATAGGCAAGGCGCCTACGAAGCTGCGATCGATCGGTATCAGGATGTAGTGGGAAGCGGGATTCGTAACCCGGATGTGTACTACAACTTGGGAAACGCCTACTTCAAGGCTGGAGCGCTCGGTCAGGCTCTCCTGAACTACGAGAGAGCAAGGCGTCTAGCGCCCTCTGATCCGGATATTTCGGGAAACGTCGCCTTTGCGAACACTCTTAAGGTGGACCGGTTCGATATCGATGCGCCAAATGCGGTGACGCGCTTTCTCAGCGCGATCTACACGCGTCTGTCACCCAATGGACTGGCGGCTTGGGTTTCTTTCTCTTTCCTCGGGATCTGTTTCGGGCTGGCCGGTCTTCTCTTCCTGCCCGGTCGACGCGTCCGATGGTTTGTCGTCCTCGGCGTCGCCAGCCTCGGCTGTGTTTTGAGCATCGCACTCCTGACAGTGAAGGTCGACGAGCTGAACACGCCCAAAGGCATCGTGCTCGTTCCCGAGACCGTCGGGCGAAGTGGGCCGAGTTCCGACTACCTCCAGGTGTTCACGCTGCATGAGGGGACACTGGTCGTCCTAGAAAGACAGGAGGGGCAATGGGGTCTTATCAGGCTGCCCAACGGGATCGGTGGATGGATCCAGCTCGAAACGTTCGGGATGATTTAGGGCTTTAGGCTTCCCCCGAATCCACCGTTCGTCTATATTACCAAATTCCTTGTTGTTCCGACCGACACCATAATACCTGTTTCATGAAACCAAACGCGTGGTTCCAGTGCTTTCGCGGCTGTGATGGCCGTTATCCGCTGACCCAGATCATATACGAGTGCCCCACCTGTGGTGGTCTGCTCGAAGTCCGTCACGACATGGACACGCTGAGGCAGAAGAGCGGCGAAGCGTGGCGTGCGCTCTTCGACAGTCGCTACATGAGGACGACCTGGCCATACGGAAGCTCCGTGTGGGGGAAGAAGGAAGTGGTCTGCCCATCCGTCCACGAGGACAATGTGGTTTCCGTGTTCGAGGGGGGGTCAAACCTGTTCTGGGCCGATCGACTCGGTCGCGAAATTGGTGTCGAGGACCTCTGGATCAAGCAGTGTGGGAACAGCCATACCGGCTCGTTCAAGGATCTCGGGATGACGGTGCTCGTGTCGATGGTCAAGCAGATGCTGTCCGAGGGACAGACGATCCCGGCCGTGGCCTGCGCATCGACTGGAGACACTTCGGCTGCTCTTGCTGCCTACGCAGCTGCCGCAGGTATGCAGTCTGTCGTATTCCTGCCGAAGGACAAGGTGTCGACTGCGCAGCTTGTCCAGCCGGTGTCGAATGGAGCGCTGGTGCTGAGTCTCGAGACGGATTTCGACGGCTGTATGCGCATCGTGAAGGATATCTGCCAGAAGGAGAACATCTACCTAGCCAACTCGATGAACTCACTTCGCGTCGAAGGGCAGAAGACGGTTGCAATCGAACTCGTTCAGCAGGATGACTGGCAGGTCCCTGACTGGGTGATTATCCCGGGTGGGAACCTCGGAAATTCTAGCGCGCTCGGTAAGGGATTCCTGGAGATGTACGAACTGGGGATCATCGACAAGCTGCCCCGGATCGCTGTGGCGCAGGCAGCGAACGCCAACCCGCTGTATCTTAGCTACCAGCAGAACTTCGACAATTTCGAGTCCGTTCAGGCCAAGCCGACGCTGGCAAGCGCAATTCAGATCGGAGACCCTGTCAGCTGGGAAAAATCAATCGCAGTGCTCAAGCAGTTTAATGGCGTTGTTGAGCAGGTGACCGAGCAGGAGCTGTCGGAGGCGTGTGGACGCGCGGATAGAACCGGACTGTTCTGCTGTCCGCACACGGGGGTGGCTTTCGGAGGGCTGTTCAAGCTGATCAAAAGAGGTGACGTGACCTCCTCGGACAAGGTCGTCGTGATCTCGACTGCACACGGGTTGAAGTTCACGGACTTCAAGATCCGGTATCACCAGGATGAACTGGAAAATTTTGGCGTCAAGCCAAGCGTGCCCAACCTGCCTGTCGAGCTAGCAGCAGACTACGACAAGGTTCGGGATGCTCTCTTCAGACGTCTTGATTCTGCTGCCTAGTTGACACGATCAGATCGTGCATATATATTCTGAAAACAAGGGGATATGGCCCCCGAAGTGGTGATTTGCGGCATATTGCAGCCACTCTAAAAAACGCGCTAAAAAGCCCTGCTCCTCCTGTCGCTCTCATTGCTCGACGAATCCGAGTCCCGGGTGCTTTTTGCCGCCCGGGATTTTTTCGTTAGAAGGTAAACATGCCTGACAATACTCGATTAGGGACACGAGCCGTACACGGCGGCGAACAGGACGGGGACGGGGTCAAGGGGCACTGGGGGCATTCTCTGACGGTGCCCATCGCCCAGACGTCGACCTATGTGTTCGAGGATACCCAAGCCGTGGACGATTTCGTCCAGGGACGGAGCGCGAGACTTGACTACGGCCGGTATGGTAACCCAACCCAGCAGGTTGCAGAACAGAAGCTTGCTGGTCTTGAGGGTGCGGAGGCCGGGTTGCTATTCTCCTCCGGGATGGCCGCCGTGACGACGACCATGCTCGGCATGCTGAAGACAGGACAGCACGCGGTCATTATGGACGATTGCTATCGAAAGACCGCTCAGTTCTGCAAGATGGTCCTCAAGAAGTTTGGGATTGACACGACCTTTGTGCACGCGGGCGATTACAATCAGCTCGAGGGTGCGATTCGGGAGAATACGCGGATGATCGTGTCGGAGTCGCCTACAAACCCGCATCTGAACGTCGTGGACCTGAACGCGATAGTGAACCTGGCAAAGGCGCACCGCCTTAAGGTGATTATCGACAGTACGTTCGCAACGCCCCTGAACCAGCGTCCTCTGGAATTCGGCGTCGACTTGGTCATCCACAGCGCAACCAAATACTTGGGCGGACACAACGATCTGATGGCGGGAGTCGTTCTCGGTGATGCGCCGCTCGTGTCAGCGATCAAGGATTACCGGGGGATACTGGGCGGGGTGCTCGATCCCCATTGTGCCTATCTCCTGATCCGGGGACTCAAGACATTTCCCCTGAGGATGGCGAGACAGAACGAAAGTGCCCTGACGGTGGCGCGTTTTCTCGAAGGGCACGAGCGCGTCAAGCAAGTCTACTATCCCGGGCTAGCTTCCCATCCGCACCACGATATTGCACGAGAGCAGATGACGGGATACGGCGGGGGGGGAAGTTTCGACCTTTATGCCGACCTGGACGGCACGATGCGTTTTCTCGATGCCCTCCGGCTCCCCTGTATCGGTGCGAGTCTTGGGGGCGTGGAGAGCATCGTCTCGCACCCCTCGACTATCTCCTACTACGAACTTGACCGTGAGGACCGGATCGCAATCGGTATCGCCGACGAACTGGTCCGCTACTCAGTCGGGATTGAGGATGCAGAAGACCTGATCAGCGACCTCGAGCAGGCGCTGGCTACGATCTAAACGGATGGAAGAGAAAGAAAATTACGCCGCTGTTCTAATCGAGGCGGCAAGAGCCCCGTTTCAGGATCCCCAAATCCTGAAGAAACTTCTGATAGGAAGCCTGGTGTCGCCGTTCCCGGTTGCGAACTTCCTAACTTGGGGCTATGCCTACCGAGTGTTCATCAACGGGCTGAACGGTGCCCCTGTTCTGACACTTCCCGACTGGGCAGAATGGCGTGCCTACTTTCGTGTCGGTTTCTGGATCTTCCTGATTACCTTCGGCTACGTGATCCTGACGGTATTCGGGCTCGTGGCAGTCATCAGCCTGACTCAGGGCGGTGTGTCCAGCGATGTGGCGACGATGGCCACAGTCGGCCTCGGGAGTATCGCTCTCTTCAACACGATCTCACCGGTTGTCTTCATGCGGTTTGCGGAGGAGGGCCGCGTCTGGGCAAGCTTCGAACCCGACGCCATCTTTCGGGATCTGCGACGGGTCGTTCGGTTGGACTACATCCAGCTCATTTTTCTCTTCTTCGGTCTTTACACAATGACACTGATCGTGTTTGGTGGTTTGCCGGTTGCCGGCATCCTGCTCGTGCTCGTGACCCACTTCTACCTAACGCTCGTGTTCTCTCACGTGTTCGGTCGGATGATCGGCCAACGGAAGAAGGGCCCGCCTGTCGTGGTAACTGAGCCAAACGAGTAAAGCCCCTCCGGAAAACCGAAGGGGCTTTTATTGTTTTGGCTTCTCTTCGGGGCTAGAAGAACAGCCGGATTGCAACACGGGCATTCCAAGTTGCTACATCATCGGCGCGATCGTTGATCCAGCCGTCGCCGCGCATCGCCCGGACAGTTAGCGCCTCCGTTTTCCCCAGCTGTATCGATAACCCGCCGCCGTAGGACCAAATCCTGGCCGCATCAAGGAAGAGGGCATCGGTTGGATCGTATGCGTTCTTCGAGACGTCCTTGTATTCTCCTTCACCGAACAAAGATATCCCGGTGAAGGGTGTAAGGCTCACGTAGCCTCGGGCTCTGAGGTCGTTTCCGTTGCTGTCGTCCATCTCATAGAGGAGTGTGCCCTGGACGAGCTGTCGGTTCTTGAACCGTGCGATCTCGGTGATCGAAGCATTGATCTTGAAGAATCGACTAGCATAATTAAGCGAGCCGGATACCATCAACTGCTTCCCGTTTCGGAAAGTGGGCTGGCCGCTGATTCGGTCTACGTAGATCAGCTTCCCATTCGGGTCGAGCCCGAAGGTCCAGCCGCCGGTCGAGTAGCCGGCTCCTGCAGTGACGGTCAGCTCGTCTCCCGGGTCGTAGTCGGCAGCGGTTTCGAAAGGGCTGTAGTTGCCCCTGACGACGTATCCGCCACCAAAGCTGAACGTCCACTGCTCCACCCGGTGAGCAACCGTGATCGCGCCGCCGTAGTCGAAGCCCTGACCGAACGTCTTGATTGGGAAGTTCAGATCGTTTCTGATGATTCCGCTGACGAGACCGGTCTCATCAGCGTTTAGCGAGTCGGATCCGGTCGGTAGGTTGACGTAGCCGGTAATCAGGGCCCTACCCAGATCCCATTCGGCCGAGATCTGAGTATCCATCGGGCCGTGTATATCCTCTGTGCCCGCATAGTCCCTTCGTTCGAGCCTCATATAGGCGCTCTGGATGTCGATATTGCCGAAGGTGATCGGGATTGACAGGGCGATGGGACTGACGATTTGCCTGTATCGAATCTCGTCCGTGCCGTTTCCGATCGTTACCTGGTGGAGGAAGGCAGAAGCGTCCGTGAGTACGGGCGCCGGTGTCTGCGCGTGGCTTACGGAGGTCACCAGAGCGATGAAGAGGGGGAGTATCCGTCTCATTGGGCCTTCATGTCAGGTCTCGGAGGTTTATAGGGGTCGTTGGTTTCGTTTCCGGCAGCGCCGCTGACAGCAGGCGAGCCGAGCTTATGTCCCCGACGAAGCCGCTCTCGCACGGCACGCTGCGGATAGGGCAGGTTCAGCAGACGATGGTAGTCTTGGAGGAGCTGCTCACCCTCTTTGCCACCTAGGAGGTCGCTATCGGCCCAAGAGTAACGCGAGTCTAGGAAAGCGGATCCGGGGTTTAAGACCCGCGCGTCCGAAAGGTTCGATTCAGCGTCTGCAACCTGACCGTTCAGATACTGGGCGAGGCCTGCCGAATAAAGGGCCATGGAGGCCGGGTTGGTGATCAGGTCGGCGCGCTCCGTTGACAAAGGGTCTTCGAGCAGCCCCAGGGCCTTTGCCGCGTGGTCCAGGACCTGTTTGCTGGCGGAGGCTGGATCCATTGAATCGATTACGAAGGGATCCGATTTGTGGACCGTACGCGCGCCAGCATCGAGCAGTTCAAGGGTCAGTCGCAGCCGATTGTTCCCGAGATCAGACAGGCGACCGGTAAGCACCGTTCCCGCTCCACACCAGCGAGCAAAATCCTCGGCCGAGGGTGATGTTGCGACCTCTCGGTAGACTTGAGCGACAATCAAGGATGTAAACGGATCGACGTGGAGGCCAGCAGAGCGCCGCTTGATCGCAGGAAGCACCCAGTCCAACAAGGCTATTTCGAGGCCAAGGTCGGGATTTCGGGGTCCTTCAATAGCCATGGGGTATACGGCCAACCAATTCTCTGACAATGGATTGCCAGATTGTTCTATGATATTAGTTCGGACATCGTCTTGGAGCAGGCGACGACTCAGAAAGTGGACGCGATGTCTCAAACGATCCTGAAAGCGGCGATCCGGTTTCAGGCTCAGCGCTGTCTGATACTCAGGCAGAGCGAGGTCAGGAAGATCAAATCCGCCGTCGTAGATAATGCCAAGAAGCAGGCGGAGACGTACGTCTGTGGGGATTGTCTGCGCGGCCCAATAGCCGAACCGGAGCGCTCTAACGTAGTCACCCTTCGCGTAGTAGTCGAGTGCGGCCGATCGGAGTTTGCCGCCGTCCTGAGCGGGCAGCGTGTCCCGATCGAAGGTCGGCACCTGTCCGAGATCGGAGATAACGGTTGGCTGCGGGGAGATGGCACACGCGGCCAGGGCCAGCGATAGGGCTATCTTAGAGGCTTTGTGCATCCAGTCTACTAAGGTTAAGATTTCATTAGGTTTACCATTCCCTATATCCTATCGACCGGACCCGGGAAAGCTGAAGACGATTTGAACGGACCAGGTTGTGTATTTGTAATTTGCCCGCAAAAAGTTCTTCCCAGGCTATTCTCGTCCCTGACCTCGACATCTCAAGCGTGCGTATTCGGGATGCCCTCGACAATGGGGAGGCCGAGCCCTGTGCCTTAGACGTCGCGGACCTCCTGCTGGTCCGGAAGGTAGAAGCGACCATAGATTCTATCCATCGCTGGCTGTAAAACAGCCGGTTTTCTCGCTCCATTGATCTGGTCTTGTGGCTGCTGAAAATGTAGAAGTGGTGTTGCATAAAACACTGTGCAGCAAATATATGCGGTGTTTATTTGTAAAATTAAAAAGAGGGTATTCGGGGTGCCGAAGGATCGAATAGGCAGTCGTGGGTGGGCTGTCAGGGTCGTGGGCTCGAAGGATGCCGGCGAGGTCCGTTCCCGTGGGACCTGATCGCTGATGATGCTTAGGTTTTCGCTGAACACACGGCTGGTCCTGGCCACCTGCTGCTCCATTGCCTGCTGGGGTGTCCCAGGGTCGCATATCCCGATGCGAGGCTAAGCAGAATGATCAGCCTTGGGGTCACGGGGGGCGCAACCCATTACGGTCCAGGTTTTGCGAGCATAGGGAAAACCCAATGAAAAAGCCGGAATCCCATCAGGATCCCGGCTAATCCGCAGAAAAACCTTATCGGAGTTAAGCGAGCGCCCAGGCCTCGTCCAGTACACGCTTGGCGTTCGCGATGATGATCTCCGTCGACTCACCCTCCATCGGGGAGACCTCGAAGCTAAGGATCGGTCGCTTGTCCGGGTCCAGATACCCGATGTTTAAGAGTTCGCGCAGGAACTCCGTAGCCTCAGGAACGCCGTTCTCGCCACCTTCACAGCTAAATCGAGGGTGATTGTCCCCGTATGCCGGGTGGTTCACGTTGTCCGGGAAGGACGGGTTGTCCATAACGCAGTTCCCGATGTGGGCGTGGACCATGTGGTCCCTTGCAAGACCAAGGGCGTAGGCTGACGTCTCGCCTTGGAGCGGGAAATGACTGAGGTCGAGCATGAGCCCGAAGTTGGCGTGCTCCGATCGGACGCGCTGCGAGACATCGACGGCTAGAGCATTTGGGCCGACCAGACAGTTCTTGCCATAGGGGAGGCGGTCGAAGGTCTCTAGAACGACCGACATGCCTTTCTCTGCGGTGTATTCGCAAAGCTCGCCTAGGGACTTGACAAGGGCGTCCGTAGCTGCGGTTCGATTGTCGGCGCCCGAGTCGGGGCCCGAGAGCAGGGCGATGCCTGGTGCTCCGAGCTCCTGAGCCTGATCCACGCCACCTTTGACCATGTCGACGGCCGTGGTCCGGGTCGCCTCGTCGAGTGAGTTGACGTCGAGTTGGTTGACCAAGCAGATCGGTTGGGCGCCGAAGGCAACGTCCATGTGGGCAGACGCAAGCAGAGCGGCGGCATCCTTCCTGACCTGCGGATCCTTCATCTGCGTGACCTCGACGACATTGAAGTAGGGGTCGAGGGCGATATTCTCGAGCGTTTCCAGGATTGGTCCATCACCTTGGAGACAGGCCTTGTAGGCCATGAAATGGACAATACCGATTCTGGCGTATTGGTGGATGTCCTCAGTCATCTAGATCCTGCTCCTTTCGTGCTTAAACGACGCGTTTCGAATGGCGGCAATGATAGTCGCTGGGGTTCTGCTTGTCAATCCACAACTCGGTGAAACCGCTTGACTCCGCGGGGTCAACTTGATAGTTTCCTCCGCTCAGGAACGGTCTGTGGGGAGTTTCCGGAGCGGTCAAACGGGGCAGACTGTAAATCTGTTGGCTTACGCCTTCGGTGGTTCGAATCCGCCACTCCCCACCAACCTTCCTTTCCTATCAGATCCTACCTCTGCTGGTCGACTTCTAGGTCGCCGGTCTCTTGATCCCTCGGGCAAGGAAAGTGATTGTTAGGGCGTGGGTTACCTCTTGTCTAGGATGAAGACATCCTTAAGAATAGGCTTGACACTTTTTCACAAGTTTAATACATTTCCGATTCTCTAACCTTCTTGGACTGCCCCGTCCGGGGAGTTCTTGGTCAACATGCTGATTTTAAAAAGGTTAGTTGAGGGGCGGGAATAGCTCAGTTGGCTAGAGCGTCAGCCTTCCAAGCTGAATGTCGCGGGTTCGAATCCCGTTTCCCGCTCCAAAATTTTGTCGAGCCGGATTTCGGGCCCATGTAGCTCAGTCGGTAGAGCACTTCCTTGGTAAGGAAGAGGTCGCCGGTTCAAGTCCGGTCGTGGGCTCCACTACTCTTATCGCGGTGTCCGGTGGATGTCGTCCGGTTGCGTGAGGTTCTGGATAGGCGTGTAGCTCAATTGGTAGAGCACCGGTCTCCAAAACCGGCGGTTGTGGGTTCAAGTCCTACCACGCCTGCCACCTTCAATAAATTTTTAGCCGATTCGACGATCGATTAGGGGATGGAAAGTAAGCATGTTTGGGAGAATTTCGACGCTCCTCGGAGAAGTTCGGAGCGAGATGTTGAAAGTGACGTGGCCGACGCGTGATGAACTCACCAACTCGACGACAGTTGTTCTGACGGTTTCGATCGCGCTGGCGCTTTTCATTTGGGTCGCAGACCTGATTCTCTCCTTCGTGATGGATCGAATCCTTAACTAGCACCGTCCCCGCAAGGTATCTTGACTATGGCACATCGATGGTATGTTGTCCACACCTACTCGGGTCACGAGAACAAGGTGTGTGCCTACATCGACAGCGCAAAAGAGGGCGCTGAGCTGGGGGAGAAGATCGAGCAGGTGGTCGTCCCTACGGAGGAGGTCGTCGAGATGAAGGACGGCCGGAAAACGACGACGCAGAAGAAATTCCTGCCGAGCTACGTGCTCGTGAGGATGGAGATGGACAAAGATACACTGCACTTCGTGACGAACGTCCCGGGTGTGACCAGCTTCGTTGGGCCGGGAAGGCGGCCGCAGCCGCTTATGGATGAGGAGGTGCAGCGCATACTGGGCCAGATTGACAGGGGCCAGGCGCCTGAGGTCAGCGACATCCCGTATCGCATCGGGGATCGGGTCAAGGTTACGGACGGGCCGTTTAGCGACTTCATCGGGCTTGTCGATGACATCAACCCCGATAAGAGGAAAATCAAGGTGATGGTCAGCATCTTCGGACGGAATACACCGGTCGAACTGGATGTGCTTCAGGTCGAGGAAGCGGCCGAAACGACATAAGCTGAGGATCGCGCAAGATGGCCAAGAAAGTGATGACGCTTATAAAGCTGCAGATTCCTGCAGGTAAGGCGACACCGACACCGCCGGTCGGACCCGCCCTCGGTCAGCACGGTGTAAACATTATGGAGTTCTGCAAGGCCTTCAATGCGCAGACGCAGGACAAGGAAGGGCTGATCATTCCAGCGGTTATAACCGTCTACGCAGACCGCAGCTTCTCGTTCATCCTAAAGAGCCCGCCCGCCGCCGTGTTGTTGAAAAAGGCTGCCGGACTCGAAAAAGGTTCACCGGAGTCCAATCGCGAAAAGGTCGGCTCGGTAACAAGGGATCAGGTTCGCGAGATCGCCGAGCTCAAGAAGGAAGACTTGAACGCGCACACGATCGATTCGGCGATGCGGGTAATTGAAGGTACGGCGCGAAGCGCAGGTATCACGGTCGAGGACTAGGAGATTAGGAATGGGTAAATCCAGCAAGCACTACGTACAGTCGCGTGAGTTCTTCGACCGAAAGACACAATACAGCCTTCAGGATGCGGTCGGGATTCTGAAGCAGTTTCCGGTGAAGAAGTTCGACGAGAGCGTAGAGCTGGCCTTCCGGCTTGGTGTCGACCCTCGTCACGCAGATCAGCAGGTCCGCGGGACCGTGCCGCTCCCAAGGGGACTTGGTAAGTCTGTCCGTGTGATCGTGTTCGCAAAAGGTGAAAATGCTTCGGCAGCCGAGGAGGCGGGGGCAGATGTCGTTGGTGCTGACGACTTGGCCGAGAAGGTTCAGGACGGGTGGACGGATTTCGATGTGGCCGTGGCCACCCCGGATATGATGGGAACGGTCGGTAAGCTAGGCCGGGTGCTCGGACCAAGGGGGCTAATGCCGAACCCGAAAAGCGGTACTGTGACGCCCAACCCCGCGGCTGCCGTCGAGGAGGCCAAAGCAGGTCGTGTCGAGTATCGCGTCGACAAACAGTCAAACGTGCACGTAGCTGTCGGGAAGATCTCGTTCGATGCCGAAGCTATCCTCGAAAATGCGCAGGCCGTGATCGACAGTATCGTGCGTGCCAAGCCGGCCGCCTCAAAGGGCCACTATGTTAGATCCGCAACGATTTCTACAACGATGAGTCCGGGGATCCGGCTGGATCGATCCGCACTCGGATAGTCTACGCCGCCGAAGAAGAGGAACCGATGCCCACAGAAGAGAAGATCGCTGCAGTCGAGGAGATGGAATCCCTGCTCAAGGATTCGGCCGCGGTCTATTTCGCCGACTTCAGCGGAATCGACGTCCCGACGTTCACCAATCTCCGCCGTCAGTTGCACGCCGAGGATGTGACTTTCACCGTCGTGAAGAACCGGCTGGCCAAAATTGCCGCAACTAACGCAGGGATTGAAGGGCTCGACGACGCACTGAGTGGTCCGACGGGCATGATCTGTGCTAAGGCGGATCCGATCGCGCCGGCGCGACTTCTGTCTAAGTTCGCCGAGGGTCAGGATGGCAAGCCGAAGGTCAAGCTAGGCTACCTTGACGGAACGGTTTACGTCGAAGACCAGGTAGCCGCACTTGCGAAGCTGCCGACCCGAGAGGTGCTCTTGACCCAAGTCGTAACCGGGCTTCAAAGCCCGATCTCCGGACTGGCTTTCTGTCTTTCAGGAATTCTCCAGAACCTGGTCGGAACAATCCAGGCCGTTACTGAGAAAAAGAGGAGCGAGGAGGGGGAATAACTTTTACCTCCTCCCTTACTTTCATCCAAACATAAAGAATACCATTCACACTCGCCGAGGAGGAACCCGACATGGCGGTTGATAGTATCATTGAAGAAATTGAAAAGCTGACGGTGCTCGAACTTGCAGAGCTCGTTTCGGCTTTGGAGGAGAAGTTCGGCGTGACGGCTCAGGCCGCCGTCGTGGCTGCACCTGTCGCTGGTGCTGGAGCGGATGGCGGCGCCGCAGCCGCCGAGGAGAAATCGGAGTTCGACGTGATTCTCTCGGCTGCCGGTGACAAGAAGATCCAGGTGATCAAGGTTGTCCGAGGGCTCACGAACCTGGGGCTGAAGGAAGCCAAGGCCCTTGTCGATGAAGCCCCGAGCCCGGTTAAGGAAGGCGTGTCGAAGGATGAAGCGGAAGAGATTAAAAAGGAGCTCGAGGAGGCCGGAGCCGTGGTCGAAGTCAAGTAAGCAGACATCTCAGTGGTCTAGCTTCAGAAACGACCTCTACGACTCCTGGCCGGGCCGGATTGCCGTGTGAATCCGCGTTCCCGGCCTTTGGTCTGAACCACCACGAGAGAAGGCGATACCTTGACAGAGAACGGATATATTGACAGAAAAGGCTACGGTCGCATCGAAGCCGCGATCGACATGCCTAACCTGCTGAACATTCAGCTCAGCTCCTACAGCGAGTTTTTGCAGAGGGACGTTTCCTCGTCCGAGCGACAGGATCAGGGCCTGCTTGCCGTGTTCAAGAGCATTTTCCCAATCACCGATGCCCACAATCTCTTCTCCCTCGAGTTTGTCGAGTACGCTGTCGGCACACCGAAGTACGAGGTGGACGAGTGTCTTGAACGCGGCACAACGTATGCGGCTCCGTTGCGAGCGACACTACGTCTCGTCGCACGCGAGAAGGTGGGTGACAATGATTACCGCGTAAAGGACATCGTTGAACAGACGGTTTTCCTTGGCGAGCTTCCCCTGATGACCGACGAGGGAACGTTCATCATTAATGGCTCCGAGCGCGTGATCGTCAGCCAGCTCCACCGGTCGCCCGGTGTGTTCTTTGATGAATCGATTCACCCGAACGGCAAGCGGCTGAACTCGGCACGTATCATCCCTTACAAGGGTGCGTGGCTTGAGTTCAGCATGGACATCAACGACATAATGTACGTCCACATTGACAGGAAGCGGAAGCTGCCTGTCACGACGTTCCTCCGTGCACTCGGGTTCAGCAAAAGCGAAGAAATCCTGTCGATTTTCCACGACACGAAGGAGATCAAGGTCGACGAAGAGTCGGTCGGCGAGGTCGTGCTCGAGGATGTGGTCCTGAAGAAGACGGGTGAGGTAGTCGTCGAGGCCTACACGACGCTGACCGAAGAGCACCTCGAGGCTTTGAAAGAGGCCAAAGTTAAGAAGTTGGCTGTTATCGACGTGAACCTTGAAGATGATGGCGGGGTGGTCACCAACACGCTCGCCAAGGATCCGTGCGCTAACGAGGAGGAAGCTCTCTCGCGGATTTATAGCCTGCTGCGTCCAGGCGATCCGCCGAACATCGAGACGGCCCGCGGCCTACTCGAGCGCCAGTTCTTTAGCCCGCGTCGATATCATCTCGGCGATGTGGGTCGATACCGGATGAACGAGCGTCTTGACATGAAGGTGCCGCTCGATTTTACGACACTTTGCATCGAAGACTTTCTGAAGGTCATAAACCATCTGATCGACCTATTCAAGGGTGATGGCTACACCGACGACATCGACCACCTCGGTAACCGACGCATTCGGTCGGTCGGCGAATTGCTCGGGAATCAGTTCTCGATCGGTTTGTCCCGTATGGCGCGCACGATTCGGGAGCGGATGAGCCTGCGAGATTCCGATCAGCTGACCCCGCACGACCTCGTAAATGCGAGGACGGTGTCGACGGTCGTCCAGGCTTTCTTCGGGAGCAGCCAGCTGTCGCAGTTCCTACAGCAGACGAACCCGCTCGACGAGCTGACGCACAAGCGTCGTCTTTCCGCGCTCGGGCCGGGAGGGCTTACCCGCGACAGGGCCGGATTCGAGGTCCGCGATGTGCACCACACGCACTACGGCCGGATCTGCCCTATCGAGACGCCGGAAGGACCGAACATCGGTCTGATCGCCTCGCTGTCGACATACGCGATCGTGAATCCTTTCGGGTTCTTGGAAACACCATATCGCATAGTCGAGAAAGGGAAGCTGGTCAACGGGGGTATCCAGTATCTCTCGGCTGATCAGGAAGACAAGCAGACGATCGCACAGGCGAACGCGGCCGTCGACGGGCGAGGGCGCTTCCAGGAAGATGTGATCCAGGTTCGCCGTCGAGGCGACTTTCCGGTCGTCCGTCCCGAGGAGATCGGGTTTATGGATGTCTCGCCGTGCCAGTTGGTAAGCGCAGCCGCGGCTTTGATTCCATTCCTCGAGCACGACGATGCGAACCGCGCCCTTATGGGGTCGAACATGCAGCGCCAGGCGGTCCCGCTCCTCAGAACAGCCGCTCCCTTTGTCGGGACGGGTATGGAGCGACGGGTTGCGATCGATTCGAAGGCCGTCGTCACGGCACGCCACGAAGGCAGTGTGTCCTACGTGAGCGCCGACCGGATCATAGTGAAGCGTCGTCGTTCGCGGTCGGGTGAGCTAGTCGGGCTGACCGACGAGGATGTTTATAACCTGACGAAGTTCAAACGCTCAAACCAGGATGTCTGTATCAACCAGAAGCCGATCGTCCGGACGGGCGACAAGGTGGAGGAGGGGCAGGTTCTGGCAGATGGGTGCGCCACGGATCGTGGCGACCTCGCACTGGGTGCGAACGTAATGTGCGCATTCATGTCCTGGAACGGCTACAACTTCGAAGATGCGATCATCATCTCGGAGCGGCTCGTCCGGAAGGACATCTTCACCTCGATTCACATCGAAGAGTTTGAGCTCCAAGTCCGGGACACCAAGCGTGGCAGCGAGGAGATAACTCGCGAGATCCCGAACGTGAGTGAGCAGGCCGTGGCCAATCTGGACGAGCACGGGATCATCCGGATCGGGGCAGAGGTTGGTTCGGGCGACATTCTTGTTGGCAAGGTGACGCCGAAGGGCGAAACCGAACTGTCGCCTGAAGAGAGACTGCTCCGGGCAATCTTCGGTGAGAAGGCCGGCGATGTGCGGGACGCGTCGCTCAAGGCGCCGCCCGGCATGGATGGCGTGGTGATGAACCGGAAGGTCTTCTCACGGAAAGAGCGTGACGAGAAGACGCGGAAAGCAGACAAGGAGAAGAGCAACGCCGCGAAGAAGCGTGCGTCCGAGAGGATTCGCGCAATCGAGGAGAGCCGGAACGAACAGATCTTAGATATACTCGATGGCGTGAAGCTTGGTACGATCCGTGACATCGAAGACGACTCGGTCGCCTTCAGAGCTGGGACGATGTTCAACGAGAAGCTGCTAGAGAAGATCGAATTCGAGAAACATCGTCCCGAAGAGGCTTGGGTCGACAACACGGCGCAGAGCAACAAGATCGATCGTCTCATCGCGCTGGCGTCTGATCTGACGCGCCAGGCGGACGAGGAGCTTGAGCGTGAGCTCGAGAAGATCCAGCGCGGTGACGAACTGCCTCCGGGCATCGTTCAGCTGGTCAAGGTCTACATCGCCCGGAAGCGCAAGCTGATGGTCGGTGACAAGATGGCCGGACGCCACGGGAACAAGGGTGTCGTGTCGACGATCGTCCCGGAAGAGGACATGCCGTATCTGCCCGATGGTAAGCCGATCGACATCATTCTCAACCCGCTCGGTGTTCCGTCCCGAATGAACCTCGGCCAGATCCTTGAGACACACCTCGGCTGGGCAGCGGAAGCACTAGGGGAACATATCGCCACACCAGTCTTTGACGGTGCCTCGTTAGAGGATATCAAGGATTCGCTGAGACGAGCCGGGCTGCCTGAGTCGGGTAAGAGCGTTCTGTATGACGGAAAGACGGGTGAGCGCTTCGATCGGGAAGTGATGGTGGGCTTTATTTACATGCTGAAGCTTTCGCATCTCGTGAGCGACAAGATGCACGCCCGCTCGATCGGACCGTATTCACTCGTGACACAGCAACCGCTCGGTGGTAAGGCGCAGTTCGGAGGTCAGCGATTCGGCGAGATGGAAGTGTGGGCCCTCGAGGCCTACG
This sequence comes from Gemmatimonadota bacterium, assembly GCA_002714465.1. The sequence goes on along the minus strand of PAXL01000025.1, from coordinate 102,564 downwards.
GTGCAGCGCATATGCTGCAGGAAATGTTGACGGTTAAGTCCGATGATGTCGCTGGACGCTCTAAGATCTACGAAGCGATCGTGAAGGGCGAGAACCCGTCAGAGCCGGGGGTTCCGGAGTCCTTCAACGTTCTCGTCAAGGAGCTCCAAAGTCTCTGTCTCGACGTGGTCCTGGAAGATGGACAGGTCGACTGACGGCAGTCCTTGGATTCTGAGACACTAACCGCGATCGCTCATTAAGGGGGTATTCCTCGTGGCTGAAGCCAAAGCATCGACAAGACCCACAGATTTCAGTGCCATTCGCATCCAGCTCGCATCACCGGAGACCGTCCTCAGCTGGTCCCGAGGTGAGGTCACGAAGCCGGAGACGATTAACTACCGTTCATTCAAACCGGAACGCGATGGTCTCTTCTGCGAACGGATCTTCGGACCGGTCAAGGACTGGGAGTGTCACTGCGGCAAATACAAGCGCATCCGGTATCGCGGCGTCGTTTGCGATAGATGTGGTGTGGAAGTAACGCAGTCGAAGGTGCGCCGTGAGAGGCTTGGACATATCGAACTGGCCGTGCCTGTCACGCACATCTGGTATTTCAAGTCCCTGCCGTCACGCATGGGCTACTTGCTAGACATCTCGATCCGGAATCTCGAGCGTGTCATATACTATGAGTCCTATACCGTACTTGACCCAGGTGACGCGCCGGACCTGAAGTACAAGGATCTGCTGTCCGAGGACGAGGTCTACGACCTTCAGGAAAAGGGTTACAACTTTACTGTCGACATGGGCGCGGGCGCTGTGAAGAAACTGCTCGAGTCGATGGATATAGAAGAGCTCTCGGCTGAGCTCCGAACTCAGGCGCGCATGGAGACCTCGGTCCAGAGGAAGCAGGAAGCTCTGAAGCGCTTGAAAGTAGTCGAGGCGTTCCGTCAGTCGGACAACCGCCCGGATTGGATGGTGCTCGACGTGATCCCGGTGATTCCGCCTGATCTGCGACCACTGGTTCCACTTGAGGGCGGCCGGTTCGCGACGTCGGATCTGAACGATTTGTATCGCCGTGTGATCAACCGGAACAACCGCCTCAAGAAGCTGATGGACATCAAGGCGCCAGAAGTCATTCTGCGGAACGAGAAGCGCATGTTGCAGGAGGCGGTGGATGCCCTGTTCGACAACGGTCGCCGATCGCGTGCGGTCCGAGGCGACGGCAACCGTTCACTCAAATCGCTTTCTGACCTGCTGAAGGGCAAGCAGGGCCGGTTCCGCCAGAATCTGCTAGGTAAGCGCGTTGACTACTCAGGTCGGTCGGTTATAGTGGTCGACCCGCATCTGCGTCTGCATCAATGCGGCCTGCCTAAGCACATGGCGCTCGAGTTGTTCAAGCCTTTCATAATCCGGCGGCTAGAAGAAAAGGGTCTCGTTCAGACCGTAAAGAGTGCGAAGAAGCTCGTAGAGCGCGAGCGTCTCGAGGTTTGGGACATCTTGGAGGAGATCATCCAAGATCACCACGTCCTCCTGAACCGTGCACCGACGCTCCATCGTCTAGGGATCCAGGCTTTTCAGCCGGTTCTAGTCGAGGGTAAGGCGATCCGGGTGCACCCGCTTGTGTGCGCAGCCTTCAACGCCGACTTTGACGGAGACCAGATGGCGGTCCACGTCCCGTTGTCGTTCGAGTCGCAGATCGAAGCGCGGTTGTTGATGTTATCGTCGAACAACCTACTTAAGCCCGCCGACGGTTCGCCGGTCGTGGTCGACAAGCCACACGATATCGCGATGGGGTGCTACTACCTCACGAAGATGGTTCACTCGGACGACGAGAACATGCCGGTCTTCGCGTCGGTCGAGGAAGCCCGGATGGCCGAAGAGTATGGTCGGATCGACCTCCACCAAGCAATCAGGGTTCGTGTCGGTGGTGAGGTTATCGTGACTACGGCCGGACGAGTGATTTTCAATGCGAACGTGCCTGAGAATATCCCATTCGTGAACGAGGTCGTCGACAAGGGTGCGATTGAGCGGGTCACGTCGGACGTGCACCGTGCCTACGGGAACTGTGTTACGGCGGACTTCCTCGACGGTCTGAAAGCGCTCGGCTACGATTACGCGACCACGTCCGGTCTGACGATCTCGATGGACGACGTCGTTGTGCCTCCGCAGAAAGACGAGCTGATCGATCGCGCGAAGGAGGAAGTCGGCAAGATCGTCGACCAGTATGCGATGGGTGTGATTACCGAGGGTGAGCGTTACAACAAGGTGATCGACGTCTGGCAGCATACTACAAACAACATCGCTATGGTGATGAGCGAAGTCCTCGAGGGGGATCAGGAAGGTTTCAACCCGATCTTCATCATGAAAGATTCGAAGGCGCGTGGTTCAGACGACCAGGTCAAGCAGCTTGGTGGTATGCGTGGTCTGATGAACAAGCCTCAGAAGAAGCTGACGGGTGCGATCGGTGAGATCATCGAGACCCCGATTATCGCATCATTCAAGGAAGGGCTGAACGTTCTCGAATATTTCATCTCGACGCACGGTGCCCGAAAGGGTCTGGCTGACACGGCTTTGAAGACTGCCGAGGCAGGATACCTGACGCGTCGTATGGTCGATGTAGCGCAGGATATCGTCATCACGGAGGATGACTGCGAGACTATTTTAGGTATCGAAATGACGGCGCTCAAGGATGGCGAGGAAATCGTGGAATCACTCGCTGACCGGATCGTCGGTCGCACGGTCCAAGACGACGTGTTCGACCCGATTTCAGGCGATCAGATCGTCGAAGCCGGTGAAGCTCTGGACGAAGAGCTCGCGAACAAGATTGCTGATTCCGGCGTCGAGACAGTTTACGTGCGCTCGGTCCTTACGTGTGAGACGCGTCGCGGTGTCTGCGCAAAGTGCTACGGACGCAACCCGGCATCGGGGCGTTTGGTCGACACCGGGGAGGCTGTCGGTGTTATCGCGGCCCAAAGTGTGGGTGAGCCGGGTACGCAGCTGACTCTCCGAACCTTCCATATTGGTGGAACCTCGAGCCGCATCGCAGAGCAGGCGGAGATCACGGCCAAGCGCGAAGGTAAGGTCAAGTTCAGTCGGGGTCAGCTCCGCACGGCCGAGCGGTCGGATGGTCGCACGGTCGTGATTACTAGGAACGGCGAGATCGAAGTGCAGGACGATCAAGGACGGCCGAGAGGCGGTCACTACTTCGTTCCCTTCGGTGCGTTGCTCCGGGTGACTGACAACGAGGAGATTGAGGCGGACGGGGTCCTTTATGAATGGGATCCTTACAACAACAATATCCTGTCGCTCCAGACGGGTAAGCTCCAGTTTATCGACCTCGTCGAGGGTGTGACCTATCGCGAGGAGGCAGACGAGACGACCGGCATGGCGGCACAGGTTGTGGTCGAGCATAGGGATCGAACGCTGTCGCCACGTATCGTTGTGGTGAACGACTCAGGTGACGAGCTTGGTCAGTACATACTGCCGCTCGGTGCCCGTTTGGTGTCTCAGGACGGCCAAGAGGTCAAGTCAGGCGATACGCTGGCGAAGATCTCGCGCGAGCGCAGTAAGACGCGCGACATTACTGGTGGTCTCCCGCGTGTGGCCGAGCTGTTCGAGGCCCGCCGACCGAAGGATCCATCAGTGGTGACTGAGATCGACGGAACGGTCAGCTTCGGTGGGCTCGTCCGTGGTTCGCGGATTGTCCACGTGACGTCGGACGAAGGTGAGGATCGGAAGTACACGATCCCGTATGGGAAGCATCTCCGGGTGCAGGAAGGCGATCACGTGGTGGCCGGTGAGCGGCTCTCCGAGGGGTCGGTGATTCCGCACGACATCCTGCGTATTCAAGGCATCCAGAAGGTGCAGGAGTATCTCGTCAGCGAAATTCAGGCTGTCTACATGCTTCAGGGCGTGAAGATCGATGACAAGCACATCGAGACCATCGTGCGTCAGATGCTTCAGAAGATCCAGGTGACGGATCCGGGCGACACGAACTTCTTGGAAGGGGAGGTTGTGGACCGATTCCGATTCCGCGACGAGAACGACAAGGTGATCCAGGAAGGTGGGGATCCGGCGACGTTCGAGCCGGTTCTGCTCGGGATCACGAAGGCGTCACTCCTGACCGAGAGCTTCATCTCGGCAGCATCCTTCCAGGAAACAACCCGTGTTCTGACAGAGGCCGCCGTTCAGGGCAAGGTGGACCGCCTGCTGGGTCTGAAGGAGAACGTAATTATCGGCCACCTGATTCCGGCCGGTACGGGTGCAGAGAAGTATCGTGCGCTCAGCGTGAAACCTTTGGACGAGGAGGAAGCTCCTGCTGTCGAAGCAGAGGAAGAAGTCGCCGAAAATACTGGGCTTCCGCCGATCAGCGCCTAGGGTGAGTTCAGGAGTGAAAAGCTTGACAGCGGAGAATCGAACTTATATATTGGAAGTCTCCCATAAGAAATCCTAAGGAGATAGTTGGTGCCCACAATCAATCAACTGGTAAGAAAAGGGCGCAGGCTTAAGCCCAAGCGCTCTACCGCTCCCGCACTCAAGGGATGCCCACAGAAACGCGGTGTCTGCACGCGCGTCTACACTACGACGCCGAAGAAGCCGAATTCTGCGCTCCGGAAGGTCGCACGCGTTCGTTTAACGAACGGGATGGAAGTGACGGCCTACATCCCGGGTGAGGGTCACAACCTGCAGGAGCACTCAGTTGTCTTGATTCGTGGCGGTCGTGTGAAGGATCTTCCGTCGGTTCGTTACCACATCGTACGCGGTGTGCTCGATACCACGGGGGTTTCCGACCGTAGGCAGGGCCGCTCGAAATACGGTACCAAATCGCCGAAGTAGCCTGCACAACTTACGCAGGTTAAGCAAAAACAGGATCAATAAGGGGGACACTGCGGGATTCTCGCACGAGGTCCCCCTTAGTATGAGGACAATATGGCTCGCAAGCGTCGTGGCGGAAAACAGGGACTCAACCCGGATCCCAAGCACAACAGCCTTCTGGTGACCAACTTCGTCAACTGTTTATTCCGGCAGGGGAAGAAGAGCACGGGTGAACGGATCTTCTACTCGGCCCTCGATACGATCAAGGAACGTACAGGGAATGAGGGGCTGGAGGTGTTCGAGAAGGCGATCGACAACGTGAAACCCATGGTTCATGTGCGATCCCGCCGAGTCGGTGGTCAGACCTACCAGATCCCCGTGGAGGTCCGGCACAATGAGCGTCTGGCGCTTTCGATGCGCTGGATCATCAGTTTTGCCAAGCAACGGGGTGAGAAGACAATGGCTGCAAAGCTGGCCGGTGAACTGATGGACGCATCAACGGGACAGGGTCGCGCGATTCAACGCAGGGAGGAAACGCACCGGATGGCGGAAGCCAACCGGGCTTTTGCGCACTACCGTTGGTAGAGACGCAAGGGACGCGGGAAGATAAGATGGCAGTCAAGGGGAAACTCAGCGCGACGCGGAACATCGGCATCATGGCGCACATTGATGCGGGGAAGACGACCACGACGGAACGCATCCTGTATTATACGGGTGTGGTACATCGTATGGGCGAGGTACATGATGGCGCCGCCACGATGGACTGGATGCAGCAAGAGCGTGAGCGCGGGATCACGATTACGTCCGCCGCTACGACGTGTGAGTGGAAGGACCATCGTATCAATATCATCGACACCCCCGGTCACGTCGACTTTACTGCCGAGGTCGAACGGTCGCTTCGAGTTCTCGACGGTGCTGTCGGCGTTTTTTGTGCCGTCGGCGGTGTCGAGCCGCAGTCGGAGACTGTCTGGCGTCAGGCTGATAAATACAATGTGCCCCGGATCGCGTTTGTAAACAAAATGGATCGCACGGGAGCAGATTTCTATCGTGTCGTTGAGATGATGCACGATCGCCTTGGGTCGAACTTCGTTCCTGTCCAGATTCCTGTCGGGGCCGGCGAGATGTTCAACGGGCTGATTGATCTTGTAAAGATGAAGCTCGTCTCTTACCAGGAAGATACGCTTGGGATCAAGTTCACGGAGAGCGACATCCCGCGTGACCTCGAGGACGAGGCTAATACTTACCGCGAGAAGTTGCTTGAGTCGGTTTCAGATTTCGATGACACTCTGATGGAGAAGTTCCTCGAGGGTGAGGACATTGAAGAGTCGGAGATTATCGCTGCTCTACGGCAGGCTGTGACCAGTGTGACAGCGGTGCCGGTGTTCTGCGGATCGGCCTTCAAGAACAAGGGAGTACAGCGTCTGCTCGATGGGATCTGCGACTATCTGCCGTCCCCTCTTGATGTCACCGATGTTGAGGGTACGGATAAGGATGGCGAGGTTATCACCCGGGCGGCCAGGGATGACGAGCCTTTTGCGGCGCTGGCCTTCAAGGTGATGACGGATCCCTACGTGGGACGTCTAACCTACTTTCGCGTCTACTCGGGCACGCTCCACGCTGGCTCGTACACGCTCAACTCGAACAAGGGCAAGCGAGAGAGAATCGGCCGGATGCTTCAGATGCACGCGAACAAGCGTGAAGAGATCGAGCAGGTCGGTCCGGGTGATATAGCAGCCGTAGTCGGATTGAAGGACACGGGGACCGGGGAGACGCTGTGCGCCGAGGACGGCCAGGTCATCTTGGAGTCGATGGACTTTGCGAAACCGGTGATCTCGGTTGCGATCGAGCCGAAGACGAAGGCGGATCAGGATGCGTTGGGCGCAGCGCTCAGCAAGCTGTCTGAGGAGGATCCGACCTTCCAAGTCACATCCGATGAGGATACAGGGCAGACGATCATCTCGGGTATGGGAGAACTGCACCTTGAGATCATTGTCGACCGACTGATGCGCGAATTCAAGGTCGCCGCGAGCGTCGGTAAGCCGCAGGTGACCTACAAGGAAGCGATTCGGAAGCAGGTCGAGGCTGAAGGCAAGTTCGTCCGTCAGTCGGGCGGTCGCGGTCAGTATGGACACGTGGTCATGAATGTCGGCCCGGGCGAGTCTGGAACGGGCCTCGTATTCGAGAACAAGATCGTAGGTGGAAAGATTCCGGGGGAGTATATCAACTCGGTCCGTCGCGGTGTTGAGGAAGCGATGACGGGTGGCGTCCTCGCCGGGTATCCTTTCGAAGATATCTACTGTGAACTGGTAGATGGCTCCTACCACGAAGTTGACTCTTCGGAAATGGCCTTCCAGATCGCAGGATCAATGGGTTTCCGGGCTGCAGCGCAGAAGGCTGATGCCTTCCTGCTCGAGCCCGTGATGGACGTGGAGGTGGTGGTCCCGGAGGAGTATATGGGCGACGTGATTGGTGATCTGAACTCGCGTCGAGGTCAGGTTGCTGGTATGACGAACCGTGGAGACGCACAAGTGATCTCGTCGACAGTTCCGCTCAGCGAGATGTTCGGATATGCTACGACGTTGCGTTCGGTAACGCAGGGACGTGCGATTTATTCGATGGAGTTTTCGAAGTATCTGGAAGTTCCGAACAGCATCAAGTAAGAGATCATGGCGCGGACAGGCGCCTAAGGGACTGCGTAGAAATCGAAGAAACTAGATGACCAGTGAGTGCCTAAACAAAAGGCCTTACTCTACAGGAGGATGCATCGATGGCGAAGGAGAAATTTGAGAGAGACAAGCCGCACGTGAACATCGGAACGATCGGCCACGTCGACCACGGCAAGACGACGCTCACGGCTGCGATCACGAAGACGCTTGCGGCCAAAGGCCTCGCCGATTTCACACCCTTCGATGATATCGACAAGGCTCCCGAAGAGAAAGAGCGCGGTATCACGATCAACACCTCTCACGTCGAGTATATGACGGATGCCCGTCACTACGCTCACGTCGACTGTCCGGGTCACGCCGACTATGTCAAGAACATGATCACGGGTGCTGCCCAGATGGACGGTGCTATTCTGGTCGTGAGCGCCGCCGACGGTCCGATGATCCAGACGCGCGAGCATATCCTGCTTTCGCATCAGGTGAACGTCCCGTCGATGGTTGTTTTTATGAACAAATGTGACATGGTCGATGATCCCGAGCTACTCGACCTGGTCGAGCTCGAAGTTCGTGAGCTCCTGAGCCAGTACGAATATGATGGCGACGAGGTGCCGATTATCCGCGGTTCCGGTTTGAAAGCCCTAGAGTCCGACGATCCAGATTCGGAAGAGTGCAAAGCCATCTGGGAGTTGATGGAGGCCGTCGACAGCTACGTGCCGATGCCGGAGCGCGACGTTGACCGTGAATTCCTTATGCCGGTCGAGGATGTCTTTACGATCACTGGTCGAGGAACGGTCGGTACGGGTCGCATCGAACGCGGTATCATCAACATTAACGAAGAGATCGAGATCATTGGTTTGAAGGAGACGCAGAAGTCAGTCGTGACGGGCGTCGAGATGTTCCGCAAGCTGCTCGATCAAGGTCAGGCCGGTGACAACGTCGGCCTCCTGCTCCGCGGCATCGACAAGGAGGACCTGGAACGCGGTATGGTGATTGCTAAGCCGGGTTCGATAACGCCGCACACCAAGTTTGTCGGCGAGGTTTACATCCTGACGGAGAAGGAAGGCGGACGCAGCAAGCCGTTCTTCACCGGCTATCGTCCGCAATTCTACTTCCGCACAACGGACGTTACGGGTGCCGTCGCACTGCCCGATGGCGTTGAGATGGTTATGCCAGGCGACAACATCACGATGAACGTCGAACTGATTCAGCCGATTGCCATTGAGAAAGAGCTCCGCTTCGCTGTCCGCGAGGGTGGGCGCACGATCGGTGCCGGCGTCGTAACGGAAATCATCGAGTAAGACGGAGGCCGAACTTGCCCGCGCAGAAGATCCGCATTCGCCTGAAGGCCTATGACCATCAGGCACTCGATCGCTCGGCCGAAGATATCGTTCGGACGGCGAAACGAACTGGAGCCCTGATCTCAGGACCCATTCCGCTCCCGACGAAACGCTCGTTGTATACCGTGTTGCGGTCGCCGCACGTCGACAAGAAGTCGCGGGAGCAGTTCGAGATGAGGATCCACAAACGCCTCATCGACATCCACAATTCGACACCGCAGACGGTGGACGCGCTGATGAAGCTCGACCTGCCGGCCGGTATCGACATCGAGATCAAGGTCTGAATCGTGCTTGGATTGATCGGTAAAAAAGTCGGTATGACGCAGGTCTTCGACGAGAGCGAACGACTCATTCCGCTGACTCTTGTCGAGGCTGGGCCTTGCCCGGTCGTCCAGGTGAAGACCGAAGATTCCGACGGATATACGGCGTTGAAGGTGGCCTTTGGAGATGTAAAAGCCGGGCGGATGACCAAGCCCGAACTGGGGATCTTCGAGAAGAGCGGTGTGCCCGTTCAGCGGACCTTAAAAGAGTTTCGCGTCGAAGGGGATCCGGAGCAGGGCGTCGGTGATGTCTTAAACGTTTCGTTGTTCGAGGCTGGAGAGGTTATCGATGTGTCGGGCCGATCGAAGGGACGCGGCTTCGCCGGAACTGTGAAGCGACATGGTTTCAAGGGTGGGCCGAAGACGCACGGTCAGTCCGACCGGCACCGTGCACCGGGATCGATCGGTCAAAGCTCGACGCCATCGAAGGTCATGAAAGGGATTCGGATGTCTGGGCATATGGGGGATCGTAATGTGACGGTCCGTGGCCTGACGGTATTCGGTATTGATGAAGAGAAGAACCTCCTGCTGATCAGGGGGGCCGTTCCCGGTGGAAATGGGTCAACGGTCGTTATCAGAAAGCGGAAGTAGTCTGGCTATGGCAACTGTTGACGTATACGACGTTCAGGGCAAGGCGGTCGGCAAGGCGGACTTGGATGACGCGCTCTTCGGGATAGAGCCGTCAGAAGGGGCCATCTACCAGACAATCAAGGCCCACCAGACGAACAAGCGTCAGGGCACGGCGGCGACGAAGACTCGAGCCGAGGTCTTCCTGACCAAGAGGAAGATGTATCGTCAGAAGGGTACGGGGCGAGCTCGGGCGGGTAAGGCAAGTTCACCGATCCGGGTTGGTGGCGGTATCGCGCACGGGCCGCAACCACGGTTCTACAAGGAGCGTGTTCCGCAGAAGGTTCGAGTTTTAGCTCTTCGCTCTGCATTCTCCCTGAAGGCCTCGTCAGACGGTGTGAAGGTGCTCCAGGATTTTGAAATGGAGGTCCCGAAGACGAAGACCATCGCCGAGATCATGAAGGCGATGGAGGTGGATGGTGACAAAACTCTGATGCTTATCGATGAGCACGACGGGAACATCGCGAAGTCTTGCCGTAACATTCCCGGTCTTAGCGTCCTCTCTGTCGGGCAGGTCTGCACCTACGATGTGATGCACGCGGATCGCGTCGTTTTTACGGAGAGTGCCCTCGGGCGCGCTCAAGGTCTGTGGGGGGCATCGTGAAGAACCTGAGAGAAGTCATCCGACGCCCTCTGATCACGGAGAAGGCAACACAGTTGCAGGAGTCGGTCGGCAAGTATTCGTTTGAAGTCGACAAGCGTGCGAACAAGATCGACGTGAAACGCGCAGTCGAGTCGATGTTCGATGTGCATGTCGTCAAAGTGAACACGACATCCGTCCACGGTAAGGTCAAACGCATGGGGCGTTTCGTCGGTCGTCGAAGCAACTGGAAGAAGGCGATCGTGACCCTTGCGGACGGTCAGAGCATCGATTACTTCGAGAGCTAGAAATGGCAAAGTCATTCAGACCAAGAACACCGTCACTTCGCTTCAAGACGGTTTCTACTTTTGAGGATGTCACCAAGTCGACACCCGAGAAGTCGCTGCTTGAGCGGAAACGCAGGACGAACGGCCGGAATAACAAAGGCCGTATCACTGTCCGTCACCGGGGCGGTGGTCACCGGAAGCACTATCGCCGGATCGACTTCAAGCGGAACAAGTTTGGGATCCCCGCGAAGGTCGCCGCGGTCGAGTATGATCCGAATCGGTCGGCCCGGATCGCTCTCCTGCACTACGCAGACGGTGAGAAACGCTACATCTTGGCACCGATTGGTCTGGAGGTCGGATTGTCGGTAGTTTCTGGTCCCGATGCTGACATCCAGGTCGGAAACGCGCTGCCTCTGGAGCAGATTCCGGACGGCACGAGTGTCCACTGCGTCGAACTTCAGCCCGGAAAGGGCGGCCAGATGGGACGGTCGGCAGGTGCAATGATCCAGATCATGGCGAAGGAAGGGGAGTATGCTCAGTTAAGACTACCCTCAGGTGAGATGCGGTTGGTCCGCAAGGAGTGCTTCGCCACGATCGGCCAGGTCGGGAATACGGATCACGAGAATATCGTGATCGGAAAAGCTGGTCGCTCGCGCTGGCTCGGTAAACGTCCGTCGGTTCGCGGTGTCGCAATGAACCCGATCGATCACCCACACGGTGGTGGTGAGGGCCGCGCGACTGGAGGCGGTCATCCCGTCACCCCGTGGGGTAAGCCGACGCGCGGCTACAAGACTAGGAAGAAGAAGAACAAGTCGTCCAAGTTTATCGTGCGCGACCGTCGCAAGCGGTAGCGCTCATTAAGGAACGGATATGTCCCGCTCAATCAAGAAGGGCCCTTATATCGAGCCCAGCCTGGCCAAGAAGATTGAGGCCATGAACAAGTCTGGCGAGAAGCGCGTGATCCAGACCTGGGCAAGGCGTTCGACGATCTCCCCGGATTTCGTAGGACATACACTTGCCGTGCACAACGGCAACAAGTTTATCCCCGTTTACGTGACGGAGAATATGGTGGGACACAAGCTGGGTGAATTCGCACCCACGCGGACCTACCGAGGGCACGGCGGCCAGCTCACAGAGCGGTCCTCCGCACTCAAATAGGCACGATTGATGGAAGCAAGGGCCGTTCTCAGATACGCCAAGATCTCCCCTCGGAAATCGCGACAGGTCGTCGATCTGGTCCGTGGTAAGGGAGTAGAGGAGGCACTGAACATCCTGCAGTTTACTCCGAAGAAAGCGGCGCGTCTGGTTGAAAGGACGCTACGCTCGGCGATCGCGAACGCCATCAACCGCGAAGAAAATCCGGCGCGCGAAGAGGATCTCTACGTGAAGACGGCCTTTGTGGACGGCGGGATCTCGTTCAAGCGCATAAGACCGATGCCTCGTGGCGCGGCCGGTCATATACTGAAGCGCATGAGCCACATCACACTCGTCGTGTCAGACGAGGCCTAAGGAGGCACCTTTGGGGCAGAAGACCCATCCTATTGGATTCCGACTCGGTGTGTCGAAGGACTGGTCGTCCCGGTGGTATGCAGGAAAGGCTGACTTCCCTGCGCTGCTGCAGGAAGACCTGATGCTTCGCCGCTATATCAACAGTCGTCTGCAGCGTGCGAGTCTGGCAAAAGTCGAGATCGAACGCGCTCCTAAGCGTGTGACGATTTCCATCCACACGGCCCGTCCCGGGATTGTGATCGGTCGCAAGGGCGCCGAGGTGGACAAGCTCCGTGACGAGTTGAAGCACATCACGGGCAAGGAGATCTATATCAACATCCAGGAGATTAAGCGGCCGGAGCTGAATGCCCAGTTGGTCGCGGACAACATCGCCCGCCAGCTCGAGCAGCGTGTGTCCTTCAGACGCGCGATGAAGAAGGCTGTTGCTTCGGCACTACGAATGGGTGCCGAAGGAATCAAGGTCATTTGCGCAGGGCGTCTGGGAGGCTCAGAGATGGCTCGTCGCGAGATGACGGAGCCCGCCGGTCGAGTCCCGCTGCACACGCTTCGTGCCGACATCGACTATGCCCGCTCCACAGGCTATACGACGTCCGGTACGGTGGGCGTCAAAGTTTGGATCTGCCACGGCGAAGTCGTTCCCGAGCGGGAAGAGGGTCTCGCAAGCTAGAGAAGAGGGTCATTACGTTATGCTGATGCCGAAGAGGGTCAAGTGGCGCAAGGTCCAGCGAGGCCGGATGCGGGGAATGGCGAAGGGGGGTAGCGCGATCTCCTTCGGGGAGTATGGTCTGCAGGCGCTTGAACCGGGTTGGATCACGAGTCGGCAGATTGAGGCCGCCCGTATCGCGATTACCCGTTCGCTCGGTCGTGGTGGAAAGATCTGGATTCGGATTTTTCCCGATAAACCAATCACAATCAAGCCGGCCGAAACTCGGATGGGTAAGGGTAAAGGTAACCCTGAGTACTGGGTAACCGTGATCAAGCCGGGTCGTATGATGTTCGAAATCGAAGGCGTCGACAGAGAGGCGGCTGCTCACGCCGTGAAGCTTGCGAGTCGAAAGCTCCCGGTGAAGGTGCGTTTTGTAGAGCGAAGCGAGGTGTCGTGAAAGCATCCGAAATCAGAGGACTCAGCGTTGAAGAGATCCGAGCTCAGCTTGATGAGCGTGAAGAGGAGCTGGCGAACCTCAAGCTTCAGTTGTCGACACACCAGCTTGAGAACCCACTGATCGTCCCGGACGCTAAGCGGGAAATCGCTCGCCTGAAGACAGTTTTGCGTGAACACGAATTGGGAATTAGAAGCCTGCCCGGTCAGGGCTAAGGAGAGGATTGATGGCGGAAGCCAAACCGCGTGGACGGCGTAAGAGCCGAGTTGGAGAAGTGGTAAAGGATCAAGCGGACAAGACGGTCGTCGTCCGAGTTTCTCGGAAGGTGTCGCATCCTCTCTATGGGAAGGTCGTGCAGAGGTCGACGAAGTTCGCCGCTCACGATGAAACGAACGACGCTCACGTCGGAGATACCGTGCGGATCGTCGAGACACGGCCGATCAGCAAGACAAAGCGCTGGCGCGTTGCCGAGGTCGTCGTACGGGCCCGCTAAGCAGGATCAGGAGAATAGATGGTCAGGGAGTATACAGTTCTGAACTGCGCGGACAATTCCGGCNCGAGAAAGGTGATGTGTTNCCGGGTGCTCGGCGGAACCAAGCGGCGCTACGCCGGGATCGGAGACACGATCGTGGTGTCGGTGAAGAGCGCGCAGCCGAATGCCGCGGTTAAGAAGGGTGAAGTGGCGCGGGCGGTGATCGTTCGAACCAAGAAGGAGGTTCGACGCGCTGATGGATCCTACGTGCGTTTCGACGACAATGCCGCCGTGCTTATCAGTCCTGAGGGTGAACCCCGGGGGACGCGTATCTTCGGCCCTGTTGCCCGAGAGCTCAGAGACAAGCGCTTCATGCGCATCGTGTCGCTGGCTCCGGAAGTGATATAGGACAGACGACGTGAAACAGCGAATCAAGAAGGGCGATACGGTTGAGGTAATCAGCGGAGTTGACGCTGGGAAGCGGGGTACGGTTCTGGATGTCGATGCGGCGCGGTCACGGGCACTCGTAGAAGGCGTCAACTTCATCAAGCGCCACGAGCGTCCAAACGCGAACAACCAGCAGGGCGGGATTGTCGAGAAGGAAGCGGCCGTCCATATGTCGAAACTGATGCCGATCGATCCCCAGACGGGGGAGCGAACCCGGGTGCGAAGACAGATTCTCGACAATGGTTCGAAGGTTCGGGTCGCCGTGAAGAGCGGGGAGCAGATCCCCAATTCCGAATAGCTTGAGTGGAGTGATCGATGGCTGCAAGGCTTAAAGAGATGTACGAGAAGGAAGTCACGACGGCTTTGATGAGTCGGTTTGGTTACAAGAACACGATGCAGATTCCGCGGCTCGAGAAGGTCGTCCTCAACATAGGAGTTGGCGAGGCGGTCCAGAATTCCAAGGCCATCGAGGGGGCGGTCGAGGATCTTACGGCGGTCTCCGGCCAGAAGCCATCGATCCGTCGCGCAAAGCGGTCGGTCTCGAACTTCAAGCTTCGCGAAGGTGTGCCGATCGGAGCCTGTGTGACGCTCCGACGGGACAGGATGTGGGAGTTCGTCGATCGATTCTACAACTTTACTGTTCCTCGTATCCGCGACTTTCGCGGGCTGTCCACGAACTCGTTCGATGGCCGTGGGAATTATTCACTCGGTATCCGGGAGCAGATCATTTTTCCGGAGATTGACTACGACAAGATCGACCAGGTTCGTGGTCTTGACGTTACGTTCGTGACGTCGGCAAATACGGACGAAGAAGCTCTTGAGCTCCTGCGTGCTCTCGGGATGCCGTTCGTACAAAACGAAGCGGCCTAAAGGAAGGTTCTCGTGGCAAAGAAATCACTGATCGCCAAGTCTAAGAGAAAGCCGAAGTTTAAGGTTCGTGCCTACAATCGTTGTAATCGATGCGGTCGTCCCCGGGCGTATCTCCGTCGCTTCGGAATCTGCCGTATTTGTTTCCGAGATCTGGCTCTGGAAGGTCAGATCCCCGGCGTGACCAAAGCCAGTTGGTAACAAAAGGACTGTTCAGCTTATGATGACCGACCCGATAGCGGACCTGTTAACGCGTGTTCGCAACGCCTGCATGGCCGGGCACCGGAAAGTTGATATTCCGAGTTCCAAGATGAAGCGTGAGATCGCGCGAATTCTAAAAGAACGCGGATTTATCCACAACTTTGCTCACGTCGACGACAACCGTCAGGGCTACCTGAGGCTGTATCTAAAGTATACAGAAGAAGAGTCGAGCTCGATCCAGGGTTTGAGGCGCGTAAGCCGCCCAGGGCTGCGGAAGTATGTTGGCAAGACCGACATTCCCCGGGTTCTGAATGGGTTGGGGGTCGCGATTCTGTCGACAGCCAAGGGAATCCTTTGTGACGATGAAGCACGCAAAGCCGGTGTCGGCGGCGAAGTGCTCTGCAACATCTGGTAAGGAGTAGAGACTGTGTCACGCGTTGGTAAAGTACCGATAACCGTCCCGAGCGGTGTAGACGTCAAGATTGGAGACGGACTGGCGACGGTTAAGGGCCCGAACGGAACACTTGAGGTCCTGATCCACAAGCTAACGAAGGTGGAGCAGGAAGGCGACCAATTGTCGGTCAAGGTTGAGAATCCGGATGATCAGGCGACTCGTGCCGCTTGGGGTCTAACTCGCGCACTCGTCGCAAATGCGGTCGAAGGTGTGGTCAAGGGTTTCGAGAAACGGCTCGTCGTGGTCGGTATTGGATACCGGGCTGAGATTAAGGGCAATAATCTAGATCTACAGGTGGGCTATAGCCACAACGTACCGGTAACGCCACCTCACGGCATCGAGTTCGCCCTAGACGACCCGCCAGGCGGGATTGAGGGGGCGCAGACGACGGTGATTGTGAAAGGTGCGAGCAAGGAGCTCGTAGGGAGCACTGCCGCTGATATCCGGAAGGTACGCCCACCGGAGCCCTACAAGGGCAAAGGAATTCGCTACGCAGACGAATACGTCCGTCGCAAGGCCGGCAAGACGGCTATCGCCTAAGGAGTTCGAGGATCATGAGCAAGAGGACAAAACGAGATGCCAGGCGACGTAGACGGATGCGTATTCGCAACAAGATCAGTGGAACTGCGGATCGTCCTCGGATGGCTGTTTTTCGGAGTGCTAAGCACGTTCAGGTTCAGCTGATTGACGACACGACTGGGCGCGCTTTGATGGGACTCGCCAGCTATTCACCCGAGGTCGCCAATGCTATGGCCAGCGCAGAGAACAAGTGTGCGAAAAGCCACGCGATAGGCAAGGCGCTTGCAGCGAAGGCTTCGGAAGCAGGCATTAAGGAAGCAGTGTTCGATCGTGGTGGCTACCTGTATCACGGTCGTGTGAAGGCCCTTGCTGAAGGGGTGCGCGAAGGCGGACTAAAGATCTAGTAACGGAACCACTTAAGGAGGCCACATTGGCCAGAATTGATCCCACAGGACTCGACCTCACGGAGGTCGTCATCAACAATAGCATCAATCGCGTCTCCCATGTGCGGAAGGGTGGACGACGATTTTCTTTCAACGCGCTGGCCGTGGTCGGTGATCGGAAGGGACACGTTGGTGTCGGGATGGGTAAAGCGGGCGAGGTGGCGGAGGCCATCCGCAAGGCAACAGANAACGCGAAGAAGGAGTTGATCCGCGTGCCCGTGATCAATGGGACGATTCCTCACGAGATCATAGGGGTCTTTGGCGCAGCCCGCGTGTTGCTCAAACCTGCGGCACCCGGTACAGGAGTGATCGCAGGAGGTGGGATCCGTGCTGTCCTCGAGCTTGCCGGCGTACAGAACGTGCTGAGCAAGTCACTGGGTTCGAAGAACCCTCAGAATACGGTCAAGGCAGCGATCAACGGGCTGGCGACGCTTCGTGATGCAAAGGCCTTTGCAGAGCTCCGTGGCGTCGATGTTTCGGATCTCGTGGCGGGATAAGGTAGATGCCAACTCTCAAGATCACACAGGTCCGGAGCGCGATCAAGCGCAAGGCGAATCAGCAGAAGACACTGACTGCACTCGGAATTCGCCGGATGCATCAAACGGTCGAGCACAACGACACGCCGGCGATTCAGGGAATGCTGACCGTCGTGTCGCATCTCGTCAAAGTCGAACGCGAAGGCTAATCAGACATGAACCTCTCGAACATGAAGNCGCCGAAGGGTGCAAAGCGAACGAAGAAGCGCCTCGGGATGGGNCCCGGATCGGGTGTCGGTAAGACGGGCGGTAAGGGGCACAAAGGCCAGAACGCGCGTTCAGGCGGTGGAGTCAAACCTTGGTTCGAAGGTGGTCAGATGCCTTTGCACGCGCGCCTGCCTAAGGTTGGCTTCGTAAGCAACCGGCCGAGGAACCAGGTCATAAACTTGAAGGATTTGGCCCGAAAGGGCGTCAAGGGCGCGGTGACACCGGATGCGCTGAAGGAAGTCGGCCTGATCGGTTCGGCAACTCGACCTGTCAAGATCCTCGGTGTAGGCGAGATCAGCGAAGCGCTTCAGGTCAGTGGCGTGGCGGTTTCGAAGTCCGCAGCGGCGAAAATCACGGCCGCAGGGGGCAGCGTTGATAAAGATGTCGATACGGCAATTGAGGCTCCGACAGCCGAGGCACCGGTGGCCGAGCCGGAAGGCGAGCAGGAGTAAGCACACTTGCTCAAGACCTTCCAAAGCGCGTTCCGGATCCCCGAGCTTCGCACCAAGATCCTCTTTACGCTGCTGATTCTTGTCGTCTACCGAATCGGCGGTCAAGTACCTATTCCGGGTATCGATCGGATCGCCCTTCAGGAGTTCTTCCAAGGCACCGAGCGGACCCTGTTTTCGATGTACGACATGTTTGTCGGCGGTGCGTTCACGCGCGCGACGGTGTTCGCCCTCGGCATTATGCCCTATATCAGCGCCTCTATCATCATTCAGCTCCTAGGTGCGGTGATCCCGTTCCTGCAGAAGCTCCAGAAGGAGGGTGAGGAAGGGCGCAAGAAGATCACGCAGTATACGCGTTACGGGACAGTCGGGCTCGCCGCCGCTCAAAGTTTTGGAGTTGCCTACTTCTTGGAATCGCTTCGTTCACCGATCACGGGCCAGTCGGTCGTTGTGGAGCCAGGCATTGGGTTTACGCTCTTGACGATGCTGACGATCACTTCGGGCACNGTGTTCATCATGTGGCTGGGTGAGCAGATTGATGCGTCAGGAATTGGGAACGGGATGTCGATGTTGATCTTTATCGGCATCATCGCCCGTCTTCCGTGGGCAATTGGCCAGGAATACAACGATTTCATAACGAACGACAAGAGTATCTTCGTCGAGATCCTGGTTCTTGGAATCATTGCAGGTGTGACTGCGCTGGTCGTCATGCTGACGCAGGGAACTCGAAAGATCCCAGTTCAGTACGCAAA
This sequence comes from Gemmatimonadota bacterium, assembly GCA_002714465.1. Next base: position 84,003 of record PAXL01000025.1, on the reverse strand, counting down.
ACGTGTGGTCGGCCGAAAGGTCTACGGTGGCCAGACGACACACATCCCCCTGAAGGTTAACGTTTCGGGTGTGATGCCGATCATATTCGCGCAGGCCATCATGTTCCTGCCTGCGACGATGGCGAGCTTCGCCCCAAACGTCGAGTTTGTTCAGCAGATTGCCGTGGCATTTTCGCCTGGTGGGACGCTCCAGTCGCTTCCATACTGGATTGTCTACAGCCTGATGATCATTTTCTTCGCCTATTTCTATACGGCGATCGTATTCAACCCGGTCGACCTGGCGGACAACATGAAGCGTCAGGGTGGCTTTATCCCGGGTGTGCGACCTGGGAAGAGAACCTCGGATTACATCGACCGGATCCTGACTCGGATCACGCTTCCGGGTTCGATCTTTCTAGCGGCCATCGCGGTGTTCCCGTTCTTCGTTGTCGAGGCTCTCGGTGTTCATCCGGGTCTTTCAGACTTCTTCGGTGGGACGGGGCTGCTGATCATAGTCGGTGTGGCTCTAGATACGCTCCAGCAGATCGAATCTCACCTGCTGATGCGTCACTATGATGGATTTATGAAGAAGGGCCGAATTCGGGGGCGCAGAGGGTAGGCGCGCACCCACGAACCGCGGGCGACCCGCATTGAGAAGGCGGCACAATGAAGGTCTCATCATCAGTCAAGAAGCGTTGCAATCACTGTAAGATCATCCGAAGACGAGGTGTCGTCCGCGTGATCTGCAAGAATAACCCGCGACACAAGCAGCGTCAGGGCTAGGAGAACAGATGGCTAGAATCGCAGGTGTAGATCTTCCCCGTGAGAAGCGAGTTGAGGTTGCACTGACCTACATCTATGGGATCGGGCTGGCATCGTCCAAGAAGATTCTTGGGCAGACTCAGATCGACCCAACCACGCGTGTCGAGTCGTTGACCGAAGACGAGATCGGTAAGCTCAGAAGCGTGGTCGAAGGTGACTACAAGGTTGAGGGTGAGTTGCGTAGCGAAGTAGCTATGAACGTCAAGCGACTGATGGATGTGGGCTGCTATCGTGGTTTGCGGTGGCGGAGAAGCCTTCCGCTTAGGGGACAGCGCACCAAGACAAACGCTAGAACTCGGAAGGGCCCGAAGAAGGGTCAAGTCATGCGAAAGAAGAAAGAGTAACCCCAAGGAGGTTATCGATTGCCCCCAAAAACTGGACGACGGCGCAATAAACGTGTGGACGCGTTGGGTGTCGCACATATCAAGGCGACCTTCAACAACACGATTGTGACGCTGACTGACAAAGAAGGAAATGTGATTTCTTGGGCCTCGACTGGCAAGGTCGCGTTCAAAGGGTCCAAGAAGAGCACACCTTTTGCTGCCCAGATGGCGGCTGAGGCTGCCGCAAAGGAAGCCATCGCGATGGGGTTGCGTCGAGTCGAGGTCTGGGTGAAGGGCCCGGGCGTCGGCCGTGAGGCGGCCGTGCGTTCGCTGCAGGGCGCCGGCCTCGAGATTTCGGCGATTCGTGACGTAACGCCGATACCGCACAATGGATGTCGGCCACCTAAGAGACGCCGCGTCTGACGAAACGGGATTAGGAGAGATTCATGGCAAGATATACTGGGGCGAATTGCAAGCTCTGCAGGAGAGAAGGGGTCAAGCTGTTCCTTAAGGGGGAGCGGTGCTCCCTCGATAAATGCGCTGTCGAGCGTCGGGGTTACGCTCCCGGTCAGCACGGCCAGCGAATGCGTCGGAAGCCGTCCGAGTTCTCGATGCAGCTTCGTGAGAAACAGAAGGCGAAGCGTCAGTATGGTGTCCTCGAGAATCAGTTCCGTGGATACTACAAGCAGGCTGCTCGGGGGAAGGGCGTAACGGGTGAGGTCCTCCTGCAGACGCTGGAATCCCGACTCGACAACATCGTCTATCGCCTTGGGTTCGCCCCCTCGCGTAAGTCTGCACGTCAGCTTGTCCGCCACGGCCATGTGACAGTCGCCGACCGGCGAGTAAACGTTCCCTCATATCAAGTCACCCAAGGTGAGGTCGTGCAAATCAGAGAGAAGAGTAGGCAGCTTCCGCTCGTCCACGATTCGCTCAAGCGCATGAGTGAAGGACGGCAGGTCTCGTGGCTTTCCGTTGACAAGGTGAACCTCAGTGGGACGCTCCTAGAACGACCGGCTCGTGAGGATATCCCGACAGCAGTCGAGGAACACCTCATCGTCGAGCTCTACTCTAAGTAAGCGCTGTTCATAAGATTCCTCTTTAGGAGAAGGACTGCATGAAGCCGAAGAACTTTCAGATGCCGCGTTCCGTTCAGGTCGATGAAGAGTCCCTGAAGGATAGCTATGGCAAGTTTACCGTTCAGCCGCTCGAGCGGGGCTTCGGGACGACAATCGGGAACGCGCTGCGGCGCGTGCTACTGTCGTCAATCGAGGGCGCTGCTATCAAGGCAGTGAAGATCGAAGGTGTGCAGCATGAATTTTCCACGCTGGAGGGCGTGGTCGAAGATATGACTGAGGTGATCCTCAACCTCAAGGAGGTGAATATCCGCCTTCTCGAGGGTGAGGAGAAGATCATTCACGTGAAGAAGGAAGGGGGAGGCGACCTTAAGGCCTCCGACCTACAGACGGATGCACAGATCGAGGTTATGAACCCGGATCAGCATATCGCATCTTTGGATCGTGACGGTGTTCTGGACATGGAAGTCACAGTCGCTATTGGACGTGGCTACGTACTGAGCGAGAACAACAAGACGACAGATCAGCCGATGGGCACGATCGCCCTCGATACGGCATTCTCGCCGGTGAGAAAAATACACTACGAGGTTGACAACGCCCGAGTGGGTCAGCAGACAGACTACGACAAGCTCACGCTTGAGGTCTGGACAAATGGTGGGGTGCCTCCCGACGATGCCGTTGCCCACGCAGCAAAAACACTGAAAGATCACTTGGAGTTGTTCATCAACTTCGACGACGATCCGGAACCCGAGCAGGAAGAGGTCGTCGACGAGGCCACGCAGCGTGTTGCGCAGCTTCTGAAGATGCAAGTCGAGGAGCTTGAGCTGTCGGTTCGGTCGGCAAATTGCCTTAAGGCGGCCGACATCATGACGCTGGAGGATCTCGTCGTTCGGCCCGAGTCCGAGATGCTGAAGTTTCGGAACTTCGGGCGGAAGTCGCTGAATGAGTTGAATGCCATCTTGGAAGAACTTGGACTGTCTTTCGGCATGGAAATTGGCCAGTTCAAAGATATCGCACCTAAGATCGAATCTGTGACTATGGTCGACGAAGACTTTTAGGATTACGAAGGGATGAGGCAGCGCGATGAGGCATGGTAAGAGGGGCCGCAAGCTCGGCCGGACAGCGAGTCACAAGCGAGCGACGATGAACAATCTCGCGACTTCGCTGTTCATGCACGGGATTATTCGGACGACAAAGCCGAAGGCGAAGGAGCTCCGGGGNGTCGCGGAAAGACTGATCACGTTCGCAAAGCGTGGCGATCTTCACGCGCGAAGGCAGGTCCTGCGCCGGATCCGAAATAAGGTCGTTGTTGCAAAGTTGTTCGACGAGATCGCGCCTACCTTCGTCGATCGTCAGGGGGGATACACACGCGTTCTGAGCCTCGGTCCTCGGCGGGGTGATGCAACAGAGGTTTGCGTCATCGAACTGGTCGGCTCAGAACTCAGGTCAGACTTTGCAGATACCGTCTCCTCAGGNGCTTCTGCAGCGGCAGCCGCACCTGTGGAAGTCGGTGAGGGAACGACAGAGGAAGCGGCTCAAGAGAACGCGGACGAGGCGCCAAAAGTCGAGGCGAGAGCCGAAGCCGACGAAGAGCCAGAAGCGGAAGAGGCTCCTGAAAGTGAAGAGTCCGACAGTGACGACAGCGATGCCGAGGAGGCGTCAGAGGAAAAAAAGACGTGATATTTCGCAAATCGAAAGAAAATGGGCAGCCGGGCTTGATCTCCTGGCTGCCCATTTTCTTTGTCCTCGCGTGGGGGACCGTCAAAGCGGACTCGGTCAGAGGAGTATGGGTTGTCCGTCACGACATGGCGACCCCCGCAAGTGTAGCCACCGTGGTCGAGACGGCAAAAAACGCCGGGATGAACACGTTGTTCGTTCAAGTGAGGGGGCGTGGCGATGCCTATTACCGGAGCGATCTGGTGCCCTTGGCGGAGGATGTGGAGAGCGGGTTTGATCCGCTTGCCGCCTGTCTAAAGCTCGCCAACCGGCAGGGGATCAATGTTCACGCCTGGATCAACGTCTATCTGACGTGGTATCCAGATCGCCCAGCCCCCCCTGAACACGTTCTGCACTCCCATCCCGAATGGTTTATGATCTCGAACGATGGGGTGGACATGGGGCAACTTCAGGACGGTATGGATCTGAAGAGCCGTGGTGTAGAGGGGCGGTATATGTCGCCATCGAATCCGGAAGTGCAGCGTTATCTCCTGAGCGTGATCAAGGAGCTCGTGTCGAGATACCAAGTGAAGGGCATCCACCTGGACTATGTGAGGTATCCCAACGAACACTACGATTACAGTCCGTTGGCTCAGGCAGGCTTCTGGACGGATGCGGCTCTCGAACCGCCGAAATCTGAAAGCGAGGACAAGACGCGGGCGGTCTGGAATCGGTGGCGAAGCGCACAGGTCACCTCGTTCGTACATCGAGTGAAGCAGGTCGTTCAGAAGACTCGGAAGGGCACGCTCCTGTCCGCCGCAGTGAAGCCCGACCGGGGTATGGCATACACACGATACGGTCAGAACTGGCTACACTGGGTCAACAGAAACTATCTAGATTTTGCGATCCCAATGTTCTATACCGGCTCCACACAGTCCATACGTGCTCGAATGGATGACGTCCGTAAGTATGTTCAGCGGGGGCAGGTGCTCGCGGGTATAGGCGCTTGGAATCAGAAGACAGCCGACACGCTGGATCAGATCGATGCCTCACTCAAGGCACGTCTGAGCGGGTTCTGTCTGTTCTCCTACACCACACTCGCGGAGTCATCCGATCTGCAGGAACTGCTGGTGAGGCGGTTCGGTGAATCGAAGTGAATCAGAAATTCGTCAAACCCAAACCCGGAGGGGTCGCAGAGATCCAGATCGATCGTCTGTCTGTGAAGGGGCATGGTATTGGTAATTACGGAGACTATCAGGTCTTGATCCGTGGCGCGATCCCGGGTGATCTCCTTCACGCTCGGTTTCGTAAAGTCAGGCATCGACGCAGGGAGTGCGAGGCCGCGATCGTGGAACGGATCGAGTCTTCGGTCGACCGTGAAGAGGCCGAATGCGAACACTTCGGTCTCTGTGGCGGGTGTCTGTGGCAGAACATCCCATATGACGAGCAGCTTCACATGAAGCAGAAGCTTGTCATCAATGCCGTGAAACCGGCAGGGNATGTCGAGATAGCCGAACCGATGCGAGCGCCAAGGCCGCTTCGTTATCGGAACAAGATGGAGTTCTCTTTCGGGGCTGGGGACGAGGGGCAGGTCGAAATCGGTCTACACCCGGCCGGCCAGTTCGGGAGGATCTTCGACCTAGATCGTTGCGAACTTATGCCGGCGAGAACGAGCGATATCGTTTCGGTTGTCCGAAAAGCTGCGGCGGACCTCAACCTAGCCGCCTACGATCTTAGACAGCACACTGGCCTGCTGAGGTTCCTTACGGTAAGGGAAGGATCTTCGAGCGGTCAGGCGATGGTGATCGTCACTACATCGGCGGAGTCATTTCCTGAAGCGGATGAGGTAGCCACGAGGATCGTTGATGAGATTCCCGGCGTCGAGAGTGTGATCCATACGATTAATACCGAGAAGGCACAGGTAGCCTTCGGCCAAGAGTCACGCGTTTTGGCCGGCAAGGGTAGCATCCAGGACCAACTGGGTCCATTCACGTTCGATATCTCNCCCTCCTCTTTCTTTCAGCCAAACGCCGAGCAGGCAGCGCTTATGTTCGAAGAAGTCGTCAGACTATGCGACCTAGAGGGTGGGGAACGCGTGCTGGATGCCTATTGTGGGACCGGAGGTATCTCGCTTTTTCTGTCGCTGCTTGCAGACAGTGTAGTAGGTGTCGAGGCATCAGAAGAGGCGATCCGTGATGCTTCCCGAAACAGTGCGCAAAACTCTATATACAACTGTGAGTTCATATCAGGACCGGCTGAAGACCTTCTAGGACATCTTCGCGACCAAGGCGATCGGTTTGACGTCGCAGTGACCGATCCGCCGAGAGCCGGTATGCATCACAAGGCTACCCGCGCCTTAGTTGACCTCGGCCCGAAGCGGATCGTCTACGTATCGTGCAATCCTGCCGCCCTTGCCCAAGATATCCTGATCCTCGAGGCTCATGGGTATGTATTAAACCGGCTGCAGTTGGTCGACATGCTTCCACAGACGCCGCACTGCGAGGTCTTGGCGAGACTCGACAAGGAATGAAAAAGCTCAGCCGCGTGACGGCTGAGCCTCTGTTTTTCAATCGATGTGTCTGCCACCTAGCGGTCGATCGCAATGATCTCATATTTGAGCGATCCGGCCGGCACGGTCGCTTCGACTTTCTCCCCAACCTTCTTACCCAACATTGCCTTTCCGACCGGAGACTCTGTCGAGATCTTGTTTTCGCTGAAGTCGGCCTCGTCGGTCGATACGAGCATGTAGGTCACTTCGTTCCCGGTTTTCTCGTCCTTGAGAGTTANCGTGGCCCCCAAGTAGGCTTTGTCTTTCGGTATCTGTGACTCGTCAATGATCTCCGAGCGGGTCAATTTTTCGTGGATCCCGGCAATCCGCTTCTCGAGATGCATCTGCCGTTCTTTTGCGGCAGCATATTCGGCGTTCTCGCTGAGATCACCGAATTCCCTCGCGGTGGCGATTGCCTCGATCACGACTGGCCTCTCCTCCTTCTCGAGCTTCTCGAGTTCGCTGCGGAGTTTTTCGTAGCCTTCTTTGGTCAGGTAGACACGATTCATGGACACTCNATATAAAAAAACCAAGGTTTCGCCTCGGAGGCGTAACCCCGGATCTTAGTTGCCCAGAAAACCTAGTCTGTAACCTGGCGTGAGTCAAGCCGTAATTGACGGAAATGCCTTAAAATCAAGCGTTTCGATTGACAAGGCAGAGTGCAAAGGCTATCATCGACGCGGTAGTCCGGGGGCCATCCGAAGAGGGGATAGACAGTGGATAGCAGCTTCATCAGGGGCGTAATTCCGGCCCTGATCACGCCGATGAACTCTGACGAATCCCTCAGCCGAGATGGCATGAATCGTCTTATCGATGGTGTGATCGATGCGGGCGTCCACGGGGTCTTCACCTGTGGTACGGCGGGAGAGTTCTGGGCTATGACCGTAGACGAGAAACGCCAGGTTTACGATTGGACAGTCGAATTTACGGCTGGCCGAGTCCCTGTCTACGTCGGAACGTCCGCCAATTCAACCTCAGAAGCTGTGGACCTTACTCGGGCTGCCGAGTCTGCCGGTGCCGAGTGCCTGTCTGTGCTGACTCCCGCCTTTATCACTCCCGACGCCGAAGAAATGTTCCGTCACTACGCAGAGATCGCTGAAGCAACGGCACTCCCCATTTTACTCTACAACCTTCCAAATCGGACTGGCAATGCGCTGTCTCTCGACGTGATCGATCGGTTGCATCGGAGATTTCCCAACATCGTTGGTATCAAGGACAGCTCAGGAAACTTTGAACAGGCCATGGCATTGATGCGCGAGCTGCCGAGTGATTTCAGAATGATCATGGGGCGTGACACCCTCATCCACGCCGCACTGGCCGAAGGTGCTGCGGGAGCGATCGCAGCGAGTGCCAATGTCGTTCCGCAGATCGCTGCGGGGATCTACGATGCTTTTCTCGCCGGAGATCACGATCGCGCAAGGGAGCTGCAGCAGAAGCTCGCACCGCTCAGAGACGCCTTCGCTTTGGGCACCCATCCCGCCATGCTCAAAGCCGGCGCCGATCTGGCTGGATTTTCAGGTGGCCCCCCAAGAAGACCTGTTTCACAACTCGATAAAGATCAGCTCGCCACATTGCGTCAGATACTCGTTTCCATCGGGGTCTCGATACCATCTTGAACACGATCCTCGTGACAGGTGGAGCGGGCTATGTCGGCAGCCACACGGTTGAACTCCTTCTGTCTCTTGGCAGGCGGGTTGTCGTTCTCGATGATCTGTCTACGGGACACCTTGAAGTGGTCCATCTCTTCGAACGACTTTATGGTCCAGAGCAGTTTGCATTCGAGAAGGTCGATCTCCGCGATGCTGACGGCGTNAAAGCAGTCTTTGATAAGCATACTCCAGACGGAGTGATCGATTTTGCGGCAAAGAGCTTGGTGGGGGAGTCGCAAGAGGTGCCACGTCTCTATTTCGATACGAATGTGATCGGGTTTCGGAACCTCGTTACGGCGTCCGGGGACATCCCGATCGTCAAGTCCACTACCGCCGCGACTTATGGCGATCCCAGATCTGAGGATCTGCCGCTTCTAGAGACCTACCAGGACAAGGTTGTCGATGAGGGACGTTTCGAGTCTTCACAGCTGATGCCCGCTGCTGTTGATTTCGATACGGTGATCGGCTGGTATCGCGACGAAGTGGGTAGAGATTCATGGCTCGACCTTGTGGAACGCGACTGTCGAAAGTTGATGATCCCAACGAATGTCTACGGGATTACCAAACTTATGGATGAGATCATCCTGTCAAAGGCTTGGGCTTCATGCAGCAGGCCCTATACTGCGCTNAGGTATTTCAACGTCGCCGGTGCGGGGGATTCAGCACTGATTGGAGAGGATCACGATCCAGAAACCCATTTGATACCCATTGCATACCAGTCGGCGCTCGGTCAACGTGAAGCGGTGACCGTGTTCGGCATCGACTACGGAACCGAAGATGGAACAGCGGTGAGGGACTACGTGTCTGTGCAAGAGCTTGCGCACGCACACTCACGTTGTCTCGACCGCATGGGACTTGAGCCGGGTGCCTACACCTACAACCTCGGAACGCGCGAAGGCTTCAGTGTGCGCGAGATCATCGACACAGCACGCAAGGTGTCGGGGATCGAGATACCCGAGGTCGAAGGAGAGCGTAGACCGGGCGATCCAGAGCGCTTGGTCGCAGATGCCAGGTGTGTCGAGGATGACTTGGGGTGGAAGGCAGAGGATTCCCTCGAGGAAACAATGAGCCGTGCGTGGCGATGGCATCGTCATAATCCCCACGGATATCGTTCAGTCCAAGAGGAACGATACAACCCGTTCTGGGGACGATGGATCACCTTCGCTTCTCACAGGGGATCACGTCCTTGGTCAGGAGATACGGAGTCGACAGAGGTGAAGTCGGGTTCGGCTTACGATTCCTCGTGTTATCTCTGTCCCGGGAATACGCGGACTAGCGGCTTGAAGAACCCGGACTACGAACATGCCCACGTCTTCCCAAACGACTTTCCTTCCTTGGCAGAAGACTCGTATGATCCCGTGCACCCTGATGCGCCGTACGCTGTACGAAGCTCGGAGGGAATCTGCGAAGTGATCGTTTACAGCCCCCACCATTCTCAGCGACTCTCGACGATGGGAGAGGACGACCTCGGACACGTTGTAACTTCGTGGGTCGAGGTATATGAACGGCTCGGAGCGCGTTCCGAGGTAGAATATGTGATGATCTTCGAGAATCGCGGGGCCGTGATGGGAAATTCTCAGCTCCATCCGCACGGACAGGTCTACGCCTATAGTTCCATACCCGATCTGATGGTTCGGGGCCAGTTGCAGGCCTTCAAGAAAGGCAACTTTGTGCAGGAGGCGTTGGCGGCAGAGATTGCTGATGGCCGACGAGTAGTCTACGAGAATGATTCCCTCTGTGCTTTTGTGCCTTATGCAGCGTGGCTTCCGTATGACATCACGATGGTTCCACGAAGACCGATCGGCAGCCTTGTCGAGGCAACGACGGAGGAGCGTGAACATCTGGTAACGGGGCTCAAACGGATCCTGACGGGGCTGGACAGCCTGTTCGGGCGACCGTATCAATACTCGATGGCGTTGATACAAGTCCCAACAGATGGGCAGGATCGTACCTTTCACATGCAGATTCACATCTCCAGCTTGCTGCGAGGTGCCGAAGTCAGGAAGCACGTCGTAGGCACCGATATCTTCGGACGCAGCGTGAATCCATCGGACCCGAACGTATCGGCTGCCGAGATCCGGATGGCGATCGATAGATCATCAGAGTTGTGAGGCGAGCCTAAGGGTGTCAGATATCGTACAGGCCAGCATCTCGGGCTTCCGGGAGCGATTTGGGGGCAATCCAAGCGTTGTGGTGCAGGCGCCCGGGCGTGTGAACCTGATCGGAGAGCATACAGACTACAACGATGGGTTCGTGCTTCCCGCTGCTATCGATCGGCACGTCGTGTTCGCTGTGAGACCTCGGTCGGATAATCGGGCCGTCATCCGGTCCGTCTCGTTCAACGAGGATGCGGAATTCACGATCAACGGAACATTGTCTAAGAAGTGTCACTGGTCGGATTACATAAAGGGGATGGTGTCCGAGTTCCAAGCAAGCAATCTGCGTATATCCGGGTTCGATGCGGCGATTGCCGGGAACGTGCCACTGGGTGCTGGTCTCAGTTCCTCGGCCGCTGTGGAGATGGCGGTGGGGCAAGGGCTTCTGGAACTGTTCGAAATCTCAATGCCTATGCCCCAGCTGGCCACCATCGGTCAGCTGGCAGAGAATCGATTTGTCGGCGTCAACTGCGGTATCATGGATCAGTTTGTGAGCGCGAATGGGCGAGCCGGACACGCTCTGTTCCTGGACTGCAGGGATCTTTCGTTCGAACTCGTTCCGATCGGGGACGAGGGTGTCCGGATCGTGATCTGCAACTCAGGCGTAAAGAGAGGCCTGACTGACTCGTTGTACAACGAACGACGAAATGCGTGTGAGGAGGGTGTACGGCGACTGGCTTTGGCATCGGGGCATTCCTTCGGTGCTCTGAGAGATGTGACGATGGAGCACCTAGAAGACTACAAGGGTGCCTTGAGCGATGAGATTTTCGCGCGGTGTCATCACGTGATCACGGAGATTGAGCGTACAACGAGTGCTGCCGACGCTCTTAAACAAGGCGATCTAGGGGCTCTTGGTGAGTTGATGGGAGCGTCTCACGCGAGTCTTCGTGACGACTATGAGGTCAGTGGCAGCGAACTGGATCAGCTCGTCGAAATCGCTGACTCTGTGAAGGGCGTGATCGGAGCCCGAATGACGGGGGCCGGTTTCGGTGGATGTATCGTCTGTCTGACCGAAGAAAGCGCCGTCGAAGTGCTAGTCGAAACCGTCGAAAAGCGATATACCGCAAACTCACAGTATAGGGCAGAAGTTTATACCTGCTCTGCTGTCAATGGAGTCGAGCGGATAGGATAGGCTGAATCAGAAAACCTTCCTCAACTAGACCTGATCACACCACGTTCTGGCATTTTGGAACATCCTCAGCCAGGGCGACGCTTCCAATGAGTCCCACTCACGGGGCATCCAGCCCCATTGCCACTTCAGGAAGGTTCGCTCGGGATGAGGCATCATTGCGAGATGGCGGCCGTCTTCCGAGCAAAGACCGGCGATGCCATTAGGTGATCCGTTCGGGTTGTGTGGGTAGGTTTCCGTCGGGGTGCCCTTGTCGTCGGCATATCTCAGCGGTATCAGGTTTCGCGACTCAGCGGCCTGTCTGACCGCGTCGTCTGGAAAGAAGGCGCGTCCCTCACCGTGGGCAACCCAGACGCCCAGAACGGATTCGTGCATAGCTGTTAGCATAATGGACGGGCTCTTTTCAATCCGGACGGTAGAGAATCGTGACTCGAACCGACCTGAGACGTTGTGGACGAACCGGGGTTGTGATTCGCCTGGAAGATCGTCACCGGGCACCCACCCAAGCAAAGCCATCAGTTGACATCCGTTGCACACACCGAGACTGAACGTGTCGGAGCGGTCCCTGAAAGATCGCATCTGGTCCAGAACGCATTCATTGTAGCGGATTACCCCTGCCCACCCTTTCGCTGAGTCCATCACGTCGGCAAAGCTGAATCCGCCGACAAAGGCGACGCCGCTGAATCCGTCGAGAGTCGTTTTTCCTGTGGCAAGGTCGGATGTGCTGATGTCCCATGACTCGAAACCTGCCTGGTAGAAGGCGGAGGCCATTTCACGATCCCCGTTGCTTCCCTCTTCTCGGAGGATAGCTACCTTTGGGCGGGCGGTGTACAATACGGTTATCTTCGGCTTGAACGAGAGCCCGTATGAGGGTGCCGTTCTCTGCCGGTTCACAGCGCGTTCCTCGTCAACACAGCCTGGATCCGCCTGCAGTCGATCGAGCTGGTAACTTGTCTCTTCCCAGATCGCTCGCAGAGCGCAGACCGTGTCCTGGAGCACCGTGTTGCTACCCTGCCGTATCACGACGCTTTTCGTGTTGGTGGTCTGTCCAAGCCGGTGACAGGGAATACCTTTGCTCGTGTATGCAGCGGCGATTTCGGTCGTATCCTCGGCTGAAACCTCTAGTATTAGACCCAATTCCTCGCTGAACAGCTGATCGAAGAGCCCGTTGCGTAGCTCAATGCCTAGCTCAATACCTGTATCTCCGGCGAAGGCCATCTCCAAAATAGAAGTGATCAGGCCGCCATCGCTTCTGTCGTGGCCCGCCAGAATTCTCCGCTTCGAGATCAATTCCTGAGTCACCAGAAATGCAGACCGAACAACATCAGGATTATTCATGTCAGGTGTCTCGTCGCCAACTTGTCCATAAACCTGTGCTAGCGCTGAGCCGCCAAGCCTGTTGTGTCCTCCGCCACTCAGGTCGACAAGCAGGAGATCGGATCCGGTCTGCTTGATGTCCGGGGTGACTGTTAGGGTGATGTCAGGACACGCAGCGTATGCTGAGACTACGAAGGTCCCGGGACTCTTTACCGTTTCGTCATTTCCGTCCAGACCTGGAGCGATGGCAGCCATGGACAGACTGTCCTTGCCACCGTCGATCGCGACGCCCAGTTCAATCATTGTATCCCGAACAGCAAGGGCCGCATCATACATGTCTGCGCCCTCGCCCGGCAACTTCGCTGCATACATCCAGTTTCCTGAGCACTTGATGCCTGTGATGTCCGATACGCTTGCCCAGACAATGTTCGTCAGGGCTTCACCGATCGTCATTCGTGCCATGGCCGCGGGATCGATGATGCCTTTGATGGGCTGCTCGCCAATCGCTGTTGCGATTCCTGTTATGCCACTATGGCTCTGTGCGACAACGCCTACGTCGGCCATCGTCAGTTGAAGAGCGCCGACACATTGCTGCTGTGCGATCAGGCCGGTCACGCTCCGGTCTACCTTGTTTGTGAGGAAGCGCTTCGAGCCTACTGAAACCAGCCGCAAGACTCGGTCCAGCGCGTCTCGGACGGTCAGGGCATCGGGAAGCGAGAGGGGCTCGAGCTTGCGGTCGACTCGGTCGAGGTGAAAGGTCTTTCTTGGCATGTCTCCAAGAACGCTCTCGAGGTCCAGGTCGACAGGTGTCGAGTCCGTCCGAGCATCGTATACGACGATGCGTCCATCACCCGTGACCTCCCCAACGAAAGAAACCGGCACCTTTTCTCGCTCACAGAGTGACCGGAACTGCGCTTCGTGCTCGGCTCGAACGAGCAGGGCATCGTTCTCCTGGTATTCCGCACCCCAGACTTCGAGTGCTGAAAGCGTTGGGTCTCCCAGTTGAACCCGGCTGAGGTCTATTCTGGCGCCGAGTGGTTCGACGATTTCCTTAAGGACGTTACAGTTGCCTCCAGCTCCCTGATCGTGGATGCTGACGATCGGATTTAGATCACCGAGTTCAACACAGGCACGGATGACACGGTTGACCTTCTGCTCCATCTCTGCGTCGCCCCGCTGAACTGCGTTGAAGTCGAGTTCGGCGACGTTCTCTCCCTGCACCATGCTGGATGCGGCGCCCCCACCCATGCCAATCCTGTATGCTGGGCCACCGAGCTTGACCACCTTCATTCCGATTTCCGGGGGGTGCTTTTCCGTGTGGCGATCGTCGATCTGTCCGACTCCGGCGCTGAACATGATTGGTTTTATCCACTCGCGCCGCTCTCCCGAGGGGAGACGCATCCCGAAGGATCGCGTATATCCCTGGATCACTGGTTCCCCGAATTTGTTTCCGTAGTCAGACGCGCCGTTAGATGCCTCGATCTCAATCGATAGAGGAGAGGCTAGGTTGTCAGGGTAGCCGAAGGTGTCGTCCTCCCACGGAAGTTCGTAGCCCGGGATAAGAAGGTTTCCGACACAGTAGGCCGCTGTGCCGGCGATAACGAGCGAACCTCTGCCGGTTGCGTGGGTGTCGCGGATTCGTCCGCCGGTCCCGGTTTCGGCGCCAGCGAAAGGTGCAACGCCTGATGGGAAATTGTGCGTTTCAGCAGTGAGGAGAGGGTGATACACCACATTGGCTGCTGTCAACGGTGTGGGACCTCCGGATTGCTCGGGCAGGAGCGTGTCGATCCTTGCCCCTTGGATCGCGCTGGAGTTGTCCTTGAAGGCGATGATGCTGTTGTCGGGGTTCGCGTCCAGAGTCTCTTGGATCAACCCGATTAGATGATGCGGTTTCTCTCTGCCGTCGAGGATAAGGCGTCCTTTGAAGAACCAATGGCGAGAGTGTTCGCTGTTTGATTGCGCAACATCAAAACACTCGACGTTGGTCGGGTTACGCTTGAGCCTGTCTTGGAAAACGTCGGTATAGTAGTTCAGATCCCATTCGTCGAAGGCCAGACCCATGCGCTCGTTCAACTCTTCGAGCGCGCGTCGTCCCTCTTCAATCAACGGGATCGTCTCAACAGTCTCGGGAGTGGCGCCGGTATCGAAAGATGTGAGGGGATCCATATACTCACATTCGGTCATCCGGTCGTGGACCAGCGAGAGGAAGAATGCTCGCTCTTCCAGTGTGAGAGGTGCGGTGAACCCGTATCTCCGGGACCGCTCGATCCGTGAAACACCATTGATTCCGCAGGCGTGGCATATCGACACAGCGTTTGTCGACCAGGCGGTGGAGAAGCTCATGCGAGGTCCGACCTCGACGATCGTGTCTTCTCTGGATAACTGGCTGGACTCCGTCAATGCATCGGGGTCGTAGGTCTCTCCGAGGAGCCAAGTAATCTGGAATCGTTGATCTTCGGTCAGAAGTTCGGACTCGATGTAGTAACACACTTCGGTCTGTAGCTCAACAGCGCCTTGTGACATCGCGTTGAATCGTTGCTCGATCGTCCGTCTGTGGCTGTCGCCCAAGCCTGGGCGTCTGTAGTAGGTCAGAAGGCTCATTGAATCTCCGGACAGATGGTTTAGGAAGCAGGCATCGTGTCAGAGGATACTCCAAACAATAGTATGTGAGAAATTTATGATTTTGATTCTATCGATAAAATTCTAGAATGGATAATGGGGCCCGTTTGGTTTGACACCGTGGGGCACTGGCGAATATCTTGGTCATTGTCGGTTTAACCACCGCACCTTAGATCTTCAAGGGCGACTTGGGGAGGGAGCTCTTGAGGATCTGTATTGTTGTATGCAAAAGGCCACCGGAAACCCGGTGGCCTTAGCTTTGTGTTTCCGTCTGTACCTTGAGCTCCGTCGCGCGGAGTCTTAATGGCACCACTAAGACTCTTTGTTAAAGAGTCAACACCCCGCGGTTGATTTTTCCGGCTAACATGTCCGCATAGACTTCATTAATCTCTTCAAGAGGGGACTGACGTGAGACCAACTCGTCGAGCTTGAGACGACCGGCTTTGTAGAGTTGGATGATCTTGGCGAAATCTCGATGATAGTTGCCTGTGCCATAAAAGCAGCCGAGTACGCGAGTTTCCTGATGGTGCATCCGAAAAGTGTCGAACGTTACCCTAGCGTCGTGCGGGGCGACTCCGACCAGAGTCAACGTCCCACCTCGCCTGAGCGGATAGATGGCCTTTTCCTGGACCATCGGATTGCCCGTGGCGTCAAGGATGTGATCGAATCCACGTCCGCCGCTTAGATCCTTCAGCGTCTGCTCCACGTCATTTTTTCCATCCAGTGTGTGCGTCGCGCCGAACGTGCGAGCACTCTCGCATTTCTCCGGTACCGTATCGATCGCCACGATGGTTTCGGCCCCGCAGAGCGTGGCACCCTGCAAGACGTTTAGGCCGATTCCGCCACATCCGAAGACGGCCACGGTATCCCCAGGTTTTATCTGGGCCGTGTACATGGCAGCGCCGACTCCCGTCATCACCGCACAACCTACGAGTGAAGCGGAGACCACGGAGACCTCCGGATCCAGGGGGACGCACGCCTGCTCTGGAACTACCGCGTACTCTGCGAAGGTGGAGTGGGTGGAGAATTGGGTAAGTGCTTCGCCCTTCAGCCTTAGTCGCGTGGTTCCGTCTAGGGCGGTTCCTTTTTCAAGCCCTGGCCGGAAAGTCTCGCACATGTTCGTGTGTTCTCGTTGACAGTAGAAGCACGACCCACAAGCGGGCATCCACGAAAGCATCACGGGGTCTCCGGGTGAGAATCGGGATACGCCTGGCCCCAACTCTTGGACTGACCCTGCGCCTTCGTGACCAAGCACGGCGGGGAATGACTTCGGGATTTCTCCCATGACTTGATGCCAGTCGCTGTGGCAGGCGCCACTGGCTGCAATCCGAACCAGGATTTCGCCGGGCCCCGGGTCTTGCACCTCGATCTCTTCAATGACGAACGGGCCGCCTTGCTGGTGGACGACCGCTGCTTTTGCCGTTCTCATATTTTCTCTCTGGTCACGGGCTAAGTTGAACTTGTAACCTGTCGCGATTGCGACGACGGTTAGGTGGATCTTACCGGTCCAGTTTTATCCAGTCTGGCCAAATCTTCGAATATAACGATCGCTGGATTCCTCTTACGCTCTCTCCACCGTCTACCACGATGTTTGAACCTACGTTGTAATTACCGGCTCTTGATGCGAGGAAGATAGCCGCCGCTGAAATATTATCCATTTCCCCAATCCTCTTGGAGGGGATTGATTTCTTCATCTCGGCCGTATGGTCCCGAGCTGCCTTGTTAAGGTCGGTCGGGAAATCACCTGGGGAGATCGTGTTTACGTGGATACCTTCCCAAGCCAAGCTATCTCCGAGGAGGCGGTCTAACTGTATGACGCCCGCTTTGCTTGCTCCGTAAGCATAGTTGTATGCCGTGTTGAGCTTGCCGCAGCCATCGATGGAGGCGATGTTGATTATATTGCTTGGAGTCTCGGAAGAGGCGCAGACGCGCAAGTAGGGTAGGAATGCCTGGATCATGAAGAAGACGGATTTGATGTTGAGATCCATGACACCGTCCCAAAGTTCCTCGGTTACTTCCTCAATTTCTCTTCGGCCGTCACTAATCCCAGCGTTGTTCACGAGAATGTCAAGGGACTCCTCGTGCTCGGAATAGGCCTCGGCCAGTGTCTTTATGCCGGCCACCGTGCTAACATCGGCAACGATATACTTGCAGGATCCGATTTTTTTAGCTCCTCCTGTTTCTCCTTCAGCACATTCTCGCTGCGCGCAACGATGTAGACGCTTGCTCCAAAGTGGACGAAGCCTTCGGCAATCATGGCCCCAATACCCGTCGAACCGCCGGTTATTAATGCGATTTTCCCCTCAAGCGAAAAGAGATCTTTCATCGTTGCTCCTTAGTAATTGATACGTTAGGACTGCACAAGCCTATGCCTGAGGACAGGCATAACAAACAGGATGCGGACTAGGTTCACCAACCGATNANTGAGGTAATTCCATTCCGCGGTAGCCACAGACNNTANCATATAGTAATGCTCAGGNAAGGGACNCTCNGAACAAATCACCTACGTCCAGTGTTGCGGACCTGACTATAATTCC
The DNA here is from genome assembly GCA_002714465.1 of Gemmatimonadota bacterium. Next base: position 66,195 of record PAXL01000025.1, on the reverse strand, counting down.
CGTATCGGGTCGACTCTCTCCGCCTGGGATTGTGAGGCTTTCCGGGCTCTATGGATTCACATCCAAAGTTAGGATGTGACCGCGATGCTTGGACGGTCANGACCTNCTGATCGGGCTATGAAAGAACATGCCATAGTGNCTGTTAACCCNACATTAACCTGAAGTTGATGGCATTAGGAAGGTGAAGGACTTATGTGTACTGATCCTATACTTTACGAAATGCATATGCATACCCCATTGTGCAAACACGCGCGTGGTGAACCGGAAGACTATGCCGAAGTTGCAAAGCAACGCGGCCTAAAAGGGATTGTTGTTACCGATCACAATCCGGCAGACGATGACTGGTCTCCGGGTGTTCGGATGAGTATGGCCGAACTCGACACGTACATTGGAATGGTTGATCGAGCGCGTGTAGCTTGGGAGGGAGAAGTCGATATCCGGCTTGGCATCGAAAGCGATTACATACCGGGCATGGAGCCATGGTTGGAGAAACTGCACTGCATGGCGTCTTTCCACCATGTATTAGGTTCCGTGCACCCGCATCTCCCTGATTACAAAACCCGATATTATCACGGCGACATGGAAGCGTTTCAAAAAACCTATTTTGAGCATTTGGCCTTGGCGGCGGAGACCGGGCTTTTTGATACAATCGCCCATCCGGATTTGGTCAAAAATGCTTCACCGCTAGACTGGCATATCGACCGGGCGATGACGTTTATTCTTCCCTGCCTTGATCGTATTGCTAGAGCAGGAACGGCGATGGAACTAAATACATCTGGGCTCAATAAAGCCCTTGCCGAAATGAATCCGGGCACCGAGATGCTTCGGGAGATGCAGAAGCGCAACATTCCTGTTGTTATAGGCGCAGACGCCCACGATCCCTATAGAATCGCACAGAACTTCACGGACGCTTTAGACATGTTGAGCGATGCCGGATATACCCATGTAAGCATGTTTCTGGATCGCGTACGTGCAGATTTACCGATCGAACAGGTTCGAAGCAGCTTGAAAATAACAGCACNTGCCGCAGAGTCTTCGAACAGACTTTGACCAAGAGGTTCTGTGTGACTCGATTCATCTATCTGGCGGACACACATCTAGGTGCCTCCCCATTGGGATACTATCAACAGACGCCGTATCCAAAAAAAGTTGAGGAGATACTCGCTACGCTCGATACTTGGATTCAGCAGACAGGCGACATCGATTTTCTCATTCATGGGGGCGATATGGTCGATTTCGTGTCTGAAGACCAGATCCGCCTNGCTGCNGATTTATTTCAGCTTTCGATCCCCGTCTATCTGTGTCTGGGTAACCATGATTTGACAGCCGAAGATAGCCTCAGTCAGTGGTTGGCTGTCGCGCCAGAATTCTTCCCTGGTGGCTGTCCTGAGTATCTCATTGAAACTCAGGACGGGGGAATATATGTCATGCCCAATCAATGGTGCGAGACGCCGTATTATTGGGGGAATGTACAGGATCCACAATTTTCTCACGATCAACAAACAGGCTTCGAAGAGAACGTGTCTGTCTCATCAAGAAACTTACGGGTATTTGTGACGCATAGCCCTGTATTCGGACTACCCTCCGGTCAGACCAAATTACCCGGGCCGTTACACGAACCGGACGTGTCGTTTTCACGCTCTGTTCGCAGTTTGATTGCTCCATGCAATGGTGTCCAATGCGTAGCCGGAGCTCACAATCATATGAATATGCACATCGAAAAAGCAGGCATCCATTACGTAACTGTGAGTGCCTTTGTTGAGTCACCGTTCGAATTCAAGCTCTTCGAGATGCACCCAGATCAACTGTCGATGACAACGATTTCTCTCAGGGAACATTTACCGTTCATGGCGGGATACGACGGGGAGAAAATGTTCGTGCAGGGCAGGACAGTTGACAGGTCATTCAAACAAAACTAGTTCTCATTAAAGAGAGCTGTTCTTGGATTCCACACGGATCAGACAGTCAAGTGATAGCGTAAACGTTTTTCTCCAATCGTTAGACGGTCGTTCCTATTAGCCACAATGCCCTAACTCTGATGCTTCCATTCTTTCACCCTTTTTTTCTGGCCAGCGCAAGAAATCCAATTAACATCCAAAGTCACCCAAAGTAGACCATTTTTACCATAACTTTGGGTGAAGTTTNGGTGACAACCGGGAGGTCANGACTCCCTCCTTCACGAAGTGCTTCATCATCGGGGTGATGAAGCCGTCCATTCCGTATGCGATGATCTTCTTTGACATCGGTCTCATCCGGTCGTGGGCGTGGGCGATGGTGCAAAATAGGGTCTGGAGCGCGTCCGTCCAGGGATATGGCTTGACTTGGTCAGGCCCGACGCCTATCACAAACCGTGATGAGTCCCCTTCAAGTCAAGAGCATTAACGCAGAGGGCGCGGAGGTCAAGAGGGGGCAGAGGACGTGCAGGCAGCGTGGAATATCGTGTGAAGATGTTTGGCACTTCCCCGACACGCTCAGGCGAGAGAGGCCTGTAAATCCTGTGAATTGTTCTCTTCTGATGGACCACACAGATTGCTTCGTGACTGTCTGATCAGGCAAGTGTAGGTGAGATATGTCGTTTGATCCTGTACCGGAAGTGGATGAGATCCTTAAGTCGGATTGGAAGCCCGAGGAGTATGGGCTGCTGTATCACTTTGCGAATTTTGCCCGGATGGCGAACTCGGTAATTACGGAGCCGGGGGATCTTCAGGGGTGGTTTGGGGAAGCGTTGTGGCGGCACTATTCCTACGCGCCGTTCAACGCACGGGTGATGGAGAACTATCACTCGCTGGCCTTCTTCTACGGNTATGAGGCGCCGTGGAATGTCTACTACAAGGATCCGCGGGTGCTGAGCCGGCTTGAACTCGCGTTGAACTATACGTTCAACATGATGGGGGAGAACGGCGCGATTCCCGAGTATGCGACGGCCGATCTCGATTCTCCCATGCTGGCGCCGAGCAGTTTCGGGATGGAGTACATGACTGGAGCGCTCGAAGTGGCCGGCCACGTGATGCCGAGCGCGTTGAAGGCCCGATTGATCGAGCAAGCAAGGAAGGCTGCCGTCTANGTGCTGACGTCCGAAGAGTCGTGGGATCACGCTCGGGCGTTCACGAATCAGTTTCTGGGGGCGATGGCGGGAGGCGCTCAGCTTGCGAGGCTCACGGATGATCCCGAGCTCAAAGGGATGGTCGACAAGGCAATGCCCGCGCTGTTGGAGGTGGGGCACTTTATCTCGCCGATGGGGTTCCTGTACGAGCACAACGGTCCGGAGACCTTCGCCTACTTCTTCACGACGCTCAACCGGCTGATCCCCCTGTATCACGAGACCCGCGACGATCGGGTCCTCGAGGTGCTTCGTAGACACGGTGCGTGGATGCAGAAGTGGATGTTGCCGGAGCCTGACCATCAGACCGTTCTGCTTGCCGGGTCGCATCAGACGAGGACGGGCAGTGTGTATCGTCTGTTCAATCGTGAATCCCGTGGTTTGGGAGAAATGCTCGTTGATGGGGCCGAGGATTCATCCGAAGGCGTGAGCCTGAATCCGGACGATGAACGTCTCGCACTCAAGCTGTTTGTGTCGTCGGCAGAAACCATCGAGAAGCGGCACGCCTCGTGGCACGACCCGGGTAATCCCGTCGAAGAGGCGAAGGCCCGATCGATTCGAGACGGCTACAACCCGGTCTCGACCCGGAGCCGACTGGACAGCTACGCCCCGTCAGAGGAAGAGGTGGCCGCAGTCCGAATCGGACTTCCGTGTGTCGGGCGACAGCAATACGGGGAGTGGGCGTCTGACGATCGTGGGAATCAGTTCGGAACTTTCCGGCATCCTCGCTATTACACGGCGTTCGCGTTCGGCACACGTCAGACCACGGCGTCCTATGGACCCTCGTTCCTGTGGCGAGAAGGCTCCGGTACCCTCGTGCTCAGCGGCAACGGCACGAGCGCTTGCTGGGAAACCCGCATCGGCTCGGAAGGGACGGGTAAGGCGACGGGGAATGCCGACATGCGAGAGGGGCGCGACGGATACGAAGTCATCAGTCGATATTCGGACCTTGGCGTATCCAAGACATTCGTTTTGCGACCTGAAGTCATCGACGTTCTCGTCAGCACAAGACGGGCTTCCGGAGCTGTGAGCGAACAGATTCCACTACTTCTCCGGGACACAGATATTCTTCACGTGGATTACGGGAGGTGTCCAGCTGCAGGGACCAGTTCCAAAGTGCTCGGCCTCGTCACCCAGACACTCAAGATCGAACGCGAAGGACGCTCGGTTCTGACGATCGACATCGGCTCGCCAACAGAAGGGNCGATCAAGTGTTCGAACGATCGGGATGGGTTCATCCGGGCGACGTTCACGTTCAAGCTTCCCTCGATCTACTTCGGCCGAACGGGCTATCGGCTGTTCCTCGATGGCTGACACCGCGTCTACATCGCCTGTCGTCTCGGTCATCATTCCGCACTATCTGGGTGATATCCTCTCGGACTGTCTGAAGACGATCTACGAGGCTGAAGAGCCGACGCCTTTCGAGGTGATCGTTGCGGACGACCAACCACACAACGACGGCAGCATCGAACGGGCGCTGGAGAACGAGGAATACATCCAAGTCAAATGCTCACGAAGTCTTGCCTCAGCGGTGACCCGCTCCAGGCAGATCACCATTCTTCCAAAAGCTTTTCAAGCTTGGAAGCGGAGTTCCTAAACATTCCAAAATCATCCTCGGGGTGTCTTCATACAAACTGAGCTGGTTGCCTGACGATCGAGGGGCTCATCACTATATCAATGGGACGCGCATTTGTGACCCGAGGTCATCCTGGATTGAGCAGCGGTTTACCCACGCTGAGGGCACCTGCCTTGATCTCCGCTTCGATCTGCGAGGCAGCCTGCCCATCCTCCACAACAATGAACCGATAGGATAGGTGCGCAGCTATGTAGTCTTTGATCAGGCCATCGAACAGCCCGTTTTCGCCCTCCGCAATCCGCTCGATCTCATTCTGACTTAATTGAGGCAGCACCAGCCGATCAGCTATGTATACGTTAAACTGGTCACCACTCCGTCTGCCCGATGCGTGGCTTGCCAGCCTCTGAACGAGCCCACGCCTTTCGCCGCTCTTCTGCATAGCAGTTACATCGTTCCGCGTCAGGCCGCGGCCTGACATCCCTACGTAGATGAGGCGACCATCGTTATCCCATATCGTATACACACCTGCGCCGGATGGGACGATGGAACTTGCCCAAGCGCTGAAGCTATAAAGCCGACCGCGTTCAAGGGTGGCCAATTGCCCGTATGCAGACATCGATGCCTCTCCGATTGTTTCGCCCTGGGACACCTTGTTATTCTTCGAAGATTGTGGACATGAGACAGAACGTTCAAAAGGGCTGGAAGGCCGACCAGAGTTAATGTCAATGGCTTCTTCTGAACAGAGATTTTGAGGCGATAGATCCCTATTAGCCTAGAGTGAAATGCAGGCCATTCAACGTGGGGGTCAAACAGCCAGATATTCCTGAAGGGCGGAATAGCACGACTTGAATTTGGACCGCGCTTGCGGTTGATCTTCTTGCCGTGNGGGTTCGCTCCGGTTTTTGAAGCGGGCACAAAACGGGCACACTTGGGTTCAAAAACGGGTGTAAACGGCTGTTTTTCGACTCAAACGGGAAAGCCTCCTTTATAGTAGTGAGTCGACGTTCTGGTGACAGGTAGCGATTTTNCTNCNNNCCTGAAACCCGCACAAACACTGGCTTTTAGGCATAAAAAAAGCCGACAGCATACACTGTCGGCTCTCAAATCCTTGGTAGCGGGGGGAGGATTTGAACCTCCGACCTTTGGGTTATGAGCCCAACGAGCTACCAGACTGCTCCACCCCGCGACCTCTGTGTGCTACGCGGGAAAAGGAACCCGTGTGACGACTCTGTGTCAAGCCAATTCTGGCCCAGCCGAGGCGTCCAGGGAAGGGGATTCCTCTGTCTCCTCGACCTCTTCTTCGGATTTTTCGATCGTTACGGTTGTAATTCTCTGGCCGAGAACATCCTCGATCAGGAGGTTGAGTTGGCCGAAGGTGAACATCTCGCCTTTTTCGGGAACGTGACCGAGGTGATTGTATATGAATCCTCCAAGGGTCTCATAGCCTTCNTGGGGNAGTTCGATGTTCAGAAGCAGGTTCAAGTCATCTATCGCAATGCGGGCGTCCGCCACCAGTGTTGTTTTGTCCGACCACTCGAACAGTGGATCCTCATCGTCGTACTCGTCTTGGATTTCTCCGAAGATCTCCTCGATCAGATCCTCGAGCGTGACTAGGCCGGACGTGCCGCCATATTCGTCCAGAACGACCGCCAAGTGGACGCGGTTGGTTTTGAACTCTGACAGAAGCTCGTCGATCTTCTTGTTCTCCGGGACGTAGTAGGGCTCCCGCATAATATCTTCGAACAGCCATGGCTCGCCTCGGATGACGGCGTGAAGGAGGTCCTTCACGTAGACGATCCCTTTAATATGGTCGACGCGCTCTTCAAAGACGGGGATCCGTGAATGACGTGACTTCACGACAACATTGATCAGCTCTTCCTTCGGGTTACTCAGGTCACCGCAGACCATGTCGATCCGGGGGACCATGACCTCTTTGACCGTTGTGTCTCCGAATTCGAAGACACCCTCGATCATCTCCCGTTCTTCTTCCTCGATCGTGCCCTCTTCGGTCTCCGATTCTACGATGTTTCGGAGCTCGTCTTCCTTTATCGCGCGGCTGTCATCTTCTGACACGAACATTCCTTCCGCGCGTTGAAGAATGATTCCGGGCAGGAGGAAGAGAAGGTAGAGCGGGTAGCCGACCAGGATGATTCTCGGTAGCGGTGCTTCGGACCCTTCCTCGCGTCTGAAAGGAGGCGAGAGGTTCGTAATCAGGAGGGCTACGAACACAAAGANGGCGATGGCGATCAGCCCCTCGGCGGCGGGCCACGGGGATTCGATCGCGTCTCTGAGGTCGGCGGTTACCAGGAGGAACAGNATACAACAACCCACGCTGATCGTCGTGATCTGGCCGATCCAGATCGCCTGACCGAACACGTTCCTCGGGTTGAACATCGAGAGGAGCAGAGCAGCGCGCGAAACGCCGTTTTCTGCAAGCTTCTCAACCGTCGAACGGCTTAGGGCGTTGTTGATCGCATCGAGTCTTGCGAAGATGCTGTGAATGAGAAGAGTGATAATTAGTACTACAAGGTTTGACCACGCAGGGTCCAACGAGTCTTCACACTCCTTCCGGGGTCTCGCTCATCTCTCGCGAGGATGGGATTGCGTTGTGCGCCAAAATGCCCAGGTATCGGTCCTCCTGTGCGCGCATCTTTTTGTATCCAGTGTCCGAATCGTGCTCGAACCCGAGCAGGTGGAGAGTTCCGTGGATCGCCAGGTGTGCGATCTCTACCTGCAAGGGGCGATCGGCTTTTGAGGCCTGTCGCCCGGCTGTTTCAACTGAGATGTAGACCTCGCCGATCAGATCGTCGGTTGGGTCTGTATCGTCATCCAGTTCGAACGACAGAACATCGGTTGGTCGGTCGATCTGTCTGTAGGCGTTGTTCAGGCGATGGATATGGCCATCGTCTGTCAGGATCACGCCGATTGAACCTGCGCGCTCGTTGTCGTCAAGCAGACGATCTAGGACACGGATGAGGTCCATCGAATCGATCTCGACCGAGACGTCCTCGGCGTATTCCCAGAGTATCAAGCGCGTTCTTTGCGTCGAGAACGATGCCTTGCTGCTTGCTCAACCTGCCAGGGATATGCCACGCGTGCGTGTCTCGTCGCTTCAAGGATCGGCAGGAATGCGNTCTGGATCCTAGTCAGGTCACGCAATGTCAAGTCGCATTCATCAAGCTCGCCAGCAGTGAACCGCCCCTTTATGATCGTCTGAACCATGCCCTTGATCTGATCGGGTGCGCTCCCCGGGATCGTGCGAGTTGCGGATTCGACCGCGTCGGCCAGATTGATGATCCCGGCCTCCTTTGTCTGCGGTTTGGGACCGGGATAGCGGAAGTCCTCGTCTCGGACAGCCTTTTTATCTCCGCGCTCAAGCGCACGATGCTTGAAGCCAGCAATCTCGCCCGTCCCATGGTGCTGAGGAATGATATCAATGATCGCTCTCGGCAGNCCTTCCTCTCGGGCGAGCTCGACACCCTCCTTTACGTGTGAGATCAAGATCAGTGCACTCATGCGTGGCTGCAGCTCATCGTGGGGGTTCATGCCNTTCTGGTTTTCGATGAAGTAGTGCGGGCGGATCATTTTCCCGATGTCGTGGTAGTAACTACCGACGCGTGACAGCAGAGGATCGGCATTGATCGCTTCTGCGGCGGCCTCCGACAAACTTGCCATAATTATGCTGTGGCTGTAGGTGCCGGGGGCCNGGATGGCCAAGTTTCTGAGCAAGGGGCGATTCAGGTCGGATAGCTCAAGGAGCGTGATCGAGGTAACGACGTTGAAGGTGCTCTCAAAGATCGGGAGCAATCCGATCGTCAGGACAGCAGACCCAAAGGATGTGAAGATTCCAAAGATAACATCCCACTTATTCTTTTCTACGAACTGTGGGTAGGTCCCATAGTTCCCGAATAGGATGCCGGTCGCCAGGATCGTCAGCAGGTAGGCAACGGCTATCAATGCTATTGAGCGGTAGAAGTCTCTACGATTCACCACGTTGTGAACGGCGAATGCACCGACTGCACCGGTGACCATGAAGACAACACTATGCTGGAGACTACCAAGAATGCTCGAGCAGATGACGGCGCTTACAACGGAGACCAAACACCCGATCTCCGCGTCGAACAACACGGTCGCCAGCATCGCAGACAGAGCAATCGGGACAAGAAACGGCGTTATGAATGGGACTTCGGCTGCGTAGTGAGCGACGACGGCCGGAATCAGGATCAGGGTGCCAAAGAGGATGAAGTTAGNTGTCTGCTTGTAGATTGATTCCCGAAAAAGGCTGAGGAACGCGAAGAGCGTGGCCACCATGATGCCCGAAATGACGAATCTACCGACTGTCTGAAGGGCCGGCAGATAGGGGTCCTGCTGTCGTTCTTGGTTGATGTGCAACTCCAGCGATCTGAGCTTGTTGATGTGGTCCGCTGTTATGCGTTCGTGCTTGTCGATGATTCGTTCCCCTTTGAGCACACTGCCTTGGAATCGTGACACCGCATCGGCAGCCTTTCGGCGTCTGGTCTCCGTTTCGGCTTCTGAGTATGTCAAGTTGGGGAGCAGGAAGGACGGGACGAGTTCGTATGTACTCCGAATCCGTCGTGTCGCCCCCGGAGAAAGAGCGCTCAGGATATGCTGTTGGAGGTAGACAGTAAGCTGGTCAAGGTCACGGACCTCATCGCGCGGAACGGACCATTCTTTGCTTGTCCCTATAAGGGTCAGGCTATCTGATGTGGTTTCGATTTGAGCGAAACTCTCGATCAGCCCGGGCTCGTAGCTTACATCGAGGAGCGACTGCACGAGCGCTCGAAGCGAGTCGAGTGCGGCAGGGGACAGGACGTTTGAATTGACGAGAAATCCGAGCGTCGCGTCGCTGATGGGTCTCGTTTCAGTGTGGTTGATCTTCAGGCGGGTGGTTCTGGCCGAATCCGGCAGGTCAGAAGACCGTAGGGCTTCGATGTCTCGGAACAGAGCCTCAAGGGCAGCTTTTCGTTCAAGGGGGACACGAGCATTGAGATAGAAGACAGGTTTGACAGCGTCGCTCGCGACGGAAACGTCACGAGTATACTCTGCATTTTGCTTGTGTATGTGGAAGCTCTCGGGCGCGATCACCTCGGCATTCGCGATCCTCTTCTCTTCGAACCNGGGAAGTTCGTATGACTGGTCGGTTGGGTAGAGGGTCGTCAGTGCGAACGTCAGAATCACGAGAATCCCGTATCGTGTCGCGGGTTCCCTTAGGTTCAGCTTCCGGGTTTTCTCGCGCCCAACTTCTACGGCGTGACTGGCTACTACCTTTTGGGTGGGTCTGAGCATCAGGATTCTTTGGTCGCCAGCTCTTCGGGCACAGGAAGTGGAAGCTCTTCTTGGACAGCAGCGGTCTCGTGCACGTCGTAGGCGTTGATGATCTCCTGGACGAGGGCGTGACGTACTACATCCTGTTCAGTGAAATGGACGAACCGAATCGCCTCTATGTGGGACAGTATGCGTTGGACGTGGATGAGACCTGAATGAACGCCCGCAGGCAGGTCGACCTGTGTCGTATCCCCTGTGATGACGGCCTTCGAGTTCGCACCCAGACGGGTAAGGAACATCTTCATCTGGCTGATGCTCGTGTTCTGGGCCTCGTCAAGTATTACAAACGCGTTGTTCAGCGTTCGGCCTCGCATGAAGGCAAGCGGAGCGATCTCAAGCGCCCCTAGCTGCATGAGACGACTCAGCTGATCACTTGGAATCATGTCCCTGAGAGCGTCATAGAGAGGTCTCAGGTAAGGGTCGACCTTCTCTTGGATATCACCAGGGAGGAATCCGAGACTTTCACCGGCTTCGACCGCCGGACGGGTCAGGATTATTCGCGATACCTCCTTGCGTCTGAGAGCGGCGATTGCGCAGGCCACAGCGAGGTAGGTCTTCCCCGTTCCCGCAGGTCCGACGCCGAACACGATGTCATACGACTGAACCGAGGTGATGTAGTCTGACTGTCGCTCGGATCTCGGGCGGATTGTGCCCTTCTTCGTGAGGATAGTTGTTCCGTCACTGTCCTCACTGTCCTCACTGACCGCAGGGGTAGGAGATGCGGCCATCAGGTCCGTGCTATCTATAGTGTCTCCACGACGCAGACAGGAGATCATCTCGTCGAGGAGAGCCGAGACGATCCTGACACTATCGGCTTCCCCGTCAAGACGGATCGTGTCGCCACGCGCGGTGATTTTGATCCCGTAGCGGCTCTCGAGCGCTATCAGGTTCGCGTCGTTGTGACCGTAGAGCGATAGGGGATCGACACCCTGTGTCGAGATGCGTTGTGAAAGGTGCTCGGTCTCGAGCGCTGGCGTTTCTGTACTCATTGGGGAGAGATTCGTTCCGGTCTAGTTTGGCCTAAAAACCAAAAAGGCTCCCGTTCTCGCAAACTTCGAGAACGAGAGCCCTTTAGCGATTTAGTCTTGTTCCAATCGTTCCATTCGTCAGTCGGCAGCAATGCCGAGACGTCGTTCCGTCTAACCTAGTTGGCCGGAACGTCCAGGACCTGAGCCGGGAAGATCAGGTTGGCGTCCAAGATCTGTGCCTGATTCACCTTCAGTAGCCGATGCCACTTGGTTGGGTCTTTGTAGACGATACCTGCGATCGTCGACAGGCTTTGACCCCGCGTTACAAGGTGCTGGTTCAGATCGACTCCGAAAGGAACATTGAGCGTCCAGTCTGGGAAAATCAGATCAGGGTTCTTGATCTTGCTGCGATTCTCCACGTAGATTCGTGGCCACAGATAGGGGTCGCTATAGATCGAAGGTTTCTTCGCGATGTTCCAGAGATTGTCACCCNGGNNAACGGTATACTGCTTGATGCGCTTCCGAGGCATGCGGGCCTTTACGCGCTCGAGCAGCTGGTCGATGTTCGAGAGTTTGCTGGCGGCATCGGGGAGGAGAGCCCGACCATCCTCCTTCATCTCGGCGATGCGTGCCTCNATCGAGTCGATTTCGTCACGCTTATCGAAGAGCGCCTCTTCCGAAAGGTTGAGAAGCCCCATCAGGCGGGCCTCGATCCTATCGAGTTCAGCCAGAAAGGCATCGATCTTTGACTGGTCCGTTCCGAGTAGCTGGTAGATTTCATTATTCANACCAGCGATGTCACCGTCGAGACCACCAATTTCGGCCTGCAGCTTATCGCCGGCTTCTTTACAAACCTGCATAGCACGACGTGCCTCGGCCGTACGATTCTCGTACTCCGCTAGCTTGATCTTGTATTCTTCATATGTCATCTCTTGTGCCGAGACTGAAACCCCACCAAACCCGACTGCGAGGGCAAGGGTGCAGATCAGCGTGGCAGTGATCTTTTTGAAATCCATCATTCTGCTCCTTTCAATCACTCGCTGAGGGCTTTCTGCACGACGTCTCGGTCATTCCGCAGTTTCGCCAGATGCGCCTTCTTGTCTGCCAGTTCCTTTTCGAGCTGAGCCCGCTCTTCCTTACAAGCGTTGAGGTCCGCTTCTGCCGATTCGGCCTTTTTGCGCGCTTCCTCAAGCATGGCCAGCTGTTCACTCGAGGCCATCACCGTGCACCCGGATAGCAGAGGTAGGGACACAAGGGCCGTTGCCAAGGCAAGACCCGTTGCCCTTTTGAGCAGCTTTGTCATAAGACGGTTTTTCTCCTGGTTTTTCGTGGTAGAAGAGACCGTATCTCTTTTTTCGATCTGTTTATAGCATATAAAACACAAATGTGCGCCTTTACGGCAGAGCCGCACCGCACAAAATTACTACAGCCAAGGGCCGAAGTCAAGACATAAGTTCAGATTTTACGTGCTGTTTTTCATTCAGTTGCGTCATTTCAGGTGCCTGCTGAAACTAGTCAAATCGTCTTCAATCCGAGCTCTCGGAGCTGTGCCGCGGACACAGTCGAGGGCGCGCCATCCATCAACGAGGCGGCTGCATTCGTTTTGGGGAAGGCGATCACGTCCCGGATGAACTCCTTTTGGGCCAGCAAGGCCACCAAGCGGTCGTATCCAAAAGCGATTCCCCCATGAGGCGGGGCACCGTATTTGAAGGCAGAGAGCAAGAAACCGAACTTCTCTTCCGCTTCTTCCGCGTCGATCCCAAGGAGCCTGAACATCCGATCTTGGACATCCGCTCTGTTTATTCTGACGCTCCCGCCTGCGATCTCATTGCCGTTTAGCACTAGATCATAGGCCCTTGCGCGAATACTCGCNGGGTCGCCCTCCATCCCGTCGAGATCCTCGTCCAGTGGGCTCGTGAAAGGATGGTGACACGCCACATACCGCTTGGACTCTTCGTCATATTCGAGCAGCGGGAAATGCGTGACCCAAGTAAAGGCGTACACCGACGGGTCGAGGAGATCCTGCTGTCTGGCCAATTCGAGCCGCAGGTGGCCGAGCGCATCTGCGACTATTCTGGGTTCGTCCGCTACAAAGAGCAACAGATCTCCCGGGGTGGCTTCAAGTGATTCTCTCAGAATGGTTTGTGCCGTCTGAGGGAAAAATTTAACGATGGAAGATTCAAGTCCTTCATCGGTCACTTTGATCCATGCGAGCCCTTTGGCGCCATGATTTGCGACAAAAGCGGTCAGGTCGTCGATCTGTTTGCGCGAGAAGGTGCCGCACTTCTTGGCGTTGATTCCCCGGACCTGACCCCCATCTCCGAGAACATTCTTAAATACCTGGAACTCTGAAGCTTCTGCGGCTTTGGTCAAATCGACGATCTCGAAGCCGAAGCGAGTGTCTGGCCGATCGACGCCGTAGCGATCGATCGCCTCGTGGTAAGTCATTCTAGGAACGGGTGATGGGATGTCGTGGCCGAGAACCGACTTGAAAACGTGCTGGGTGAGGCCTTCGGCCATCTCCATCACGTCGTCCTCTTCCACGAAAGACATCTCGATGTCGATTTGAGTAAATTCGGGCTGTCTATCACCCCTCAGGTCCTCATCCCGGAAGCAGCGGACGATCTGGAAGTACTTCTCGTAACCTGCGACCATCAGGAGTTGCTTGTAGGTCTGAGGAGACTGCGGGAGTGCGTAGAAAGAGCCCCTGTTCACCCTGGACGGGACCAGATAGTCGCGTGCGCCTTCCGGGGTGCTCTTCATCAGGAAAGGAGTTTCGATTTCCAGAAATCCTTTGTCTGACAAATGCTTACGAACTTCTTGTGAAGCTTTGTGTCGAAGCATGATGGTAGACTGGACGTCCGGACGACGAAGATCAAGATACCGGTATCGGAGCCGGATCTCTTCACTAAGGTCTTGGTCAGGCTCAATCTGGAAAGGTGGTGTCTCAGCCTCGTTCAGGACCTTGACTGCATCGCATTCGACATCGACGGCGCCTGTTGCGAGGTTGGGGTTCGTCATCCCTTCGGGGCGTGGCTCGACCTTGCCCCGCACGGCTAGGACGAATTCGTTCCGGATCGTCTCCGCTTTGGCGTGCATCTCAGCTTCGATGTCCGGCCGGAAAACGATCTGAGTCAGGCCTTCACGGTCTCTCAGATCGACAAAGATGACACCACCGTGGTCGCGGCGTTTGGCGACCCAGCCCATCAGGAGGACCTCCTTGCCGATGTCCTCGATCCTCAGCTCGTTGTTGTGGTGGGTCCTTTTCCAGCCGTCCAATGATTCAGGCATTTCTCGTCCTGTTAGCAGTTTTATGCGCCGAGCGTCCGGGGAAGCTCGGCTGGTTTGACGGTTTGCTGTTTGCCAGTAGTCAGGTCTTTCAATGCAACTGTGCCGTTCGCTGCCTCGTCCGGACCCAGAATCGCAACGTATCGAATCTGCTTGCGGTCGGCGTGCCTGAACTGGCGATCCAGCTTGTGTTTGGGGTTCAGATACAACTCGGTACGGATACCCTCGTCTCTTAGTTGATCGGCCAATTCTGACGATTTGGCCATGTGTTCTTCGGAGAATATGGAGACGAGAACCGTAGCCCCTGTAGCCGCTCCGTTGGGAAGTTTGTCGAGCTCCTTAAGGAGCTCCGTCATTGCCATATCCCCGACAGCAAGCCCGACACCCGGGATCTGCCGTTTCCCGCCGACCTGGAGGGTCAGNTTGTCGTATCGGCCTCCACCGAACAGCGCTCGTCTCAAGGAGGTCTTGGCCCACGCTTCGAAAACGGTTCGCGTATAATAGTCGAAACCACGGACGATCCTCGGATCGAGCCGAATGTAGGATTCAACTCCATTTCGTGTCAGGCATCCCATAATTTCGTCAAGCCAGGGTGACACGATCGGGGACTCCTGGCTTAGGATATCCTGAAGCTCGGAGGCCTGGGTGTTGCTGAGCCCTGCGTCCCGGAGTGCTTGGAGGAACTTTTCGGGCTCCATCTTGTCGACCCGATCGATCAATCCGAATACGGCCGGAATGCTTTCTGCGGCTACACTGAGCCTGTTACGGAGCAGATCCTCGGCGGCCTGTCTGTCGTTAAGACGCAAGGTGACGTGTTCCGGAGTCAGATCGAGGGCCCTGAACATCCGGCAGGCCAGAGTGATAATTTCTGCGTCAGCACGTGGTGTATCGAGTCCCAGAAGGTCGACGTTCCACTGGAAGAAGGCACGTCCACGCCCTCGTTGGGGGCGTTCGTAGCGGAAGAACTGGCCGTAGGATTGCCACCGCACAGGAAACGTGAGCTGGCCTTCGCGGGAGGCGACCATCCGGGCAAGGCTGGGAGTCAGTTCAGGCCGGAGGACCAAGTCTCGATCGTCGCGATCCTTGAGGGAAAAGGTCTGCTGGTTGACGATTTCCTCGCTGCTTTTTCCCAGGTAGAGTTCCTGGTGCTCGAGCAGTGAAGCCTCATATTCCTCGTAACCAAAGGAGGCCCCGACCTCGATGAACTTGTTCGAGAGCCACTTCTGGTAGGCCCAGTCGTCGGGGTAGAAGTCGCGAGTTCCCTTGACGAGGGGGGGTATGTTTTTTGCCATCTGAAGTTTTAGGGATTGGTGATACTTCGAACCTAGAAGGTTTCGAACCTACTAAGAAGGTGTTGGCCTGTCAAGACTTACGGCAATCAATGGGATGGTTGGAGGACGGGCTCAAAGGCGGCAGGGAAGTGCTGGATGGAGGGTCGGTCACCATCTAGTTTAATGGTGACCAAATCGAACCTGGGTGTCAGGGTGGTCTCTGTCTTTGCAACATACTCAGAGGCCGCGCTTGCGATTCTTGCCTGCTTTTGCCGGGAAACCCGTTTTTCAGCTGGCAAGGGATCATTCGCAGTGGTTTTGACCTCCACGAAGGCGAGCGTGTTTCCCTGTTGAGCTACGAGGTCGATCTCTCCGCGTCCGAGCCTCAGGTTTCGGTCGAGGATCAGGAATCCGGATTGGACAAGCCAGTTCTCGGCCGCTTCCTCTCCTGCCTGGGTTGGTTTCTGTAATATGTTGGCTCGCATAGAGATACGGCGATCAATTTCAGTTACTTCTTCGGCTGAGAATGCGGCTCGTGTGTTTCGGATCTGGGCGCCATACGCCTCCAGCTCACTGAGTCGTTTAATCTGTTCCACCGTGTCCCGAGCCTGCTTGTATTTTTTTGATCGCACCGAGAGGACGTCGTCGACCGTGCAGAAAGAGCGACGGTGGATAGTGCACGGGCCAAGCTTGGTGAGGGCCTCCGTGTGCTCAGAGCTCGCATAGCCCTTGTGGCTAGCGAATCCGTAGCCTGGGTAGCAGGCATCCCAGCCAGCCATTTCACGGTCTCGGGTGACCTTGGCGATGACCGAGGCCGCTGCGATCGACTGTGAGGCGGCGTCTCCTCCGATGATGGCGAGTTCGCTGAAGCCGCTCTCCGGCAATCGGTTCCCATCGATCAGGATCCTCTCGGGCNCGGGGTCAAGGCACCGGATCGCCTTTCTCATTGCCTTTAGCGTGGCTTGGTAGATGTTGATCCGGTCAATCTCCAACGAGGCGACGGATCCGATGCCGATCGCAAGAGCCTTGCTCTGCAGAATATCGAATAGAGACTCGCGCGCCTCTGCTGTCAGGGCTTTTGAATCGTCCAGGCCGGGAATGACAAGTCCAGCGGGCAGAATCACCGCGGCCGCGACTACGGGGCCTGCAAGAGGGCCCCTGCCGACTTCGTCTACGCCAGCGATACGACTGAATCCCTTTTCCCAGAGCTTTTTCTCATGTTTTAGGAGTCGCTGCATCCTAGATCGCTCGGACCGTTCGGCTTGGCGTTGTTTCCTCGCCCTTTCGGCCAGTCGAAGCATACCCAGCCGTCCATCTGATTCGAGGGCCTTTAGGAAATCTTCCAGTTTCCGCGGCTTGCTTTCGAGGTAGGTGCGTGCCTCCGATACGGACAAGCCGGAAGGCTCTGGATGCACTGTTGGCATAAGAATGCCTGCGAGTTTCATCCACCTATCAGGTGGAATTCAGGGGTGTCCTGCACGATAAAGTTCCGCCGGTCCTTCTGGCAATGTAAGCGAGGCGAATAGACGCGTCAAACACCACGGGGCGTATGATTAGGTGCGCTTAACAAGTTCGGAATTAGGAAGCAGAGTCCCTTGATTTGATCNTGCGATAGCCCGCAACTATATTATAAAAATACGCCTCAAAGGGAGATTCGATCCCACAGGATGGCTAATGGAAGAGCCGGAAGACAAGCATAAAAACCTCAAGAAGCTCCTCGCTTTCGTTAAACCCTACCAGCGCAGGCTTTTCGGTGCTCTATTCCTGACCGTTCTCCTCACGAGCGTGGGGATGACGCCGCCGCTGATTATGAAGTTCATCGTCGACGAGATCGTCATCGGCGGGAAGTGGGATCTGCTCGAGATCGTGCTTCTGATCTCGTTTCTTGTCCCGGTCGTGGCTGCCGGTCTTCGGGTGCTGACGACCTACGCAATCTCTGTTATCTCCCACCGTTTGATCATGGACATCCGCGAGCGGATGTTCGCCCACCTCCTCAAGCTCTCGCTTCTATTCTACGACAAGATGGGAACCGGGAAGATCATGTCCCGGATCATGGGGGACGTGGCGACGGTGCGCAGCATGGTGACGATGCGTGTCCTGAGTATCGTTACAGATTTTGTCTCCTTTTGGTTCGCGATCGCCATGTGCNTGAGCCTGAACTGGAAGTTGGGCACACTGCTGATCATTCTGCTCCCACTATACCTGTTCAACTACTTCGGCTGGCGTGGCGGAATCCGTCGGTCCGTAAGGGCGTGGCGGGCAAAGATGGATCTTGTTTCAGTCGGCCTTCAGGAGCGGCTGAGTGGAGTTCAGGTGGTCAAGGCCTACGGGAAGGAGCGCCGTGAGAATCGGGCCTTTGCGACCGAGACCCGAGACACGCTTGATCAGGCGATGGAGACCGCAACCTATCGAGCGGGCTACGAGTCCGGTGTCTGGGCGGTTTCTGGAATCCGAAACACGCTTGTGTTCTGTCTCGGCTGCTACTTTGTGATCGAAGGCGAAATGACCTACGGGGCGGTCATGGCGTTCCTTTCGTATGCCATGCGCGTGTTCCAACCCGTGCTCAACTTGACGCAGGAGGCGCTGCGGTTCGAGCAGATGATGATCTCTGTAGACCGCATTTTCGAGGTCTTGGACCACGATATAGACGTGAAAGACAAGCCGGATGCCGTGGAACTCGAAAGGATCAAAGGGCGAGTGGAATTCCGAGATGTGTGGTTCGAGTACGAGGAAGGTGAGCCAGTCATCAAGGGGGTGAATCTCGAAGTTGAGGTGGGCGAGACGGTCGCCCTTGTGGGTCACACGGGTTGCGGGAAGACCACGCTTACTAGCCTGTTGATGCGGTATTTCGATGTGACCGATGGTGGTATCGCGATCGATGGACACGACCTGAGGGACATGAAGGTCGGGCCGATGCGGAAACAGATTGGACAGGTTCTCCAGGAATCGGTGATGTTCAATTCGAGCATCCGTGAAAATCTGACCTACGGAAACTCAGATTCGACTGAGGCGGAGATCATCGCTGCAGCGCGGGTAGGCGAGATACACGAGTTCATCGTAAGAACAGCGGACGGATATGACACCTTGATCGGGGACGAGGGGATCAAGCTATCAGTGGGCGAGAAGCAGCGGCTCTCGATCGCACGAGCCGTTCTGACCGATCCGAGCATCCTGATCCTAGACGAGGCGACTTCGTCGCTCGACTCGTTGTCAGAGGCTTTGATCCAGAAAGCGATGGCGAACGTGCTGAAGGGCAGGACCTCCTTCGTGATCGCACACCGGCTGTCCACGATCGTTAATGCGGACAAAATTGTCGTGATGGACAAGGGTGAGATCTGCGAGGTCGGGCGGCACGAGGAATTGATTGCGAAACCCGACGGGCGGTATCGCGAACTCTACGAGCAGCAGTTTGCGGGAGCAACCGAAGAGGAACTGGTGGCAGGCTGATGGACCAGATCAGACGCTTCGTCAAATCTTATATCNTGCCTTTCTGGGTTCGGATGTTTGCCGTGATGCTTATGGCAGGGGTGACCTCGTCATACTCGTTTATCCTAGGCTACATCACGAAGGTGACAGTCGATGATGTCCTCCAGTTGAAGCCCGAGGTTACTGCGGTCGCAAATCCGATGACCCTGGATCGCGACTCCCTGATCCCACGCGAGTCGATTGGTCCGAAGAGAGATCCACAGCTCGTGATGCCTTGGAAGGACCCGCTTCCGGAGCCTGTTCGCGAGAAGACGCGTACTGAGAAGCTTGAGTTCCTTTGGCTCATCTTCTTCCTGTATATCGCCGTTCGGTCCGTCTTTGCGGCGATCAACTGGTTCTACACTTACCACATCGCGTTTGTCGGACAGCGGATTGTTTACCGGATCCGGCTCGACCTGCACCAAAAGATTCAGCGTCTCCAGATGACGTTCTTCGATCGGCAGCAGACCGGGAAGATTATGTCCCGTTTGCTCGACGATATACAGCTGCTTCAGAGCGAGGTGGCAACGACGTTTGTGCAGACGACGCGACACGTGGCGAGGATCCTGATTGGTGTCGTCATCCTCCTCACGATCAATGTCGAGCTCGCGTTGGTAGCCTTTGCGGCTCTGCCAATCTATCTGGTGACCTACAAGGGATTTCAGCGCGCGATAGCCATAGCCTTCACTCGAATGCGCGAGACCTATGCCGAAACCTACGGCATGCTCGAGGAACGTGTGCGTGGAGTGCAGGTGGTCCTTTCGTTTGCAAAAGAGCGTGGTGAGTATCGCTCCTTCTGCCGTCGACTTGTTACGATTTTCCGGCTTGCGCTGAGGAGTTCGATGTTGAATACCGGTCTCGGCGCGTCGTGCAGCGCAATCAGTGCCGTAGGGACAGCGTTTATTCTCTACCTGGGCGCACTGAAGGTCCGCTCAGGCGACGTGACACTCGGTGACCTGATTTATTTCCATATGTCTGTCGGCAACCTCTTCATGCCTCTCGTTGCGCTGGCAAACGTGAACGCCACGATCCAGCAGATGGTCGTGATTATCTCTCGCGTGTTCGAGGTGATGGACGAGGAGGTTGTGATTCAGGAT
Source organism: Gemmatimonadota bacterium (assembly GCA_002714465.1). The sequence continues at coordinate 46,084 of PAXL01000025.1, read as the reverse complement.
CGTCCTACGGCCAAGCGACTCGAAAAGGTGCGTGGTCGGATCGTCTTTGACAACGTGAGCTTCAAATATTCCGAGGCGGGAGATCACGTCTTGAGGGATTTGGACTTTCGCGTTACACCCGGAATGTCGCTCGCAGTCGTCGGCCCATCGGGCGCAGGTAAGAGTACGTTGGTTAACCTTCTGCTTCGTCTCTACGAGCCATCCGAGGGTAGGGTGCTGCTTGACGATTACGACCTGAGGGATATCCGACTTTCTTCATTGCGTCAGCACATCAGTGTAGTGCCTCAGGAGCCCGTTCTGTTTTCGGGAACGATCGCCGAGAACATCGTCTACGGTCGGGAGGGGGCCACACCTGAACGGGTGATGAGGGCAGCCACTGCGGCCGAACTTCACGACTATGTGATGACACTAGCGGAGAAATACGAAGCGAGGGTCGGGGAGCGCGGATCGAACTTGTCGGGTGGGCAGAAGCAGCGTCTGTCGTTTGCGATGGCGTTGCTGACCGACCCGAGTATTCTCATACTCGACGACACGACGTCCGCTCTCGATGCGAAGACGGAGGCTCGGATTCAGGAGACACTCAGCCGCATCATGGAAGGACGGACGACCTTTGTTNTTACGCACAGGATCTCGACTGCTATGCGTGCGGACCGGATTCTGGTTCTGGACAACGGGCGTGCGGTCGGNTGGGGGACGCACGAGGANCTGGTGGTCAAGGATGGCGTATACAGAGATCTGCACGATCAGCAGACGANTNAGCCGGAGANGATGCTGTTGGAGGAGGAGGTGNAGACGGAGTCGTGAAGAAGAAAAGCAATAGAATAAAAAGGGCGCCTCGGGAGAGATGCCCTTACGCTGTACGATCCGGGACGGAGTTTAGACCTCGATGGCCTCTAGCTTGTAAATGGTTTCGTCCTCACCACTAAACTTTTTTATACACAGGTCGCATTCAACGCAGGTCCGTTCGTAGCAGTTCTTGTGCACTCGGACCGGATACTGGCGCTTGAATGCCTGTGCGTTCTCCTCGTTCCCGAACACGTAGCGTTCCTGCAGGTTCCCGAAGGCCGCGTAGACGATGGTCGGTTCGCCCTCGTAATCTTCGAGAGGTTTCTCCGTCCAAGAGTCGATGCCTGCGGAAGCCACCATCCGGGCTCTCCGTTTCTTGTGCACCTCTTCTTCGGTCCATCGGAACTCGATGTACTCGACATTATCCTTCGAGACTTTGGCCCGAACGACACCGTCCGTGAGTCCGAGGATGTAATAGTCCTTTGTGTCGAAGGTGCTTCCGCACTCGATCGTTCCGCCGCTTTTGAGGTGGATGATCGACTGCCCTTCCTCGGGAGAGATGTGGGAGAACCAGCCGCAGTTCGCGCAGACCGTGGTGAACAGGAATTGATTGGTTTTGTGGCCGCAGGAGGGGCATCGGCCTTCTTCCATCAGGCGAATGTCGCGGAGTGAGCTCTTGGCGGCTTCCTTCACCGCCTCGTTGATCTCCTCCATCGTTTCATTGAGTTGACCCTGTCCGTCTTCGGACAGGAGAGACATCGCCTCTTCTACCTCGGCATCCTGGCCTTCCAGGACATACTGCTTCTCCCTCTGGAGATCGTTACCGTTCTCCTCATCCTTCTTGAAGAAGCCCTTCAGCATAAGTTCCCCCGGTTAGTACATAGCTTCGTGTGCAAGTAACACACTGTCTGCCGCAAATTTACGCCAACCGCTCACCGCGGTCAAATCAGCGCAATGTGCGGAATCCAGAAGCTGTGCTAACGATGGAGGCCAAAGTGTTTGGATAGTTGCCGCTGTTTTATAGTTATAGCCGCCTGATGTGGAATCCCCCGTCTACAGGTATCGCGGCACCGGTCGTGAAGTCGAAAAGCCCTTTCGCGATGGCCACGACGGCCTTTCCGATATCATCGGGTTGTCCCCACCTTCGGATTGGTGTCAGCCCTTCCGAGATCAGCTTATCGTACTTTTCCTTGACCGGTCCCGTCATGTCGGTCTGGATAATCCCGGGCTGGATCTCGTTCACCGTGATGCCGTGCTCGGCAAGTCGATCAGCGAAGAGTTGCGTCATCATCGAAAGGCCGGTTTTGGAGATGCAGTATTCGCCACGGTTGACGGAGGCGGTGAACGCGGAGATCGAAGAGATGACGACGATCCGGGCAACTTCGATTGTTCCTGCTTCTTTCTGCTCAATCATCTTGTTGGCTGCATATTGCGTCAGGAAGTAGGGGCCTCTGAGGTTCGTGGCCATGACCTCGTCGTAACTATCGGTTTCGGCGTCAAGAAGATCGGCGCGAACACTCGGTGCGATTCCGGCGTTGTTGACGAGCAGATCGAGACGACCGAATTTAGCGATTGTGCGGTCGACGAGTGCCTTGCCGTCGTCGATCTTGGTCACGTTCGCCTGGCAGATCTCGGATTTAACACCCCTAGAGGCGACTTCAGCAGCCGCTTCTTTCGCAGCATCTTCGTTCCGTGTGTAGTTGATCATGATGTCGTGGCCGGCTTCCGCCAGGGATATGGCGATTCCTCTGCCTATGCCGCGGCTCGAGCCGGTTATGATTGCTGTGGGCATGATGACTCCTGTCTTCGTTTCGAATGGACGCCTCTGCTTCGCGATGCTAAGATAATCAAAACTCGATCTCGATTTTTCTGGAGATACTTATGTCGATACTCAAAGTTTCACAGATGGGACATCCCGTTCTACGACGCGTAGCCGATCCAGTAGATCGCGACCAGATCAGTAGCGAGGCCTTTCGGCGCTTGATCCGGGACTTGCGGGAGACGATGGTCGCATACCAAGGCGCAGGGCTTGCAGCACCACAGGTTCATGTCTCAAACCGGATTTTGGTATACCAATCTCAGGATGTAGATGAAGTCCCCGAGATCACGGCTTTGATCAACCCGAAGGTTGAGCCGGTCGATCGGGATATGGAGGAGGAGTGGGAAGGGTGTCTCAGCATTCCTCGTATCATGGGCTTAGTGCCTCGCTATAGACGGATCCGTGTGACGGCGGTCGATGAAGGCGGAGAGGATCTAAGCTTCGTTTCGGAGGATTTCGAGGCAAGAGTGATTCAGCATGAGGTAGATCACCTCGATGGAATCCTGTATTTTGACCGAATGGACGACTTGAAAGCGCTGACTTTCAGGGACGAACACGCGATGTTCTGGGCAGAGCACGGCGAGGAAAGCGATGGTGAGGAGACCTCATAGGACTTCAGGATTCCGAGAAACTGCCGAAGGTAACAGTGTGGACTTTATCTTGAACAGATCGACGCGCGTGATCGTCAGATTGGCGCTTTGTCTCGCGTTACTGGTTTTCGCAGAAGCGTGCGCCGTGCGCCGTGTCACGCCGATCCGATATATACCGGGTCTGGGGATCAAAGGGGACTCGTCCATGGACGCTATCTTGGCTCGTGCACTGTATGACAAAAACCCGGTCGTGCGCCTGGACGCGGTCCGTTTGCTTGGACAGATGAATGCCACCCCGGATGAGCAGCGAAAGAGTGCAGCTGCGCTGGGTAAGGCCCTCGATGACAAGGACGAGAACCTCAGGCTAGAGGCAGTCCGATCACTCTCTAATTTCCAGTCGGATATCGCGGGCCCGTATCTGATGAAGGCCATGCAGGACGAGAGTATCCGTATTCGTCTGCAGGTGGTTGTGGTCCTAAGGCGAGCATACGAGTCCGCGTCTGTCCAAACTCAGGCGGTAACGGGTCAGTAACGACAATCGTCTATCTGTGCGATCTTGAATGGCGGCCATTTGGCCGCTTTTTTTGTATCCGGACGGCGGAGCTTGGCCCTATTTTGGGGGGCAATTAGATCGGGAGGGGCAACGGAACAGGAAAAAGCCGTATGACTCAGGGAGATCACCGAGAGGGTTACGGCGCTTCAAGCGCGTGACCCTGTGGGAGGTCGATGTTGTCGTGAAGATGTGCGAGTACAAGGCCTTCAAGATGAGTGATCTGATCTACAATCTGGGCAGGACGATCGACGAGATGTTGCTCCTTCTGCAAGGAAATTTGGTGGCGATTTACGACTAGGGCGTGACCGCCGGGCGGCTCTTGTTAGGAACGGCGACAGGTGAAATGGGGCTTCTGGCGGGGAGTCGGTGAACGGAGGAGGTCGTCGCGAGTGAGTGAAGGTTGGGGTTCGCGCTTAGAAAGAGCGCGATCAATCCGCTGTTCGGCCAGATCGAACATTTGAAGATGATGGTCTACGAAAAGTTCGTGGCGCTATTTTGCGATTGTCGGGCGCAGGCCCGTGTGATGATCAATAGACATGTAGGAGCATTTGCTTGAGCGACAATCTCCATGCATTGAAGATCGGAGACATTCGCGTCACGGCACTGTCGGCCGGCCGAGTTCGGATGGATGGCGGTGCTATGTTCGGTGTCGTCCCCAAACCGCTTTGGTCGAAGCGGACAGAGCCTGACGAAAGTAACCGAGTTGATCTGCAGATGTGGTGCCTGCTGGTCGAGGCGGCGAGCGAGACAATCCTGATTGAGACAGGATTCGGCGGCAAGGTGACAGAGAGGCTGCGTGAGATCTATGACCTGCGAGAAGAGCCCGGGCTTGTCGCAGGTCTGAGCCAGGCAGGTAAGTTGCCGGAGGATATCGATCGCGTGATACTGACACATCTCCACCAGGATCACGCCGGTGGGGCGACGATTCGAAGAGGCAAAGAGTATGCCCCTGCGTTTCCGAACGCAATATATACGATTCAGAGCAGAGAATGGCGAGACGCCAGGGAAGCGGATGCGCAGACGGCGAACGCATATCGGATAGAAGAAGTCCTTGATCCGCTTGAACGATCCGGTCAGGTCAATCTTGTCGATGGTGATCAGAACATAGGAAACGGAATCAGGCTTGTGGTCACCCCCGGGCATACTCGCGCGCACCAGTCGGTGCTGATCCAGAGCGAAGGTGAGTCATTGTTCTTTGTCGGAGATCTGGTGCCGACGGCGAGCCATCTCCGACCGATCTACGTGATGGCCTATGATATGTTCCCGCGAGAGACGTTCCTCAACAAAGAGCGTTTTCTCGGCCGGGCGGCTTCCGAGCAATGGTGGGTGGCGTGGCCGCACGATCCGCAGATTGTTTGGGGGAAGATCGAGGTGGATGATAGGGAGGGATATGTGGTCGGGGTGGGGGAGCAGAGGCGGCAGGTAGCTACGGTAGCTACGGAACAACAAGGATAAAGCGGCAGGAGGAGAGGGACCGATGCGGATTTGGGTGACTGGGATCGGTGATCCGGTCTTGGCCAGTGCCTTGGATAGGCTCGAGGCGAAGCACGATGTGGTCGTGTCCGAGGGGATTGATTTGCGTGATCCCGAGGCGGTGAAGCCGTTTGTGAGCGGAGTGGAGGTGGTCGTCCATAGCTGCGCGGCTATAAAGGACGGTCCTGACGAAGATGTGCTCGATCGTGAGGTGCGTGGTGCTTACGTCGTGCTCGAAGCAGCGTGTGATAAGAAGGCGAAGCGAGCGGTTCTGGTCAGTTCACTCGCATTCTTCGACGAATACGATGAGACATATGTGATCGACGAGGCCTGGCGGCCTCGACCCGAGGCGGATGCGAAGAGCCTGGTGCCGCTGCTGGTGGAGCGGACTTTTCGAGAGTTTTCTAGATCGCGTCCTGTCGAAACGATCTGTCTTCGTTTGGGCCAGATCGATCAGCCTAAAGGAACGCCAACGGAGTTGGCTGTCGACGCGATTGAGGGCGCACTAACTCTCCAGATGGATCCAGAAGGGTATCGTTCGGTCCTCTACCACGTGTGTGAAGGCGAACGCTTTCCATCTGGCTCTGCAAGAAATGCGTTGTCGCTAGGAGGTAATTCCTGACAGTCATCGACACAGGAAATGTGTGTATCTATGGCGCGGGAGGTCCAGTCGGTGCTGCGGCGCAGAAAGCCTTGACAAACGATTACACGCTCCGACTGACTGACATCCGGGACGTGAGGGAGGTTGTGGCAGAGGGGAAGCCGCAGTCCGCTGGTGCGCCGCTTCCTTCGATACCGGATGCTCCGCACGAATGGCGCACGGTCGACGTAAGCGACTATGATCAGGTCCTTGCCTCCGCTGACGGGATGGATGCGCTGATTAACGTCAGCGTGCTACGCCACGATCTTGTACCTGCCTTTCGGGTCAACACTGTCGGGGCATACAACGTGATGAAGGCAGCAGTCGCGTGCGGGATCAAGAAGGTGATCCACACCGGTCCCCGGCACACCAGACTAGGGTTTGAGGGCGACTACTGGCCCGACTTCGATATCCCCGACGAGGCGCCGCTCCATCCGGGAGCCGACTTGTATGCGCTGACAAAATGTCTGGGTGGGGAGATCGTGCGGACATTTGCTGAGCGTCACGATCTGGATGTGATCACGTTCCTGTATTGTGCTTTTCGACCTGCGGACGGTGGGGACTCCGCGGATGGAAGCGGGGTTCATCCGTTCTCAATTTCTTGGGAAGACACAGGGGAACCTTTTGCTCATGCGCTTCGGGCAGACCGGATGCCGAACAACTATGAAGTATTCGACATTACAACCGACCTGCCCCACGGGAAGTTCGGCGCGTCGAAAGCTGAGCGATTGCTCGGCTGGAAACCCAAGGACAGGTTCGATCGACTGATCAAACACCATGGTGTTTGACTCCTCCGGGCCTTCCATCTATTTTGTGAGCGCGCCTCGATTGGGGCGCTTTTCGTTTGTACCCATACCCATCCTAGTTAATGCCCAGAAGCCGCTGTCACTTCGCACTCCTCAGCAAGCTCCACGACGCACTCAAGGTTTCGTTGCCGGACGTCGCAGCTGTCGCTGGTCGCGAGTTGTCGGCTTTTTGTGCGGGCAGTGTGGCTCCAGATGCGCTGAGATACTTCTCCGGCCTAGGCAAGTTCGGAACCCATTTCTATTCTGAAGATCGCAAAGAGACCTGGGGCAAAGCGGTCAGCGGAATGTTTGAAGCGCATCCGGATCTCTCGGATCCTGGGAGCCTGTCTGAGAGAAATCTCGCCGTTGTCATCGGTTACATATCACACCTCACTGTCGATGAGGCTTTCCGGGATGTGGTTACTTATCAGGTCCATGGGGTCGAGGATTGGCGTCCAATTATCCGAGGACTCTGGTCGCACGCCGACGAAATGGATGTGGGGTATCGCGACCTCGTCGATACTGTGGCCGATTACGATGGTAGCTGGAACGTCGGTTTCGTTGATGGCCAGAAGGTCAAGGCGTATCTCGATCTCGTTGCCCCATGGTCGGATACGGCAGACCCGTGGGCGTCAGAGCAGGGGTTTATGCGTCTGGTCAATGACAAGACCCCGGAAGTCGAAGCGAAAGTGAAATGGGAACGTAACCGCCAGAAAGCGGCCGACTTCCTTGATAATGCACGTAAAGAGGATTTCGTGAAAGCTGCCCTGCGGCTGGGGGTCGATGAAGTCCAGGCATACGTGAATGGTGGCTACTCCAAAATGTCCTGTACCTGATGACGGATTGGCTTCGCTCAAAACTCAGAACGCTTGGTCTCATCGCTGGCGTGTTCGTTGGTTTCGGCATCCTCGTCGAATTGCTCGGTTACATTACTTGGTATCTTGCACCGACCAACCGTGACGCTCTGGAAGCAGCAGCAGAACTGAACCGCGCCCTCACTGGCCTTGTCAGACAACAGCCCGAACTCCGGACTCAAGCCCCCGCGCAGCTCGATGTCGAGCTATCGCCTAAGGTTCACCGTGTTACCGAGTGGCCTGTGGAGCGTGAACGTGCATTCATCGAAGCACCCTCTTTTGAGACTCTGAGCGAATCTGGACACCTCCCACCGGTAGAGGAGCGTCTTCCGATCGATCCGCTCGTGGTCGTTCCTCCAGACCAGATGGGTCCGTATGGCGGGACGTGGAGGCGTTGCGGCACCGGGCCGCAGGACGTGGGTATCTTCCACCATCGCTTCGCGTATGACGGGCTTGTCCGTTGGGACCCCCTCGTACGAGAAGTGATTCCGAATCTTGCCGTCAGTTGGGAGGTCACCGATGGCGGGCGGACTTTCACATTTCAGCTAAGACGAGGCGTCCGTTGGTCGGACGGGTCACTCTTTACGGCACACGATATCCTGTTCTGGTATGATGATGTCGTTCAGAACACGGATCTAACTCCGGTGGTGCCGGTTGAGTACCGAGTGGGTGGGGAGATGATGAAGCTGGATCTACTTGACGATTACCGGATCCGATTCCGATTCGCCGCCCCCAATGGTCTGTTCCTGATGCGGCTGGCATCCGGCCGTGGATACGAGATGGCAGAGTATCCGGCGCACTACCTGAAGCAGTATCATCCTCGACATAAGCCCCTTGAGTTACTCGAAGCGGCCGCACGCGAGCGCGGGTTCGATAACTGGAACAAGCTTTTCGAAGACGTCCGCAACTACAGGACGATTGGGATGCCGCGGTTGTGGCCCTGGGTGATGTCTCAGCCGCCACCGGCAAGACCGGTTGTGTTCGAGCGCAACCCGTATTACTGGAAGGTCGACCCCGAAGGGCGACAGCTCCCGTATATAAATCGGGTCACCTTCGAGATCTATGATCCGGAGACGATCAACCTTAAGGCGATAAACGGCGAACTCGGGATGCAGTCGCGTCACATCCAGTTTAATAATTATCCGCTCTTCAAAGAGAATCAGGAGCGTGGCGGATACCGGGTGTTCGAATGGACGAGTGGGCAGGGTGGAACAAACGTGATTCTCCCTAACCACAACCACAGGGATCCGGCGATGCGTGAGTTGATAGCGGATCGACGGTTCCGGATCGCTCTGTCACACGCGATCAACAGGCAGGAGATCAACGAGGTCGGCTTTTTCGGCATGGGCGAGCCGCGCCAGATGTCGCCGCCGCCGACATCACCCTACTACTCGTCCGACTACGCCTATGCATACACCACCTACGATCCAAACGAATCGAAACGGCTGCTCGACGAGATGGGCCTGACGAAGCGGGATCTCTCGGGAACGCGGTTGCTTCCGGATGGTCGGCCGCTCAAGCTGGATGTGGAGGTGACCGCGATTGCAGGACGCACGTCGATCATCGAGATGGTTGCCCAGAATTGGCGAGCGATCGGAATCGACGCACAGGTGAAGGAGATGGCCAGGCAGCTCTGGGTCTTCCGCAAGCGTGGTGCCATGCACGATGTTGGTGTGTGGGGCGGAAGCGACGAACATTTGCCAATCCTCGAGCCAAGATGGTTTGTGCCGATCGACCTAGTGGCCTACCACGCCCCGAAATACGGGATCTGGTATAGTAGTCGGGGTAGGCAGGGCGACGAGCCGCCTCCTGCGATGAGGAAGGCCATGGGGCTTCTGAGGAAGATTGAGGAAACGGTTGACGAGAAGGAGCATCTAAGACTGTTTGAGGGAATTGTAGACCTCAATAGGCACCATCTTTGGGTGATTGGGCTCGTCGGTGACATCCCCACGATCGGGGTTGTTAAAAAAAGCTTCCGGAATGTGCCTGAAGTCGCTGTTGCCGGCTGGTCGCCGCGATTTCCGGGCAATACGGCCGTCGAGTGCTACGCTATAGATGAACGATTCAACTGATGGATTCGCACGACGAATGAAGAAACGCCTTCTCCTGAGCATCGCAGTCATATTCGGCGTCTTTGGCCTGATGGTCGAAGTTCTCGGCAACCTGACTTGGCATTTGTCACCGCGCGACCCTGCAGCAATTGAGGTGGCGGGACAGTTCCAGGCCGCCTTGGGTTCGCTTGTGCAGAGCCCGGAAGCTGGGCTTTCCCCTGTTGTCCCTCAAAAAAGCGGTGTAGCTACGGCCCCGGGTAGCGGTGTCGAATCGCTGAACGTGACGCGCAGCCTAGTGTTCAGTGAGGTTCACAGCGTTCGCGAATGGCCGGCCGAGAGGCCGCAGGAGTTCCAGGATTCACCGTTCCTGACCGATCAAATTTCATCGGGTGAGCTTCCATCGGTCTCCGAACGGGTTCCAATTGAGCCCCTTGTGATAGTGCCGCCGGATCAGAACGGTCCCTATGGTGGGACGTGGGCTCGTCTCGGTACAGGTCCACGCGATATCAACATCGTCGAGGCTCGATTCGCCTACGAAGGACTTGTCAGATGGGGACCGACGGGCAAAGAGATCCTCCCGAATGTTGCGCGAAAGTGGGAGGTCTCCGAGGGGGGGCGCGTGTTCACGTTCTGGCTACGCGAAGGTATGCGCTGGAGCGATGGACACCCGTATACGTCGGACGATATCGTCTTCTGGCGGAACGATATTCTCCTCAACAAGGAGATTACACCTGTCGTTATCCGGGAGTGGAAGAGAGGTGGTGAGCCTGTAGAGGTGGAGAAGGTCAGCGAGACGGTCTTCCGTTTCCGGTTCAAAGAGCCTCACGGTCTTTTCCTGAAAGCACTCGCTTCCGGTCGCGGGATCGAATGCACACGGGAGCCGGCACACTATCTCAAGCGATTTCTCCCGAAGTATGTCGGTCTGGCATATGTTGATTCCCTGGCAAGAGCGAACAGCTTTGATCACTGGTCGAGGTACTTCGGCACGCTTCGAGAGTGGCGAAACGTAGACCTGCCACGGATATGGCCCTGGATCATTTCTGAACCACCCCCGGCACGTCCAGCCGTGCTTACCCGGAATCCCTATTACTGGAAGGTCGATCCCGAAGGCAATCAGCTTCCCTACATTGATCGTATGACCTTCGAAGTGTTCGACGCCGAGACGATAAACTTTAAGGCGATCAACGGGGAGATGGGGATGCAGGGCCGGCATCTCTTGTTTGGCAATTTTCCGTTGTTCATGGAAAACTCGAAAAAAAGTGGCTACCGGGTCGTGCAATGGATCACAGGGAGTGGTGGATCGCTGTTGGTCGCACCAAACCTCAACCACAAGGATCCTGTGCTGCGACCGATCATCGAGGATCGGCGGTTCCGGATCGCGCTTTCGCACGCGATGAACCGCGATGCGATAAACGAGATTGCGTATTTCGGGATCGGCACACCGAGACAGGTCGCGCCGCCTCCAATGTCCGAGTATTACAGCGAGTCATTCGAGAAGGCACATACTCGGTATGATCCCGAGTATGCGAACAAGCTGCTGGACAAGGTCGGTCTTGAGGAGCGGAACGCGCAGGGGATTCGTCTGAGGCCAGACGGTGAGCCGCTGAGCGTCTACATCGAGACGACGGCGCTAAACAACCGTGCGCTCGAGCTTGTGGCCGCCGACTGGACCGCTGTTGGAGTGAAGACTGAAATTAAGGAGAAGGCGCGTCAGCTTTTTTGGGAGAATCAGAAGGCGATGAACCACGACTTCGCAACGTGGGGTGGTGCTGATGAGTTTATCCCTACGCTCGATCCGCGGTGGCTGGTACCGTGGAACGACAGTTCCATCCAGGCGCAGAACTATGCCAGATGGTTCAGGACCGGCGGACGTCAGGGAGAAGAACCGAAGGGAGATCTTCTCAGGGTAATGGAACTCTACAGAAAAGCAGAGATCACCCAGGAAGAGGAGGGGCAGAAGCGGCTGATGAAGGAGGTTCTCGACCTGAACGAGAAGAACCTTTGGGTGATTGGTATTGTGGGGCAGACGCCTTCCATCTTTCTGGTTAAGGACACATTCGTGAACGTTCCGGACGTTGCGCTTGCCGGGTGGTCCTTCAGGACGCCGGGAAACACAGCGGTCGAGTGCTATGCGATTGACCCGGGCAAGAGCAAGCGCGGTGGTGACGGGTAGGCCTATGACTCTATCCAGGAAAACAGGTACAAGATTGCGAGTCCTCGGTGGACTGATCGGTGTGTTTCTTGTTTTTGGGACGCTGGTCGAGGTCTTGGGGAGCATGACCTGGCATCTGTCACCGCGCGATCCGAAGGCGATCGAGGAGGCGACGGCGTTCCAGAGCGTGTTGTCGTCTCTGGTAAAGACGGAGGAGGTCGGGATGGCTTCCGTTGCGCCGCTGTCGCCTGCCAAGCCTGCTGTCGCTCTCGTGAGCACCCGCCAGCCAGTGGGTGCTCACAGAGTTGCGGAATGGCCGGTATCGAAGGGTAGAGCGTTCAACGAGTCCCCTATGTTGACTGAGCTTGTTGCGCGCGGTGATCTGCCTCCCGTCAGTGAGCGTCTGCCGCAAGATCCGTTGGTGATCGTGCCTCCGGAGCAGAACGGACCGTATGGCGGGACGTGGCCGCGTCTATCTAACGGACCGAAGGATATTGGTATTCTGGAAGCTCGTTTCGCTTATGACGGTCTAGTGCGTTGGGGTCCGATGGGGAATACGGTCGTGCCCAACCTCGCGGTCCGATGGACTGTCGAGGATAACGCGAAGACGTTCACCTTCTGGTTGCGGAAGGGCGTGCGCTGGTCCGACGGGCATCCCTTTACAGCCGAGGATATCGAGTTCTGGCACCAGGACGTGTTATCAAACAAAGACATCACCCCTGTCATCGCGCGCGATTTCAAACGGGATGGCAAGGCCCTCACCTTCGAGAAGCTCGACGACTACACAGTTCGGTTCCGGTTCGCCTCTCCAAACGGACTTTTTCTCAAGGCACTCGCCTCAGGTCGGGGCTACGAGATGGTGCGGCACGCGAAGCACTTCATGAAGAACTACCATCCGCGCTACACGTCGATGGAAAATCTCGAGCGGATGACGGAAGAGCGTGGGTTCGATCTCTGGACTAAACTGTTCAATGACGTCTGGGGTTGGCGCACGATTGAGACGCCCAGGCTTTGGCCTTGGGTACTTAAGGACCCACCGCCGGCTAGGCCTGCCGTTCTTGTCCGCAATCCCTACTACTGGAAGGTCGACCCCGAAGGGAACCAGCTTCCCTATATCGATCGCATGACCTTCGAGATCTACGATGCTGAGACGATCAATTTCAAAGCTATCAACGGCGAAATGGGGATGCAGGGTAGACACCTCAGCTATCAGAACTACCCGCTCTTCATGGAAGGCCGAAATAAGGGAGGCTATCGTGTCGTGCACTGGATCAACCCGGGAATGGGGTCTCACGCGATTGCCTTGAACCTGAACCACGCTGATCCGGTTATGAAGAAGATCATACACGACCGACGGTTCAGGATCGCATTGTCTCACGCGATAAATCGGAATGAGTTGAGCGAAGCGGACTATTTCGGTCTAGCCGAACCGAGGCAGGTAGCGCCTTTGCCGACCTCTCCTTACTATTCGGAGTCGTTTGAGCGAGCCTACCTCAAATACAATCCAGTACTGGCAAACCAGCTTCTCGACGAAATGGGGCTGGCCGCGAAGGACAAAAGTGGCCACCGGCTTCGCCCGGACGGCGATCCGATTGTGATTAGGCTCGAGACGACCTCCCTCGACAACAGGGTGCTCGAGTTGGTCTCGGGCTACTGGACGGCAGTAGGTGTGCGAACGGAGATTAAGGAAGAAGCCCGCCAGCTGTTCTATGAACGGAAAAAGGGATTGCTCCACGATGGCGCTATCTGGGGCGCTGGGAACGGTCAGTCCCCGCTGGTTGATCCGCGCTTTCACGTTCCGTTCAGCGACGAGTCGATTCACGCGATCGACTACGCGAGATGGTTCAGGACAGACGGCAAGCGGGGTGAGAAGCCGCCGCCGGATATCTTGAGGTGCATTGAGCTCTATCGCGAGATCGAGCGGACACCGAGTGAAGCACGCCAGGTAGAGCTATATAAAGAAATTCTCGAACTGAATCAGAAGAACCTGTGGGTAATCGGGACAGTTGGAGGTATACCCCAGATCTTTCTCGTGCGGAATGACTTCCGGAATGTTCCGGACGTAGCGATGGGCGGATGGATATTTCGTACGCCTGGCAACACGGCTATGGAGTGCTACTCGATCGATCCAGGGTAGGGTGGTGTTGGTTGGTTTGAGCTAAGGAACGAAGCAAAGAAGAGAGGATAAATGCTGAATCTGATAATCAAGCGAGTGCTGTGGATGATCCCGACGGCGCTCGTAATCTCGTTCATCTCGTTCTCGATCATTCAGTTGCCGCCCGGCGACTACCTGACGTCGTATATCGCGGCCTTGAGTGAGACGGGCGAAACGGTCGACGAGGCGATGGCGGCTGCGCTCAGAGCGCGCTACAACTTGGATGACCCGTTTCACGTCCAGTATGGAAAGTGGCTCTATGGCATGATCTTCGAGTTCGAGCTTGGCATGTCGCTCGAATGGGATCGGCCGGTCGGTGAGTTGATACAGGAGCGGATCATCCTCACGACGATCATCTCGATCGCAACGCTGCTGGTGACGTGGGCGATAGCGATCCCGATCGGCATCTACTCAGCCGTCCGACAGTATTCACTGCCTGACTACTGCTTCACGTTTATGGGCTTCATCGGTTTGGCGACGCCGAACTTCCTGCTTGCTCTTGTCTTCATGTATATCGGATACGCTGTTTTTGGGGTCAGCGCAGGCGGTTTGTTCTCACCGGAATACCAGAACGCGGATTGGTCGATTGCAAAGGTTATGGACCTAATTGCGCACCTCTGGATTCCTGTGATCGTGATCGGGACTTCGGGTACGGCCGGTCTGATTCGTGTGATGCGCGGTAACCTGCTCGACGAGCTCAGAAAGCAGTATGTGATGACAGCTCGAGCGAAGGGAGTTGCCTACTGGAAGCTGCTGCTGAAGTATCCGGTTCGCGTGGCGCTCAACCCGCTGGTCAGCACAGTCGGATGGGTTCTGCCTACGATCGTGTCTGGGGCGACGATTACGTCCGTTGTGCTTGGTCTTCCGACCACCGGTCCGCTTCTTCTGCGAGCTCTAATGAACCAAGATATGTATCTCGCGGGAAGCATGGTAATGATGCTGAGCGTACTGACCCTGATCGGGACACTACTTTCTGATATTCTGCTGCTGGTTGTCGATCCACGGATCCGCTACGAAGAAGGGGAGCGCTAAGCTAATGGCATTGCCGCAAGAACAATTCGTCGAAGAAGACGAGACCGGCGTAGACGAGACTGCTGTTCACGCTGCCTCACAGTGGCAGCTGATGTGGTGGAAGTTCCGGAAGCACAAGGTTGCCATGGCTGCGGGTATGGTTGTCATTTGTCTCTACCTCGTCGCGGCTTTCTGCGAGTTCCTTGCACCTTATACGCTTGAGTCCCGGAATGTTCGCTATGCTTTTGCGCCGCCCCAGAGACTTAGAATGGTCTCCAACGAAGGAGTCCACTTCTGGCCGTTCGTTTACGGGCTCGAAGGTTTTAGGCATCCGGAGACGCTCCGCAAGTATTACGTGGAGGACGAGAACACGCGGTATCCAGTGCAACTCTTCGTCCGTGGAGAGAAGTACCGTTTCTGGGGGCTGGTTGAGACGGACATTCATCTCTTTGGCACGGAGCAGGGAGGGACGCTCTATCTCCTTGGCACTGACCATCTAGGTCGCGATCTGTTGTCTAGAATTATATACGGCGCCCGAATATCCCTGACGATCGGGTTGATCGGTGTTTCGCTGAGCTTTGTCTTCGGTCTAGTGATAGGAGTTGTATCGGGCTACTACGGAGGATGGATCGACAACGTGATCCAGAGGGGTATCGAGATTCTTCGCTCCTTCCCTTCGATTCCTTTGTGGATGGCCTTGGCGGCCGCACTTCCAGCATCGTGGAGTCCGCTACAGGTCTACCTCGGAATCACTGTTGTCCTTTCGTTGATCGGCTGGACAGGTCTGGCGCGTCAGGTGCGGGGAAAAATCCTGTCTCTGCGTGAAGAAGACTTCGCGACAGCTGCTCTGCTTGCTGGGGCGAGCCGCTGGCGGATCATGACACGGCATCTGCTTCCTTCATTCATGAGTCACATCATCGTAAGCCTCACGCTTGCTTTCCCCGGAATGATCCTGGGCGAAACATCGCTCAGCTTTCTAGGACTCGGATTACGTCCACCGGTTACGAGCTGGGGGGTGCTTCTCAAAGAGGCACAGAACGTTCAGGCAGTTGCTTTCCAGCCCTGGTTGCTGACACCGGTGGTTTTTGTAATTATCACCGTGCTGGCCTTCAACTTCGTGGGTGACGGTCTGCGAGATGCGGCAGACCCTTACTCGCGGTAACACCTCACCACCGAACAGGAGTTTACGTGAAGATTCGACAAAACAAAGTCAAACGAAAGTTGGCTAACGGGGAGTCCGCGTTGATCGCCTCCGGGTTCGATACGGGGGATCAGATCGACGCATTCGGACCGAACGGATTCGACGGGATCTGGCTTGAAGGCGAACACGGACCTGTCGACGCACAAGAGATCGGGGACCTCACACGTGCCTGTGACATCTGGGGCATGACTTCGGTAGTCAGGGTGAACAGGAACGATCAGAATCTGATCTACCGGACTTTCGATCGAGGTGCTCAGGGGATCTGTGTCCCGCACGTCAACACTCGTGCAGAGGCAGAGAATGTGGTGGCTGGCGGCAAGTTTGCACCTATCGGCCAGCGTGGTCTGTTCACGAGTCGCCAAGGATACGGTGTCTCGAATTACTTGGAAGTCGCGAACGATGAAACGCTATTGATCATCCTGATCGAGGATATCATCGCCGTCAACAACTTGGACGAGATCCTGAAGGTCGACCATGTCGACGTGTTCTTCGTTGCTCCGTCTGATCTGGCCGCGTCGATGGGCATGATAGGCAAGGTGCAAAGTGACGAGGTCCAGAGTGCGATAGACGGAGCACTCGCAAAGATCGTCGACGCCGGACGGACGGCCGGGACGATGTGCTCAGACTACACCTCGGCCGGGAAGTACACGAAGGCGGGTGTTCGGTGTCTGCTCACCCCATCGGGCGCCTGGATGGCAGCTGGCGCCACACAGTTCCGGGAAACAGTGGAGGCGGCATCGTGAGTGACGCCACATCGAACGTCCTCAGCATACGGGACCTGAAGACCTACTTCTTTCTTGACGAGGGGACCGTTCGTGCCGTCGACGGCGTCAACCTTGAGGTCCCCAAGGGGAAGACGATTGGGATCGTTGGTGAGAGCGGATGCGGCAAGAGTGTGTCGGCGTTCAGTACCCTCCGGCTCGTGACGTCGCCTGGCGAGATCGTCGAAGGCGAGATCGTCCTGCACCGCGAGAACGGCGACGTCGTGTTGACTGATCTCGAAGAAGAGGGCGAAGAGATCAGATCGATTCGCGGGCGAGAGATCTCGATGATATTCCAAGAGCCGATGACCTCGCTGAGCCCGGTCCATCGCGTTGGAAATCAGATTGTCGAAGCTGTCGAGCTTCATACGGACATGGTTGGCCAGGCCGCTATGGATCACGCGATTCATATGCTCGAACGTGTGGGCATCCCAGATGCGCCGCGTCGTGCAGGAGAGTTTCCATTTGAGCTCAGTGGCGGGATGCGGCAACGTGTGATGATCGCGATGGCACTTTCATGCCAGCCATCGCTCCTCATAGCGGACGAGCCGACGACTGCGCTTGATGTTACGATTCAGGCTCAGATTCTCGAGCTGATGCGAGAGCTCCAGGAAGAGTATCACATGTCGATCATGCTGATCACACACGATCTGGGTGTGGTTGCAGAAGTGGCTGACGAAGTCGCCGTGATGTATCTGGGTAGAGTTGTGGAGCAGGGATCGGTAGAGCGTATCTTCGAACACCCACAGCACCCATATACAAAAGCTTTGATGCGGTCGATCCCTGGCGTGGGCGGAGACCGAAAGTCTGAACTCCAGACGATCGAGGGATCGATACCGGATCCCTTCACACGACTCCCCGGGTGTCCTTTTCATCCACGTTGTCAGGACGCAATCGAAGGGGTTTGCAGCGTCGGTGAACGTCCTGAACTGATCACGGTGGAGGAAGGTCACGATGTGGCCTGCGTGTTGTATCGGGAGGAGGTGGCTCGTGGCTGATAAGCAGACCCTTCTCGAAGTCAGAGATCTGAGGAAGTTTTTCCCAATCACGAAGGGGTTTTTCAACAATGTCGTGGGGCACGTCAAAGCGGTCAACGATGTGACCTTCGACCTGTATGAAGGTGAATGTCTCGGCCTCGTTGGTGAAAGCGGTTCGGGCAAGACGACGGTCGGCCGTACGATTTTGCGCGCGCTGGCGCCGACTTCGGGGCGCGTAAACTTCAGAGTAAACGGCGAGATGGTTGATGTCGCGGGCGCGACGCACGAAACGTTAAAAGGTCTGCGTCGTCATATGCAGATGATCTTTCAGGATCCTTAT
This sequence comes from Gemmatimonadota bacterium, assembly GCA_002714465.1. The sequence continues at coordinate 27,936 of PAXL01000025.1, read as the reverse complement.
GCGTCTCTGAACCCGCGAATGACCGTCTTGGATATCGTGGGCGAGCCACTTCTTGTGAACGGCATGGAAAGTCGTGCGGAGCGCGAGGAACGGGTGAGTGAGCTCCTTGTGCGAGTAGGCCTGCAGCCGCATTTCCTGAGGCGCTATCCGCACGCGTTCAGTGGAGGCCAGCGGCAGCGTATCGGAATCGCGCGTGCACTCGCGTTGAACCCGAAGCTTGTCGTCGCGGATGAGCCGGTCTCGGCGCTCGACGTGTCCGTCCAGGCTCAGGCTCTGAACTTGCTTCAGGAGTTGCAGAGAGACCTAGGGCTGACGTATCTGTTCGTCGCACACGACCTGAGTGTGGTTCGTCACATTGCGGATCGGGTCGCCGTGATGTATGTAGGGCGGATCGTTGAAATCGCAGACGTGGATAGGCTGTTTGACCACCCACAGCATCCGTATACGGAAGCGCTGCTCTCGTCCGTGCCAATTCCGCGACCAAAAGCCAAGAAGAAACAGGTGCTGTTGTCAGGTGATGTGGCGGATCCGTCTAATGCGCCGCCGGGGTGTGCGTTTCATCCAAGGTGTCCGTATGCAGAGGATCGGTGTCGGGAGGAAGTTCCGGAACTCCGCGAGGTCGAATCCGGCCACCAGGTACGGTGCCACCTGGCGGAGGACCTCCAACTGGAAGGGATGCCGGATATACCGGCTGTAATCGAATAGGGGAGGATACGATGCGAGTTGAACACGTTGCTTTCATGGTCGACGATCCAAACGCTGTCTCAGAATGGTACTGCGCGAACTTGGGCATGAAGCAGGTTCGGCAGGGGCCCGGACCGAATTTTATGACCTTTCTCGCCGACGATGGGGGCAACGTAATGTTTGAAATTTATGCTAACCCGGACGTCCCGACGCCCGACTACGCGTCGCAGGACCCACTAATTCTGCACTTGGCGTTCTACTCGGAAAACGTGGACCGCGATCGTGCTCGGTTGATGGAGGCAGGTGCGACCCCTGTCGGTGATGTCTGGCACAGGGAGGACGGCGATGTACTCGCCATGCTCAGGGATCCCTGGGGACTGGCTGTGCAGGTGTTGAGTCGTAAGGCACCCATGCTATAGATAGGGGCGGTTCATATTTTGGACCGGCTTGAAAATAAGGCGGGTATGGAATGTCCACTTGGTGGGTAACCATACCCGCATTCGTGTATATGGGTCTGCACGGTGTTGCCCCTGTGTGGTTCGCAGGTGTCTGGGGCGTCGCTGTGCTCGTCTGCCTACTCATACCCACTGTTCCCGTCTGGGTCATAGCCATTGAGATCTCGATGGCGAGACCGCTCTGCTTGGCGAGAATAAGCTTGCGGAAGCCGAGATCGTGCTGTGAGATGCGGCCCGTCTGGAATCGGGATTGATACGGGCTTGGTTTGACTTTGGTGTAGTCTGTTTTTAGCTGCAGAATCTGGAGGTATCAGCCTTGGTCGTCAGGGGTGTCCCGGCAGAAGGTCCTGTTCATCTGGGCGAGCACTAGAACCTTGCGCGGACTCTGTTCGATTGTGGTCAGTCGGATTGCCTCTTGTCCATCTCAATAGGGTGCTGGCATTGGTCCCCGGGGACGACCAGAGAGCGTCGATCCAGGCGATAATCGATAGCCTCAAAAACTAGAGGAACCGGCTTGCTTATGGTCGTAGTCTGACGATCATAAGGTGGAGCAGATTTAGCTACACGAGACGTAAAGGAGGCGTATGCCAGTATTCAAAATCGAGAAACTGGAAGCTGATTGCACGAAGGTCTTTTCCGGTGCAGGACTGGGTGCGGAGGAAGCGAAGCTTATCGCGCATTCTCTTGTTCTGGCAAACGTGATGGGGCACGACTCACACGGTGTGATCCGCGTCGTGCAGTATTGCAATGCCTTGTCCGAAGGTCGCGTGAAACCAGGGCAGCACATTTCAGTAAAGAAGGAAGCGGACGCGTCGGCTGTTGTGGATGGCGGGTGGGGATTCGGGCAGACGATCTGTCACGCGTCGATGGATCTTGCGATCGAGAAGGCCCGAGCGAGGTCGGTGGCGGTGGTTGAAATCTTTAATTGTTCGCACATCGGGCGGTTGGGTGAATACGTTGAGGCAGCCGCAGAGCAGGGTATCCTTGGTATCTGCATGTGCAACAACCACGGCGGCGGGCTCCTGCAGCCTCCGTTCGGCGGGATCGACGCTAGGATGTCTCCAAACCCTGTTGCCGTGGGGATACCGACAGGCGGGGAGTTTCCGATTATCGTCGACATGACTTCGAGCGTCGTGGCTGAGGGCAAGATCCGAGTGAAGCGTAACCTCGGTGAAGACCTTCCCGATGGCTGGGTCGTCGATGGTAATGGTCAGCCGACGACAGATCCTGCGAAGTTCTATGGCCCTCCACGTGGTGCGATTCTCCCGTTCGGCGGGATCAGCGCACACAAGGGGTATGCGCTTTCGATCGTCGTCGACGTGCTGTCTGGCGCTCTGGGTGGTGCAGGCCTCAGTCGTGATGGTGGGCAGGGCGGAGGAAACGGCGTCTTTCTAATGGCGATCGATATTGAAGCGTTTATAGGGAAGGAGGACTTTGAGAAGGACATGCGGACCTTTGTTGGGTGGCTTAAGAGCTCACGTCTGATGGACGGTTTCGGTGAAATCCTTCTGCCCGGTGAGATGGAGAGCCGGCAAATGCAAAACAAGCAGACCGAAGGTGTCTTTGTCGATGATGAGACGTGGCGACAAATCGGAGAGACGGGAGCGGAATTTGGAGTTAAGCTGGTATAACAGATCCACCATCCGAACACAAAGCGCAACAAGAGGACAACAGAACGGGAGGTCGAGTCATCGACAGGTGGTTCGGACCCCGGCCAAGGGAAGGACACAAGAGAGATATGGCATCAATCAAGGTTACGTTGCTGGGTCACGCGTCGATGCTATTCGAGCCAGATTCCGGAGAGAAGATCTACTTGGATCCGTGGTTGGATGGGAGTCCCGTCGCGACTCTGGGCGTCGACGACGTCAAGGAAGCGGACATTGTGGTTGCCACACACGGCCACGATGATCACATCGGCGACTCCTACGCGATCTGCAGGAACACGGGCGCGACATTTGTCGGCAACTACGAGCTGTGCGTCGTGGCTGAGCAGAATGGGTTGACGCTTGGCGAGACCGCACTCCCCTTCAATCCGGGCGGCACGGTCACCGTTGGGAATGTTCGTGTCACGGCGACGCAGGCTTTTCATTCTTTGTCCGTGTCCCCAAATCTGTCGAAGGGTGAGGCGCCTGAGAACGGGTACTTCCACCCCGATGGTGGAGTTTGCGGTATCGTGCTCCAGTTAGACAACGGGATCACTGTCTATGACACGTCCGATACGGCCCTGTTCAGCGACATGCAGTTGATCAGCCAAATGTATGGGCCGCAGATCGCCGTGTTGCCGGTGGGCGGCAAGTTCACGATGGGTGTTCCCGAAGGAGCTCGAGCTGCAAGCTTCATCCGCCCCGATATTGTGATCCCAAACCATTATGGCGAGGCAACGGGACAGCCTGCGGATATTGACGCGCTAAAGGACGCTGTCGGTCTTCTATCCCCGCAGACGAGTGTTGTCCCGCTTGATCCGAATCAGTCCGTCACATACACGACCAGCAGCCACACCGTCGGCTGATCCAGTCTGTAGCCGCTGAATGGACAATACATACGACGGCATCATCCTTGGTGCTGGCCACAACAGCCTGATCCTCCAGGCATACCTGTGCCGAGCGGGTCTCGACATACTGTGCGTCGATCGTCGGAATGTAGCGGGCGGGGGACTCGCAACAGTGGAGCATCCTCGAAATTCGGGTTTCCTTCACAACACCCACTCCTTCTACCACCGTGCCATCACCCACATGCCCTGGTATCGTGACCTTGAAGTTGCGTATCACGGAGCAACGTATATCGAGCCAGAGCTGAATGTTGCTCTGATTCGTGAGAACGGAGAGTCACTTGCGTGGTGGACGGACTTCGACAGGACTGTAGCGTCTTTCAGACAATTCAGCGAGCACGATGCCGATCGGTTACAGTACTGGCGCGACACTTTCCTGCCGATCGTCGAGAACATCCTGATCCCGGAGGCTCAATCGCCGCCGCTCGAGCCTACCGAAAGAAGACGTCTTCTGGGGCAGAGTGAAGCTGGACGCCTGCTGCTCGAGGTCAGTGCACTTTCGCCACTAGAATTCGTGCAGTCAGAGTTTGAGCACCCTGTGATCCAGGCTGGACTTCTGTTCTTTAACGGACTCAGGGAGGTCGACCTCCGGTGTCCAGGATTTGGTCACCATGTAGCTGCTCTGCTCGCGAGCTCTGGAAAGGCCCAGATGTGTCTGGGTGGGTCAGCCGCTCTGGCTCGTGCACTAGTCTCTTCCGTTCAGGCCGCAGGTGGTGAGGTTCGGCTGCAGGCTGAACCCAAGCGAATGCTGACCGAGAACGGTAAAGTTGTCGGCATCGAAACGACTGAAGGGGAGCAGGTCGGGGTGCGCCGTTTTGTGGCATCTGGTCTCAATCCGCATCAGACGTTTCTCGACCTGCTCAAAGAGGAAGACGTGCCGGCGACTTGGCGTGAAAGGGCTGAAGGGTTCGAGTATAACCTGATCGCACCGCTCTTCGCCCTTAACCTGAATCTCAACGCACCACTTCGATTCGACGCGGCTGATCAAGCTCCCGAACTCGAACAAGCATTTATGGTGATCCTTGGTCTCGATCACGTCGACGACTACCTGGCGATGGTCGAGGCGCACATACAGGGATCCCAGCCACCTCCGATTATGTGGGGAAGCTGTCCCACTCTGTTCGACCCGAACCAGGCGCCTGAAGGCAAGCACACAGCTTTCATGTGGCAGAAGATGCCCTACAGACTCGATGGCGATCCGGTCAACTGGGACAGGGAACGTGAGCGCGTCGGCGAGGAGATGCTAGGGTTGATGTGCCGACACGCGAGTGGGCTGCACTCGTCCGTGATCGATCGCTTTGTACGTAGCCCGCTCGATGTTGAACGCAACTATCCGAACATGCGATACGGCGATCTGCTGATCGGCGCCTTCACCAACGATCAGATTGGATACCACCGACCTTTCCCCGGAGCCGGGCACTACCGAACACATCTCGGTGGGCTCTATCTGTGTGGTTCCAGCAGCCATCCTGGTGGCAATATCACGGGCCTCCCGGGCTACAATTGCGCCCAGGTCATTTGCTCTGACTTGGGTCTCGATATCGACTGGGCACCTTCACCCTTGATTGATCGGCTCTCCAACCTCTGATGCTGACGACACGGTCTTATCTGAACAACGCCCACTTCGGCTGGCGTGTTTACCGGAAGACGTTTGATATTCTCTTAATGGGTGCCGTGCACCGCCTGAACAATAAACTCGGAAGCACCTTGATATGCTATGGGATCCTGAGCTCTCCCAGCATCAAGTCACCAATGTGCTACATAGACTGGTGCGTTAGCTTTTGACGTATCCGCGTGTCATACTGAGAAGGGGAAGAGAGCGTCGGCTGCTTGGGGGGCACCCGTGGGTGTTCAGTGGGGCTGTCGGTGATCACCCAATGGGTGTGGAGCCTGGAAGTGTTGTCGACGTGGCCGACTCGGAAGGGAATTTTGTTGCCCGGGGGTATTACAACCCAGACTCGTCGATCCCTGTGCGCGTGCTGACGGCGGATGAGTCGGATCAGATCGACGCGAGCTTTATTCGGGAACGGATTTCGAAGGCGCTAAAGCTAAGACGCGAGTGGATCGACCAGAAGACTACGAACGCCTACCGCGTCGTACACGGGGAGAGTGACGGGCTTCCCGGGCTGATTGTCGACAAGTATGCCGACTTCCTCGTTTTGCAGTTCCATACGCTGGGTATGGATGTTCTGCGGAAACAGATCGTCGAGATTCTTGAGGAGTTGGTGCATCCAACAGGCATCTGGGAGCGCAGCGATGTGGGGACGCGGCGGGCTGACGGTCTCCAAGACTTCCCGACTGGACTAATTGCCGGAGAAGAGCCGCCGGATCTGATCGACGTGTCGGAGAACCGAGCGCTCTTCGCTGTGGATGTGAGGCGCGGTCAGAAGACGGGTTTCTTCCTGGATCAACGGGAGAATCGATCGACGCTGCAGGCGTTTTCCAGAGACAGAGAAGTGCTGAACTGTTTCTGCTATACAGGTGGCTTCTCGGTGTTCGCAGCCCGCGGGAAGGCTAAGCAAGTGACCAGCGTCGATGTGTCGCAGCCGGCCATTGATCTTGTGGAACACAATCTGCGGATAAACCGATACGACCCCTTAGAACACCCGTGCATCGCAGCGAACGTGTTTGACTACCTGAAGGACTGCAAGGCCGTGGGGCAGAAGTACGATGCGATCGTCGTCGACCCGCCGGCATTCGTCAAGACGCAGCAGGCGATCCCTCAGGCAACACGCGCCTACATCAGCCTGAATCGGAAGGCGATCGAGCTGCTCCGTCCGGGTGGCATTCTGGTCACCGCATCCTGTTCCACACAGATCGACTACGAAGCCTTCTTCGCGATCGTCAAACACGCTGCCTCTGCGGCAGGCAGGACGGTGCAAATTGTGAAATCGCATTTGCAGGCCGTCGACCATCCTTCACCAGTTTCCTTCCCCGAAGGGCGCTATCTGAAATGTCTCTTCGGTGTCGCAAGCTGAGCAATCGACAGAAAGGCACTCCTTGTCTGTTCGTAGCTGGCACTTCGTGGCCGAACCGAGCGATCGATACCCCTCCTGCCATTGCTCGGTGCTTGTCGAACTGAAGTCCGGCGAGGTTCTTGTTGGTTACTATGCTGGAAGCGGCGAGGCGAAACCCGATACCGCGTGGGTTCTGGCTAGAAGGCCGGCGGGAGAGGAGGCATTCGGTAAGCTGAGCGTCTTGGCCGACACCAACGGTAAGCCGGAGGGGAATGGTGTGCTGTATCAGGGGCAGGACGGTACACTCCGCTGTATCTACGGGGTCATGCACGGCCGCCTGGACGGGGAGGCTGGTCCGGGAGTAAGATGGCGGACTTGCGATCTTCGGATGAAGACGTCTCAGGATGACGGGCAAACCTGGACCGATGTCGAGATCATTGACTCCGAGTGGGGAAACGTGCCACGTTGCAAGCCGATTCGAATTGCGAATAAAGACCTTTTGTTGGGGGTAGAATACGGTGATGGGAATTCGAGGATCTGGCGCAGCGGCGATGATGGATACGGTTGGCAGATGGTGGGGAGGATCGAGGGCAGTAAGAATCAGCATCCGGCCTTGCTCGAGCGGTCAGACGGGTCCATCCTGGCGCTCCTGCGGCCCTGCGGCGGACAGGGGCGTCTCCTTTACAGCGAGTCGCGTGACGGGGGCGTGACGTGGTCCTCTGCGAACCTGACGGAACTGGCGTCGCCGTTTGCTGCGATCGATGCCGTGCGGCTATCGGATGGACGCTTTGTGGTCGCCTACAACAGCAACCCCCAAGCCCGTAATCCGCTTACGATCGCGGTCAGTGAGGATGAAGGACACAGCTGGCCGATTAAACGGGATCTCGTGACCGGTGAAGGACAATTTCACTACCCGGCGATCATCCAAGACCGAAATGGCTGCCTGCAGGTGACTTTCACGAACAACCGGAAGACCATTGACCACGTTGTTCTGGAGATCGACTGGCTGGAAGGCCGAGACGAATCGCTGGTCTGGGAGGATGGGGAGAGGAGTGGATTCACCCAATGAAAAGGATCGGCCAGTTCTTCCAGATCGAAAGAGCGAAGGATCCTGCCGTCAGGACGAGAAGTCCGAGCGCAAAGAGCGTGACCGATCGCCTTTCTTGGTAAGCAGCTCCGCCAACCAGAACCTGCGACGCAATCCAGCCCCCGACGAAGCCGCCGAAGTGTGCAACGTTGTTGACGGAGGGCAGCATGAATCCCATCAGGAACATCAGGATCGCCCACTGCCAGATCTGTCTGGTCATCATCTCGGCCGTGGCCCCGCCGCGGCTCCTTCCGTAGACGATGAGCGCAGCCAGGAGACCGAAGATCGCGCCCGACGCACCTAGCGTAGGGACCCCGGGCCACAGGTTAGAGAGTACGAAACCGAGCACACCACCCGCAGTAAAGATGATGAAGTAGCGAGCCGGACCATACAGGTTCCCGACTTCCGGCCCGAGTTGTCGAATCCACATGAAGTTGAAGAAGATATGGAGCAGACTCCCGTGCAGATAGATGGCCGTGATGGTGGTATGCCAGCCACCCCCAAACTCATACGGTCCAGCTGTGGCGATCGGTCCACCCGACGTCATACCGAAAAGGATCTGAGGGACGACTCCAGGGCTGAGAATCCCGTGCATTCCTCCTTGCACGTTGAGAGCCGAGCCCAGGTCGAGTACGAGGGACAGAACGTAGAGGGCGATACAGGCGGTCGGAATCAGTGACAGAATGTCGATCTGGTTCCCGAAGACTTTGTTGATGTAGGGTCCAAGGCCGAACAGATTGGGATGCTTGGCACCGCAGATCGGGCACTGAGTCTCCTCTGTGCTGATCAGGTTGCCACAGCTTGGGCACACCATGGAGGTGGGTTTCTGCATACGGCTGGTCCGGCTGTTTACGCGACTGTTTGCCAGTTGTCGAGAAGTAAGGAAAGGCCCTCAAGGAGCTGCTTCATGTCGGAAACGGATGTCATGCCCATCGCGGCGATCCGGATGTAGCCGTCCGCCGTTGACCCGTATCCTGGCGCAATTTGAGCGTTCAGATTCAACTTCGCCGCGGCTGTCAAAGCGGGTCCCGTGACATTTTCGGGCACCGAGATTGTGCTGAGTGTCGGGCTCTCGTAGCCCGGCTTTGCGAGGAGAGACAGACCTCGTTCTTGTGCCCATTCGTGCTGCAGGCGCGTGACCGCCTCGTGGCGTTCGAATCGGCCATCCCCTTCGGCCTCCATTTCCTTTAGCCGCGCCGTTAAGCACTGCAGCATCAGGTCCGGGACGGTCATGGGGGTTTGGAGTTTCTCCGCACGCGATACCCATTCCACCATATCAAGAACGTAGCCCCGGTGCTGAACCCTCTGAGCGGCCTGCATCGCACGGTCTGATACGATCATTACCGAACCGATCGTTGGTATCGAGAAGTCCTTCTGTAAACTCCAGAGGTAGTAGTCCGGTTTCAATTGGTCGATCCGAACTTCGACTGCGCCCGCAATGCTGACCGCGTCAATCCCGATCATCGTGTTTGAGTTTGCGGTTCGGATGACATCGCACAATGCTGCAACATCGAGAGAGACGCCCGTCGAGGTTTCGTTGTGGATTAGAAGGACGAGGTCGTAACCGGGTGCGAGGGCTTTCTGTAGTCGCTCAGGCGAGATCCCATCACCCCAGTCTGCCGTCAGGATCTCGATTTCACGTCCTAGGTCCGTGTAGGTCTGACCCCATCGTTTCGAGAACGATCCAATGTCGAGCCCGAGGACACGGAAGGATGACGGGGTGTTGTTCGCCACCATCTCCCAGTTGTAACTCCCGGTGTGACCAAAGATCAGCGGACGATAGCTGTCGGGTATGTGGAATACCTGCCGGAGGAGCGATTCCGTTTCAGCATAACAGGTTTTGAATTCAGAGGCTCGGTGCGTGTATTGGGCGCGGTATCCGGCGAGGACTTCGCATACAGCAGGTGAGAGTTCGTGCGGACCTGGCGCGAAAAGCCGGAGGTCTGGAAAAGAGAGCTCAGCAAGTCTTTTGGTAAGTGCCTTGTTCAATTTCGGCTCCACAAACAAGAAAGTCCGCTAAACAACTTGTCTAGCGGACTTCGGCTGATTTTTATGGAGCGGGAAACGGGACTCGAACCCGCGACATCCACCTTGGCAAGGTGGTGCTCTACCAGCTGAGCTATTCCCGCTCTTAGTGTCCCTGAATGCTGAACGAAACTACAAAAGAGCCTCGTGGGTGTCAAGGGATAGGTAGATTCTAGGCGGGTTTATGGCCATTTTGAGGGTTAAGGCATCTCAAGTTTGCAATCATCAGCCGGTTCCCCGTTGAGCCCCGGCCAGACCAAATTTTTCCTTTCCTTGGCGAGGTAGACAGCCTTGTCCGCGGCATCGATCAGATCAGATTCACTGGACATCTCTTTGGTCATCGTACCGACGCCGATGCTGATAGTAACGGGCAGGGCCAACCCTGCCCGTTTCTGAGCCTTGAAGATACCGTCGCGGAGCTCGTTCGCAAGATCGAGGGCGGTCTCGCCGTCTGTGTGTGGCAGGATGATGATGAACTCTTCGCCACCGTATCGAAGCGCGATGTCTACTTCCCTAAGACGTTCTAGGATGGTTCGTCCCAAGAACGAGAGTACACGGTCTCCCTCGGTGTGACCGAAGTTGTCGTTGATGGCCTTGAAGTCGTCCACATCCACGAACAGTATGGATAGAGGCAAGTCGTATCGACTAGCGCGGCGATACTCCTCGCGCAAACGTGTTTCCATGATGTTGCGCGAAAAGAGGCCGGTCAGCTTGTCGTAGACGGCCGCGTGCATCAGGTCTTGCATCGCGTCCTTGCGGAGGACACAGAAGTCGTCGATGTCGTTGTTGCTGCCCTCCTGTGAGAGGAGGTCTAGCAATGCGGCTGCCTCGTGTACGGTACGACCCAGCTCGGATTCCATCTTCTTGCGATGGACATCGAGATCGTCGAGGATCTTCCTAAGATCAACCCCTACCAGAGCGCCAGGCAGTCCAAGAAGACGTGGGACGTCCTCCTCAGGCTCACCCGGCTGGTCTATGATCTGATTGACGACTGCTAGTAAGTTCATTTGGAACAAATAGTTGTATTGACTGGAGTTTGGCTTGATGAGTATAGCCTTGCTCAGTGACCTTGTCAATCCTGCGCATCGGGCCAAAAACCGCCGGTAGATTGACACTATTTGGCCTGGGAACTATACTTGGCGCGCTGTAATCAGGTCATTTCAGTCGTTTTCTAGGCACAGCACCGGGCGTCCATCCGACCGAAGACGGGGCGCCCCGGCTATTTGGGACCCAACCAATCGTTTTGGCTGAATACGCGCTCGGGATCGACATCGGTGGCACCTTTACGGATCTCGTCCTCCTAGAGGATGCGGGATCTATAAAGGTTGCAAAGACACTGACTACCTATCCGGACCCTTCGGACGGTGTGCTTCAGGGGCTCAGTGACCTCCTGGATCGTGCTCGGGTGGATCCGGCGGACGTGACGAGGGTGATCCACGGTACGACGCTTGTCACGAACACCCTGATCGAGCGCTCTGGTGCGAAGACGGGGCTGATTACCACCCGCGGGTTCCGTGATGCCCTCGAGATCGGCAGGGAGGGGCGTTATGACATTTACGACCTTAGGCTGCGATTGCCGGATCCGCTTGTTGAGCGACGTAACCGGATAGAGGTCGACGAACGGTTGGGTCCTGACGGCTCCGTTTGGCAGCCGCTCGATGAAGACAGCCTGGCTGAAGCTTGCAGCGCTCTCGAACGCGCAGAGGTCGATGCGATCGGTGTCTGCCTTCTGCACGCTTATGCGAACTCTACTCACGAGATGGCGGTGCGGACGTATCTGGAGAGCCGCCTGCCTGACTGTGCCGTTAGTGTTTCTTCAGATGTTGCACCAGAGCTCAGAGAGTACGAGCGGACATCGACGACGGTCGCGAACGCCTACGTACAACCGTTGGTTCGTAAGTATCTCGGCTCGCTCGAAAAGGGGCTTCGTCATAAGGGCGTCAAGTCAGCCTTGCACATCATGCTCTCGAACGGGGGAAGCTGTTCGGTCGAAACTGCCGCGCGGTTCCCTGTCCGTCTGGTCGAGTCGGGTCCGTGTGGTGGTGCGCTTGCGGCGGCTGAATGGGGACGACGGGCCGGCCTCGATGAGGTTCTCGCTTTCGACATGGGAGGGACGACTGCTAAGGCCATTCTGTCGGTCGACGGCGATTTTCCAATCACTACGGAATCTGAGGTCGCACGGGTATACCGCTTCAAGAAAGGCTCCGGTTTGCCCCTGCTCGTTCCCGTTCTGGATATGATCGAGATCGGTGCAGGCGGTGGGAGCATCGCCTATCTGAATGCACTTGGTCTCCCGGCCGTCGGACCGGAAAGCGCAGGCTCCGATCCGGGTCCTGCGTCATACGATCTCGGTGGGGAACTGCCGACGGTTACAGATGCAGACCTTTTGCTGGGGTATTTGGATTCGGATTACTTTCTTGGTGGTGCGATGGCACTTGTGCCCCAGAGAGCCGAAGCGGCCGTCTCTACCGTCTCAGAAGGATTCGGTGGCGATCACAGGCACACAGCGCTCGGGATTCACGATCTCGTGAACGAGAACATGGCGAACGCTGCTCGTGTGCACGCGGCCGAACGTGGGATCGATCTCCGTTCGTTTGCGCTCGTCGCGACAGGGGGTGCCGGGCCCGTTCACGCTTGCGGTGTCGCCTCAAGGCTCGGGATTGGTCGAGTACTCGTTCCCCCGATCGCTGGGGTCGGGTCCGCTTTTGGTCTTCTTCTGGCGCCAATTTGTTTCGACTATGCTCGAAGCTATGTGTCACGAGTGGAAGATTTGGACCTCGAAAGGCTTGGTCGGATACTGGACGACATGACGGTCGAAGGTGTTGAAGTCGTATGTGAGTCGGGTATAGATGAGGACGATGTGAGTAAGGTCTATATGGCCGACCTGAGGTATGTCGGTCAGGGTCACGAGATTCGCGTGGTTCTCCCTAGCCGCACTCTTGACAAGAATTTCAGGGGTCGGCTTGTCGGCGCGTTCGAATCCGAGTATACCCGTCTCTTCGGCCGTGTGTGTCAAGGTGTGCCCGTCGAGGTCATCCACTGGCGCGTTACGGTCAGTGGTCCCCAGCCCAGCGTGGATACTGCGCGTCGTTCTGGTGAGAGGACCGATCCCAATAAGGGGCGGAGGTCGGTCGTGTTCGACAGGTCGGGCGCGAAGGAAACCCCTGTCTACGATCGCTATGGACTGACGGACGAGCGGATCGAGGGGCCTGCGGTGATCGAAGAGATGGAGTCGACGACAATCGTGCCGCCAGGGTGGGCCCTCAAAGTTCTCGACTCCGGTGCTCTCCTAATCGAAAGTTCTGCCACGTGATCCGGTCGATCGACAACGTGACGTTCGAAGTCCTCTGGAGGCGCTTGATCTCGATCGTAAACGAGCAGGCGGCGGCCCTGATGCACGCGTCGTTCACGACGGTCGTTCGGGAGGCTGGCGACCTGTCAGCTGGCGTGTTCGACGCGGAAGGGAACATGCTTGCCCAGGCGGTGACTGGTACGCCTGGACACATCAACACGATGGCGACGTGTGTTCGTCATTTCGCCCGCAAGCACCCACTGGAGACGCTCAAGCCGGGCGACAGTCTGCTGACCAACGACCCTTGGCTCGGATCCGGTCATCTTCACGATATCACCGTGGTGACGCCGGCCTTTAGGGATGGTAAGGGTGTCGGCTGGCTCGCGAACACGTGTCACGCCATGGACATCGGAGGACGCACGCTCGGGGCCGGAGCCCGTCAGGTCTACGAGGAGGGTGTGAATGTCCCGATTATGTTCCTGTTTCGTGAGGGTCTACTCAACGAAGACCTGATCAACATCCTGCGTGCGAACGTGCGGGAGCCGGATCAAGTTGTCGGAGATCTCTACGCTCAGCAGGCGGGGAATGATGTTGGTGCTGAAAAGCTGATCGAGGCGATGGAAGAGTATGATCTTGAGTCTCTTGACTCGCTGTCGGAGCTGATTTTGGATCGGTCAGAGGAGGCGACACGCAATGCGATTGCTGAGATCCCGAACGGCAGATATGAGGATGAAGTTTCGATAGACGGCTATGACAATCCACTTCAGATTCGTATTGCTGTCGATGTCGAAGATCACGACCTGATCGTCGATTATGCGGGTACCTCTCCACAAGTTAACTGGGGAATCAACGTCGTTTACAACTACACGCACGCCTACACGACATACCCGCTGAAATGTGCCATTAGTCCCGAGATACCGAACAATGAGGGGAGCTTCCGACCTGTGACTGTGCGAGCTCCCGAGGGCTGTATTCTGAACGCACAGTTTCCTTGCGCGGTCGGAGCCCGACATCTTGTGGGGCACTTCCTCTCTCAAGCGATATTCGGTGCTCTGTCGAAAGCCATCCCGGAGCGAGTCCTTGCGGACGGGGCGGCCGGTCTCTGGAACACGCAGCTGGAGGGTGTTGCTCCGGACGGAAGTCGGTTTGCGTACATTTTCTTTTCTGCTGGTGGTATGGGAGCGAGTGCGGAGGCCGACGGCCTGTCTGCCACGGCTTTTCCGAGCGGAATTCGAGGTGTTCCTGCGGAAGCGATAGAGTCTGTGTCACCTGTTCGTATGCTCAAGAGGGAGCTGATCTCGGATTCCGGTGGAGCAGGCAGGTTCCGAGGAGGCCTGAGTCAGGAGATGGTGCTGACCGTCCAAAGTGATCGGTCCGTTCAGCACAGCTGTATGTATGATCGGACCCGCTTCGCGCCTCGAGGATTTCTGGGCGGATCGGATGGCCGACTAGGAGAATTGTTCCTTTCCAATGGCGAAAAGGTTGCCCCCAAAGCGACGTATGATCTAGACCCGGGGCAGACGGTGACGCTCCGTCTACCTGGGGGAGCGGGCTACGGGCCGTCCAACGAGCGAGATGTGGCTATGGTCGTGGAGGATGTAAGGCAGGAGAGAGTCTCCATCGAGTCGGCCGCTGTGGAGTATGGTGTGGTGATTGATCCCGAAACACTGGAGCTTGACGAAGAAGAAACCCGGAAGCTGAGGTCAGGCACGGGTGTCTGACATTCAAAGAGAGACGAGATGCTATACGAGCTGACTCCTGATGAGATTCATTCGTACCAAAAAAACGGGTTCGTCGTGATCGATAACTTCTTGACGCCGGCGGAGCTCGAAGTGTGGCGAAAGGTCGTAGGTGAAGCCGTAGCCAAACGGGGAGAAGCCAGGATGCCCGGTGAAGAAGGTAAGGCCTTTGTCGGATCGAACACGTCCGTTTTCAAGCAGCGTATTCAGCTGTGGATGGACAACGACGAAGTGAAAGAGTTGATGCTCGACGAAAGGATCGGTCAGATGGCCGCGGATCTCGAGGGGGTGGATGGGATCCGTGTTTGGCACGATCAGACATTGATCAAGATGCCTTGGGGCAATCCGACCTCGTGGCATCAGGACAATACGAAGTGGTCGTTTTCGTCCGAACACGCGATTTCGATCTGGATTGCCCTCGACGATGCGACGCCACATAACGGGTGTCTCTACTTCGTCCCGGGATCACACAAACATCGATACGATGATGTCGCGACAGACAGGCCGATGTCCGAGATTTTTGAGCAGAATCCTGTTCTGCAGGAAGTCGATCCTGTGGCTGCCCCCATGAAAGCGGGGAGTTGCTCGTTCCACAATGGATTGACGGTGCACGGAGCAGGAGCAAACATGACACGCAGTCAGCGACGGGCGATGACCTGCGTCTTTATGCCGGATGGTTCGACCTACAACGGTCGCAAGAACGTGTTGCCGCAGTGGTATGCTGATTCGCTTGAGGTGGGTGATTTGATCGATAACAACGACCTTGTTCCTCTAATCTTCAACCGGTCTTGATTTGAATAACAAAACCCTGAATTGGATCCCGGCCGCCTTCCTTCTAATGCTTCTGCCGGCTGATGCAGGAGCCGCAAACTTCTTTGTCAGGGATGTGGAGCAGTTCGAGAAGTATATAGAGAGGCTCGCCCCCGGTGATACGGTCTTCCTTAAATCCGGTGACGAGTGGAAGGATGTAAACCTCGTTTTCGAGGGTGAAGGAGAGCCAGAGAGGCCGATTGTCCTGACGGCTCGCAGGAAAGGACAGACCGTGTTCACGGGGCAGTCTCGCCTGCGTATTCTTGGCAAACACCTCGTGGTGGATGGCCTCGTGTTTCGGGATGGATCACTGTCCGGCGGCAGCGTGATCTCGATCGGCTCACGCAGGGCCGAGTCTGCGCAAGGTTGCCGACTGACCAATACGGTGATCACGGACTATAACCCACCGGACCGGAAGGTGAACTACAAGTGGGTGTCCGTCTATGGTAAGCGTAACCGAGTGGACCACTGCTACTTCAAGGGTCAAGACCACACGGGGCAGTCCGTGGTCGTATGGCTGAACGGTGAGCCTAATGATCACAGGATCGACCACAACTACTTTGCCGGGCGTCCGGTGCTGGGCTGGAACGGGGGTGAGACGTTACGGGTTGGGACGAGCGCTCGCTCGATGGAGGATTCCCGAACCGTGATCGAGGACAATTTGTTCGAGAACTGCGACGGTGAGGTCGAGATCATTTCGATCAAGTCGTGTGAGAACATCGTTCGCAGGAACGCGTTCGTCGGTAGCTCGGGCACGGTGACGCTCCGGCACGGAAACAGGAATCGTGTCGAGGGGAACTGGTTCATCGGGAACGGAAAGAAGCGGACAGGAGGGGTCAGAATAATCGGCGAGGATCACGTCGTCGTGAATAACCACATGGAAGGACTCCTAGGACGTGGAGGCCGATCGGCAGTCTCTATCATGAACGGTGTACCTAAATCACCGCTCAACGGCTACTGGCCGGTGAAGGGGGCGCTTGTCGCACATAATACAATTGTCGACTGCGTCTCGCTGTTTGATATCGGATTCGGAGCCGGCGGAAGGGGACGGACGATTTCTCCGAGTGGAGTGCGCATCGTGGCGAACTTGGTGCGGGCGGTGGGAGATAGTGCGGTCGTTATCCGCGCAAAAGGTGATGTGACGTGGTCCTGGAACGTGTGGGCCGACGGCTCGGAACCGATCCGGGACGGGTTCGAGAGAAGGGATGTCGCATTTTCGAAAGGCGCACTTTTCAGCAGCCCGGGTGATTTCGAAACGCTTGCCATCCCGACGGTCGAGCATACGGTCACGCACGATATCAATGGACACATCAGAACAACCGGTGTTGTGGGATGCGATGTCTTCTCGGATAGCCCGATACGGTCGATGCCGCCGGCGCGACGGACCGTCGGACCGGACTGGATGGAGTAACAGAAAAGGAGCGCTTAGATGAAGATGGCCTTTACAACGCTGGGTTGCCCGGAGTGGGATCTGGATACGGTGATCGCCAAGGGAAGCGAGTTCGGCTATGCAGCCGTCGACTTTCGCGGGATCCAGCAAGAGATCGATGTGACCAAGCTTCCCGAGTTCACGACAGAAATTGCGAAAACCAAACGAAAGCTGGATGAGGCAAACCTGGCCGTGTGCGGGATCAGTTCCAGTCTTCGAGTCTGTGACGATTTGCTTCACGATGACAACCTCGAAGAGGCGAAGCGGACGATTCCGGTGGCGGCGGAGCTCGGCGTCCCGAACATCCGGGTCTTTGGTGTCGGTAACGCCGAGGAGAAGACGAAGGAAGAACTGGCTGACATCGGTCAAGGCACGATGGAGGATGTGCTGGCCCTCGATGGCGCTGACCAGTTCAAATGGGTGTTCGAGACTCACGACCACTGGATTAAGTCAGAGGACTGCAAGCTGCTTCTGGATCGTGTGACAGTCCCGATCTTCGGAGCCCTGTGGGACATGGGACATACTTCCCGCGTCGGAGAGGAGGATCCGGCCGATACGCTTGCTGCGCTCGGTGATCGTGTCTACTACACGCACGTGAAAGATGCCGTATACGATCCCGACCAAGAGCACGCGATGAAAGACGGCTGGAAGTATGTGCCCCCTGGTACGGGTCAGCTACCTCTCGAGAAGGCGCTCAACCTGTTGAAAGATCGGGCTTACGATGGCTACGTGATGTTCGAACACGAGAAGCGCTGGCACCCGACGCTCCCGGAGCCGGAGGATATCATGCCTCTATTCGTGAGCTGGTTCCAGGGGCTCAATCTCTAGATCGGACCAGGCCAAGGCATGGCGCTCAAAGCTGTCATCATCGGGGCAGGGCATCGGGCCCTGACATATGCATCCTATGCAGAGCATCACCCGAATGCGCTTGAAATTGTGGGTATGGCTGATCCCAATCCGTTTCGGCGAAACCAGACGGGGGAACGGTTTTCGATCCCGACTGATCGTCGGTTTGAGACGGCCGCGGCGCTTGCTGCCGTCCCTAAGTTCGCCGACTGTGCTATCAACGGGACGATGGATCACCAGCACGTCTCTACCTCCCTTCCTCTCCTAGAGGCGGGATACGACATCCTGCTCGAGAAGCCTTTCGCGACGGATTCCGAAGAGCTGTGGGATCTCGTAGACGCGGCAGACCGGAATTGTCGAAAGGTCATGATCTGCCACGTCCTTCGATACGCGCCATTCTACTATGCCATCCGTGAGCGGGTTGCTTCTGGGGAGATCGGCCAAATTATTAACGTGCAGACAGTCGAGCACGTCAGTTACCACCACATGGCGGTGGGATTCGTCCGTGGGAAGTGGAATAGCAAGGCGCGGTGTCACTCACCCATGCTGATGGCGAAGTGCTGTCACGATCTGGACCTGATCATGTGGATGAAGAGCGGCTGTCGACCGATTGCGGTCAGCAGCTTCGGGACGAACACACAGTTTCGTGAAGAGATGGCGCCCGAAGGAGCTGGAACGAAGTGTTTGGTCGATTGTGATATCGAGTCGGACTGTCTCTATTCTGCGCGCAAACACTACATCGACCATCCTGGCCGTTGGGCTTTCTATGTATGGGATTCGCTCGAGCACATCGACCAACCGACGATCCAGGAGAAGATTGAATCTTTGGAGGGGGACAACCCATACGGCCGATGCGTGTGGAAGTGTGATAACGACGTGGTGGACCATCAGTCCGTGGTGATCAAGTTCGACGATGGGTGCACGGCTACGCACAACATGGTCGGCGGGACGGCGCGTCCTTCGCGGTCGATCCACCTGATCGGGACAAAGGGGGAGATCCAAGGTGTCTTCGAGGACAGCAAGTTTGTCGTCCGTCACATTGATCCGAGACCGGGGCACGAATACAGTGAAAACCTTGTAAATCTGGAAGCGGACGGTGACAAGCACGGCGCTTTTGGCGGGCACGGGGGAGGCGACCTCAGGCTTGTTAAGGACTTTGTCGACCTTTGCAATGGGGCTAGTCCGTCTCTGGCGTGCACGCGTATCGAAGATTCCGTGAACGGTCATCTAACGGGATTTCTTGCGGATGAAGCGATGATCGGGAACTGCATCGTGCAGGTTGGCGATCGATTGACGGCTTCGAGAAAGAGGGGTGTCTGACGTGCGGTGGGGAATACTCGGTGCAGGCTCGGTTGCTCGGCGACGCGTTTTGCCCGCTATCCAATCGCTTGAGGGCCACGAGATCGCGGCTCTGATGGTGCGGAATAAGAGCAGAGCCGAGGATCTTGCTGCTGACTTTGGCGCAGAACGCGCTCACACATCAGCAGAAGATTTGATCGCGGATGCTGGTGTCAATGCCGTTTATGTGTCGAGTCCTGTGAACCTCAACTTGGCACACACGCTAGCGTCTGCCCGGGCGGGCAAGCAGGTCTTGTGTGAGAAACCGATGGCTATGAGTGCTGAAGAATGCTCCCAGATGATCCGGGTGTGTGAAGAGGCAGGTGTCGTCTTGGGCGTGTGCTTTGTCCTGAGGGGCTGGGAAATTTACCAAAGGATCCGTGAGCACATCAGAGACGGACGATTCGGGACGATCGTCGAGATTCGAGCGCATCTGGCAAAGTGGACCCCTCGCGACGCCTCGGAATGGCGGCTTGACCCAGCCCAGAGTGGAGGCGGCACGCTTGTAGATGTGGCTACGCACTATCTTGATCTGTTCCGATACCTCCTTGGGGACATCACGAAGGTGGCTTACATGGGGTCGCATCGTGTCTTCTCTTGGCCTGTCGAAGAAACGGCTCACACGCTTGTCGAGTTCGAATCGGGTGTCCACGGCACGCTGACTGCAACGTGTACGGTTCCTTCTGGCGGTAATGTCCTCGAGGTATATGGGTCCGAGGGATCGCTGTTCTTAGGGAATAAGCTGCGGATCGTTACTGGAGACGAAATGACGGAAGAGGATGTGGTATTTCCGGACTATTACAGCGGTCTGCTCAGCGACTTTGGTCGCTGTGTTGGGTCAGGGGACGTCCCGATCGCTTCTGGGCTAGATGGGCTTCGGTGTCTTCAGGTGACGGATGCGGCCTACAGGTCGGATACGGAACAGCGAATCGCGACTGTCGCCGATGAATGAGTTTCGGCTGTCGTCCGGCGACCTCCTTCGCATCCGCGAGAAGCGAGAGGATGACGGGGACGCGATCGGTGCGATGCTCGAACGCTGCGGTGAGAAAACCTACTGTTACTTTCATCCATACGAGCTAGGGCCGGAATCCGGATTGGCCGTTGCGAGAGATTCTGAGATACTCTGTCACTTAGCTCTTAATATGGCGGATGACGTGGTCGGGTATGTCTGGCTGGAGCAACTCAATCGGGACGTGCCGACGCTGGGGATCTGTGTTGCGGACGACTGGCAGGGCCGCGGGGTGGGCCGGCATCTGATGCAGATTTCCATCGAGGTTGCGCGGTCAGTTGAGAAAACGGGCGTTCGGCTTACCGTTAACCAAGACAACGCTCGGGGGCAGGCCCTCTATCAGAAGGTCGGGTTCGTCCGAACCCGAGAGGTCGATGGACGATTCCCTTCCTACGAGATGCGACTGAATTTCTGAACTGGCCGAAAGGTGAAGCTGGATGTTAACGAAGATGCTTGGGAAGACGAGGATTCCTTGCTCGGTCGTGGGGCTGGGCACGTGGAATATCGGGAACCAGTGGGGTAAGATCGACGAGGATACGGCACAGGCAACGATCCGAAGCGCCTTTGACAATGGCATAACGCTCTTCGATACAGCCGAGTCTTATGGAATCCCGAACGGGCTTTCCGAGGAGCGACTCGGGCGGGGGCTATCCGGAATTCGCCATCAGGTGACGGTTGTCAGCAAGACAGGGAACTGGGGAAAGCGGACGAACGCCGAGCTTTCACGCACGGGTGCTGATGTGATCCGTCTCTGCATACACGCATCCCTTCACCGGTTGAGTACCGATTGGCTGGATGTCGTCCTCTGCCACGAGGGAGATATCGAAGATCCATCAGTATACATCGAAGGTTTTGAAGCCCTGCTTGGAGAGGGGCGGATTCGATCGTATGGCATTTCTACAAATAGCCTAGATGTACTGAAGCGATTCAACACGGAGGGGAACTGCAGCGTTGTGCAGGTCGACTATTCTATCCTAAACCGGAAACCCGAGGCTGAGTTTCTGCCCTATTGTCAGGAGAACGATATTGGGGTGATGGTGAGAGGGCCGCTCGCCAAAGGGCTGCTGTCCGGTCGATACGACAAGATGACTCGGTTCACCGACACGGTCCGAGTCGTCATGCACGAAGATGCCGAAGCTCAGGCGAACTACGAGTCGACGATTGAGAGAGTGGACAGGTTAAAAGACATCGCGTCGCCGGGGAAGGGGATGGTTCAGCTTGCGCTCCAGTATGTTATATCGAATCCGGCCGTCTCGGTCGTGATCCCCGGTGCGAAGAGCGCAGATCAGGCGGCCACCAACGCAGAGGCCGGGTGCGCTGTTCTGTCCGAGAAGGCCCTTGCGAAGATCAGTGGAATCATGGGAAACTGACGTGAAAAGAGACAACGAATGAGGCTCGGAGGGCCTGTCTTTGGCGATACAAGCAGTCCCGAGGCCTGGGTTGAAGCGATCAGGCGACTGGGGTATCGCGCCGCTTTCTGTCCGATCAAGTCCGGGGACGACAGCCAAGAGGTCGCAGCTTATAGAAAAGCCGCCAAGGATGCAGCTATCCTGATAGCCGAGGTCGGCGCATTCGGGAACAATCCAATCAGTCCAGATGACGATAAACGGGCAACGGGCATCTCGAACTGTCAGGCGAAACTATCACTGGCTGATGAGATCGATGCCAATTGTGCAGTTAATGTCACCGGGTCACGTGGAGACGGATGGGCAGACTGTCATCCTGACAATCTGACGGCGGATACCTTCGATCTGATTGTGGCGTCAGTACGCGAGATCGTGGATGGGGTCAAGCCGAAGCGAGCGGTCTATGCGATTGAAACCATGCCTTGGCTGTATCCGGATTCGGTCGATTCGTATTTGGACCTCTTGAAAGCAATCGATCGCGATAGCTGTGGTGTTCACTTCGATCCTGTGAACATCGTCACTTCACCTGGCCGATACTATCACACGGGTGAGCTGCTGAAGGATAGCTTTCGGAAGCTGGGCAATCGCGTAGTGAGCTGTCACGCAAAGGACATCATCATGTCGTCCGAGCTGACCGTTCATCTTGACGAAATCGCACCTGGCCAGGGTAACCTGGATTATCAGGTGTATTTGACTGAGTTGGATAAATTGGGACCTGACATTCCGATCATGCTTGAGCATCTGAAGGGGGAGGCAGCGTATGCCGAAGCAGCTGTCCACCTGCGATCAATCGGATCGGATCTGAGAATAGAGATGTAGGGGATGCACGGGTGAGGAAATCAAGTCATCTCGACCATTTTCAGCTGCCCTTTAAAGGTCCCAGGGCCTCTTGTAGCGTTTTGACCCTTCGGCCGTCAAGGCCTGGTCATACACCTGCTGAAGGGGACGCAGGGCCCTAAGTGCATCATCTGCGTTGCACGAAGGCTGACGGTTTTCGCGGATGGCATCGAAGAATTCACGATCCTGTACTAGCACACCATCTTCCGGATTCGCGGGTGTCTCGAAGACGGACTCGCCATTGAACCGCACGATTTTGCCTTCGATCTCGAGAGACCCGTTTTCGCAGCTGTAGCGATTCGCTCTAAAGGGTTGATGCGCGTTGTAAGAGAGGCTGATGGTCGCGATCGTTTCGTTCGCATAGCGGATCAGCATGCTGAAGTCCATCGATGTGCCGTTGACCGTGTTCAAAGGCGCCAGTTCGCCAACCACGCGCCGGATGTCCGAGTCGATTGTCCACTGCGAAAAATCGACCGAGTGGCAACCGTGATGGAACAGAACATCGTCTGTCCAGCTTCTCTGGTATCCCGTCCAGCCTATGTTCTGGTGACGCAACCAGCAGCTCATCACGTGGTGCTGGTAGATCGCACCGGTCTTTCCGGACGCGATGAATTCCTTCGTGAATACTCCAACACCATCGAATCGACGCGTGTGCGCAACCATTACTTTCCGGTCGGCCTTCCTCGCTTGGCCCGCAATCGTGCGTGCGCCCTTGTGCGACATAGCCATAGGGATCTCGACCAGGACGTGTTTGCCTGATTCGATTGCTGCTGATGTCTGGTTGAAGTGCAGCTCCGAGGGACTAGTGATGATGACGGCATCGATGCCATCGTCCTTCAGCATCTCTGAATAGTCGATCGTCCAGGATTCTGCACGTCGTTTTCTGGCGAACGCCTCGGTTGGTTCCTGTCGTCTGCCCACGACGGTTTTGATTCGAGCGCCCTCGACCTGTTCTATTGCGTCGGCGTGGAAGGCGGCGATCCCTCCGTATCCAACGATTGCGCATTGAATGTCTTCCATGGGGTCTCCCTGTTCAGCGGTTTGCGTCGATTTGTGAGTTAAGTTCTTTGAGGGACGGATATACCTGAGCGTAGGTCTCAAAAAGCTCAGCATACCGACTGACCAAGCCTGGATCGGACTCTATAGTCCTAGTCCGTCGCTCGACCGTTGTCGATATGTCTTCCAGATCTGAGTAAACACCGGCGCCAAGCCCACCCAAGAGGGCAGCGCCAAGCGCGGTGCCTTCCTCAACACTGGAGACCGTGATTGCTCTGTCATACACGCTCGCCTTGATCTGCATAAGCAGGTCGTTCCGGGTCGAACCACCGATTGCGATGATACGGTCGGGGTTTTCGAGTTCCGCGTAATCGAGGAGTCCGCCAAGACAGAGCTTGGCTTCCATCGCAATTCCCTCAAGCACCGCTCTGTAGAGAATACCTTTGTCTACATCTCCCGAAAGGCCGACAAATGCCCCTCTTGAGGGTGCATCGCCGAATGGTGGGTTCGCAATACGTAGATGAGGTAGGAACAGGACACCGAGGCTTCCTGGTTCTACGTTAGATGCCGACTCCAGTAGCGTCCGGTGATTGAGATCTCCCAACAGACTCTTGACCCAGTTAACGCTTCCGCCCGACGAGTAGAGTCCGCCGATCGCGTAGAAGCGATCCCACGCGACGTGCCCCCCTACACTGTAGCCCTTTTGGGCCATCTCGGGCCTGTTTAGAGGAGATAGGATGGGGAGGAACAAAGCCTCAGCGGTACCGAGCGAATTGAGAACTGTTCCCGGTTCTGTCACACCGACGCCAAGCGCGCCGACGACGTGGTCATGGCCTCCAGTTGAGACCTGCGCCGAAGAGGGTATCCCCGTCGCCTCGGCCACATCGGGAAGAACCGTGCCGATAGCGGTGCCGCTCCGATGTAAAGGCGCCAGCAATTCGGGTGAGAGACCACAGTCTTCGAGCAGGCTTCTAGCCCAAGCGAATCTATCGACATCGAACAGAAGCGCACGAGAGGCGAGTGACGGGTCTGTTGCCTTCTCACCTGACAGCCTAAAAGCAACGTAGTCTGCCGTGTTCAGCCAGCATACAGCATCATAGAATGCTCGAGGTTCGTTGTCCCTGAGCCAGAGCATCTTGCATAATCCGTAGATCGGCTGAATCGACATCCTGCACGTTGCGTATATCCTTTCGGCCCCGATATGCTCCACAAGCCAATCGCATTGCGTTCGTGCACGTGTGTCATACCATGCGATTCCCGGGAATGTTGTCTGGCCTGCTTGATTGACGGGGAATGCTGTTTCTCCAATGCTGGCAACCGCGATTCCCGCGATCCGATCGGGCTCCGGAACCTTAGATGTGGCCTGACGCAGAGCTTGGCAGGCCGAGGACCAGATGTCTTCAGGCTCGTAGTGCGCCCAGCCTGGCTGCGGATGATTTGTCGGTGTGGGTACCGATGCTGTTGCCAAGACGTGCCCGTTCGGTTCTGCGATCAGGGCCTTGACGTTCGTTGTTCCGACATCCAGGCCTGCGATAAGGGGATTCGATTCCATGGAGACAGCATAACACGGTTCTGGGTAAGGTGAAATCACGAATGCTTCGAGTTGCGGTTGCTCAGCAGAAGCTCTCAAGGCCATTCGCGCTAGCTGGATCACCAACTAAACTAAAGAGGAGATAAAGATGGAGAAGATCGGTTTTGTAGGGCTCGGCATCATGGGAAAGCCCATGGCGCTAAATATTATCAAGGCTGGATATGACCTTACGTTCTACGCGAGGCGGCAGGAGGTCGTCGATGAAGTGACCGCTGCGGGTGGTCAGTCCGTTGGTTCTAGCCGAGAAGTTGCTGAAGCGGTCGACATCATTGCCACCTGCGTGACAGCGGATCCGCACGTGCGAGAGGTGATCTTGGGTGATCAAGGTGTCCTTGAGGGGGCAAGCGAGGGAAACCTGATCGTAGACATGTCCACTATATCGCCGCTTACGATTCGAGAGGTTGCGGACCGGGCGAGCGATAAGGGCGTGCACGTGATGGACGCCCCCGTCAGCGGAGGAGACACCGGTGCGATCGCCGGAACACTCACAATCATCGCTGGCGGTTCAAAGGAGGGTTTCGAACGCTGCCAGGGCATCTTCGAAGCCATGGGCAACCCCGACAACATCTTCCATGTCGGTGATGTGGGGGTCGGGCAGACGGTCAAGATCGTGAATCAGATGATCGGGGGTGCGAATATGGCGATGATTGCCGAAGGACTGACGCTGGGTTTGAAAGCAGGCGCAGATCCCGAAGCCATGAGCGCTGTTATCGGTGTCAGCTCGGGTAACTCGACTCTGTTTCAGATCCGGGCGAACGACTTTCTGCTCAAGGATCAGTTCGCACCTGGCTTCATGCTTGATCTGATGAAGAAAGACATCGGAATCGGCGTAGATTTGGGAAAATCACTTGATATTCCGGTCCCGATCACTGCCGCCGTGTATCAAATGTATGCCGCCGCGAGCACTCTCGGACACGGTGCCGACGACTTCTCAGCCGTTAGCAAAGCCATTCAAAAGCTCACAAACGTCAAGCTGGGTGTATAAAAAGGCAGTCTTGGAGTTGGGTGCTGGTGTGGTCTCCTGCTGCCCCGCTCGCCTGACTCGTCCTAGCACGGTACAGACGCGCTATTATGCTCAGGGTGGAGAGAGGGCTACGCCGGGTCTTCGATACAGAACCGCGAGACCATCTGAGCAAACACGTCGACGCCCTTCTTGAGTTGATCCGGATCCACCCACTCGTCGATTGTGTGGGCCTGCCTGATGTCGCCGGGGCCGAGGACAACCAACTCCATGGATTTTCCGAAAATCATTCCGTCCGTACCGTAGGAGACTGTCTTCGCCTTCCGCTTGCCGGTCACGGACAGCGCTTCCCGAACGATGCGTGACTCGATCGGCGTGTTGAGCGGGATGAGACTGTCGGTGATCGTGGCCTTCACGCCGTGCTTCTTAGCGAGCGTCCGGATCTGCTTCTTGATAGGCTCCCAGTCGTGACCTGGGATCGGCCGTGTGTTCACGAGCGCTGCACTCCGCTCTGCCGTGATGTTCGATGCCGTGTTCCCGTCGGTCCAGACAATGTTGAACGGTGAGTAGGGTGGAGTGAAGGTATCGTCTGTATACCGCCGATCATTCTTGAGCTTGTTTCCGAGTGTCAGGATGTCGTTCAGAAACGGGATCATCAGGTGGTTGGCGTTCGTTCCTTTGCCCGTGCTGCTGTGAGTCGCGAGTCCTTTTGCCTGCGCGTCGACCTTGAACGATCCCTTATGCGCGTAGACGACGTCGAGCATTGTCGGCTCACCGATAATGCCATATTTGCATCCCTTGAGGCTTTTCGAGTGCTTGTAAACCCAGTCTGCGCCCGCGCAGTTGATCTCTTCGTCGGCCGTAACCACGACGAAGATCGGCTGCTTGAGGTCGCGTTCCGCGAAGCGTTCTGCCGTGGCGATCATGCAGGCTACAGATCCTTTCATGTCCGCGCTGCCTCTGCCGTAAAGTAGCCCCTTCTTCTTTGTCAATTTAAAAGGGTCCCACGCCCAGCCTTCAGCGGGGACCACATCGTTGTGGCCCATCAGCGCAAGCCCGCCTTTACCCGTCCCCTTTTTTCCGACCAGGCAGACCTTCTTGACCCCCCTTGGGTCAGTATACTCGAGCCGCTCGATCTTGAGTCCGGCCTGCTTCATTCTCCGCGCCATAGCGGTGCAGCACCTGGCGTTGCTCAGGTTGCTGACGGTGTTGTAGCTGACGAATTCGGCTGTCAGGTCGACGACATTCATCCCATCTCTCCCGGCGGTTTTGTTGTGGGGCGCCAATATAGGTCACCTCATATTCAGGGTCAATTCCACCACGTGGAGGGGCTCGGCTTGACTTTCGCGAGGGTGAAGCTTTTCTTTGCTCGCACGCAAAGTGTCTGACGATTTTGAATGAGGCACGACTTGTCCGACGACGTAAAGCTGGTACAGAAACTCCTCGATATCCCTCTGTTCGAGGATCTTGATTATACGCAGGTTCAGGCGATCATCGAGGCGGGGAAGCGGGAGACCGTGAACCCTGGGACCGTTCTGAGCGAGCCTAGGGCGGTCGACGAGCGCCTCATCGTTCTTCTAGCTGGCCGACTGAGGCTGGAGTCAGCGTCAGGTGACCTGCTGGACTACCAGATGCCTGTCCGAGTTCTCGGTGAGATGGGGGTGTTTACCGGACAGATCCGGTCGACACGAGTTATCGTAGAGGACACGTCTGACATTATGGTTCTTGAGGCCGAGTCCCTCGACGAAATGCTTGAAGAGGATCCCCAGATGGGGAACCACGTCCTCGCGAACCTGATCAAGCTGCTCTACACGCGTCTGTATGACGTGAACCAGGAGATGGGGGATCTCAGGACAACGGTCGATCGCTTACGGCAGCGGTTCGAGGAACTGCAGCCAGACGATCCTCTTCTCTCAGAGCTGTTTC
>PAXL01000006.1 GCA_002714465.1 Gemmatimonadota bacterium | reverse complement strand
CCAGGGACTCCAGCACCTAACGAGCACGGCGTTCGAGCCGGATCTAAGGCCTCGTGATCAACGAATCGTCGAATCGACGAACATGATCCTGGATCACCTGCTATAGAGACTCGTCAACTTGGGCCCAGGCTTTGGTTTGCCCGGCACTCGATCCAGAAGTCAGTCGCATCCACTATTTCATAAGCTTTCGGGCCGCAGACAGGCTGAGGCAACTTTACCCTGTATGCCTGAGCCCCTGCATGGTGCATAAATACACATAAATATATTTGTGGGTTTGTCGAGCAGTTGCGTTTTGTGAACTGCTCAATGGCGAGCTCTTCACCACAGATGCTAGTCTTAGAGCGCAGTGTGGGGATGTGTATGCCCATCTCTACCACACGATCTACCAACTGGTAACTCTACGAAGGAAGGACGAGTGCTTCATGGCAGCAGTAGATCTGGCTGCAAACGAAAAGGGCAGACAAAAGATCCAAGACGTCAAGGTGATGATTGTTCAGGGGCCGTCCCGGAACTATACGTTGGTGAAAGTGATCGCAGATAGTGGCCTCTACGGCATCGGGGAATCGTATGGGAGCCCGGCTGTCGGGGTGAAGGATCAGATCTATGACATAAAGCCGGCTCTGATCGGGAAGGACCCGCTTGAGATCGACGTGCTTTACACGCTGATGGGTCAAACACCGCGCGGAGGATTGGGTTGGCAGGGCCAGACGCGGACAGATGGGTCGGCACACGCACTGATGCGCGCAGCAAGCGGGATCGAGATGGCGTTGTGGGACCTTGCGGGTAAGATCTTGGGCGTGCCGTCGACCATTCTACTTGGCGGCAAGTTCAGGGACAAGGTGCGGGTATACGACCACTCGAAGCCGGATGACATTCTCGACAAGGCTTCCTGTGAAGAGTGGGCGGCAAAGGTGAAAGCGGATCCGGCTGGCTTTACGTGCCATAAGTTCGGGTTTCCGCATACCACGCCCGATACGGACAAGGGACGTGATCTGGCAAACCGCGTGCTGACGGTTCGGGAGCTGATTCAGATCGAGGAAGGGTTTGCGAATTGCCGGGATGCGATTGGTTACGACCACGACATTATGGTCCATTGCCATTGGGAGTATGATACCCGGACCGCGATCCAGATCGCCGAAGCGGTGGCTGCGATCAAGCCGTTCTGGCTCGAAGACGCGATGATCGTGAATTACACGGACAGTTGGCGGCGCCTGACGGAGCGTTCACCAGTCCCGATCTGCACGGGCGAGAATCTTTGGCGACGTCAGGAATTCGCGGATTTCATCGTAAATCAGGGTTGTGACATTCTCCATCCGGATCTTCGGAACAGCGGCGGGTTCCTAGAGAACAAGCGGATCGCGGATATGGCCGAAGTATGGGGCCTGCCGATGGCGACGCATAACACTGGCAGTCAGCTGAATACGTGGGCGACGTGCCAGTGGGCTGGCTCGATCCGTGACTTCCTTGCCTGCGAAACGGTTACAGGCAAGGGTGATTGGATGGATGACCTGCTGATCCTGGACGGGCCTTACATCGAAGATGGCTTTGTGAGGATTACGGAAAAGCCGGGATTGGGTGCGGATATCAACCCGGACGTGGCACACGCGCATTTGGCCGAGGGCGAGGAGTGGTGGGGATAGCGTTTGAAAAGACCGCGCCGCCGCTCTGCGGGCGGTGTGGGTAGTTGAGCTGGATGGGGTGCCTGCGGCTCCGGTTTTAGCGGATCGGATACCCTCCTTAGCGGTGCCGGCTAGGGAAGGCGGGCACCACATCAATAGCGAAAAGGGTCCTCTACCTGTCGGGATCTCTTTCGGATTACAGGCTCATGCGTTCGACGCATCGTCGATCAACACGTTCGAACATCTGAGACCTATAACCTTGGAGGGGTCACCATCGCTTAGAACGCTGTTGGTATCTTTAGAAAACCTGTGCCGACTTATACTTGCCTTACTGTGACATAGTAGGCACCAGCCAAGCGATTTCCATCCGTGTCGATCCACCAGGTCTGAAGTGTCGTCGGTCCTCGGGTCAGATCAGCGATCATCGAGACATCCGTATCCCCAGGCTCGACTGCCACCTCGCTTTCACCGGTCCCGATGNGCATCCAGGCTCTTGTNGCCGGAATTNCTANGCCCTCCTGTAGTTCTCCGTCGACACCGACCATTCTGGGAGCAGGCCCTGTGATCGGTAGTCCGGATTCTTCCGGCCAACGTCTCAGCGTGACCTCGTAAGCGCCTTCCTGGGCCGCATAGAGCTGCCAGATCCCGCTGTCCATAACACCGCCACGCACGTTTTGGGGGTTGTCGCAGTAGACACCCATCCAGTCGCAGCTGCACAGCCTAACGGGGNTCTCCTCCGTCGATCCGATCCGGATCGGGTAGTAATGGTCGAAGTTGGTCCCAAGTTCGTCCCACCAACTCGCATAGTGTGAACGCATCTCCTTGACGATCTCCGGATGCTGATCTGCAACGTCGGTTGCCTGACCGGGATCTGTGTCGATGTCGTAGAGCTCCTCATCGTCGACAAGCCGCCATTTGTCCCACAGAACAGCGGCTTTGCCTTTTCGTGTGACGCGATTTCCAGTCAGGGCNGTGTGTCCATACTGAATCACAAGCATCCGATCGTCGATCGAGGTCTGCTCACCTCTGATAAGCCCGTCGAGTGACACACCGTCGTAAGGCTCGTCCTGTCCATCAGTCAGATTGCAGAGTGACGTGAGGGTGGGGAGGAAGTCCACCCCGTGTGTGGCATCCGGGATGTCCCTGGGCTCGCCCAGATTGCCGTCTGGCCAGCGAACGAAGAACGGCACCCGATGGCCGCCCTCATAGAGCTGCGTCTTCTTTCCGCGCATCCCGGCGTTATAGAACTGGTCTCCTGTGGCCGTTCCGTTGTCTGTCATGTATATGAGGATGGTGTTGTCACGGAGACCGGAGTCGGCGAGAAACGTATCGAGGTGACCTACGTTGTCATCGATATTCGTGATCATACCGAAGAAGCTGGCGATGTTGTAGTCGACGTGCTCCCGGTAGGGCTGACGATAGGCGTCCGGTACCCACAGAGGGGTGTGCGGGGCGTTTGTCGCTATGTAGGCGAAGAACGGCCGGTCNTGTTTCTGACGGATCCAGTCTGTGGCTTCCCTGAACCAGACGTCGGTACAATAACCTTCGAAGGACTCGATCGTGCCGTTGTGCCTGAAATAATCGTTGAAGTAGTCGTTCCCGTAGTAGTCCGCCGCCGATGTGATCCCCCACGCTGGGTGGTGTATCGTCTCCTCGAAACCGCGGTCCTGCGGACGATACGGATAGTTGTCGCCCAGATGCCACTTGCCGAAATGCCCGGTTCGGTAGCCGTTTTCGGTGAAGATGTCCGCAAGCGTTCGGAGGTCGGGATTGATGAGGGATCTGCCCATGCAGACAAACGTAGCCCCGTTTCGGAGTGCATACCTGCCGGTAAGCAATTCGCCACGTGTGGGTGTACACATCGGTGCGACGTGGAAGTCTGTGAATCGGATGCTCTCCGAATGCAGCCTGTCTAGGTTAGGCGTGCTGATGATCGGGTTGCCGTGACAGGCGAGATCCCCGTAGCCCTGGTCGTCAGTCAGNATAAAGATGACGTTTGGTTTATTGGGGCTCTCGGGCATCCGCTTCATGATCCGATGTTGTCCGATTTGCCGTCATAGCCTTCGACCATCACGGACGACAGTGTGTCCGCTGCCGTCTCGCGAATCTTCTTGACGGGCGCATACTCCGGAGAATTGCCGAACTTCGCTGCGTCGTCGGCTGATGGGAACTCTATGATGATCAGGCGATTCGGTTTCCAGTCACCGAGACGAACAGTGACCTCGCCGCCGCGTACGTGGTAGCGACCACCATAGCTTTCGACGATCGGTCGTGTGCGCGCAACATACGCCTCATAGGCATCCCAGTCGTTCACCTTGATGTCCGTGATGATGTAGACCGACATACTACTCCTTTCTCTTACAGTTCTTGGTTTTCTGAACCGCCAAACCATACTCTTCTCGTATTAGTGGTTTTAACTCCACGAAGGTGTCTTTACTCGGTTATAGGTCTGTGATCCAGCCCATCCCCCTGTGGACAGGGTTGCGGTGATCTCATCGAGCGCCTCAAAAGTTCAAGGTCCCGTTGATCGTCCTGCCTGCGGTGCATCTGCTCGGGACAGAGCTGAAACGGTCGATGAAAGTTGCTTTGGGTATCCCAAGGTTCAGACGGTATACACCGTCGCGCCCGAT
Organism: Gemmatimonadota bacterium; assembly: GCA_002714465.1. The sequence continues at coordinate 18,099 of PAXL01000006.1, read as the reverse complement.
GCGTGAGGCTGAGTCGTTCTCTCCATCTCGCTCCTTAAAAGTCATCAGATACGTGCCCTTTGGCAAAGACCGACCCGGGTTGCAGAAGAGCCCGCGCTTACCCCAGTTGGTGTCGAGCACGAGACCTTGGTGTTCGGACATAACGGCTTCGATGATCTCCTCGATTTTCAAGANGCTACCNCGTCGGGTTTTCGTGCCAGAAGACACCAAGACCTCTGCCACGGTGTTTTTCTTCGCAAGTGATTACGTCGAGATCCCCATCCCCGTCGAGGTCAACGAGTTCGATCCGATCATACTTGATGCCCTCAGGGCCGCTGATGTCGTGGACGGACCACTCAGGATCCTGTAGTGACTTCCCGTACGAGAGCCACACGATTCCACGCTTTGGTGGTTCAGCGTGCTCACAGGANAGNACGATGTCTGGAGTCCCGTTGCCATCGATGTCGCCGACACGCACGCCTTTTGAGCTACCTAGTCCTCCGTTCACGAACGCAACAGGTATGATGTGTTCGGACCAGGGCTTCTTGGGGTTTTCCGGACGTCTGAACCAATGGATTGCGTCCGGTCGTACCGCTGCGACGAGGTCCTGTTCCTGATCGCCGTCGAGGTCTGCAAGGTCAAGGAACATGACTTCCCGGCCTGACGCACCGATGCGATGCTCTGCCCAAATTGCTGTGGCTTTTTGCGTTCCCGGGTTCTCCAGCCAGAGGACACCAGATTTGTCACCCTTTCGATCAGATACGATGAGATCCTCGTCTCCGTCGTTGTCCACGTCCTCAGCGATGAGGGACATGATCCAACCCGCATCATACAACGGGTGCAGTTTCCAGTCCGATCCCACTCGCGGATTTGGAGGCGACTCTAGCCAGCCGACAAGAGCGGATCGGCCTCGCGCCGATACGACGATGTCAATACCGTGCTGACCGTCTATCTGGAGTGGAAGCGCGAACATCCAGCCGGTTTGATCCTGAGTCGCGGGGAGTGCCGTTGTCGTCCATTTTTTAGCGGTCAGGTAGTCTTGGAGCCTGGGCGCCCAATTGACGAACACCGTTCGAGTTTTGCCTTCGCAACTGGTGATCACATCGACGGCTCCATCCCCATCGATGTCGGCGAAAACGGCATCCTCTGCCGAGGGTGTCCTCCCTGAGGTCACGGCAGGCCATTTGTCCCGGACGTGCTGATGTCCCGGATTGATGTAGACACGCGTCAGGCCGCCTTCTTCCCATCCGGTCGTTATGTCGGGCAGGCCGTCTCGATTTACGTCAGCTAGCCGAACCCCGTCGGCCCCGCGCGGGATGTCATCGATGATGTGGAGCGGCCAAGGATCTTCGGATGCGCTCGATGAGGCGAGGACCAGGTATAAAATCAGCGTGATCAGGCTCGGATTCATAGTTGGCTCTGGGAGGCTAGTTTGCATGTGCCTATATTGCGCTGTCGGCAGCATACCGGGCCAAGATATGATGAGAAGCCACGTAAGGGCACGCATTTCAAGAGGATCAACATGAGTGACACGTCTACACCCAAGCCATTTCCCGCGTTGACACCGGCTCAGCGACTCCACATCGAGATCTACGGCTATGTGATCATCGAGAATCTGCTGACGGAAGACGAGGTCGGCACGCTCAAGGGCACACTCTACCAGATCGAAGCCGATTTTCGGCGGGATGGCAAGATGCCGGGGCCCAGCTGCTGGAACACCAGCACGAGTGAGGAGTTTTTCCGGATCGACAATCTTCCGCACCTTGCGCCTTGCTTTTTCGACTACCTGACCCACCCCCATATCGTCGGGATGGCGGAAGAAATCATCGGTGGACCTGCTAGGCTTCAGCAGTCCGATGCACACATCCGTCGTCCGTTGAAGGAGGAGAAGGAGCGACATGGCTTCCACCGTGGGATTAACCCGGCCTACAGCCACTACGACAAGGGTCTGTATCACTTCTCGTTCATCAAGGCACTGACGAATCTGACCGATCTTGGACCCGATGACGGGGGTACGACGGTGATCGCAGGAACACACAAGTTGCCGACGGGTACCCCCCCGCAGGAAGATATCATCAACGCGGCATATGAAGACCCGTCGATGATTCACCAGGTGATCGCGCCGGCCGGATCGACGCTGCTGTTTTACGAGTCTCTGATCCACGCGGCCGGGATCATCAAGTCGGACAGGGACCGGCTGCTGATCCTAGGAGGCTACATGCCGACGATGTTCCAAGCCTGGATGGGGTATGACCCGGATCCGGATTTCGCCGAGACGGTCTCAGAGGAACACCGCGCACTGCTGACAGGAGAAGCGAAGTTCAGATGGCCGAGGAATCCTAGGGAACTGGGAGAGCCTGTCCCATTCTAGAGTGGCTGCGGAGGACACGAAAGGGGCAACGCGAAGCGTTGCCCCTTTCGTGTTGGCTTTTGCCAACTCGTGGGAAGCCAGGGAGGTGCATACGCGGCCGCCTACGAGTTCGTAGAGGGGCCTTAGTCTGAAGAGTATGAAAGTTGAGCAGGAGAGCGGGAGAAGTGGTGGTTCTTGCTTCCCGGCTCTCCTGTTAGTGAGCTTCAGTCTCTTGCAGCAGAGAGCCAGAGGCTGCGGCCGCCGTCTACGACGAGGTTCTGTCCGGTGACGAAGGGGCTGAGGACTAGGCCTACGATCGCTTCGGCCACGTCTTCGGCCATCGCGTTGCGGCGCATCGGTGTGCCTTTTGCGTGGATGGCGTTGTTCTCTTCCCAGCCCTTTACCCAGCGTGTTTCGACGAGCCCCGGAGAGACCGCGTTGACCTGGATGTCGGGGGCCTGGCTGACGGCGAGCGACTGGGTCATACAGATGATGCCGGCTTTCGAAGTAGAGTAGGCGATTGAGCTGCCCTGGCCGGTCGTTCCAGCGATTGAGGCCGTGTTTACGATCTGGCCGCCGCCGACTTCCTTCATTTTTGGGATCGCAGCTCGGCAGCAGAAGAAGGTGCCCTTTACGTTGACGCCTATGATCGCATCCCAGTCGTCCTCGGTGAGTCCTTCGAGGTCGTCGAGGGGGACCATGCGTGTCGTGCCGGCGTTGTTCACGAGGATATCAAGCCTGCCGAGGTCGCTGACGACCGTGTCGACCATCGTACGACAAGAGGCATCCTCGGAAATGTTCGCCTGGACGGCGATCGCTTTACGGCCGGTCGCTTCGACATCAGCCACTGTCTGTTCGGCGTCATCTTTCGAACGGCTGTAGTTGACGGCCACATTCGCACCGTGCTCCGCGAGCAGGAGAGCCGTTGCCCGGCCGATGCCGGTGCCGCCGCCCGTGATCAGAGCGACCTTTCCGTCGAGCTTGCCCATTTGGGTCCTTTCTGGTTTTTCGTTTGTTCTGCGCGTTCCGAGGTTTCAGCCTCTGCCGTTTATAGATCCGGGAAGGGAAATGCGAGTACGTCGGCAATGTGATCGGCGCCCGATAGCAGCATGATAAGCCGGTCCACGCCGAGCGCAATTCCCCCGGAGGGAGGCATACCGGATGAGAGCGCATCCAGGAAAGACTCGTCGATCGGATGTCGGGGCATGCCGAGGGATGACCTTTCAGCGGCTTCGGATTCGAGTCTTTCCCGTTGTTCGGTGGGATCGTTTAGCTCGGTGAAAGCGTTTGCGAGCTCGATGCCGGCGATGTAGACCTCGAACCGTTCGGCGACGGTGGGCTCATCGGATGATCGCTTTGCTAGGGCACCCATGCTTGCGGGATAGTCTATCAGGATGGTCGGACGAGAGGATCCCAGATGCGGTTCGATCTGGTCGAGAAAGATCTTGAAAAAGGCTGTGTCGAAGTCATCCGACTCATCGATAGATGTGATACCGCTTTTTTGGGCTCCCTCCAAGAACGCGCCAGGCTCGTCGCAGGGATCCGAGTTCACGTCGCTATAGCGGTTGAACGCTTCCCTTACCGTCATCCGAACCCAGGGCCGTGCAACATCGATCGTGTTGTCGCGAAACGACAGTCGTGTGGAGCCTGTGATGCGTTCGGTTAGCTCAGCGACCAGCGACTCGGTGTCATCCGCGATGTGCCTGTAGTCGGTGTAGGCGCGATACCATTCGAGCATCGAGAATTCGGGATTGTGGTGTGCGGCGTGCTGCTCGTCACGGAAGGATTTACAGACCTGATAGATCCGTTCGAGCCCCTCGGACAGGAGTCGCTTCATCGCGTACTCTGGAGAGGTCGTCAGGAAGAGCGGGCGACCTGACTTCGTGTGAGTCTCGAAAGCACGCAGGTGGGGCTCCATTCCGGGTGAGTGGGTTAGAAGGGGGGTTTCGACCTCGGTAAACCCTCTGCTGTCGAAGAAGGATCGAATGCCTCGCAGGACATCCGCTCGCAGGCCGTGGATGCGTCGTCTGTCTTCTGCGGCGGCGCTGGTCTCTGGAGTGAGCGCGACGTGGTCGCTTACTTCGAAAGAGGCACCCGTCCAAGTACCCTTCGCTTCTACGATCGATCCGGTGCACTTCATACCCGATAAGCGCACAACACCGGATTCGTCGGACAGGTAGCTTGCTCCCTTGTCACGAAAGATCCGGCCTGTGATCACGGAGGGCCTGCCCGACGCCAGCCGACTAACACGACACGTTCTGAACGCGCGAGCTGGGTATTCGGGATTGGGAGGTGTTTCAGGTGGGGGCATTGGCGAGATGTGATGCATCGTTTAGGCGCACGATAGTCTTCTCGGTGTCGTCTATGATGAGTTCGTGGAGCGACGAGGGAATACAGCCAAAGAAGGGTGCGCGATGGGCATCACCAGGGCCAAACCCGAGGAAGGCTCTGAGGTAAGCCACGATCGGGCCGCCGTGGGAGACTATGAGGACTCGTTTGCCGATACATCGTGTGACGATTGCGTCGATAGATTGCGTGACGCGCCGATGCAGGCTCTCGTAGGACTCTCCGTTTCTGTGCGTTCCGGCAGCGAAGTCCGGTGCCGTGCCGTTATCGGGCTCGGATGGGTTGATGCCACCGGCATCGAGTTCTCTTAACCCGGCGTCCTTCTGGACCACAACCTTGATCGTGTCAGCTAACACGGCGGCCGTTTCAGCGGAGCGTTTCAGGGGGCTGGCAAACAGGCAGTCAATGTCATCGTAATCACGCTTGATATGTTCTCCGAGGAGCATCGCCTGTCGCCGTCCGAGGGAGGATAGCGGGAGGTTGGACCACCACCCGGTGTTCCTGTCATTCGGATCGTAGAGGGTCGCTGCGTTACAGATCAGGAATATCTCTGTCTTCATGGGTTTCGAATATAACCGACGTCTAATTGTTGTTCCACAAGTATGTCCTCATTGATGCGAGGATTAGATTCTGTTTGAGGGGCCTCCGGCCCTGAGGTTTTGGGGTTTGGTTCCCTTGGAACCAAAAGCTCGCGGCCAGGAAGTACATCCCGAGCAGAACCAAGGGGCCGGTTCAAATACCCACATCCTGTATCCCTGTGTATACTGAATGCCTGAGCGGAGAACAGGCCCATGAAACTCGAGAACAAGACAGCGATTATCACAGGGGGCGCGGGCGTGATCGGGCGAGCGGCAGCCGAATTGTTTGCGTCCGAGGGTGCGCGGATCCTGCTGGCGGACCGTGACCCGGACGGGCTTGAAGAGGCCGTCTCGAATCTGCCGTCGGATCGTGTCAGCCACCGTGTGGCGGATGTGAGCGATCCCGAACAGGTTCAGGGTTATGTGCAGACGGCCGTCGAGCGGTATGGCGGGGTCGATGTGTTTCTCAACAACGCGGCGATCGAGGGTGAGGTCGGACCGATTCCGGACTATCCTGTCGAGGTGTTCGATCGAGTGATGGCGGTAAATGTTCGAGGTGCCTGGCTGGGATTGAAGTACGTGATCCCGGAGATGCAGAAGCGGGGAGGAGGGAGCGTTGTGATCACGTCTTCGACGGCTGGGATGAACGCGACACCTCGGTTCTCGCCATACGGTATATCGAAACACGCTGTGATCGGGATGATGCGTGCTGCTGCAAGGGAATACGCTTCTCAGGGGATACGCGTGAATACGGTGAACCCCGCCCCTATCGAGTCGCGCATGATGCGATCGATCGAGTCTCAGCTGAGCCCGGACAGTCCCGAATCAGCGAAGCGCGTGCTGACGGATCGGATTCCCCTAGGTCGGTATGCCCGTCCCGAAGAGATCGCTCGGATGATGCTGTTTCTTGCAAGTGACGAGAGTAGCTTCTGCACAGGTGGTGTGTACATGGTCGACGGGGGCTGGTCTTCGTGACGCCATCTTCCCTCGGTTCGCCATCCTTCCTATCTTTTTTTCGCTGATTGTCGTGTGGAGATGAGAGTCGGGTGATCGATACAGGAGGTGGTATGAGACGTTTCTTGGGTTTGTTTGCTGTGTGTCTGCTACTTGCAGGTTCAGCGGACGCCCTGCAATGGGGTGTAAAAACGGGTGGTGGTGTCGTCTTCAAGCCAAGCCCGAGCCGTTGGGGTGGGCACGCTTCGCTCGAGATCCCGTTAAGCGAGGACTACCCGACATCGCTGTCCGCGTTCTTCGAGATCTATCGGAAGAGTTCGATCAACCAGATGCCCGCTGGTTTGTCGATTCACTACAAGGCTCCTCTCACCCGGTGGGGGGGAACGATCTATTTCGCTGGAGGGGGCGGGGTTCTCAGAGTCAGCGGTCTGGGGAATTCGTTGACAAACGGTATGCTCACAGTCGCGGGAGGCGGGATCATTCCGGTCACCGAATCAGTCGGTGTGTTCGGCCAGTTCCGCTGGTTCAAGGCTTTTTCAAGCGGGTCGGTCAACGAGTACGGCCTTCAATTCGGGCTCCATTTCCCACTCGGACGCGAATAAGACCCTTTATAGCTCATATCGAGGCCCTGCGGCGTCAAGCTGCAGGGCCTCGTTACGTGTACTGGAGAAATCCAGATCGTAGCCGATAAGTAGGAAGCAGGCCATGTGCGCCGCATTAACCCGCTTTGAGGGCCGTTCAAACTCGATCATGTCTTTCACAAGCCACGCTATCAGACTTCTTCTGATCTCGATTAGCCTAACGGGAACCGCATACGCTGGCGCCTTCGAAGGCAAACGTATCACGCTGGACGCGCAGATTTCCGGTCAACCACCGGTCAATGACGAGCGCCGCACCTTTCCCGTCCTGAGCAAGGACAATCGTGTTCTGTTCGAGGTCTATGTCGAGGGGATGGCCCGGGGTCTGACGTCCGGATTCACGCTGGCCTTCGAGGACGACAATCTCCAGTTCTCGACGCTGTTCGAGATTGAGAGCTTCGAGGGTATCCTGAGCAATACGACTGGAGGGAGAGGAGCGTCGATCTCGGTCAGCGGGAAACCTGCCTCTCTCAGAGCGCCCGGCTTTCTCGGTATCCTTACGCTCAAGGCACGACAGAACGTCACTGGTGCCACCGAGATTCGGCTCAAGGCCGAGACGACGACGATCTTTGACAGTGAGACGGGTGCGATCGATCAACTGGATGTGTCGGACACGACGATTCGCTTTGTGACGGGGCAGGCATTTGGCATCTCTCTCGATCTCGATACTTCGTTGGGTGACCAGGCGAGGACGGTAAGGAACGGTGTCGCGATCGGTGAGACGGTCGAGGTCCAGGTACACGGAAATGCGCTGGAGCTGATGGTTGGTTACATCCTGCGGTTCGACTTCGACTCGACGATGGTGGCTTTCGAGAGCTTCATTCCCGGGAACGTTTTCTCGGCTGCCCAGACTGTCAAGCCGGAGGTGACTGCGCGATCGGTCGAGGTCACTGCGGCCACCTTTGGCGGAGCACTCACGGTTACGGAAGGACTCCTTGGCCGGGTTTTTTTTACGACACAGGACAGCTTTGTGTCCTCTACGACGATCAACCTGATCACGGCGGAGATGCTGCGATCGAGCGAGTTCGTGACGGCCGTCCCACGGTCAGTGACGCTCAACGGGGCCGTCGATTTCGACGGAAACCGTATAGCCGATTTTCGAGATTTCTTGCTATTTGCCGCCCGGTTCGGTGAAACGACAAGTTCACCCAATTTCGATACTCAGTTCGATCTGGATGGTAACGGTTCGATCGGGTTTTCTGATTTTCTGATTTTGGTGAATGCGATAGAGGCGGGTAGAGAAAGCCAATAAAAAGAAGATAGAAGAGGGAATACAGAGGATGTTGGTCGATTATGCGGGCCGACTCATGCGCCTAGGGCGAATCCCGTGACGTTCGGGAATCGTTACCGCGGCGCTTTTTTCTTGTTTCCACTCGACCCGGGGTAGCCTGCGGCAACCTCCGGATGATTTGCGCAACCCCTCGGGGTTGGATCTCTTCGACCGGATGACAACTAGGACCCTAGCCCTTTCCGCGCCTTTGTGGTTCCCCCGTTACCTCAGGAACGGATTCGTGGCGCGTTCCTGGCCGATGGTGGTGAATAGGCCGTGGCCGGGGTAGACGTTTGTTTCGTCGGGGAGAGGCAGGAGCTTCTCTCGAATCGATGCCATCAGGACGGTGGGATCCGCGCCTTCAAGGTCGGTGCGACCGATAGAGCCCGCGAACAGGACGTCGCCGACTATGGCGTGACCGGGCCACAGGAGTGTTATGTTGCCGGGGGCGTGCCCGGGGGTGTGGATGACGGAGAGGGATTCGCGGCCGAAAGTGATGGTCTCGCCGATGTCAATGAACCGGTCGACTTCAGGTGCATCGTCTGTGTCGATGTCCAGCCAAGAGGCGATCTCGACGAGTCCTTCCACCATGAAAAGGTCGTCCTTGTGAATGGCGAAAGGCACGCCTAACTGCTCCTTGATTGATCTGACCCGCCCGATGTGATCGAAGTGACCGTGCGTTGCGACGATCTCCTTGATCTTGATTCCATCCTCTTCGATCAGTTTGACGATACCTGGGACGTTCTCGCGGGGATCGATGAGGATGCCTTCCTTTGTGTCTTCGCACGCGAGGACGAAACAGTTGACTTCGAGGGGACCGACGACGATCGATTTCAGGATCATTTTTTTCCTTTGGTAGCTGGTATGCGGTCAGCGTCTGGCGGTCTTGAGTCCGACGGCCAGGATGGTGATTGCCTGGATGATGATGACGATATCCTTTGGCACGCCCGCAGACAATTGTAACCATCTGTCTGCAGTCCGGAGGGCGCCGAACAGGAGGGCGGCGGGAATGACGGCGATCGGGTGGCTGCGTCCGAGGAGGGCGACGGCGATGCCGTCGAAGCCGTAGCCGGGTGAGAACTGTGCGTACAGCTTGTGATGTAGGCCGGTGATCTCGAAGCAGCCGGCCAGCCCCGCGACGCTACCTGCGAGACACATGGCGATGATCGAGATACGATCGCTTGATATGCCGACCGATTCAGCCGCTTCGGCTCCTTGACCGACCGCACGAAAATCGAAACCAAAGGGTGTCCGGAAGAGCAACCAGTAGGCGCAGAAACAGACGAACAAAGCCAGCAGGATCGCGAGACTGACTTCTATGGGGGGCGTGTCCCATAGGACCGGAAGCTTTGCGCTTGCCTGAAGGTCCCGGGAACGCGTCGTATGCGTCCCCGCACTGAGCGGTCCACGGACGAGATAGTCGACACTGTAGATCGCTATGTAGTTGAGCATGATCGTGTTGATGACTTCGTGTACGCCTCGGCGGGCCTTGAGCCATCCGGCCACGCCGCCCCACACCGCGCCCGCACATACACCCACTATCAGCGTCAACGTCAAATGAAGTGGAGCGGATAGAGACAGGTCCGTCGCACCGATCCAGGCAGCACCGACGGCACCCGCATACAGCTGACCCTCGCCCCCGATGTTGAAGAGCCCCGCGCGGAAGGCGATCGCAACGGACAATCCAGTCAGGAGCAGGGGAACTGTTTTGACGAGCGTGCTTGCCAGATTGACCCGCGTGCCGAAAGCGCCGTAGGCGAGCGCGCCGACCGTCTGGACTGGATTGCCTCCTGATAGCGCCACAATCGCGAGGCCAGCAAGCAATGCTATTAGGAGGATTCCAAAAGACTCGACGATGTCGCGAGTCGAGCCCGGGGACATTCTGGTCAGAATGCCCAGAGTCAAGGTGTTTGCCCTCCCGAAGTCATCCACAACCCGATTTGTTGATCGTCGTAGTCGTCGACCGAGCAGATCCCGGCAATACGACCTTTGTAGATTACGGCGATTCGATCGCTGAGTGCACGCAGGTCATCCAGGTCGTTTGAGATGACAAGGATGCCACATCCACGGGCCCGTGCGTCGAGCAGCTGTGTTTGGACGAAATCGGTTGCGCCGAGATCTAGGCCCTGCGTCGGATGTGCCGCTACGATCACGCGCGGTGATCTCGAGAGTTCGCGTGCGATGACGACTTTTTGCTGGTTCCCACCCGACAGACTGTCCGCTGGGGTGGCGGCGGAAGGTGTCCGGATGCCGTAGGTCTCGATCAGTCTGTCAGCTTCCTGCCTGGCCTGGTCGCCGTCCCACCATATAGCAGTGCCGAACTGGTCTTGTCCTCCTAGGAACAGGTTGTCCTGTATGCTGAACGATCCGATGAGCCCGGATCGACGACGGTCCTCAGGGATGTATGCGAGCCCGTGCTGCCTTCTTTGTCTCGCGTCCCAATTCGTGATGTCCTCGGACATAAGCCGGAGCGTGCCTGACGAAGGGGAAAGCTGACCTGCAAGGATTTGCGTGAACTCAGTCTGGCCGTTCCCGGCGACCCCTGCCAGACCTACGATCTCGCCTTCGTGAATGTTGAGTGAAAGTCCTTCCAGTACTGTTTGACCGTCCTTGTGGAGACGGATCTGGTCGACTTCGAGTACACTTGTCCTACCCAGATCGTATTCGTGATCGGCAAGGGCCGTCGCCGGACGACCGATGATCGCCTCAATGATTCTGTCAGCGTCGAAGGCTTCGCGGTTGTAGGTTGACACAGAGGCGCCATTGCGGAGGACGGTCACGTGTGTCGCGTGGTCCATGACCTCCTGTATCCGATGCGTGACCAGAACAACCGTCGTGCCCTGCACACGGAGCGCGTTAATCCGTTCGAACAGAAGCTCCGATTCCCTTGGTCCCAGGACTGATGTGGGTTCGTCGAGGATGAGAATGCTGGCGTCCCTTGTGAGCGCCTTGATGATTTCTACGGCCTGACGCGTCGGCAGAGGAAGCGTTTCAACGAGCGCATCGGGGGACAGGTCGATTTGGAGCGATGATGCGAGCGAGGCGACCATTTCGCGGACGGCGTCCCGATCGATCCACGGTCCAGTCAGATCCAAACCCAGCGTAACGTTTTCCCAGACGGTAAGGGTTTCGACAAGGGTGAAGTGCTGAGTGACGAAGCCGATGCCCGCCGCCTTCGCAGCCCCCGAGTTCGCCAGCGTCAGCCGGTCTCCGTGGATAGAGACTTCCCCTGAATCTGGTCTCGTCAGGCCTGCAAGGACGTGGGCCAACGTCGATTTGCCTGCTCCATTCTCACCGACGATCGCGTGTAGCGCACCCGAACGGACTTCCAGATGAATGTCGTTGTTGGCGACAACGATCTCGTCTTCACCGTCGAATTTCTTGGTGATTCCGGTCGCTCTGATTGCTGGGGGGCTGTGGACAGTTTCGTTCATGCAGTCAGGGTCGTCCCGGATACCTTAGCTCACGATCGACAGGGCGGCTGTCCGGTTCAATCCCGTTGTAAGGCTGGCCCTGATAGCGACGTGCCTCGTCTCGCGAGCCCCAGACGTTGTCTCGCTGCACGGCACGTCGGTAGTGCTCCTTCGCTCTTTCTCGATCACCTTCCAGATCGGCGATCTTGCCGAGCGTCAGTTCCGCGGGACCGACGAGCCAGTTCTTCTTGTTCCTGCTGCGTGAGGCCACAGCGGTGAGAAGAGCCCCGGCTCGCTCGTTGTTCCCGATGAGGAAATGACTGATGCCTTGGATGAAGTCAAGCTTCATTTCCCGCCACCTGAAGAGTGCCCATTTCCGGGAAAAGGCGATCGAACGGATAGAGGCTGTCGAGTCGAGCATCGCCTTTGAAAGCCTGCGACCGTGTTCCATTTGGAGACGTAGCATGGTGTCGGCATAGCGAATCCGGTAATCCAGGCTGTTTGGGTAGTGTGCGAGCAAGCCTCTCAGCCGCTCTTCTGCCGAGACGGCATCCATCTCGTAGTAGAGTTCAAGGTAGGCGAGTGCCGATACCGCATCGAGTCTGTTGTATCGTCCACGGGTGGCTGCCTCTTTGAGCCGCCGGAGACCACCCTCCCTGTCACCCGAGGGGAGGTTGAAGAGACGCTGGACCGCCCGAAGGATACTTGGGTTGTGAGAGAGGATGTAGTCGGACAGGCCGATCCCGAAGTTCGCATCCATCGCGTCCGGTTCGATCGCGATCGTCTCGTCCAGATACTCGCGACCTTCGATCCCGTCGATCACTCCTTTAAAGACCTCTTTTCTAACCATGCGTAACCCGGTCCTCAGACCGTAGGCGTTCCCGAGCCACAGGAACATCTCGGCGGACTCGCCTTGAAGCTTGATCCATCGTTCGGTTTTCTCAATCGAACTTCCCAAGTAGCGCAGGATCTCAGGGTCGTGTTTGTCGCCGTCCCGAACGTTCATGCCCTGCCGCCAGTAGACCGTTGCTTTGTAGAAGGGAGGCTCGGGGCGTCGAGGGTGGGCAGAGAGGAGCGAGTCTGCGATAGCATGCGCTGTTACGAAGTTCTCGTTAAAGGTGAGATGGATCAGGCGCTGGATAGCTGGTTCCCAGGGAGTGTCCTGGCTCAAGACTCGTTGAGGGATCAGGGCGAGGAGGGCCGACGCCACCACAGCCGAGATAAGACGTTCCGTGTAGCTGGCCATCTATAGGGTGGGCTTCGCCGCAAAGGCTAACACCCTTGTCGCCTTCACCCGCGCCTTGTTCAATAGCCCAAGAGCTACGAGATGGTCGTTAAGGTCCCAGTAGTAGCGTTCTCTTGCGTTCATTAGTCTCTCCTTCTGCTCGTGGGCAGCCTAAACAGCGGGTTTTCCTCGGACATCAAGTATTGAGTGTTTCAGCTATAACTTGCTGTCCGAATCCGTTCCTATCAGTCAAGAGGTATGGATATTGCAAGACCTATCAAGCGGCAATCTGTATTTCTCCGATACGATGCAAGCACTCCCACGCGAGAGTTACGAATACCGATTTGACTCGAAAGACGCGTTTGATGTTAAACTACGCTGTCAGGACTCCGTCCCTGGGATATCATTCTATCAAACACCCTAGAAGCTGTTGTCACCTTACTGCCTGCGCTGCTATGGGTGTTTCACCGCCCGTGTCAAAGCTGACACCAGAGCAGACAATGTCTCACTTTAAATGTATAATGTTTCGGTCGGCCTGAACCCTGAACCCTGAACCCTGAACCCTGAACCCTGAACCCTGAACCCTGAACCCTGAACCCTGAACCCTTGAGAGATGGATGTGACGATCCCTTGCCCGACAACAGATGAAGATCAGCTGTATGAAGACTTTAGAGAGGCCGGATTCTGTGTTGTTGCGAATGCGCTGAACGAAGAGCAGGTGGCGGGTATGCGATCACGCCTTGTGGAGCAGGCCGAAGCGGAGCGACAACAAGGTCTCGACTTCCGGGACGGCGGGTCTGACCAAAATTGGGGAGCCTTCCGGAATGCCGATGGGCGCATTCGCCCCGAGGCGTTTACTGAGGAGGCAGGCGGACGGAACCAGCGTGTGTGGATGCTTGTCAACAAGGGGAAGGTGTTTCTCGACATCTTCAAAGTGAAGAGCGTTCGAGGAATCGTCGATCGGTTTCTGGGCGAGGAGTATCTTCTGAGCAGCTACGGCGCGAACATCGCGAAGCCCGGTGGCGTGGAGATGCCGCTGCACACGGATCAGTGGTGGATGCCCTCGCCGACGCGGTCCGGTCGGAAGCCGCTGCCGATCGGTTCGATTCGACGGGATCGTTTCGATGAGGACTCGGAACTGATAGATCCTCCGATGATCGCTCCGCTTGCTGCAGTGAACGTGATCTGGATGCTGGTCGATTTCATCGCAGAGATCGGGGCGACTCGACTCGTTCCCGGGAGCCATCTGAGCGGCCGGCAGCCGGATGTGGAAGGGGAGCAGAGCGCCGTCCAGCCCGAAGCCCCCGCAGGTTCAGCGATCGTACTCGATGCGAGGACGTGGCACGGAACCGGTGCGAACACGGGCAAGCAGGATCGCCTGGCCCTTCTTTCTACCTTCTGTGGGCCGCAGTTTAGGACTCAGGAGAACCTGGTGGTGGGTACGCACGAGGACGTCGTTGCTGAAGCGGATGAAGATCTGCGTGCGCTGCTGGGCTACAAAGTGTGGCACGCGTATGGACGGATCGAGAGCCCGGCGGTAGAGTTCATCCAGCCGGGGCAAAAAGGGCTGGGAGAGATGGAGCGGGGAAATGGTAAATAAAAATCGTACAGAGGAAATTCTAGAATTAGAGACGTCTAGATGAAGACGGTGGAGCTGGGGACGACGGGGGCCGAGGTTTCGGCGATTGCGCTTGGGTGTATGAGTCTTACACACGGGAATGAGCAGGAGAGCATTGCCACGGTACGGCGTGCGTATGAGTTGGGGGTTACGCTATATGACACGGCGGACGTGTATACGGCCGGGGAATCAGAAGAGGTGCTCGGGAAGGCTCTGAAGGAGGTGGTGATCGCGCGGGAGGACGTGGTGATCGCGTCCAAATGCGGAATCGTGTTTAAGGGGATGGTGCCCGAGTATGATTACAAGGCCTACGACCTTTCGGCGGCCTACATCAAACAGAGCGTAGAGAACTCGCTTCAAAGACTGGGCACGGAATATATTGATTTGTTCCAGCCGCACAGGATCGACTACCTGGCGCATCCAGAAGAGACGGCGATGGCGTTCGACGAGCTCAAGTCGGAAGGTAAGGTGCGACACGTAGGGGTGAGCAACTATACGGCTGACGAGATTCGGATGCTGTCCGAATACTGCAGGCTCGAGTCCTTGCAGACGCAGTTCGGTTTGCTGCATTTGGAGCCGATCGAGACGGGGCTTCTGGCTGTGTGTCTGGAGAAGCGGATGAACGTGCTGTGCTGGAGTCCGATTCATAAGGGCGTGCTGGCAGGAAAGTCATCCGCCCACGATGACTGGCAGGCTCAGCGAGAAGCGGGGGTGGCAGCACAGGTGCGTGAGTTGGCGGATTGCTATGGATGGTCAATGAGCCAAGTCGCACTGGCTTGGCTGATGCAGCTCCCTGGTGGCGTCATTCCTCTGATAGGAACGGCAAACGTGGATCATCTGTCAGATGCTGTCGACGCTGTGGGGAAGGCGCTCGACCGAGACGATTGGTATGAGTTGATGGTGATCGGGAGAGGACGACCGATGCCTTGGGGGCAACGGCCGTATGCATACATGAAGGAACGATAGTGTTTGAAACACCGAGTACAGAAGGATGAGTGAAAGTTGTGAGTTCAGAGCCAACTTTAAAATTCCTCACTTTGGGCTTGCTTTTCATCTCAAGAGTTGGCATCCAGCTTTGATCGTAGCTCTTCCGGCAGTGTCCATCCTACAGATCCTATGACGTCGTCGATCTGGTCTGTGTTGTCCGCTCCGCTGATGGCAGTCGTGATCTCGTTGTGCGAGAGAATCCACGCGATCGCGATCTGTGCTGGCGTCTTGTTGAGCTCTTCTGCGACCTCGAACAGGGTGTTCATCGTGCTGGAGACCCCACCTGCTGTCTGCTGTTCGTAGTCTTTTGAGCGATTGCCCCAGAATGTCCCGGCGGGTGGTCTTTCCCCCGGTCGATATGCGCCGCTGAGCAGTCCGACTGCAAGCGGGCTGTAGGCCATGGCTCCCAGAGCCTGATTCCGAATAAGCCCGAACATCTCCGTTTCCAACCCTCGTGTCAGCAAGTTGTACTGGTTCTGGATGCCGACATAAGGTACAGATCCGAGTGAGTCCGATATCCAGAGCGCACGGCATACCTGCCAGGCCTGATGGTTACAGCATCCGATGTAACGTGCTTTGCCGCTCCGGACGATGTCGTCCAGGGCACGCAGTGTTTCTTCCTGGGGTGTCGTGTCGTCGTAGTTGTGGACGAGATAGAAGTCGAGGTGGTCCGTGTTCAGACGGCGAAGCGAGTTATCGATCTCGCGCAGGATGTGAAAGGCCGAAAGACCGGTATCGTTGGGATCGTCACCTACTGGAGCGAAGACTTTCGATGTCAGGACGATGCGATCCCGGCGGGAAGCGAGCGCTTTGCCGACGATGATCTCAGATTGACCCTTGTTCTCGCGATCATCCAGCGGACCGTAGAGGTTGGCGCAGTCGACGAAGTTGATCCCTCCGTCGATCGCGTGTTCGACGAGTCGCTGAGCCTCTTTCTCGTCGGCCTGGCCTCGCAGACCAAGGCCGAGGGCGATTCGGCTGACCTTTACGCCTGCCTTTCCGAAGCTCCTGTATTCCATCCCCTGTTCCTCCCTGTCTGTCCAAGCTTGCTGTCGGTTGCCCTGATTCTGACGAGTGTGTAGGATAAAAGGCGAGCCGCCGCGTACGCAATCGAAAGATCCTTGTGTCTCCTTCCGAAACCACCACAGATGCATCACCACAGACATCCGAATCTCGCCCCGTCCCGCTGCACGAAGCACGCCGGATCATGTTTAGTCTGATGTTTCCTTCGATGCTGATGCCCACGATCTCTACGATGTCACGTGTAGCCCTTCCGATCATCCGAGACGAATTCGGGCTTCAGGCAGATGTGACTGCGTGGGTGTCTGCCGCCTTCATCCTTCCCTTTATGCTGCTTATGCCGGTCTACGGTCGGATGAGCGATGGGGTTGATCCGAGACGGCTGATCCTGGGCGGGACACTGGTGTTCGCAACGGGCACGACATTGATGATGTCGTCGACGTCAGTCGGATCGGTGATGTTTGGGAACGCGGTTCTGGGGATTGGTGTTGCCGGGATGATGCCGCTCGGCATGGCGCTCATCTCTTCACTGTTCAATGAACGAGAAAGAGGGCGAGCGCTTGGTACGTGGAGTTCGGTCGGCCCTGCGACCGGTTTTGTCGGGCCGTTCATCGCGGGGCTCCTCGCAGCTGCCTGGGGCTGGCGCACGACCTATGCACCTCCACTGATTGTCGCGATCGTGGCTTTCGTCGTTATCTACACGCGCGTTCCCCGACAGGATCTTGCAAAGGGCAGCACGGCCGCCTACGTTCGTGCCTTCGACTGGACGGGGTTCTTTCTTCTGTCCTCGTCACTTGCCACGTTCGTGTTCTTCCTCTCGAGTCGCGCGATCACGGGTGTCGAACCGATGCAGGACTGGCGTCTGCTCGCTTTCTCCATTGTTGCGTTCGTTGCCTTCGCCATCTGGGAACGCGGGCGATCGAATCCGTATGTGTCTACCTACATCCTTAAGAACTCTCGCTTTTTCCGATCCTCCTTCACCGCCTCAACACGGATGATGGCTATGGGGGGGCTGTCCTTTCTCGTCCCGCTCTACCTCGTTGATATACACCATCTCGAACCGGCACAGCTCGGCGCGATGCTGGTCCTCAACTCGGGTGCGATGGCACTTGTGACACGATTCGGAGGCGGTCTATCGGATAGATGGGGGACCCGTGTTCCCGCGTCGGCGGGGCTGCTGATTCAGACCGGTGTGATGGGGATCTTCTGGTTTCTGAATAGTGACACATCGCTTTGGCTCGTGGGATCGAGTCTGGCGTTTCACGGTGTGGGTGCGGGGCTGATGCTGGCCTCTCTTCACCGTTATGTGATGGGTACGATCGATGAGGAACACCGGGGTGCTGCGGCAGGCGTCTACAGCATGCTGAGGTTTGTCGGAGCCGTAATCGGTACTTCACTAAGCGGGGTGTTTCTGCAGCACTATCTGGATGCTGGAGTAGGCACCGTGCTCGCATACCAGGAGACGTTCGTGATGCTCGCGGCCTTCCCCATCGTGGGACTTCTCGTTGCGCAAACCCTGAAGGAGCCCAAAACTGAGAGCTGAGACCTGCGTGTCGAGTCGGGCCCATCTGTCTATTAGTTCGGTCAGAAGCTGATTGTCCGGGTCTATATGGGATACTCGATCCGGGATGCCTCGATGAAGCGTGCAACATCTTTTTGGTTCTGGTCGACACTCTGCCCGATGACGGTCACGGTCCAGTCCTTGTAGTTCTGGTGGATTG
>PAXL01000005.1 GCA_002714465.1 Gemmatimonadota bacterium | reverse complement strand
TACTCTAGTAAGATCGGCCCATTTGCGTNGACCCATTNGCNCGNGNGGCNGNCCGATTCGCCCGNGNNTTCGNGATCCANGACNNGCCTCGCAATCTCCCGAGCCTCGNCAGGACTTGTGAGTGACCCGTCCAGCTGCCGATCTTCGACTTCTCTCAGNGCGANTTTGAACAGCGGACCAGGATCGTATCCCATCGCAATCAGATCGTCTCCAGTCAAGAGAGGATCAGGCCGGATCGTCTCCGACGGCATCGCAGCCCTGGCCTCGACCGCAAACCTGTAGCTGTCAAGCTTCCCTTGACTCGAAAGGCAGTCCAGCCGATGAAGCTCGAGATGATCCTCGAATCTGTGCGTCCTCAGAAATCGCTTCAGCGTGCTAGGGCGCATGTCTCCAACGCTCGAAAACCGGTGGTGATCCGCCACCAGGCGCCGAATATGATCGGACTGATCGTTTGACATCCGAAGACGACTGCAGATGACTTCCGTCATCTCCGCCCCAACCTTCACNTGATTGTTAAAGCGGATCCGGTCGAGAACCTCGTAGGTCGATGGCTTTCCAACGTCGTGCAGCAGGACCCCGAACGCAAGCTCTGGATTGGGACGATTCATCAGGCCGAGCATGATCAGGGTGTGCGTCAAGACATCCCCCTCTGGATGATACTGCGGAGGTTGTGGCACACCTTCCATTTCGAGGATCTCGGGCAGCACGTGTTTGGCGAGCCCCGTGTCGATCAGATATCGGATCCCGAGCGGCGCCCCTCCTTCCGTCAGGATCAGAAAAAGTTCTTCCCGAACCCGCTCCGCGCTTATAGCTCCGATCCGGCCTGCCAGTTCGGAGATCGCCGACCGGGTCTCCCCGTGAATCGGCCAATTCAGCCGGCACGCGAACCGAACGGCCCGCAGCATCCTAAGATGGTCTTCACCAAAGCGATCGGCCGGGGAGCCGATCGTGCGAATCACCTGGCGCTCAACATCAGCCTGGCCCCCAACGTAGTCGATGACTTCCTCTCGCAGAGGATCGAAGAAAATNCCGTTGACCGTGAAATCACGCCGGAAGGCATCGGCTTCTTCGTTCGATGGCCGCACGGTGTCNGGANGCCTTCCGTCGCGGTAGTNCGCCTCCTCCCGGAACTGAGCCACCTCGAATACGCCCTGCTGCAGCTCCACACGACTGACACCGAAAGATTCGCCTACAAGTCGGATGACTGCCTCCGGCCTGTTCCCGAACAACGACCGGACCTGATCCGAAGAGGCGTTCGTAGCAATGTCGTAGTCCTTCGGGACGATATTCAGCAGCATATCCCGCACGCACCCACCCGCCCAAAGGGCACGATGCCCCGCCTCAGACAGAACCCGAACGATTTCGAGGGCGCCCTCTTTGAGGGCGCCCTCGTCATTATGACCCATAATCTGTCAATCGTCCCTGTGTTCGAATTAATCACTCACGCGCTGGATGTGCGCTCCGAGCGCGTGCAGTCTCTGGTCGATCTTCTCGTAACCACGATCGATCTGCTCGATATTGTTTATCACGCTTGTACCTTCCGCGCACAAGCTCGCAAGAAGAAGGGCCATACCTGCACGAACATCCGGACTCGTCAGGTCCTCTCCATACAGCTTCGAAGGTCCCACGACAACGGCGCGATGTGGGTCGCACAGAATAATCTTCGCACCCATTTCGATCAGCCTGTCCAGCCAAAACATCCGAGACTCGAACATCTTCTCGAAGAACAGGACCGTCCCACGGGATTGGGTCGCAACGACAATCGCGATGCTCATTAAATCCGCGGGAAAACCTGGCCAAGGATCGTCGTCGATTTTNGGGATTGCGTCCCCGATGTCCGGCACAATCTCGAGCTTCTGGAACTCGGGCACGACCAGATCGTTCCCATCGACCTGCACCTCGACACCCAGACGCCGGAAGACCATCAGCGACCGACGCATGTTCTCGGGAGCCGCATCGGCGATTCGGATCATTCCGTTAGTAACGGCCGCGAGACCGATAAAGCTGCCGACCTCCATATAGTCCGGCGCGATCGTGTGTGACGTTCCGCCGAGCTCAGACACCCCTTCGACCGACAGCAGGTTCGTACCTATCCCNGAAATATTCGCGCCCATAGCGTTCAGCANCTTGCACAACTGTTGGACNTGCGGNTCGCTCGCCGCGTTCTGGATGACCGTGGTCCCTTTCGCAAGGACGGCGGCCATGACAGCGTTCTCGGTTCCTGTCACGCTACGCTCGTCCAAGAAGATATCAGCGCCGGTCAGCCCCTTGGGCGCCCTGAGCTCATAGATATGGTTCGTGTGGATCTTCGCACCCAGTGCCTTGAGCGCCAAGATATGTGTATCCACACGTCTGCGTCCAATCTTGTCACCACCGGGCCTCGGCACGGTGGCCTTGCCATGTCTGGCCAAAAGCGGACCGGAGAACATAAACCCGCCACGAACCTTCCGGCAAAGATCCTTGTTTAAGGACGTCGAGTTAAGCGAGCCGGCGCAGATCTTGAGAGTATGCGCATCCGGCTCATCGACACGCACACCAATATCTCGCATGATCGCGATCAGCGTGGCTCGGTCGTTGGTGTCAGGTACGTTCTTTAAGGTGATTTCTTCGTCAGTCAGCAGACTGGCGGCGAGTGCGGGTTGGAGTTCGTTCTTGTTCCCAGCCGGTCTAATCGTCCCAGAGAGGGGGTGCCCTCCTTCGACGATGAACTGTGACATAGGCGTGTCGCCTCCGACATCGTGGCTTAGGGGAAAGCGGGGGGACGTTCTGGGGCTAAGTCCAAATATGACATATCCTTGGGGTCTAGCCAAGATCTATTTCCGGAGCCGGGGAGATGCAAAAACTGCATCAGCTCGCATTCCATTTCTGGTAGAGCTGCCCACATCCGGCCGTGATCTCGGTGCCCTTGCTATAACGGATCGTAACGGTCAGCTGAGCTTCGGCGATCGTGTCCACAAAGACCCTGATTCGATCCTCGCCGGGACGATCGTAGTCCTCCCCATCGATCGGGTTCCACGGAATCACGTTCACCTTGCTCGGGATCCGTCTAACGAGCTTCACGAGAGCCTTCGCGTCGTCCACCGAGTCGTTCAGCCCCCCCAGCAGCACATACTCAAAGGTTATCCGCCGGCCGTTGAACATCTGGTAATCTGCGGCTGCATCCAAGAGTTCCTTAATCGGCCATCGCTTGTTGATCGGCATGATCTCGTTCCGCAGGGCATCTGTCGTCGCGTTCAGCGACACTGCCAGCATGACTTTCTGTCCATTCTCGATCAGACGATATATACCCGGGACGTGCCCGGCCGTAGAAACCGTGATCCGTCGGTTGCTGATCGATGGTCCGTAATCCAGGTTCATCAAAGCCGTCGCTTTCGCCACCGCATCCAGATTCAGCAGTGGTTCCCCCATCCCCATCATCACGACGTTGGTGAGGTCATCCCCACGATCCGCCAAGACCTTCCGGGCCTGGATGACCTGATCGATTATCTCTGCGGAACTCAGATTCCGGACCAATCCCATCTTGCCTGTCGCACAGAAGCTGCAATCGAGGGGGCATCCGATCTGCGACGACACGCAGAGGGTCCGTCTCTTCCCCTCGCGCATCAGCACGCTTTCGATCCGGCCACCATCAGGCATCTGGAACAGAAACTTCATTGCAGACCCGTCGCTCGCTTCCTCGGCCGTCACCCGCTCAAGATCCAGGATGTTCATCCGTTCGGACAGCTTCTCACGGGTGGGCACGGACAGGTTGGTCATATCCCCAAAGTCCGTTGTCCCCCGACCATACATCCACTGCGCGACTTGTCGTCCCCGGAACCTCTCAAGGCCGTTCTCCACCATCACGGCCTCGAGTTCAGAGGGTAGCAGCCCCTTTACCTCTATTCTTTCGCTCAAGGTCTCCTCGCATCGATCCCGACCTCTCGTTCAGCCCGCAAAACATTATCAAGGGCCCCAAGGCGCTGCAACTTAATTCTATTGACACCCCCTGACGATTGGCCTACTTTTGAAGTCGTAAAATCGCCCCATTGCTTTAAATAACAAAAGCTTACGTCGCCACTTTAAAGCTTCTCGAGAGACGTATTCCTTTGCATGCCTAGCCTAGATTTCAAGAACCCGCGTCGTGAGACCGGGGATCCGCCATACCTGCTCCACAAGCTGAAGCGCTGGGCACTCCTGTTAGGCTTCCTGATTGCCACAGGATTCGCCATTCAGTTAACTCGTGCGGTCGATGAATCTATCGCAACCGTCATCGAGCCCTCACAGTCAACGACCTCTGATCACCCTGTCAACGCACCCGTTCTGCCGCTTCTGCCGGAGCTCGAAATAATCGAAGGCGAAATCGGCCGAGGGGAAGCCTTCTCCGAAGCACTCAAAGGTGCGGGCATCTCGCATGATGAAGTGTTCGGGCTCGTCAAATCCCTGCGAAAGGGTGTCCATCGAGCAGACTTCAACCCCAACATCGTACAACGTGGGGACCGATTCACCGCACGGATCGACTCCGCCGGCGCGATCCAGACGTTCGAATATATTAAGCGCGGATCCCTTGAGTCCCGAATATTGGCGGAGCAAACAAACGGTCGGCTCAAGGCTTGGAAGGAAACGGTCCCTCTCGACAGACGCGTGGTCGTCGTGTCGGAGAGGATCGATGATTCGATCTGGAACGCCTTAAGAGCAACGGGGAAGAATCCCGATGTCCTCAGCCATCGGCTGATGGACATCTTCGAATACGAGATCGACTTCATGGTTGACTGTCGACCCGGTGACCGCTTCTCGATCGCTTTCGAGGAATTTCACAAGGATGACCAGTTCGTCCGTTATGGCAAGATCCTCGCAGCCGAATATTCTTCAGGCAAAGACCGCCACCAGGCCTTCATCTACGAGTCTCCGGACGGTGACCGTGCCTATCACGACGAAGAAGGAAAATCCCTCCGCGGAATTTTCCTCAAGTCTCCGCTCAACTACAAACGTATCAGCTCTGGATTCACGTCACGTCGTTTCCACCCCGTGCTCAAGAAGTATCTCAAGCACCACGGAATCGATTACGCCGCCAACCACGGCACACCGGTTTGGGCGACGGCAGACGGTACGGTATCCTTTGCCGGACGGAAGGGGCCGCTCGGTAACTACATCGAGGTGAAGCACAAGAACGGATACAAGACCGGATACGGGCATCTCAGCAGCTTCAAACGAAGTGTGAGGAAGGGCGCCTACGTCAAGCAGAAGCAGATCATCGGCTTTGTCGGTGCGACCGGACGCGCGACCGGTCCACACCTGCATTACAACTTCTACACGCTCGCGAAAGGTAAATATCGCCTGACCAATCCATCTCGTGTCTTGAACAGACCGACGGGGAAGCCGGTCCCGAAAGAGTTCCTTGAAGACTTCAACACAAGGCGTGACGCACTCTACGCTCTGTTCGAGCACGCAAGCGGTTCGATCGTCACGGCATTCCTCAAAGACGCCGACCTACAACTTGCGGAGTAGCGATGCTGGACGAAGAGACATCCTTCTACGACCAGATCGACGCAATCTCGGACCAAGACGCGAAATTCAAGCGCGAAGCTTATTTCTTCATCTATTCTGCACTCGATCACACGGTCCGAAAGCTCAAACGAGACCAAGAGGCGACGGCCGTCTCGCGGCACGTGACCGGCCAAGAACTCTGTCGGGGTATAGCCGAATACGGGCGCGACCAGTTCGGGCCAATGGTTCAAAGCGTCTTCGAATACTGGGGCATCACCGAGACCGTTCACTTCGGCGAGATCGTCTTCAGCCTTGTCCGGAACGGTCTGATGAGCAAGACAACAGAAGACCGGATCGAAGATTTCCAGAACGTCTACCGCTTCGAAGAGTGCTTTGACCCGAAGGTCATCCAAGACGAGCTCCGCGAGCTCGACCTGCACTCCTTTTGATGAAGACCTTACAACGATCGTAGATCTCCCCCGCCAGTCATCTGCCGGGTTTATTTAATTCAGGCGACAGGATGGCTCGAAGGGCCTACATAGATTGCTTCGCAGGAGCCAGCGGCGACATGCTTCTCGGCGCGCTCGTGGACGCCGGTCTTCCGTTCGAACAGCTGCAATCGGAACTCGGCAAGCTGGGTATGACGGATTTCGAGATCTCCCACAGGAAGGTCTCGAAACACGGCATATCGGCCACCAAGGTGGACGTCAGCACGCAGGCAGGGCACGTCCATCGCCACTTGAGCAATATCGCCGATATCCTTTCCTCCAGCAGCCTCGACGACGACATCAAGATTCGCGCGCTAGCGGTCTTCACACGCCTTGCTGAAGCAGAAGCCAAAGTTCATGGCACCACGGTCGAGAAGGTCCACTTCCACGAGGTTGGTGCCATCGACGCAATCGTCGACATCTTAGGCACCGTGATCGGTCTGAAAATCCTCGGGATCGAGCAGATCGAATGCTCAGCTCTCTCTGTCGGGACGGGCTCTACAACAGGGTCACACGGCGCCATGCCCATCCCCGTTCCGGCCGTCGTCGCATTATGCTCCGACATCCCTCTGCGTCGCACCGGGATTCTGAGTGAACTCCTAACACCAACAGGAGCCGCGTTGCTGACGACGCTTGCTGACCGATTCAATCAGCCGACCACGTTTGTCGGCGATCAGGTCGGCTACGGCGCCGGAACACGCGACCTCGACGAAATCCCGAACCTGCTGAGGATCGAGATCGGTGATGACACCTCCCTCTCCGGCACCGAGACTGACGAGATCATAGTGCTTGAAACGAACATCGACGACATGAACCCGGAGGTCTTCGGGCACGTGGCCGACAGGTTGTGGAAAGCCGGGGTACGGGACGTCTACCTAACACCGATCCAGATGAAGAAAGGCCGTCCCGGAACCATACTGACCGCCCTGTGCGAGCCCTCGTCAGTAGATCGCGTCAAGCACCTCCTGTTCACCGAAACCACGACTCTCGGGATCCGTCAGTCGACAATGACCCGTACGATCTTGCCAAGACGTTCGGATAAGGTCTCCACACCCTACGGCGACATCGCAGTCAAGATCGCTGAATACAACGGCCAGAAGCGTATCTCGCCCGAATATGACGACTGCTCTAGGCTCGCCAGGGATCACAAGGTCCCCCTGATCGACATCTACAAAACGGCGCTGTCAGCCGCCTCCTAGAAACACAAAACCCGAAAGCTATAGTCGCTTTCGGGTCCGCCTTTTGAACCTTCTATTCTCGATTATCTATTCGCAATTCCCTTCCCCTTCGAGCACACACATCAGATCCTCCAGCGTCCTCACCTCGCCACTGTCATCGTAGCTTTTCTGGTAGATCTCCTCTTGGGACTCGCCCGTCTCGCTCGAACCGAACAGAAAGAACTCAAGATCCTCCAGTAACTTCAGGCAATTCCACTGTCCAGTCTTCTCATGATCCTCGGTACAGAGTTCTCGCGAAATGGGACAGCCGTCATACAGTCCACGCGGACATGGCCGCCTAGCCTTACCCACTAAAGCACCTTCAGATACTGGTCAAGCTCATAGGTCGTGACTTGAGCCCGGTAGTTGTCCCACTCGATCTTCTTGTTTTCGATGAACTTCTCGAAAACGTGATCGCCCAGCGCACTCCGAAGGAGTTTACTCCCCTCCGCTTCTTCGATCGCCTGCGACAGATCTTTCGGCAGCACACCGACCTTGGCCTTTTTGCTTTCAGCCTCAGCCATTCTGCTTACATCCGCCTCGTTCGCCTTCTGCAGCTTATAGCGGTTTTCGATCCCTTCGAGACCGCTCGCCAGCATCACGGCAAAGGCCAGATAAGGGTTACAGGCAGGGTCAGGCGATCGATACTCCACACGCATCGCACTCTCTTTCCCCGGCTTGTAAGCCGGAACCCTGACTAGATCCGACCGGCTGACCGTCGCCCAAGTCTTGTAGATCGGCGCCTCGTAGCCGGGGACAAGCCGCTTATACGAGTTAACCCACTGGTTCGTGATCAGGGTCATCTCACTTGCATGCTTCAGAAGCCCGGCGATGTAATATTTCGCAGTCCTCGACAGAAGATCTGGATCTTTCGGGTTGTAAAACGCATTCCGCTCACCCTTGAACAGAGACATGTGTGTGTGCATCCCGTTCCCGTTCTCGCCATAAAGCGGCTTCGGCATGAACGTTGCCCATACACCGTTCGCAATCGCGATCTCCTTTACCACCAAGCGATAAGTCATCGCCGAATCGGCCATAGTCAGCGCATCCGTATACAGCAGGTCGATCTCGTGCTGACTCGGTGCACCCTCGTGGTGACTCGACGCGACCTCGATCCCCATGCCTTCGAGCGCAAGCACCGTTTCGCGCCTCAGATCGCTTGCTTCGTCCAGCGGGGTGAGATCAAAGTATCCGCCGGTATCAAGCACCTCAAGCGGAGGGTTCGGACTCTTAAAGTAGTAGTATTCCAGCTCCGGGCTCACGTAGAATGTATAACCTAGGTCAGCGGCCCGTTTCAGGTTGCGCTTCAGCACATACCGTGGATCTCCCGCATAGGGCTTTCCCGAGGGCAGCAGGATGTCACAGAACATCCGGGCTACGGCCTGCCTGCCTTGCGGCCTGAATGGCAGGACCTGGAAGGTGGCCGGATCGGGCAAGGCGATCATGTCGCTCTCGTCGATCCTAGCGAACCCCTCGACAGATGAGCCATCGAACCCGACGCCCTCCTCGAGGGCCTCCTCAAGCTGCTCGACCGGGATGGCAACACTTTTGAGGAAGCCAAGGATATCGGAGAACCAGAGCCGTATGAATTTGACTTGGTGCTCCTTTGCCGCGTTCAGAACGTAGTCCTTACTGCCTTGATTCATCGTAAGATATTGTTTTTGTTCCGGTTTTGGATTAAGGATTCTTTTAGATCGGGTTGCGTAACTTAGCGCCCTTGTGTTTCAGAATTGTTTCGTGATCGTTAAATGGGCGTTAACCGATAAGAGCGCGGCTGCTTCGGACCAGAAAGCGGGAGCCCCGGGATCATAGACCCCGGGGCTCCCGACACTCAACGATCAACTCGGTGCTAGTTCACAGCGTCTTTCAGTTGCTTTCCAGCCTTGAAGCGCACATTCTTGCTAGCCGCGATCTGAATCGTCGCACCCGTCTGCGGATTACGACCCTGGCGGGCGGCACGCTCACTGATCTGGAACGTCCCGAAACCGGCGATGGCTACGCGCTCACCCTTAGATAGCGCGCCCGTGATATCGCCAAGCAGTGCTTCGAGCGCTGCACCAGCTTGAGACTTCGATAGGTCGGCTGCGTTGGCAATCGTGTCTATTAAATCTGCCTTGTTGGGCATCGGTTCACCTCCTTCCCACGCTGCAAGCGTGGCTGTGATGGTCTCGGGCCTGACTGGCCCACTCGACTGCTAGGGATTCTCTGAGAACGACATGTTTACTGAGGATGAGTGCCGACTGCGATACTTCTGATTCGTATTCCCCCGCCTGCGACTCAAGTTTAAATAAACCTAGGTGACGTCGTCGTGATCACCTCCGCCCTCCTGATGGGTCCGAGAACCGGGCTGATACTTGAGGGCTGGAGAAGTCCGCCCTTGCCGATTTACTGGGCGTATACTCGAATTGGGGCGCCTCTTGCGCTGATAGTAAGGGGTTCAAAATATCTTGGTGGCCTTGTCGCGACCCGCCAGTTGGGGGGAACTGGACTATTGTGGCCGTCTACATCCGGAGACGGCCGGTCGTCTGGCTGTATCGCGTTGTCAAGGTCGGTCTATACGGGCGAGCGGCCGCCTACGTCGCGGCTCCAGCCAACTTAACCAGTGCCTTGGTGGCATGGTAGCCGGGGTAGCCACCACGGCCATCCTCAATTGCGTCCGGCCGACCACAGTTTCAGCACAATCGAATATAGGGTGATCCGGACGACCGGTCAACGCCTGAACAGACAGAATCGCGCGTCAAATAAGGGTTTCTTGGGACTTCGGGCCAGTTGCGTCAGGTGGTAATACTGGCGTGCGAGGCGCTCCAAATCAGCTGAACGCCCTCGGAGACATCCTGCAAGGAAAGGATCTGGGATCTGACGGAATCAAGGTGGAGCGCACTAGCAACTTCGACAACCGTCTTGAGGTATGCGTCCTGGTGCTTGTTCGGCCAACCGACCAGAAACAAGATCCGGACGATCGCGCCCCCCTATGAGTGACATCCCTAGACCGACGACGACCCTGGAATCGCCTCGGTAGTGAGAAAGAGCGAAGCCCTTTCAGACACCGCTACCAAAACGCTGTTCTTTCGATAGAAGTGCGAAAAGGAATCGGCGGAGTCCGTGATGGCCCCTGACTCGCGGAACAGGCCGACTAGTTCACTTCAGGTATTGCTTGATATTCTGCATAGGTCAAACCACACAGGGCCTGACAATCAATCGTCTATGCGGGTTCCATAAGCGGCTCGAGCAGAGCGCACCGTCGTGGATGGCGCAGACGACGAAGCGCCTTCTCTTTGATCTGGCGCACACGCTCACGCGTCAAGTTAAACCGCACACCAATCTCCTCCAGCGTCATCGGCTCATCATCACCAAGTCCGAAATACAGTCGAAGAACCTCCTGCTCGCGATCATCCAGGGACTCGAGCACCTCTTCGACCTGGATCTTCACCGAATCTTCAACCACTTCGGTGTCAGGAGCCTGCTGGCTCGTATCCGGCAAAATGTTTATCAGGCTATGTTCGTCGTCCTCCTTGAAAGAAGCGTCGAGCGACCAGACATCACGCGCGCGAAGCAACGTGTCCTTAACCATCTCCTCCGAAACGCCTAGCTCTTTCGCGATCACCTCGGGCTCCGGCTCTTTCTCCGTGTTCTGACGGAGTTCCCGTGAGACCTTCGAAATGTTGTGCAGTAGGTCGATTCGGTTGATCGGGAGTCGAACCACGCGGGAGTCCTGTGCCAGGCTCTGGTGGATGGCCTGACGGATCCACCAGACGGCGTAGGAGATAAACTTGAATCCGCGAGTCCCGTCGAAACGCTCCGCAGCCGTCATCAGACCGACGTTACCGGCGCTGATCAGATCAGAAAGCGGCACCCCGTGATTCTGGTACTCACGCGCGACGCTTACGACAAAACGCAGGTTGGCAGAGACCAGTTGGTCTCTTGCACGTTGGTTACCTTTCTTTATCAGCCGGGCCAATTCGATCTCTTCCGCGCCAGAAAGCGGCTTGGAAGAGGAGATGTCGCGGAGATAAAGATCAAGCGACTCGCTATCCTGAATCGTGATACCTGCCAAAGGCCAACCTCCTAAGTGATGAGACGTGCTGGATCAACGGCTACAGTGCCGCCCGGATCGCGCGATACATATGCTCGCTGGATGAGCACTCCAAAAGACACTCCTGAAACGCCCTATCGTCAAAAGTCTGGCTTACTCGGGCAAGCAGGGGCAAATAGTCGTCCGAATTGCTAGTTGGAGCGCCAAGCAAACAAACAACATGCACCGGCTCGCCCTGGTCACCGAACCTAACGCCCTGTCGGGAAACACCAACAGCCGCGCCCAGCCGCTTAACAGCGTGGCTGCGTGCGTGAGGAAAGGCGACCCCTTCCGTAACCACTGTACTCTCCAAGTCCTCACGAACTAAGACGGACTGCAGGAAGCTCAGGCTGTCATCGACCCAGCCTGCCTCATGCATCCTGTCGACAAGCTCCTTGATCGCTCCCAGCCGGTCTCCTGACTGGAGATTCGGCACCATCAGCTGCGGATCGATCCGATCTATCAGCTCTGTCGCGACGGTCATTTCTGGTTTTGGCCCGAACGCCTTCCTTATCATGCCCCATCCCCCCAGAGGCCTGGGCGCAAAATTTGCGCCCCCCTTGGCCTTTACCAAGGGAAGCATCTGCCAAAAACCGTTTAACTAGGCGGGTTCTAGCCTATAGGTCTCTCCCTTGATTTTGCAAGCTAATTAAAAAAGCAAGGGCGGTGCCACACGATCGCAACAGATCCGTAACACATTGTTTATAAACAAAAAAGCCGATATGATCCTTGTCACATCGGCTGGAGAGCGACCTTCGCAGCTCGGAATTCGTGCAAAATCTGCACGCAAACCCTGGCCCTTCACGCAAGTTTTGCACTACCCCCCCTCCTTCCGCAGCTCCTTCAGCTTATATTGCAGGCTTCGAACGCTGATTCCCAGAATCTCAGCTGCCTGTTTCCGATTTGATGTAACATACTCGAGCGTTGCTTGAATCAACGCCGACTCGGTCTGAGCGATCGAAGTCCCCAACTCGACCTCCAGCGTCTCCGGTGTCTTGGGCCCTGCCTGAACACGAGTTGGCAGGGCGTTGGCCCCGACCTCGCGGTCCTTGCAGGTCACAACGACCCGCTCTATGGCATTCTTCAATTCGCGAACATTGCCCGGCCAAGCATAAGAGAGAATCCGCTCCATTGCCTCCTCCGTCAGGCGTTTCCTTTCCTTGTGGTGCAGGGCGCACAACTCCTCCAAAAAGGTCTCCACGAGAAACGGAATATCTTCTTTCCGGTCACTCAATCGCGGCAGACGTATCGGTACTATATTGATCCGGTAGTACAGATCCTCACGGAAACGCCGCTCCTTCACCTCCTTTTCTAGATCCCGGTTCGTCGCAAAAATCACCCGCGCATCCAGATTTACCGCCTTCGTAGAACCCAGAGGCGTAAACTTTCGGTCCTCCAGCACACGCAGCAGGTCAGACTGGTTCTGCGGCGGAATCTCGCCGACCTCGTCCAAAAAGAGGGTGCCGCCCTGAGCCGCAGCCAGCATCCCGTCTCTGTCGGCGTGGGCCCCAGTGAACGCGCCCTTCTTGTAACCGAAGAACTCACTCTCGAACAGTGACTCCGGGATGGCACCGCAATTGGTTGCCACCAGCGGCCTACCCGCTCGCCTAGATCGCTGGTGAATGGCACGAGCCACCAACTCCTTGCCTGTTCCTGTCATGCCACGGATCAAAACGGGCACATCCGTCATGGCCGCCTGCTCGATCGTGTCCGTAACCGC
Organism: Gemmatimonadota bacterium; assembly: GCA_002714465.1. The sequence goes on along the minus strand of PAXL01000005.1, from coordinate 39,906 downwards.
CTTCATCGCGTTGCTACGTCGGACGATTAGATCAATCGCAGCGGAGGGTCCGAGCTTTGCCCGGAGTTCTTTGTTCTCCGCGATCAGAGCCTGGTGCTCCAGAAGATGCTGGAGCGACAGCCTCAGCCGTTTCAGGTCGACAGGCTTCGTGAGGTAGTCATACGCTCCGTGACGCATCGCCTCAACAGCGGACGCCACATCGCCGAAAGCGGTGACTAGGATGACGCCGGTCTCGGGCGACACCTCTTTGACCTGGCTGATAAGCGAAAGACCGTCGATCCGGGGCATTTTCAGATCGAAGATCCCCGCTTGGTAGTTCCCGCTGCGGATCCTCTCCAACGCCTCGCCCCCATCCTCGGCCATATCGACGACATAGTTCTCCCGCTCTAGGCCTTCTTTCAGCCCCTCACGGATGTGATACTCGTCATCCGCCACCAGAACGCGTGCACGCGTGTCGTCAGCCAATCTGATCCTCTTCTGTTTCTGCAGACGGGAAGATCATCTCGAACGTGGATCCTTTACCCTTCTCGCTTCGAACATCCAGCCTGCCGCCGTGCTCGAAAACGATGCGTTGGGCAATCGACAGGCCCAAACCAGTACCTTCGTCCTTCGTCGTGTAGTAGAACTCGAACACGCGGTCCAGATCGACCTCAGCGATCCCGGCACCATCGTCCGTAATCGCGACACAAACACCCGAACCAACCCTTCTCGTTTCCGCTCTGACCTTACCCTCACCCCGAATCGCGTGGAAAGCGTTCACCGTGATGTTCAGGATAGCCTGGGACAGCTGGCCCTCGTCACCGTCGATCAGTGGAAGACCTTGCGCTAGATCCGGAACAAGACGCACGCCCTGATCCCTTGCTTCGGGCGTTACGAGATCGAACACGCGTTGCACAACCTCGTTCAGAGACAGTCTCTGGAATTGCACCTGGGGCGCGCGCGAAAACCTAAGGAAGTTCCCGACAATCCGGTCGAGGCGCTTGATCTCAGCGTTCGCGATATTGATACGTCGCAGCAGCCGGTTCCGCTCCGAATCGACCATGTCCGCTGCGTCTTCCTCGAGAAGCTGCAGCTGAAGGTTTACGGCACCGAGCGGATTACGAACCTCGTGCGCGACCGATGCGGCGAGGCGCCCTAGAGCCGTCATCTTCTCAGCCTGAAAGATCTCACGTTCCATCCGTTTCATGTCGGACACATCCCTCAACACCAAGACCAGGCCTTTGGAATCCCCATAGTCGATAGGTGAGGTACTTATGCGCAGGTGTCGAAGCGGCACATTGCTGCTTATGGTGATCGTCGCGTCGTGGTGGGTCACGAAGCTACCCGACTCGAGCCCTCTGTCGACGAGGTCGAGCACGTCAGGTATGTTTCCGAGCAGATCGGCCGCGCGCTCCCCTTCGACAGGTCCATCCCATACCATCAACCTCGACGCATACGAATTCGCGACTACTGCACGTCGGTCGGAGCCAAAGGCAATGATCCCCTCGCCAAGACTCTCGAGTACGGTCTTGCTCTGATCGGATTGTGAAAGTGACACGATTTACCGCCCTTGTGGCTGCAGGATTGGCGCGCCAAAACCTAAGTCAGCCACTTGGTGAAGGCAAGATAGCCTGCGAGCGTTAAATTACAGTTATATTAAAGATCTTACACAACAGTGACACCGAGGAACGACCAAGGCACATCATACTTGATCAACTATCGACCTCGGCTCTCAGCACGACGCGGCACTCCACGTCCTTTGAGCCACATTTCTACGCGATGAACTCCCCGGGAACCACAACGCTCAGTGAAAACCTCGGGACGGTCGAAAGTAAAGACCGGCTTGTCGTCCTGCAGGCCTATGTCAAAGACGAATGGGATCGCGCTTACAAGCTCCACAGGGATGGGGGCTCCGGTCTCGACGTGGTTCGAACAGTTACAGACTCCGCCGACAACCTGATCCATGCCCTATTTGAGGAAGCACGCGGTGCACACCCTAGGACACTCCGTTCCGGGTATGCGATCATCGCACTGGGTGGCTACGGACGGGGACAACTCAACCCGAAGTCTGACATCGACCTGCTGTTCCTGTTCGATAAGGTACAGAAGAGCGATCCGATCACTAGGTCCGTCCTCCACACACTGTGGGATCTCCGCTTCGAAGTCGGTTACAGCACGCGCACCATCTCTGACTGCGTACAGGCCGGAGAGGAGGATTTCGAGTCCCTCACAGCGATGCTCGAAAACCGGTTCCTCGCCGGCGACAGAGCGTTGCACAACCACTTCAGATCGACTATGGTCGCCCGATTCACGGGACGAAGGGCGAGAGCCTTTGTGAGACAGAAGATCGCCGAACGCGTTGTGCGAACGAATGAATCCTCCGTTCAGCTCCAGGAACCGAACATCAAGGAGAATCCTGGCGGGCTCAGAGACGCTCACTCGGCGGGCTGGATCCTTACAGCAAAGCGGAACCGAGTGGCACCCCACGGCTTCCTCGAGGAGCACCTCCTCTCTAAACGGGCACACGCAACCTACGCAGAAGCGCTCAGCAACGTCCTCCGTATTCGCAACGAGCTCCACTTCCACACAGGCAAGAAACACGACATTCTTGAGCACGACCTGCAGCCGATCATAGCCCACGGTCTCGGTTACACGGACAACGACCAGGAGATGGGTGTCGAGCAGTTCATGCGCGATTACTACTCGCACGCCCGGACTATACACCAGTTAACAGACCTCGTCTGCGAGAAGCTCAGTACACCGTCCATCGCCAACCTAGCGCTCGATCTGATCGTACGTAGACCCCTAGATGACGGGGCCATCCTCTCGCACACGCAGATCCAGCTGCCAAAGCGCCGTCGCAAGTTCTTCGATCAGGATCCACACAGGCTTCTTAGTCTTTTCCTCGATGCCCAGCGATTCGGCGCAAGGATCAACCACACGGCCCAACAGGCAATAAGGGACAATCTGCACTTGATCGACGATGAGCTCCGCGCCTCACCCAAGGCTGCTAAGATTTTTCTAGAGATCCTTAGATTCCCTTCCGACGTGGCGATCACCCTCCGTCGAATGCACGACCTAGGCGTCTTGGGTGCCTACATCCCAGAATTCGACAGTCTGACCTGTCTGGTCCAGTACAACCTCTATCATATCTATTCGGCCGACGAGCACACGCTGGTGACGATCCGGAACCTCGAGGATCTCGGACTTGGCGCTAGCCTGCCTTCCGATCTCCGCCCCTTCAAGCGTCTCTACGACGACCTGGCAAGACGAGAGCTCCTGTATCTCGCCCTTCTCATGCATGATGTCGGTAAAGCGCGACGGGGTAAAGATCACAGCGTCGAGGGGGAGAACATGACGCGCACCTTCCTCGAGAGAATCGGGCTGCCCACGAAGTGGGTGGAGTCGGTCGCATTTCTCGTCAGACAGCACCTCAGCATGTCCCACATCTCTCAGCGCAGAGACCTGGGTGACGAAGAGATGATCCAGGAGTTTGCGAAGCAATTTAGGACCGGGGAAGACTTGAGGATGCTCTGTCTCCTGACCTACGCGGACCTCTCCGGTGTGACCAATACCGCGTGGAGCGCCTGGAAAGGTCAGCTGCTCTGGGAGCTATTCATAAAGACATTTCAGGTCGTATCGGGGTCCGACCAGGAAGAGCAGGACCTAGCCATCCCCCAGGTCATCGGCGAACTAGAGGACCGCATCCCGAAGGACACCGTCGAGGCACATCTCAGGTCGCTACCGATCCGATACGCCCAGACGGTCAGAGGAAACGAGGTCGCGACTCACCTCGAGCTGATTGGGAGACTCGACAAGGCCTCGGTCTCGGTCGACTTCTCTGACTCCGAAGCCTTCTCCGAGGTCACGATATGCACGAGAGACCTCCCTTACAGGCTTTCACAGATCTGTGGTGTTCTCGCCACTAACGGCCTCAACATCTTCAGAGCGCAGGCCTATACACGTCGAGACGGTATCGTTATCGACACCTTTCAGGTCACGAGCCCCGATGAATCAGTAGGCGAGGATAGACGGAAGATAGTCGAGGCGCAGCTCAGGAAAGTGCTGGACGGATCGACTGAGATTCGGGAGCTCATCGAGAAGCACCAGGCAAGATGGTCTCGCAAGCAGCGCACTGCCCGAGTCGTATCGACCGAGATCCGGATCGACAACGACATATCGGACCAGTACACCGTCATCGACATCTTCGCCCTTGACGAGGTCGGACTCCTCTACAGGATCACGGAAGCCCTGTCCGACCTGAACCTCGACATCAGCACAGCGAGGATCGGCACGCAGGCCGACCGAGCCATAGACGCTTTCTACGTCGCACACAAGGATTCGGGGAAGATTGAGGATCCCTCAGAGCTGGATGAAATTCGCTCTAAACTCCTTGAAAAACTGGCCGATACGTAAAAAAGGCTTGACAGACGGATAGGGATTGCTTTTCATATGGGCGATGAAAGGATTGTTCTGTTCACGGCAATCTTCCAAGCTGGGTTTTCGACAGGCCATACACCTTTTCCCATCAAACTCTCTGCTCGCGCCAATCCGGGGAAATTCCTTGGGCACCTGACAGGCACCCCCGACCGACATACTGCGCAAAGCCTCTCGCAAAGCTGCGATCCTGAAATTCCCTGAACGAACCTGATTCGCTAACACATCTCTTTAATCACAGCCAGACAAATCAAAACCAGCCGTTGCGTAGCTGACGGGTCTCCGCCTAGATCTTCGCGACATCAAGCCATCCTAACGGGAGGGACACCCAGTCTTCTTATGGACAAGGAAAAAGTAAAACCAGACAAGCTCGACATCATGGAACTTCAGGAGATGAAAATTCCTGAACTCAACAAGCTGGCAAATAATCTTAACGTCAATGGATACAGCAGTTTACGAAAACAAGAGCTGATCTTCTCGATCCTGCAGGCGCAGACCGAAAGATCGGGTCTCATCTTCGCTCAAGGTGTTTTGGAGATCCTCGAGGACGGGTTCGGCTTCCTTCGCTCGCCGAAGTACAACTACCTGCCTGGTCCCGACGACATCTATGTCTCGCACTCCCAGATCAAGCGATTTAACCTGCGGACGGGTGACACGATCTCGGGTCAGATTCGCCCGCCAAAGGGTGACGAGAAGTATTTCGCCCTGATCCGTGTCGAAGCCGTCAACTTAACGGACCCGGAGCAGGCCAAGCAGAAAACGATCTTTGACAACCTGACACCGCTGCACCCGACAGATCGTCTCGAACTGGAGTATGACAAGAAAGAGATGTCCTCCAGGATCATGACAATGCTCACCCCCATTGGGAAGGGTCAGCGCGGCATGATCGTCGCCCCGCCGTTCACGGGTAAGACCATGCTGCTCCAGAAGATCGCTAACGCGATTACAAAAAATCACCCCGAAATCAACCTGATTGTCCTGCTGATCGATGAGCGCCCCGAGGAAGTAACGGACATGCTCAGATCGGTCAACGGCGAGGTCATTAGCTCTACCTTCGATGAGCCTGCAACACGGCACGTACAGGTTGCCGACATGGTTATCGAAAAGGCCAAGCGGCTGGTTGAGCACCAGCAGGACGTCGTGATCCTACTCGATAGCATCACGCGTCTTGCCCGCGCCTACAACACTGTCGTCCCGCACAGCGGCAGGATCCTGACGGGTGGTCTCGATTCAAGCGCCATGCAATGGCCGAAGCGCTTCTTTGGTGCCGCTCGGAACATCGAGGAGGGCGGAAGCCTCACGATCATCGCAACGGCGCTCGTTGAAACGGGCAGCCGGATGGACGACGTGATCTTCGAGGAGTTCAAGGGCACGGGTAACATGGAGCTCAAGCTCGATCGTCGCCTCAGTCAGCGTCGGCTCTACCCGGCCATCGCGGTCAGCGAATCTAGTACCCGGAAGGAAGAGCTACTTCTAGGCGAAAAGGAGCTTAACAGAGCTTGGATCATGCGGAAGCTGCTCAACCAGATGCCCGCGCTAGAAGCGATGGAATTCCTCCAAGAGAGGATGCAGCAGACCGACACGAACGAGGATTTCCTGAACTCGATGAGCGAGCCTGTCCTGTAGATCAGGCTGCTGAACCGCTCTTAAATTGCGGAAAGATAACCGTTTCTATATATTTCGTTCCTTGACATGCAATCTGAGATCAGGAGCACAATGATGAAGCTAGAAATCCATCCGAGCTACCAAAACGTCGTCTTCATGGACTCCAGCGTCGACCCACCCTACAAGGTGCTGACCAAGTCGACCAGAACGTCAGAAGAGATGATCGAGTGGGAAGACGGAAACAGCTATCCGCTCATTCGAGTCGAGATCAGCTCGGCCTCGCACCCGTTCTATACGGGTAAGATGAAGCTTATCGATACAGCCGGTATGATTGACCGCTACCGCCAGAGATACGGTATGGAAAGCGGTCAAGCCTCAGAAGATGAAGCGGCTCCAGAGGCCCATCGGGTAGAGGAAACACCTGTGGCAGCCGACACTGCGGCTGAAGAGCCTGCGGCAGAATCCTCAGACAATTAGCTTTAGAAGACTGGAACATAGAGAGGTGGCGGCCCCCGAAAATGCAGGAGGTTCCGCCACCTCTCTCCTTTTTGTACCCCGAGAGTCAACGCGACGAGGGATGACGATATGTTCGAGCAACTCGAGAGCGTCGAGAAGCGCTACGAGGAGATATCGGAAGAGATGGCGAAGCCGGAGGTGGCTACCAACCCGGCGCTGATACGTGATCTATCGACCGAGCAGAGCGGCTTGGAAGAGCTCGTCGCGACCTACCGGCAATACCGCGAGGTTTGCAAGGGCCTCACGGAGACAGAGGAGATCCTGAGCGAGTCTGACGACGACGAGCTCAAGGAGATGGCATCGCTCGAGCTCGAAGACCTCACACAGAAAGAGACCAGCCTAGCTGCCGACCTCAAAGTCTTGATGCTCCCTCGTGACCCGAACGACAGCAAGAACACCGTCGTGGAGATACGAGCGGGTGCCGGGGGTGACGAAGCGGCATTGTTCGCATCGGATCTCTTCAGGATGTATTCGAAATTCTCGGAGTCGATCGGTGCCAACGTCGAAATCCTAGGATCTAACGTCACGGGGATCGGAGGCTACAAGGAGATCATCTTCCTCATCACGGGGAAGGATGTCTTCAGACACACCAAGTACGAAAGCGGTGTCCACCGTGTTCAGAGAATCCCGGAAACGGAATCGAGCGGACGGATCCACACCTCAACGGCCACGGTGGCCGTACTGCCCGAAGCAGAGGATGTCGACATAAACATCGACCAAAACGACCTGAAGATCGACGTGTATCGATCCTCGGGTCCCGGCGGCCAGAGCGTCAACACGACGGACTCGGCCGTCCGGATCACACACATCCCGACTGGAATCGTGGTCCAGATTCAGGACGAGAAGTCTCAGCACAAGAACAAGGCAAAGGCTATGAAGGTGCTGCGGTCACGCCTTTACGACATCGCCGTGCAGGAGCAGCAGGCCAAAGAGTCGGCCGACCGCAAGCAACAGGTCGGGAGCGGTGATCGCAGCGCAAAGATCCGGACCTACAACTTCCCACAGGGTCGCGTAACAGACCACAGGATCAAGCTGACGCTTCATCGCCTGGAGGAAATCCTAGATGGGGCCCTGGGAGAACTCGTCGAAGCTTTGCGGCTGGCCGAGCAGGCGGAACAACTTGAGAGCGTAGCCGAAGTCGCCTGAGCAGATTCACCAGAGAATCGATCGGGCTATTGGCGCCGCCACGCCCATCTGTTTGCGAATGGACCTTCGAGAAATCATCAATGAAGCGACTAGCCGGCTGACAGCCAGCCGTATCGAGAACGCCCAGGTCGAGGCGGAATGGATCGTCGCCCACGTGCTGTCGAAAGACAGGTCTCTTCTCTATGCCACGCCTCCGCACGAAATCACACCGTCTGAACACGATTGCATCGACAAACTGGTGCGTCGCCGAGCGTGCTCTGAGCCCCTTCAGTATGTGCTGGGGTCGATCGAGTTCCTCGGCTGCCAGATTCAGGTCGCCCCCGATGTCCTCATACCTCGCCCCGAAACGGAATGGATAGTAGACACGACCATCTGTGAGACGCGCAATTCCCCTTTCGCAATCCTTGATATCGGGACAGGATCCGGCGCAATATCCATCGCATTCGCCAGACATTGGCCAGACACGCTTGTCGTTGGACTAGACATATCCCCTGAGGCGCTGAAAGCCGCCGACACGAACTGCAGGGCAAACAGGTGCGACAATGTCCGGCTTGTCCGGGCCAGCCTCCACGCACTGCCCCTTTACCAGGGTCTGTTCGACCTCATCATCTCGAACCCACCATACGTCAAGACCTCAGACCTGGAATCTCTGACCCCTGATGTCAGAGACTACGAACCCCATCTGGCACTCGATGGCGGCCTTAACGGAACAGACAGTTACGCGTCGATCGCCTCACACGCCCATCGATTCCTGACGTGTGCTGGACGCCTCGTGCTCGAACTCCCGGGAACAGATCCCTCCCCGATCATATCCCTGTTCGAACGGTCTGAATACGGGTGTCACGAGGTTCAACATGACCTAGCAGGGAAACCACGTCTGCTGTGTATGCAGAAGTCGGCGTAACATCTTGTTTTCCGTTGCGATGCACTCGGTTTCGACTCTGCTATGGAAGTTGACTTGGGCACCGCTTTTTGTTAGCTTGAATCGCTTTTCAGGGCGCTTTCCGAAACGCACGCGGGAACCGTGTGCGCCACGATTGCTACAATCCGCAACCGGATCCATCAAGCAGTAGCATGTTCGATCAGATCGTCGCACCCATCGCTGACCAGATCCAAGAGTTCGAGAGGCGTCTCGACAGGGCTTTGGACTCGGACGTCGGCAAGGTCCAAACCATGGGACGCTACCTCGGTAAGAACAGAGGGAAGCACTTCCGTCCCGCTCTGTCTTTGCTTGCTGCGCAGGCCGTGGGTGAGTGCTCCGATACGGCGATCGACGCAGCAGTGGGTATCGAAATTCTGCAGACAGGGACGCTCATCCACGACGACGTGCTCGATTCCGCTGAGTTCCGAAGGGGTGCGGAAGGCCTCCACGTTAAATGGGGCAACCATGCCGCAATCCTGATGGGCGACTTCCTCCTTGTAAAAGCAATGGAAGTGCTGGTCGGTCTTGGTTCAATAGAAGTCATGGAAGCTTCGACGAGTGCCATCCGCCGGATGATCGAAGGCGAGATCCTCGAGGATGAGAAAGGTGGCGACGGCGAGCTCGCCATCTACTTCACGATGATCGACAAGAAGACCGCTTCTCTCTACGCGCTCGCTTGCGAGGTGGGTGCAATATTGGGTGGCGGGAATGAGGAAGAGATCTCAAATATGTCCACCTTTGGGAATGACGTAGGCATGGCCTTCCAGATCACCGATGACCTTCTGGACTTTATCGGTGATGAGGAGACACTCGGGAAACCGGTCGGAAACGATGTCAGAGAGAAGAAGCTGACGTTGCCGATCATCAGAGCACTCAAGAACTGTGAGAATGGCGAGGCCGAGGGAATCCGCACCAAAGTGCATCGCGGAGTAAACACGGCCGAGGATTGGCAGGAAATACAAACGTTTGTGCAGAAATACGGAGGCATCGAACACGCGAAAGATGAGGCGCGCGCTTACGCCGCTTCTGCGGAACGAAGCCTCAGAGGACTACCAGGATCCGATGCAATCACGGCCCTGAAGCTCGCGGTGCACAGCGTCGTGGACCGCGAGCGCTAATCATCAGAAAGTGACGCGAGCGCTTGTCCTTTCAGTGGATTGGACAGGCGTTTTTTGAGTCCTATACCGACGGGTCGACGCACCCGTCCACAGGGAGCAAGCAGGAAGCAATGAAGCCAAACACTTGGCGGTCCTTCATCGTAGCGGCCACGATCGGTCTGGCCGTGTTCTACCTCTTCCCCACTTATCAATTCTACTTCGCGCCTCCGTCGAACCCGGATCAGCTCGAGTCTGTCAAACAGAAGAGCATCAACCTAGGACTCGACCTTCAGGGCGGCATACACCTCGTCCTTGAAGTCGACCCGAGCAAACTCTCCGAGGACGAACGCAGCGACGTCGTCGAGCGGGCAAAAGAGGTCATCACCAACCGGATCGATCAATTTGGCGTCGCCGAGCCGATCATCCATCGCGAGGGAGAATGGCGGATCGTTGTCGAGCTGCCGGGTGTTCAGGACATCCAGCGGGCCAAGGACCTGATCGGCGAGCGCGCTCGTCTGGAGTTCAAGATCCTAAAACCGGTCCTCGAACGCACGGCGCTTCTCGACAAGATCGATGCATACCTAGCCTCAACCAGCAGCGACAGCTCTCAATCCGGTGGAGCCATTTCGGATATCTTTGGTACGTCTGACGAAACACCCTCGCTTCGCAACTACATCCTCCAGAATCAGGGTGGTGGTGACTGGCTCGTCGCTTCTGAAAACCAGAAGACCGTAACGGCTATCCTAGCCGAGTCACAATACCTGATACCGTCGGACGGAGAGTTCATCTGGGGCAGCAAGCTGGAGCTGATGGCGGATGGCAACTCGTATCGGCGCCTCTACTTCACGCGCAAGAAGGTCGAGATGACCGGCGAGATCGTGAAGGACGCCAAAGTCACACGTGGTCAGAGCTTCGAGAATGCGAACCAGCCGATCATCAACTTCACAACCACCGATGATGGTGTGCGGATTTTCTCGACGGTCACGGGCAGCCACGTCGACGAACGAATGGCGATCGTCCTCGACAACCGTGTCTATTCGGCTCCGACGATCCAAGTCAAGATTCGCGATGGTCGCTCGATCATCACAGGGAGTTCCTCGATAGAGGAGGCAAAGGATCTCGCTATCGTCCTGAGATCAGGATCCCTTCCTGTCGACGTGAACATCGTTGAGGACCGTACCGTCGGTCCCTCACTCGGTCGTGATTCGGTTGAGCAGGGGCGCACGGCTGCTCTCATCGGCCTCGCGGTCGTGATGGTGTTCATGATCTTCTTCTACGGCCTGTCCGGTATCATCGCAGACATTGCGCTTACACTGAACCTCGTTTTTGTGATGTCGATCCTCGCGGGCTTTGGCGGAACGTTGACCCTTCCGGGTATCGCTGGTATCATCCTGACGATCGGTATGGCCGTGGACGCGAACGTACTGATCTTTGAGCGTATCCGCGAGGAGCTCGACTCCGGCAAAACGGTTCGCGCCGCGGTCGAGATAGGTTATGAACGAGCCTTCTTGACGATCGTCGACGCCAACCTGACAACTGTCATCACAGCCATCGTGCTTTATCAGTTCGGAACGGGCCCGATCAAGGGCTTCGCGCTAACACTGATGGTCGGTATCATCTCGAGTATGTTTACGGCCCTGTTTGTGACTAGGACGATCTTCAACCTCATCCTGAGCCGTCCGGATACATCCTCGATCAGCATCGGCAAGCTGAGAATTTTCCGAAACCCAAAGTTCAACATCCTCGGACTTCGCAAGTACGCCTTCGGTCTTTCTGTCCTACTGATTCTAGTCGGTCTCGGGTCGACCGTCACCAAGGGCGGCTACAACCTCGGTATCGACTTCAAGGGTGGCACGCTCCTTGAACTGCACTTCAGTCCCGCCGTGCCGGTCGGAGACATCCGCGATGCGCTCGCCAGTGTCGACGTGGGGGAACGGGCGCTTGACCTCAGAAACAGCGAGATCAAAGAATTCGGAACACCGAACGACATCCTGATTCGCGTCGAGGAAGAAGCGGAAGGAACGGCCGTCGCCGATGGGATACGGAACACGCTGAAATCGCGGTTCTCTTCGAGTGTACCCGCCGAGAGCGAATGGCTCCGAAGACAGGAGGCTGTGGGTCCCAAGATCGGCGAAGAACTCAAGAATGACGCAGTCAGCGCTATCCTCGTATCGATACTACTGATCGTGGTCTACGTCTGGTTCCGCTTCAAACGGATTCAGTATGGTATCGCAGCCGTGGTTGCCCTGGTCCACGACGTCCTGATTACGCTGGGTGTCTTCTCGCTCCTCAACATGGAGATCTCGCTGGCCATTGTAGCCTCGCTCCTGACGATCGTCGGATACTCATTGAACGATACGATCGTCGTATTCGACCGTGTCCGAGAAGATCTGAAGCTCTACCGTCGGGAAACATTTGGCGAGATCCTCAACCGAAGTGTCAACGAGTGTCTCAACCGAACGTTCTTGACGTCTGGAACAACGCTGTTCGTCGTCATTGGTCTACTCGTCTTAGGTGGCGAGGTCATCCACGACTTCTCCTTCGCACTCCTGATTGGAGTGATTATCGGCACCTACTCGTCGTCCTTCGTCGCGACCCCGGTCATCTACCAGTGGCTGGGATCCGTCGGCAAGGAACGACAGAGCTCAACGAGCGTACCCGCGTAGTGTGGCGTTAAAGGAAGAAGGGCGTCGCAGATATCAACTGCGACGCCCTTCTTCCATGGCCCTGTCCTTTGCCACGTGCCTAGAACTGATGGCTTTGACGCTTCTTCCTCTCCGGTGTCCCCCGTCTCTGCGTCGGCTGCTCGGTCCGCGTCAGTCTTGCCGAATGCTTCGGGCAGGTCTTTACAGGCTCCGTCCCGGGCAGAAACACTTCCTTGAACGGGTTTGGGCAATAGATTGTCGCCACCTCGAAAGTCTGATCACAGACCTCGAGCTGTGGAACGGTCGCAGGCAGTTCGAAGGCCTCGGGTGGAAGGTCAAGGACTTCGTGGATCCGCTTCATGAACCGCGCCCAGACAGGCACAGCAACGACAGCACCCGACATGCGGTCGCCCAGTGAGACCTTCGCATCAAAACCGATCCAGACGCCAGCTACGATCTGCGGCGTGAACCCAACAAACCAAGTATCCGCGAAATTCTGAGTGGTTCCAGTTTTTCCGGCAGCCGGTCTTCGAAAACGGTGTACTCGCCTTGCTCCGTGATAGCCGGTCCCTTTCGGTTCGTCCATCACAGATTGTAGCATGTTCACTGCCACCGCTGCGGTTTCCGCGCTCAGAGCCACAGTCTCCTTCCCTTGGACACGATCCTCGAGAACGTCCCCATCCTTGTCGATAATCCGCGTGATCGCGATGGGCTCCACGTGGATCCCATTGTTAGGGTATGTGCCGTAAGCTGCAACCATATCCATCAGCGTGACTTCGCTCGTGCCCATAGCCAGTGAGAGATAGGGTCTTAATCGTGTCTTGATCCCAAGTTTTTTCGCATAGGCGACCCCGGTTCTCGGACCGATCTTCTGTAGGATCTGCGTCGTCACGACGTTCCGGGACATATAAAGAGCCTGCCTCATCGTCATCCAGCCTAGAAATTTGCGATCATAGTTCTCGGGCTGCCAGAACGTTCCGTCTGCCATAGGGATCGAGACGGCCGTATCGGGAAGACGCATCGTCGGACGCAGCCCCTTGTCTAGTGCAGCCGTATACACAAACGGCTTGAAGGAAGACCCAGGCTGCCTTAGAGCCTGAATTGCTCTGTTGAATTTGCTCTCATTGAAGTTGCGCCCCCCGACCATCGCTAGAATGTGTCCCGTGTGCGGGTCCAGTGCCACTAGGGCGCCCTGAACGATCGTCGCCGCCAAGGTATCCCCACGGGTATCGATCCCTTCCCAGAATGTTGAATCGGGCGGGTTCCGTCGTCGACGCTCGTCGATGTTCCGCTGGACCTCCTCGAGCTGCTTCGCCAAGACCTCCTCGGCGATCTGCTGCAAGCGGGAGTCAAGGGTCGTATAAACGGCGACACCGTCCTTGTAGAGGTGCCTCAAACCGTAAGTGTTCTCGATATATTGTCTAACGTGCTCGGTGAAATACGGCGCCTCTCCCGTCGCTTCATCCAAGGGCTTAAGCACGATCGGTCTCAGCCGTCCGGATCGATATTCCTCTCTAGTGATACGTCCGGCACGATACATCTGAAGCAACACGATGTTGCGGCGATCCTTCGCGCGCTGCGGGTGATTCACCGGAGAATAATAGTAGGGACCTTTGAGCAGCCCCACGAGCAGCGCGCACTCGTCGATCGACATCTCCTTCGCACGCTTCCCGAAGAACCGCTGCGCTGCGGCCTCGATCCCGTGCGCTCCACGCCCAAACAGCATGCGGTTAAAATATTTCTCGATGATCTCGCGCTTGGTATACGTGCGCTCGAGCAGAACAGCCGTCAGCTGCTCGGCTACCTTTCGCGTCCAGGTCTGATCCTGGGTCAGGAAAATGTTCCGGGCGAGCTGCTGGGTTATCGTACTTGCACCGTGACCCTTCAGACTACCCTCAATCCACAGATTCCGGACAACTACACGAAAGATGTCCGGAATACTCACTCCCCAGTGTCGCCAGAAGTGTTGGTCCTCGGTAGAGATCAGACCGTCGATCGCTGCTTGGGGAAGCTGGTCGTAGGTGATCGGCTCACGGCGTTGGACCCAGAACTTCCGGAGGATCTTGCCGTCAGCCGAGTATATGTTCGTTGTTCGTGCGGGATCGACGTCTTCAAGCTCGTCGAAAGAGGGAAGGCTATCTTTGAACTGCCAGATCACACCGCCCGCAACAGCCACCATGAGGATGGCGCAGATCGAGCAGTAGACGAGGATTCGGACAGCGTAGTATTTGAACATCCGGAGTACTTAGGTCACTCGAGTGAGGCCAGCGTCTCTTTCAATCGGCTTGCTATGGTCGCGTACTCGGCTTGTTTCTTCTTCTCGCTCTCGACGACATCCGCCGGTGCGTTCTCCAGAAACTTCGCGTTCTGGAGCTTCTTTTCCAAACCTCCGAGCACCTTTTCAAGCTTGTCCAGCTCTTTCCGCTGACGCTGACGCTCCTTGTCAAGGTCGATCAAGCCTTCGAGCGGCACATACACTTCCGCCTCCGGAAGGACGACCGTACCGGATACGGGGGGCCGCTCGACGTCTGCCCCCGTGGTCATCGATTCGATTCGACCCAGCTCACGGATATATGCGGCAGCAGAGTCGAGCAGAACCCGCCGCGCGTTGTCCTCGACTTTGATCACGACATCCGCCCTCTTGGCAGGAGGGATTCGCATCGTACCTCGGATGTTTCGGACAGCACCGATCACATTCTGGATAGCCTGCATCTCTCGCTCGGACTCCTCGTCCAACCGTTTGGAATCGGCCTCTGGCCAGGGCGCCGCTATCAACAGCTCCCCCACGTGAGGGAACTGCTGCCAGAGCTCTTCCGAGATGAACGGGACCATCGGGTGCAGCATGCGCAGCGTCCCTTCGATCACGTGACACAGAATCTGCTGTGTCTGGCCCCGTGCCTCTCGATCTTCGCCGTTCAGCTTCACCTTGGCTAGTTCGACATACCAGTCGCAGTAGTCGTTCCACACGAACTCATAGAGGAAGCGTGATGCCTCATCGAAACGGAAGACGTCGAGCGCCTCTGTGACATTAGTGATGGTCCGGTTGTAACGGCTTAGGATCCAGCGGTCCGGAAGATCGGTCACATCACCTATTTCAGAGGCCAGTGAAGCATCAGTCAGGTCCCGCTCCTCAAGGTTCATCAGCACAAATCTGGAGGCGTTCCAGATCTTGTTGCAGAAGTTCCTGCACGATTCGGTCACGGGTGACGCCTGCATGTGGTTGTCTTTCACCTCGGCGTCGAAGCGGATGTCCTGAGAACTTCCACACTGATACAGGAGCGACAATCGCGTCGCGTCGGCACCATACCGCTCGATCAACTCTCTTGGATCGATTCCCGTGCCCAAGGATTTGCTCATTCGCTTCCCGTCTCGAGTCTGCACAGTCGGGTGCACGAGAACTGTGGCAAAGGGGATCTCGTCAACAAACTCGATTGCCGTCATCACCATCCTCACCACCCACAGATAAAGGATGTCGCGCCCCGTGATCATCAGATCCGTCGGATGGTGACGCCCGAGATCGTCCGTTCGATCGGGCCACCCGAGCGTCGCGAACGGCCATAGCGCAGAGCTAAACCAAGTGTCCAAAACGTCCGGATCCTGTTCGTAGTCCTCCGCATTAGCAGGCGGATCCTTAGAAACGATCACCTCGCCCGTCTGCTTGTGTGTCCAAGCCGGAATCCGATGGCCCCACCAGATCTGTCTAGAAATGCACCAGTCTCGAATGTTCTCAAGCCAGTCGACGGTGTAGCCTCTGAAACGGTCTGGGACGTAGCAAATCGCATTGTCGCGCAGGAACGGCAAGGCCTGGTCTGCGAGATTCCGCATGCTCACAAACCACTGCTCCATCGCAAGTGGCTCGACCACAGTGCCACACCGATCGTGGTGCGGGACCGCGTGTGAGTGATCGTCGATCTTGACCATGTATCCACCAGCTTCCAGAGCGGCGATCGCCGCTTTCCTGCACGCATACCGGTCCTGCCCGGCGTAGTCACCCGCTTCCTCCGTCATCGTCCCGTCCAGACCGATCACCTGGATCTCCGGCAGGTCATGGCGCTGCCCGATTTCATAGTCGCTCGGGTCGTGTGACGGCGTCACCTTGACCGCTCCACTCCCCATCTCGGGATCCGCGGCTTCGTCTGCCACGATTGGGATCTCTCGTTCCACGAGAGGAAGCATCACCTTCTTTCCGATCGCATCCTTGAACCGGTCGTCATCCGGGTGCACGGCCACACCTGTGTCGCCTAGCATCGTTTCCGGTCGGGTCGTCGCCACGACCACATCAGGTCCACCATCGACACCAGGGTAGCGGATATGCCAAAGGTGGCTGTCTGTCTCGATCTCGTCCACCTCGAGATCCGAGATCACGGACTCGCATTGCGGGCACCAGTTCACGATCCGGCGGCCACGGTAGATCCACCCCTTCTCGTAGAACTTCACGAAGGTCTCGATCACCGCACGATGATAGCCTTCGTCCATCGTGAACCGTGTTCGAGACCAGTCGTAGCTGCAGCCCAGTTCACGCAGTTGTGTCAGGATGGTGTCGCCGTACTTTTCGCGCCACGCCCAGATTCGATCGAGCATCTCCTCCCGGCTTATGTCGTGACGAGTCTGCTTCGTTTCCGCATATAGTTGTTCTTCGACCTTGGTCTGCGTACCGATTCCAGCGTGATCCGTGCCCGGAAGACAGAGTGTTCCGTAACCCTGCATCCGCTTCCAGCGCACGACAGTATCGTGGATCGCGTGCTGCAAAGCGTGTCCCATGTGAAGCTCACCCGTCACATTCGGCGGTGGGATCGTGATCGTATACGTTCCCTTGTCCGTGCCTTTCTTCGGCTGGAAGTGACCGCCTTCCTCCCAAACCTCATACCACCGCCCCTCAAGGCGCGCAGGGTCGTATGTCTTCTCCAATTGCTCCCGATCACTCATTTTCAGTTCCCACTCGCTCTCTTCAAACATCAGACTTCCGGGGAATACTCGTTACGTCTGTGAATAACTCCTCAAGCTCTCATACACTGTTTGCACAGATACTTTGATCACGGCCATCAGCGGGACTGCAAGTAACATGCCTACTGCCCCGAACGTGTTGCTTCCGACGAGCACCACGAAGATCACGATCAGCGGATGCAGGTTCACGCTCTTCGCCACCACGACAGGCTGGACGAAGACGTTGTCCAGAAGCTGGACCATAAAAAACACGATCACTACTGGGAGAATCGTTGTCCATTCCAAGGTCGAATACTGAAGCACCGCCGCGATCGTGCCGGCAAGGATTCCAATCAGCGGCCCGAGATACGGGATGATGTTGCTGACCCCGGCGATCGTGCCGACCACTAGGTAGTCTTGGAGTCCGATCACCCGGAGCCCGATGATCGACAGCAGCGAGATAATCACCACCGACAGAACCATGCCTCGGATATACCCGCCTAGTTGAAGGTCGATCCTGTGCAGAAGATTGAGTACCGTCTCAAAATACTGATTCGGGATCAACTCGATCAGACCTCTCTTAATGGAGCGGCCTTCGGCCAGCAGGAAGAACAGGACGAGGGGGACGATCACAAGAAAGGTTATTCCCGAAAGCACACCGCCTAGTAGCGCAGGTGTCTCCTTCAGTACATCCGTAGCAGCGCTCTGTATGCGTGAGCCCACCTCTTCGGCGACATCGAAGTTTTCGACCGGAAAAGCCGCTTCCAGCTGTGGCTGAAGAGTCGCCATCTGCATTTTCAGATGCAACAGGTATCCGGGGTCGACACGTCCGAAGGCGTATGACGAGTCCGACACTGCCACTAGGATCGGTCCGAGGCTCTTCATCTTACTCGGGACGAAGTTCACCGGATCGGCAGCTGCCGTGAGGTTGCCACTAAGGCTGAGCACGAGCGGGGCGGCACCCTCGTTATCGATCGAAATCACGGCCGTGCCCACGATCGGTGACATAGAGGTCGGCGCATACTCGACCGTGAGCGTATCCTGCTCACCTGGTGCCAGATCGATCGGGAATGCTTCGCCATCGGTCACAAAATCGGAGTGGCTCGTCTTCACACCTAAAAGTCTGATCGTATCCCAACCCCTATTGAGAATCACGCACGACCACGTCGGCCGACTGCCGAGGATACTGTCCTTCATGCTGCCCATGCCGGTTACCAGCACCGGGACGAACGTGGCAATCGAGATTGCCGAGATCCCGAGAATCGTAACCAAAACAAGGGCGGCTCCGGCCATTCGGTTGACGCGTTGCGACTCTAGATAGTCGACCACTGGCATGAGCAGGTAGGACACCCCAAAGGCGATACCGAAGGGCACCAAGGTTCCGCGGATGGTGTAGAGAACCCATCCCGAGATTACGAGAATCGCTGCGACAAGGATCCCGCGCAGGAACTGTGAAACAGTCAAACCTCTCGATTCTTCCACTGTCTACGCTCCATCCTTCACCGAATCCGCCATCAAACGAACGTCTTTGAGCGCCCGGTTTGTCCGGCGAAGCCGCTCAGCCACAATCTGAGACAGTTGCATCAGGATCTTCACACCGAGCCGTGGCTTTGTCTCCGCTAGGGCCAGCAGGTCTGTCCTGTAAAGGGCTACGATCGACGTCTCATCCACCGCGACCGCCGTCGCCGTACGATGCGAATCGTCCAAGAGCGCCAGCTCGCCGAAAAATTCACCCGGCTTCATCGAAGCCAGTCGAAGGAATGTCCCATCTTCCTCTTCCTGCCGGACTTCCACACTCCCTACCATCACCACAAAGAGACCGACTCCCGGGCTGCCCTGCTGAAACACTGTCTCGCCCGACTGATAGGTCTTGCTCTGAAGGACTTTGCCGAGCTCTTGGATCTCTCGGTTGCTCAGCTCGGCGAACAGAGGGATGTCGGCCCACCGGCCGACATCCCTCCTTCTTCTCCAGGGTAGATTCATGAGGAGCCCCCTCCAACAGCAGGCCGACCCGCGGTCATCGAATCCGCACCGTGCCCGCTCCTCTGCAGCTTGTTTAGATAGTCGAATGACTTCGGTCGACGATCGCCCAAGTGATACTTGAGAAACAGCCGTATGGCCAGCCGACAAGGATTCCGATCGATCCTGTCGAACGCTTCCGTATCGATACGGTCAGGCGTATGCGTCTGAAGATGCTCCAGAAACGCGATGCTCTCCCCGTCGAGCCAGACGCCTACCCCGTCGGTCCTCTGCTTAACTGTACCACCGTCCTCTGGACTGAACCAAGCACGCGATCCCCCGAGACGTTCTCCAGTGGCTGCGCATCCACTCAGATGGGGTCGATATCCCAGACACCCGGCCGCCTTAATCTGGAAGTACCAGAGAGGCAGTTCCAGCTTCTCCGGTGGAACCTCTTCCAGCCAGCGCAGACAGTCGAGGGTAATGCCCATTAGAAAAGCATTCGGATCATCCTCGATCGTCATCTGATCAAGAAGATCACATACTGCGCTCCCATATCCCAGCCGAACGTAATCTGCCTTGATAACATCGAAGGTATAGGTAATGTCCCCTTCGCTGGCCGTCTGAAGATCACGCCCCTCTTTGCGGTAAAAAACATAGGATCCGAGCGTGATCGGCTGGCAGGCAGCCCCAAACTTCGACTTTGGCCGCCTCGCGCCCTTTGCAGCAAGACGCACCTTCCCCCAGGCCTTCGTGAACACGACCATCACGAGGCTGGTCTCCCCCATCTTATGTGTGCGGAGGACGAGACCCTCGGTTCTAACGATCATCGGGGTTGGGCGGCTGGGCCCGGGTAAACCCTATAGACCGACTCGTTGTCCTTGACCATACCGTATCGCTCGCGAGCAATACGCTCTATCGTCCTCTGATCGTCGGTCAGCAGCTTTACTTCCTCGGCCACCTGGGCGTTCTCCCGCTCGAGACGAGCGATGTCCTTCCGGAGAATGTCAATTCGCCCAGCCTGATTCCAGAGTTTGGCGACCCCACCGTCTCCTGAACTCAGAAGATAGCCTGTCAGCACAAAAGGAAGCACAACAAGAAGGATACGTAGGCGCCTTGTCGCCGCGGACTCGATGTGCGTTCGGTTTTGACCGGAGATTGGCATCAGAGAATTACCATGTCGTCGCGATGAATCACGGCTTCCGCGGCCTTACCGTTAAGGACTGACGGGATCTCTTCCGACTGCTTACCCATGATAAGATGCACCTCGTCTGCAGTATAGCGCACGAGCCCCCTGGCAATCTCTACACCGGACTCGTCTGCAATCTCGATCAACTCACCCACATCAAAAGCCCCGTCCATACGGACGATACCGCTCGCAAGAAGGCTCTTTCCTCCATCCGTAAGTGCACGCGCCGCACCGGAATCAACAAATACAACGCCCTTCTTCCGCGTGTTCGCCAACCAACGCTTGCGTCCCTGGATCTGCGTCGGCTTCGGCATGAAAAGCGTGCCCATCTCTTCGCCGCTCAGGATAGCGCGGAGCGTGGCCTGCCTGCCGGACGCAATTACAACCGAGCCGCCCCCTTGTGTCACGCTCCTTGCAGCCTGCAATTTCGTCCTCATCCCTCCGAGACTCACAGCACTCCCCGCCTCGCCTGCTGCCGCGATCATATCATCGGTCACGGTATCAACCACCGGAATATGCCGGGCCTCTGGTCTCTTCGACGGGTCTTTCGTGTAGAGCCCGTCCACTGTCGTGTAGGTGATCAGCAGTTGAGCCTCGACTAGATGCGTCACCAGTGCGGACAGCCGGTCGTTGTCACCGACCTTATTCTCCTCGACGGCCACACTGTCGTTCTCGTTGACGATCGGCACAGCCCCGAACTTAAAAAGCGCCTCGAGCGTGTTCTTGGCGTTCACGTATCGCCAACGGTCCTCAAGACCGTCGTCCGTCAGTAACACCTGTCCGATCGGGACGTCGTGGGCACGGAAGGCGAGCTTGTAAGCGTTCATAAGAAGACCCTGTCCCACAGCGGCCGTCGCCTGAAGGTCAGGAATCCGTAAAGGCCTGTCCTTGAGTCCCAACCTTCCCATTCCCGCCCCCACGGCACCGGACGAGACGATAGCAACCTGATACCCTTCCAGCATTAGACCGGACACCTCACACGCGATCCGGTCGATAAAGCGCCGATCGAGCTCGTTGTCGTGAACAGTCACGACGCGCGTGCCCAGCTTCAGAACTAGGCGTTTCACACCGGCGAGGACATCTCGCCGCAAGACTTTCGGTATGGCAGCCGTCACTGCTTCTAGACTCCCAGCTCCAGCTTGGGTCGCATCAGGATACCATTCTCCGTCAGATACTGCTTCACGTCAGGGATGCTGTGCTGTTCGTAGTGGAAGATCGAAGCGGCAAGCGCCGCGCTCGCGTGCCCATCCCGCAGGACGTCAAGCATGTGCTCAGGCCCACCGCAGCCACCTGACGCGACGATCGGCACATCCACCCGACCCGCAACCGTTCTAGTCAGCTCTATGTCATATCCATCCTTGGTGCCATCCGCATCGATACTGTTCAGAACCAGCTCACCCGCACCCAAATCTATTAGCTCTTCCGACCATTCCAGAGCGTCACGACCGGTCGATCTGCGTCCACCATCGATCACGACCTCCCACCACACGCGATCTGCTTTCGTCCGACGTATGGCGTCCAGCGATCCTACGATCGCCTGACTCCCGAAGCTCTCCGCGCCCTGAGTCACCACTTCGGGGTTTCTGATCGCCGCCGAATTGATCGACGCCTTCTCGGCTCCACCCTCGATGATCGTTCGGATGTCTTGGAAAGTCCGAACACCGCCACCGACGGTGAATGGGATGAACACCTGCTCCGCAACCCTACGCACCAGTTCGTCCACGATATCACGCTTCTCAGCAGATGCCGTAATGTCGTAGAACACGAGTTCGTCTGCACCCTCTTCATCGTATCGCCTAGCCAAATCGATAGGATCGCCCGCATCCTTGTCGGCCGAGAACTTCACTCCGCGGACATTCCGCCCGTCCTTGACATCGAGACAGGGAATAATTCTCTTTGCAAGCATCAGCCCACCACCCCCTTCTTTCCGCTAACAATCTGGGCGAAGTTCTTGAGCAGCCTGAGCCCGGCGTCCTGGCTCTTCTCCGGATGGAACTGCACTCCGAAGACATTGTTTTTACCAACGATCGAGCAGTAGTCAATCCCGTAATCCGTTTCGGCGACCACATCCTCTCCTCGCTCGGCCTGAACGTAGAAGGAGTGAACAAAGTAGAAGAATGCGCCGTCGGGCACACCATCCAGAAGCGGGCTTTCCCGCCGCATGTGGATCTGGTTCCAACCGATTTGGGGCACGCGCTGGCCAGCGGGAAATTTCGTCACACGACCGGGAAGAATATCGAGCCCTTGATGCGCGCCGAGCTCCTCACTCTGAGAAAACAACAGCTGCAAGCCTAGACAAATACCTAGAAAGGGAACGCCTGCGGACACGGACTTCACGATCGAATCGACGAACTCTACCCCACGCAAATTGTCCATTGCATCGCCAAACGCTCCCACCCCCGGCAGCACCAGACCTGTCGCGCCAGATACGGCGTCGGGCGACGAAACTACCTCTGCTTCGAACCCGACCCGCTCGAAACCCTTCTGCACGCTCCGGAGGTTCCCCATCCCGTAATCGATGATCGCGATCATCCGTCGCCCAGTTCCAAAGACCGTCGAGTAGCGGCTTCAACGGCGTTCATCAACGCCGCCCGAAACCCCCCGTCTTCGAGTGCCTTCAGACCTGCAATCGTCGTCCCGCCCGGAGAAGTCACCTTGTCCTTCAGACTCATAGGATGGTCGCCGGATTCCGTCACCATCTTCGCTGCGCCCAGCACCGTCTGAGTCGAAAGCTTGAGGGCTACCCCTTTCGGAAGCCCACACTTCACGCCCCCGTCGGCCAGAGCATCTATCAGAGCAAACACATACGCGGGCCCCGATCCGGACAGCCCGGTCACGGCATCCATTTGCTTCTCTTCGACAACGACTGTCTCTCCAACGGCCCCCAGAATGGCTGCCGCAGTCTCCAGATGACTCTCTTCGGCGTATTTCCCAGCGCAAAGACCTGCGACACATTCACCCACCTGCGCGAGAATGTTCGGCATGGTCCGAACGACCGGCACATCTCCGAACACAGACTCAAGCGTCCCAGTCGACACACCCGCCGCAATCGACACGACAAGATGATCGGCAGTCATCGCCGCCCGGAGCCCTGCCACATCGAACAGATGCTGCGGCTTGATTGCGATCACCACGATGTCAGAACCATCTACCGTCGTCGTCGCATCCTCAGAAACCCTCACTCCAATCTCCGTCTTCAACCGGGAGAGCAGATCAAAGTCGATATCAACCGCGGCCACCTGATCCACCGCCACGCTCCGAATAAGTCCGCGAATCAGGGCCTCACCCATGTTCCCTGCACCAATCACCGCAATCTTCTTGTTATCAAGTCCAGCCAAAAAGCCTCTCCCAAACAGTATTGTCTATCGACTGCTTTTAAACATAGGTCAACCAACCATGCTTGTCGTCGCGTTCACCACTAGTGATCCCAAAGTAGACGTCTTGTAGCTCTTTCGTCACAGGACCTCGGCTCCCCTCACCGACCGCGATATGGTCGATCTCTGCGACCGGTGTCACTTCGGCTGCGCTGCCCGTGAAGAAAACTTCATCGGCTATATACAGGGATTCACGCGGGATTGGCCGTTGTGTCACCGTATAGCCCAGGTCCCGTGCTAGGGTGATGACGGAGTGTCTCGTAATCCCTGGCAGGATCGAGGACCCTGAAGAGGGTGTATAGATCGAGCCATTCTTCACTATAAAAATATTCTCGCCGCTCGCTTCACTAACGTATCCCTGCGTATCAAGCGCGATCCCCTCGGAGTAACCGTCCGCCATAGCCTCCATCTTGATCAGCTGTGAGTTCATGTAGTTGGCACCAACTTTCGCCAGTGAAGGCATCGTGTTGGGCGCAACACGGTTCCAAGACGCCGTTCGCACCGAAGCCCCCTTCTCGAGGGCGTCGGATCCGAGGTAGGCACCCCACTCCCACACCGCCACTACGACGTCGACGGGACACGTTGTTGGATCCACGCCGAGGCTCCCGTATCCTCTGAAGGCGATCGGCCGAACGTAGCAGGACTGCATGTTGTTGACACGGATCGTCTCCAAAATCGCCTCGGTCAAATCTTCCTTCGTGTAGGGAATCGGCATCCGATAGATCTTCGCCGAGTCGTAAATCCGGTGCACGTGGCCGTCCAACCGAAAGCATGCAGGCCCCTTCTGTGTGTTGTAGCAGCGCATACCTTCAAACACACTTGATCCGTAGTGGACCACGTGGGAGAGCACGTGGATCTTGGCATCATCCCAATCCACAAATTCGCCGTTGAACCAGATTTTCTCCGCTTTCGGCATTGGAGGCATAAGCAGTGACTTTCTCCAATAATTACTTATTGGGTTTTGGGTTCGCTCGGCGCGGTGCGCTTGGCGCTCAGCGTCAGCATGGCACAGACTAGCCCATATAAACGGCGGTATCAGACTCGCCTAACGCAAATCTCTCAACCGCAGTTGAATATCCTTCCGTCCTCGCCACTCGTTCTCCTCGATCACATAGGCCATGTCCAGGTTCGCTTCACCTGGCGTCAGCCTATACGTCAGATGGCCGAGATTGTATCCGATGCAATCGAAGACGGACCCCTTCTGTCGGGCTTTGAACCGGATATGATTCCGTCCAACAATAGCCGGGTTCCCGACCACCTCCACTCCGCGCGACATCATGGTCGGGCGAGAGTTCTGTGGACCGAAGGGACCGAACCGTTTAAGGATATCGATCAGCTTTTTGTCGATCTGGTCGAGCGTGATCTCATCGTCGATTTCAAGCTTTGGAATCAGATCATCCTGATCGATCAGTTCCACGGCTGCTTCGAGAAGGGCCTTGCGAAACGCAGGAAGCTGAGTCTTCTCGACCGACAGTCCAGCAGCATACTTATGTCCCCCAAAGCTTGTAAGATGCGAGCGGCAACGCGAAAGGGCTCCAAACAGGTCGAAGCCCGGGATACTCCTTGCGGATCCCTTGCCGCTGTCCCCTTCTATTGAGATCAGCACTGTCGGAAGGTGGACACGCTCTGCGATCCGCGAAGCCACAATACCGATCACACCGGGGTGCCAATCGTCCGAGGCAAGCACGATCGCCTTGTCTTGATCGAGATCCACCTCCTGCTCGACCATCTCGATCGCCTCACGATACATCCGCTCATCCACCTGGCGCCGCCGCTGGTTCTGCTCCTCTAAGATATTCGCAATGGCCATGGCTTTGTCCGAATCCTCCGTCGTCAGCATCGTCACAGCTTCGAGCGCGCTCCCCATCCGACCCAGAGCGTTGATACGCGGCGCGAGGACGAATATCAGCTGTCCCGTCCCTAATTGCTTTCCTTCGAGGTTCAACTTGCGAAGCAGCGCCCTAAGCCCCAGGTTCTGCGTCCTCTCGATCCCCAGAAGGCCATGCGCCACAAGGATCCGGTTCTCGCCGACAAGAGGTACTATATCGGCAGCACAGCCGAGCGCAACCAGGTCAAGATTATCGTAGACAGGCGCCGGATCAAGCTCCCGGAATCGATACAGCGCATCGGCAAGCTTGAAGGCCAGCGCGACACCCGGAAGTTCCTTGAACGGATAGTCGCAATCGGGTCTTTTCGGGTTCACTACAGCAACCGCGTTCGGCAGTTCACCTGGCTGATGGTGATCCGTGATGATTACATCGACACCACATTCGCGCGCGTAGTCCGTCTCCTCCACGGCCGTGATCCCACAGTCTACCGAAATCAGGAGCGTTACGCCGCGCTCGCCGCAAGTATCGATCGCCTCTTTCGAGATCCCGTAACCTTCCTCCAGCCGATTCGGGATGTAGAACGATACATCGGCATCAAGATGTCCGATCGACCGCACGAGCAGAGACGTCCCTGTCACCCCATCCACGTCGTAGTCCCCATGGACCATGATCTTCTCCTTGGCGTGGATGGCCTTCCAGATCCTATCAACCGCCTTCTCCATGTCAGCCATCTTGAACGGATCGATCAGATCATCGAGCGAAGGATATAGGAACTCACAGGCTCGATCTACGCACTCGATGCCACGATTGATCAGGATCTTCGCCATCACGTTCGGAACCTGCAGCTCAGACCTGAACAGGTCGAGCAGGTCGGACTTGGGACGACTCGCCATGATCCATCTCGGCTCGACCCGACGCTCAAAGACCGGTTCTTCATTCGCCACGGGATCGACTCTTCAGATGGGTGTATGTGCGGCATATTCGCTCAAACGCCTCGACTGACAAGTTCTCCGGTCTCGTCTGCGGGTCCACGGAAGCCGCACCTAGGACATCCTCGACGGATCCATCGATCGCAGATTCAAGAGAGTTGCGAAGCATCTTTCGCCTTTGCTGAAACGCGGTCCGTACGATACGAAAGAAGAGTTTCTCGTCACCGATCTCGACTCGCTCTCCAAACCGCAGACGGACAACGGAAGAGACAACCTTGGGTGGCGGCTTAAAGCTCTCCGGAGGAACGGAGAACAGATACTCCACCGTGGATCGTAAATTCGCTGCGACGGTCAGGATTCCATAATCCTTCGACCCGACCTCGGCAGCCAGCCTGCGTCCGACCTCTCTCTGCACCATCAACACAGCACGGTCCCAGCAACCTGCCTCCAAGATACGCTCCAGCAGCGCCCCTGTAATCCGGTAGGGCAGATTAGCCACCAGAACGCTCTTTGCCCGCACCCGCGTGGACAAGAGCGAAGGGTAATCCGTCGTCAGTGCGTCTCCCCTGACGACACGAAGCCCTTTCGGTGCACGTTCTTCAAGCCCTGCAGCCAAGGCTTCGTCCAGCTCCAGACTCGTTACCGAAGCCCCAGTGCCCGCGAGCGGATACGAAATCGCGCCCTTCCCGGGACCAATCTCGAAAACGTGATCTGTCGGTTCGAGTTCAGCTGCTTCAACGATCCGGTGGATCACGCTAAAATCATTAAGGAAATGCTGACCGAGTCGTCGTCTTGACACCTAGGCCTCAAGCTTGAAAAGACGTTCAGCGTTTCTGGTCGTCTCACCCGCAATCGCATCGACGGTTGTTTCGGCGCGTTCCGCGATTGAAGAGGCAATGTCGTAGACGTAGGCCGGCTCATTCCGCTTCCCCCGATGGGGAACCGGTGCGAGATACGGGCAATCCGTCTCGAGCACCAGCCGGTCACGAGGAATCCCGAGAGCAACCTCCATACTCCCGGAGTTCTTAAATGTCACCGTTCCGCCAAGGCCGACGTGGAAGCCGATCTCGATCGCCGCAATCGCTTGCCGCGTCGTGCCACCGAAACAGTGCAGTACGCCACCGACACGTCCCGCGCCCGTCTCGTCGAGGATCTCAATCACACGGTCCTCGGCACCGCGGCTGTGAAGAATCAACGGCAGACCTGTCTCGAGTGCCAGCTCGACGTGTCCTCGGAACAGGGATTCCTGAAGATCGTGCGGTGCATAATCTCGGTAGAAATCCAGCCCCGTCTCGCCCACGGCGACTACACGCTCTTCTCGAAGCAGGTCTTGGACAACTTTCATCCCGGCTTCATCTGCGACCTCTGAGTCGTGCGGATGGAAGCCCGCACTCGCATATACGGACGGATACTTGTGCGCTCCTTCCACAGCAGCTCGGCTCGTGTCAAGGTTGGTTCCGACGTCCACGATACGTATGACACCAGCCTCGAGCGAGCGGGCGATCACATCTTTTCGTTCCTTTAGAAGCTGGGGAAAGCTCAGGTGAGCGTGCGTATCGACCAGCATCTTAGGTCAGCTTACTCGCGATCCCGGAGGCATCTCCGTATCGGGACGCAGCAGGGCGAGACCCTCGTCACCAGAAGCGGCAAGGAGCATGCCTTGGGATTCGACACCCCTGATTTTCGCGGGCACCAGGTTGGCCACAACGACGATCTGGCGGCCGACAAGATCCGCTGGATCGTAGTGCTGTGCCACGCCCGCAACGATCTGACGCTCCTCCGTCCCTATCGTAATCTGCAATCTGAGCAACCTGTCCGCGCCTTCGACACGTTCCGCCTCCAGAATTTTTGCTACTCTCAAGTCGAGCTTCTGGAATTCGTCAAAAGTGATCACGTTGTCGTCCTTCTCGTCTTCCGTTTCTTTCGTCACTTTCTGCTCCTTCGCCTGCTTTACCGACCCCTCTTCCTCCAGGTCGACTGAATCGATCCTCGGAAATACAGGATCACCTAGTTTCACTTTGCCTCCGGGCGGCAGACCACCCCATTCAAGGTCTGTTATCCGACAGGCAGGCACCGTGCCCGTCAGCCCAAGCTGCTCCCACATCGTCTGTGCACGCTCAGGCATCACCGGACATACCCAAATTGATACCTGGCGCATCACTTCGAGAAGCCCATAGACCGTCTCCTCAAGCTCTTGCCGTTTCGAATCATCCTTCGCAAGTGCCCATGGGGCCTGTGCCTCCACAAACCGGTTCGCCTCTCGGATAAGTACCCACACGGTCTCGAGAATGCGGGAGGTGTCGAGCCTTGGAAGTAGCTCGCGAATCGCCTCCCGGGTTTCTTCAGCTATCTTCTTCAGCGTTTCAACGGTGGGTGCACTCAGATCAATTTCGGGCACCACTCCGTCAAGGTAACGATCCGCCATCACAACCGACCGGTTCAGCAGGTTACCGAGGTCGTTCGCCAGCTCGGAGTTATATCTCGAAATAAAGCCTGTCTCGCTGAAGCTGCTGTCCTGACCGAGCACCATGTCACGCGCCAGAAAATACCGGAACGGATCGACGCCATACTTGTCCGCCAGCTCGAGCGGCTTGATTACGTTTCCGAGCGACTTGCTCATCTTCTGCTCATCCACCATCCACCAACCGTGCCCCATCACGGTCTCCGGAAGCTCGACACCCATTGCCTTCAGCATCGTCGGCCAGTAGACACAGTGAGTGGTCAGAATATCCTTCCCGATCAGGTGACAAGATGCCGGCCACCAAGAATCGAACCGCCTATCGTCACGCAGATATCCTGGCGCCGTGATGTAGTTGATCAACGCATCGAACCATACGTAGGTCACATAATCCGAATCGAAGGGCATCTCGACACCCCAAGACAGCCTGGACTTGGGTCTGGAAATACAGAGATCGCCCAGCGGTTGTCTCAAAAACCCAAGAATCTCGTTCCGTCTCGTCTCCGGCCTGATAAAATCAGGATGGGTCTGGATATGATCGATCAACCAGTCCTGATACTTCGACATCTTGAAAAAGTAGTTACGCTCGACGATCTGGATGACTTCTCGTCCACTCAGCGGATCCTTGCCGTCTACGAGATCCTTCTCCGTCCAGAACCGCTCGTCGTGAACCGAGTACCAACCTTCGTATTCATCCTCGTAGATCTCTCCTGCATCGTAGATCCGCCGCAGGATCTTCTGCACCGCCTGCTTGTGGCGATCCTCGGTCGTCCGAATGAAGTCATCGTTCGAGATGTTCAGTCGCTTCCAGAGATTCTGAAAGCGCACAACCATCTCGTCCGCGTGCGTCTGAGGGTCGAGACCGCGCTCCCTTGCGGCCTGCTCGACCTTCTGCCCGTGCTCGTCTGTCCCCGTCAGGAAGAACACCTCATCCCCCATCATACGATGAAACCGAGACAGGACGTCCGCCATCACCGTCGTGTAAGCGTGACCAAGGTGCGGCTCGTCGTTTACGTAGTAAATTGGTGTTGTGATATAGAATGATCCCACTCTACACGCTCTCAACAAGTGCTGCCGATCGGGCCTGTCGCCAGAGTTCCGTCAGACTGAGTTGCAGATTGACATTGCGAATATTCATTTCCCGAACCCGCTCGATCTCCTCTGCCAGCACAATGATCGTCTCGTTGGACATCTGATTTTCGAGCTGCTCGACGTCCTCGACTCTATGCTTATTCACAATGTGATCAAGACCGGAGACCCGGAAGTGTAGAACGTCTCGAATCCAGACCTCAACGTACTTGAGGACCTCAAAAACTTCTGCTTTTGCCTGCGAAAATTCCTCCAGTTTCATAAAAGTCTGCGACTCTCGTCCACTGAGGAGTGCCTTCACGATACGGAATGCCCTATCCTGCAAGATATACGCTTCGTCTGAGGCAAGGCTCAGAGCTTCCCGCGTGTTCCCGCCCGACAGCTCCGATATGAACTCAGCATTCTCACGACTAAGACCCCGCTTCTCCTGCAGATGCGCCGCAAGCTCCTGTATATTCGCTGGACCCAGCCTGAAAAGCTGACAACGCGAAATAATCGTAGGAAGCAGGGAGTCGAGCGAGGGTGCGGTCAGGATCATCATCGCATTTTCTGGTGGTTCCTCCAGCGTCTTCAGCATGGTGTTGGCCCCCGCAGGCATCATTTGTGTCGCCCTAAGAACGACCGAGATGCGCCGTCCGCCCTGGAAGCTCGCCTTCGAAAACTGGTTGATCACATCTCGGATCGTGTCGACCGCGATGTTGTCGTTTGGCTCCGGGAGCGCATACCCATAGGGATCCTGAATAGCCTCGAGCGCTCTTGCCTGCTGATCGACCAGCGGAGGGGGTTTGCCTTTCACGCTCTTCATCGGGATTTTCACGTGCAGATCCGGATGTGTCATGTTCCGGGTGCGATTGCAATTGTCGCACGACTCGCACGGAACCGATGAACGGTCGCCAGTGCAGAGCAGTGACCGCGCCAGGGCAAATGCAGCAGCCGTCTTCCCGGAACCGGTGGGTCCGCAGATAAGGACGGCAGGCGGAATCCGCTCAGTGACCACCAGGTGCCGCAGCCGGCTGGAGACAGGCCCCTGTCCAACTAGGTCACCTATCGGCACGGGCTCTCCTCGGCCGACGTTCCGGCCTGGCTTTTAGACAAGGTTAAGATTGCTTTAGTGGACGCTGAGTGGGGCTCGACGACTACGGGGTTGTGTCGAAGTGCATTTCGCAGATTACACGCCATCGAGGAGCAATCTGAGGACAGTATTTGACGAAGGAAAACGTGTTCAGCGAGGTCGCATCAGCTGCGAGTGAAATTAACCCTAAACCCTTTATACGTCAATGACTTTAGCCCATTCCCGAGGCCCGTGAGAGGGCTCTAGCGACCCATTCAGAGAGCTTACCGGAGAGAGCCTTCACCATCACGAGCGCGTCCTCTCTCGGATGGCTGTAGTAATCCTGGCGAATCGCCACAGTCTGGAAGCCGGCGCGAGTATACATTCGAACAGCTACCTGGTTAGACCGCCGAACTTCAAGCGTGATTGCCTCGGATGTGGACTCGGTCTCGGCAATCAGAATTTGGAGCAGAGCAGCCCCGTGCCCACGGCGTTGGCACTCGGGTCTGACCGCGAAATCGGCCAGATGGAACTCGCTGCCGGTTCTGAAACCCACGGCATATCCAAGGACAACATCCTGGACTCGACAGATCCTCGCCACTCCCCCGTCTCTGTTGAGCGCGTAGTGGAAATCCTGATCACGCCAGGGATTCGAGAACGAAACCGACTCGATCTCCAGCACTTCAGCAATGTCATCGGCTACCATGTCCGTAAAGCCGAGGTCTTTCATCATCTCGACTGCAGGCGGCATCACGCGCTGATTCCTTCTCGAAGACGCTCGGCTTGTGACTTCTTGCAGTAATTCGGGGCGGCCTGATCGATCGGCGTCGCCTGTCCGGCACGCAACTTCTGATGCCCCTGATACGCCACAGCAGCTCCGCTAGGCACGACAGAGGGACGAACAGTCAGTCCTACGTCAAGGAAGCGCTGTTCATAGGGCTCGATGTCGTATCCCACCACAACCGTGTCCGGACCGAGCTTCGCGATCAGGTCCTGGACTGACCTTGCTTCGTCAGCCTGCACCGAGCACAGCCCGGAACTGCCCGATTGGTAGATGCCTGAATAGAGCTCATCGTGTCGGGCGTCGAGACACCCACAAATCATCGTGTCGGTAACCCCGGAGGCGGCGGCCAGCCCCTCGAGCGTGGAAACGACAGCCAGCGGAATATCCGAAGCGAGACAGATGCCTTTGGCAAGCCCCATACCGATCCGCAACCCAGTGAACGAGCCGGGTCCAGAAGATATCGCGACACCCTCGATCTTGTCCCGGCTCAGAGGCACATCCTCAAGTGCGCGGTCGATCATGTCCACCAGCACAACCGAATGGCGGCGACCCGCATCTTCCGATACTTCTGCCAGAACATCCTGATCACGGACCAGCCCAACAGAACACACAGGTGTGGCGGTTTCGATGCCGAGTACTATCATCCTACAGCAGACGCATCTGGTCCTGGGGGGGCGTGATTCCGAGGTGTTCGTATGCCCTGGGTGTGACCTGGCGACCGCTCGGGGTTCGCATCAGGAAGCCTTCCTGTATCAGAAACGGCTCGTAGACATCTTCGATCGTGTCCGGTTCCTCACCCAGAGCCGCCGCGATACTCTTCAGCCCGACCGGACGGCCGCTGAACTTCTCCGCCATCAGGCTTAACAGCCGACGATCCATCTCGTCCAGTCCTGTAGCGTCGATCTCGTGAAGCTGGAGAGCATCCCGAGCAACGCTCTGGCTGACAACACCTTCGGCCCTCGTTTCTGCGTAGTCCCGCGCACGCTTGAGCAGGCGGATTGCGACTCGGGGTGTTCCTCTCGAGCGGCTAGCGATCTCATGGGCACCTTCCGGGTCGATCTGGACGCGAAGGATACCGGCCGCGCGTGTGACAATAGAACCGATATCGTCCACATCATACA
This sequence comes from Gemmatimonadota bacterium, assembly GCA_002714465.1. Next base: position 6,853 of record PAXL01000005.1, on the reverse strand, counting down.
GATCCAGACGGTCGATCATGCCAAAACGAGACCGCATCGGTTCTGAGAGAAGGCCCAGACGAGTGGTCGCGCCGATTAGAGTAAACGGTTCCAAAGCTATTCGGTACGATCTAGCGCTTGGGCCGCTGTCAATCATGATATCTAACGCGAAATCCTCCATCGCCGAGTAGAGATGCTCTTCCACGACCCGGTTCATACGGTGGATTTCGTCGATAAACAGGACGTCCCGCTCCCCAAGGTTCGTCAGCAGTCCGCCCAGATCCGCCGGTCGCTCCAGAACCGGCCCAGACGTCACTCTGACTTCGACACCCAGCTCATTCGCGATAACATAAGCAAGCGTCGTCTTGCCCAAACCGGGCGGACCGTAGACCAGGGCGTGGTCCATCGCCGACTCTCGCTGACAGGCAGCCTCGACGGCGATCCTCAGCTTCTCCATTAGCTTGCGCTGCCCGACCATCTCCGAGAACCTTGCCGGACGCAGGGACTCTTGATCCCGCGCCTCGCTGGCCCACCCGTGCGGATCCACAAGTCGTTCATCCTGATGGTCCGAGCCCGTCACCTCATCCATCAGATATTCCGTAGTGCCTCTTTGATGATCTCTTCAACCGTCAGGTCGCCGTTTTCTGCGACCTGCTCGACGATCCGTCTGGCTTGCCCAGGGTTTGAGCCAAGCCCAATCAAGGCTGCCGTCGCCTCGCCAACGATTGACGAAGGCTCGCTGTCAGGTTTGCCGTTCGACCGATCTCCGGCGGCAATATCGCCGACACGATCCTTCAACTCCAGCACAAGACGCTGCGCCGTCTTCGTCCCGATTCCCTTGATCAGTGTGAGCCCCTTTGCATCTCCTGTCTCTACGAGATCGATAAAGTCGCCCAACGAGATTCCGGACAGGACCTTCTGCGCCATAGGCGGACCGATTCCGGACACACCGATCAGCATTCGGAACAGCGCGCGCTCTGCTTCCGTCGCGAAACCATAGAGAGCGAAAATGTCTTCACGTACGTGAAGATGCGTGAGGTAGCGGACTCTTTCGCCCTGCTGTTTGGAAGTATCGAAGCTGGAAAGCGGGATGCTCAGGTGCAGACCGATACCGCCCACGTTCACGACAAGATGGGTCGGTGAAAACGCGGCAAGTTCACCCTCGACAAAGTCGATCACCTGACACCTCTCTGTGCTCTGCGAGCGGCCTCTGTTGTGGCTCCTGCAGCAATCAATCTGTCAGCAAAAGAGACCGTCGATCCGTCGTCGACGCCGACAACACGGTTGCCAAGACGATGCGCTCGACAGAGTGCGGTTGCGATCGCATCCGTCACGTCGAGTGGCCAGTCTTCTTCGAACACGGCATCCTTAAGCGCCTGCTTGACCATGAATACAACCTGCTCCTTGGACGCGTTACCGTTCCCGACCACCGCCTTCTTGATCTCTCGTGGCGCATACTCATGGACAGGAATGCCGTGCCGTGCGACAGCGGCAAGGAGACTGCCACGTGCGTGACACATCTGCATGAGGGACTTCACGTTCACACCGTAGAACGGTGTTTCGACGGAGACCTCGTCCACCTCATGGTCTTGGAGAAGCTGGTCCAGCGCCTTGTGCAGATACAGGAGTCGCTCGTGGAACGGTTCCTTGACCTCTGCCCGAAGAAAACCAGCGTGGACCAAGCGCATTCGGCGTCCTTGCTGAGCGATAACACCGATCCCTGTCACAACACTGCCGGGGTCGATCCCGAGTATCGTCAAGGTGGGAGTCCTTTCCGAAGCGTGCACACCGCCGACTGGGTCAGGGAGAGAGGTGAAGTAGAAAGAAGAAGACGATCAGGCAGTAAGTTCAGCCAGCTCACCGTCATCCATCTCAAAGTTGGCATAGACGCTCTGAACGTCATCCTGGTCTTCGAGTGCTTCGAGCAGACGGATCAGCTGCCCTGCGGTTTTGCCCTCAACCGGTACGCTGTTCTGGGGAATGCGGGTCAAGGAAGCACGAGCAACTGTGACTTCGTTCTCTTCGAGGGCCTTGCGGACAGCGTCGAACGACTGGAGCGGCGTGTAGACCTCGAACTCTTCGTCACCTTCCACGAGGTCATCCGCACCCGCGTCCAGCGCAATGGTCATCACGGTCTCTTCGTCGGATACTTCCTTAGGAACTACAATCAGGCCTTTCTGGTCAAATATCCAGTCAACGGCGCCGACCTCGGCCATGTTGCCGTTGTACTTACCGAATAAGTGCCGAACCTCGGACACCGTTCGATTTCGGTTGTCCGTAAGGGTCTCAACAAAAAGCGCTACGCCACCGGGACCGTACCCCTCGAACACGGCGCTCTCGAAAGACTCGCCTTCGAGCTCGCCTATACCCTTTTTGATCGCCCGATCGATGTTGGCCGCCGGCATGTTCTCGGACTTCGCATTCAGGACAGCCGCCCTCAGCCGGGGGTTAGCATCTTCGTCACCTCCGCCTTCACGTGCAGAGACCGTAATCTCGCGGATCAGCTTTGTAAAAAGCTTCCCCCGCGCAGCATCCTGACGCCCTTTGCGGTGTTTGATGTTCGCCCATTTGGAGTGGCCGGCCATGCGCTTTCATCGACTCCGTTGCAGCGTGATCGATTTATCGTAACTGATTGATAATTTAGCAAGAAGGGTTTGGGCGGGCAATACGAAAGCCCCTTACAAGGACGGAGAAATCAGCACAAACCGCTCAGGATTCCTGCCCCTCGATTCGAGTCCAGGATCCACCACCGCATCCACGCTGCAACCAGCTTCTCCAAGGCGGTCTGCCACCTCCGCTACCACCCTGTCTGCCGTCTTGTCGTCTACATACCCATCTATAAGTTCCGAGCGATCTGCCTCGTATTGAGGCTTCAGAAGGGCGACGAAGAGTCCGTTGGTCTTTAACAGATCGAGCGTTTTGGGCACATACCTGAGCAAAGACGTCCAACCGACGTCGGCAACGACGATATCCACTGGTTCGGGAAGCTCAACGTGAAGGGCATTGGTCCGTTCCATCACCACGACACGCTCATCCTGTCGAAGCTTCCACTCAAGGACGCCATAACCGGTCTCGATCGCGTAGACCTTGCTGGCTCCCCGCTGGAGCAGGCAATCCGTGAACCCACCGACGTTCGCACCCAGATCAGCAGCAACCATCCCTTTCGGATCAATACCAAAGCTGTCGAAGGCGCGATCCAGCTTATCTCCTCCTCGACTGACGTATCGTCCGCTTCTGTCTCGCTTTCGCTTACCCATTCCGATACCAAAAAAGGCGGCGCCCTATGGACACCGCCTCCCTGATGTTGCAATTATCTGGGCTATGTCAGGCCTCGACCGCCTCGATCTCNTTCTTCGATTCCGCGACGATCTTCTCTGTCTGTTCGTGGGGGACCTGCTCGTAGTGCGACAACGACATCGAGTAGTCACCGGTCCCCTGCGTGATCGAGCGCAGGGACGTGGAATACTTGTAGAGCTCGGCAAGCGGGACCTCCGCACGAACGATCTGGAAGTTCCCATCCGGATCCATGCCCTGGATCCGGCCACGTCGTGAGTTGAGGTCGCCCATGACCTCGCCCATATACGGTTCTGGTACCTTTACCTCGATCGAATAGATCGGCTCGAGCAGGATCGGCTTCGCACCCAGAAATGCTTTCTGGAAAGCCTGCGATCCCGCCATCTTGAAGGCCATTTCCGACGAATCGACCGGGTGATGGGATCCATCATACACCGTCACCTTCGTGTCGACGACTTGGTAACCGGCGAGCGGCCCCTCATCCAGCGTCTCGACGATCCCCTTCTCCACCGCAGGGATGAAGTTTCTGGGGATGTTGCCGCCTACGACAGCATCCTCGAACTCGTATCCATCGCCACGCGTCTTTGCCTCGATTCGCAGATATACCTCGCCAAATTGTCCCCGACCACCGGACTGCTTCTTGTGACGGTGGTGCCCTTCCGCCTTGCCCACAATCGTCTCACGATAAGGGATCCTCGGCTCTATTGTCTCAACCTCGACTCCGAATTTCTGCTTAAGCTTGCCAAGCACAACAGTCAGATGAAGCTCGCCCTGTCCCTGAACGATGATCTGCTTGAGCTCGGGATCGTATCCCGACAGAAAGCTCGGGTCCTCCTCGTGGATCCGGTGGAGTCCGATGCCGATCTTCTCCTCGTCACCGCGCGCTTTTGGCTCAACTGCGATTCGGATCAGCGGACTGGGAAATTCGACCGGCGGCACGATCACCCCCCCGGTCTTTGTCGTCAACGTGTTACCGGTATGGGTGTCCTTGAGCTTAATCAGAGCACCCATGTCTCCTGGCCCGATGGAATCAGCATCAGACCTGTTGTGGCCGCAGAGGAAATACGATTGACCGACTCGCTCGGACTGATCGAGAGTCGCATTGTGTGTGTCCTGGCCGGACTTGAGATCACCGGAGAAAACACGGACGTACGACAGATCTCCGACCGACTCAGAGATTGTTTTGAAGACAACGGCAGCCAGAGGGCCGGTCGCATCAGCGGCCATGGATACTTCCTCGTCTCCTCCCAGCTTCTTGCCCTTCGCGGTGCCAACGTCGGCGGGAGACGGCATCTCATCGCCTATGAACTCCAGCAGAAGGTCGATCCCAATGTTGTTCGACGCAGCCGCACATAGGACCGGCTTGACGGCCCTTGAAGCGATACCACTCTTAAGACCCTCGGCGACCTCTTCATCAGACAGCTCCCCCTCTTCGAGATACTTCTCAAGCAGCTCGTCATCACCCTCGGCGATCGCCTCGACAAGTTGTTCGCGGATCGACGCAACCTGATCCTGCAGATCGTCCGGTACGTCGCTGGTCTTTGACTTGCCACTGCCGTCTGTGGAGTACGTATGAAGTTTGTTGTGGAGGACGTCGACAATCTGGTTGAACCCGAGGCCCGGATTCACGGGAATCTGCAGAGGGGCGACTCCGACTCCGAAGTGGTCTTGGAGCGTCGCGAGTGTCCCNTCGAAATCGGCTTGTTCCTTGTCCGCGTGGTTGATCAGGAACAGGACGGGACGTCCATATTCCTCCGAGAACGCCCAAGCCTTGTCTGTCCCGACCTCAACCCCGGCTTGTGCGTGCACCGCGATGACCGCGTTGTCCACCGCCCAAAGCGCGGCTTTGGCGTCGCCGATGAAGTCCGCATATCCCGGCGCATCGACGATGTTCACCTTTTTATCCTTCCAATCGCAACTCACAAGCGAAGCTGAGATCGAGATCTTCCGCTCTTTTTCGGCATCTGTAAAATCAGAAAGCGTCGTCCCGTCATCCACACTACCTAGTCTGTTAGTGACGCCGGCTGAGAAGGCCATGGCCTCAGCAACCGACGTCTTGCCCGTTCCGCTATGGCCAACCAGAGCGATGTTACGAATCTTGTCAGGGGAGTGGCTGCTCACGGTCGTTCTCCTTCTACGTGAGGTCCAGAATCTGTTCGATTTTAGGGCTTCAATTGTGTTTCTTAAAGCGGCCTAATTAAGGGCCCACTGATCGCAAGGTCAAGCAACATGACCACATAATCGTAACAGAAGACGCCCGACCCTCAAATTGAGGATCGGGCGTCTCGTAGATAATCCCGGCAGCGACCTACTCTCCCACAAGGTCACCCAAGCAGTACCATCGGCGCAGGAGGACTTAACTTCTCTGTTCGGAATGGGAAGAGGTGTGACCCCTCCGCTATAGCCACCAGGAAAAATACTTTGGNAGTCGGCCTAGGCCAACTCGTCGGCAACGCGACAGCGTTGCCCTGAATACGGGTATGTTGTGACAAACACCGAGCACTCTGTGCTTTGGTCCTGCACAGATCATAGGAGCGATCTGCTGAACATATGTTTGAAAATGATCAAGCCTCACGGCTGATTAGTATCGCTCGGCTGAACACATTGCTGTGCTTACACCTGCGACCTATCGACCTCGTGGTCTTCAAGGAGCCTTCAGGTGGCCGAAGCCACGGGAAACCTTATCTTGGAGTGGGCTTCGCACTTAGATGCTTTCAGCGCTTATCCCTTCCGAACATAGCTACCCAGCGGTGCCTCTGGCGAGACAACTGGTACACTAGAGGTTCGTCCATTCCGGTCCTCTCGTACTAAGAACAGCTCTCCTCAAGTTTCCTACGCCCACAGCAGATAGGGACCGAACTGTCTCACGACGTTCTNAACCCAGNTCNCGTACCNNTTTAANTGNCGNACAGCCANACCCTTGGGACCTGCTNCAGCCCCAGGATGCGATGAGCCGACATCGAGGTGCCAAACCGCGCCGTCGATGTGAACTCTTGGGCGCGATTAGCCTGTTATCCCCGGAGTACCTTTTATCCGTTGAGCGATGGCCCTTCCTCAAGGAACCACCGGATCACTAAGACCGACTTTCGTCCCTGCTTGAGATGTCTCTCTCGCAGTCAGGCTCCCTTATGCCTTTGCACTCTACGAGTGGTTTCCAATCACTCTGAGGGAACCATTGCGCGCCTCCGTTACGCTTTGGGAGGCGACCGCCCCAGTCAAACCGCCCACCAGGCAGGGTCCCTGTCCCGGATCACGGGACGAGGTTAGAATTCCGAAAAAACCAGGGTGGTATTTCAAGGACGGCTCCACCGGCGCTAGCGCACCGACTTCTAAGCCTCCCACCTATCCTACACAAGCTCTTCCCGAATCCACTGCCAAGCTGCAGTAAAGGTTCACGGGGTCTTTCCGTCTTGCTGCGGGTTAACGGTATCTTCACCGCTATTTCAATTTCACTGAGAACCACGTTGAGACAGCGCCCGGATCGTTACGCCATTCGTGCAGGTCGGAACTTACCCGACAAGGAATTTCGCTACCTTAGGACCGTTATAGTTACGGCCGCCGTTTACCGGGGCTTCGATTC